>NZ_JBITMD010000009.1:0-417832 GCF_044465905.1 Nonomuraea sp. NPDC049480
GACCACAGAACCAAGATTCTTCCCGGTCACGAAGCGTGAGCTGCTCCCGCCATCCGACATGCCAGAGAGCTTCAAGATCATTTCGGTTAAGACCAGCTCGCCGCCCTCGGCCTGGTCCTCAACGCCGTGGTCCTGTGGAACACCCGCTACCTGGACGCCGCCGTCGCCCAGCTACGCGTCGAGGGCCACGACATCAAGGACGAGGACGTCGCCCGCCTCTCGCCGCTCAAGGACCGGCACATCAACTTCCTGGGCCGCTACCTGTTCAACATCAAGGCCGGCGGCCCCGGCCAGTTGCGCGCGCCGCGCGACCCGGACGCCTCCAACGAGGACGACGCCGAAGAGGAGTAGGCAGCCGGTGGGCATCCGGCAGCTGTCCCTTGCCCTTGCCGGCCAGGGTTACAGCGGGTCTCCGAGGGGTCCGTACTGCTCTTCCAGACTCTCGGCCCAGTGGGCGGCGAAGTCCGGTTGAGTGCCGTCGGCATCGGTGAAGCCGTACTCCTGGTACAGGCCCCAGGTGGCCAGGGCCCGTCCGGTCTTGGCCATGATGTCGGGGTCGGCGGCCAGTGCGGCGACGGCCCGGCCGAGGTAGGCCGGGGTCTCGGAGTGGGCGAAGTTCGGGTCCTGGGCCGCGCCGTCGCGCCAGTTGGCCTCGGTGACACCGAAGTGTTCCAGCATCGCCTCCGAGCGTAGGAAGCCAGGCGTGATGGCCACGGCCGCGACGCCATGGGGCTTGAGCTCGGCGGCCTGAGCGACGGCGAGGCGTATGACTGCGGACTTCGCCAGGTCGTAGAAGAACGTGCCGCGGTAGCGGGCGGTGTTGCCGTCAGTGACCTCCACGACCAGGCCGTTCTTGCGGGCGACCATGAGGGGGAGCGCGAACCGGCTGGTGATGATGTGGGTCTCCACCGCCTGCCGCAGCAACCGTAGACCGGTGCCCAGATCCTGCTCCCACAAAGGGTGTTCCCAGTCTGTCAGCGGGTCTCCGCCCCATACGGAGTTCACCAGGATGTCGAGCTGTCCATCCTGTTCGGCAGCGATCTTGTCGACGAGGGCCTGGACCTCGTTGGGACGGCTGTGGTCGGTTCGTGCGGGAATGCCCAGGCCGCCTGCCGCGGTGACTTTCTCGGCGGTCTGCTCGATGGTTTCCGGGCGGTCCAGATCGGAGCGCCCACCGGTGCTGCTGCGGCCGGTGACATACACCGTCGCGCCGGCGGCGCCGAGCTCGACGGCGATGCCCCGTCCGCCGCCCCGGGTACCGCCGGCGACCAGAGCCACCTTTCCGGCCAGCGGGCGTGCGTCAGTCGTCATGATTCCTCCAGGTCGTGGCTGTGTCGGGGCGGAAGGTGAGGGGACAGCACGACGTCGAGCTCTCGCCGGAGCCGCTGTTCAAGGGTGCCTTCGCGTTCGAGTGCCCAGGTCAGGCCCGCACCAGCGATGATCGCCTGTACGGTGCCGGCCAGCGCCGCGGCATCGGTTCCGGCGCGGAGCTCGCCCGCACCGGCCGCCTCCGTCAGCAGTTCCTCGATCGCCCGCTTCTGAGTGCGATGAATGGCCAGCGCACGCTCGTAGAGCTGCGAATCGCCAAGATCCATGCACAAGAACGCCAGATGATTGGCGAAGCTCTCCGGCGTGGCCATCGCAGCCGCCGACTCCACCGTCAGCGCCGCCAAGGCCCCGAGCGCCGAGTCGTGCGACTGACGCACTCGCCCAGCCATCTCGCTCGCGTCCTTCTCAGACCGGTCGGCGAGTGCCAGAAGCAGCCCATGCTTGGAACCGAATCGCTGCACTACGGTTCCCGGCACCAACCCGACCTCGCGGGCCACGGCGGCCAACGTGAGACCCGCGGGACCCACCCGCCCCATGACATGTACCGCCGCATCCAGGATCACCGCATCCTCGACCCCTCGGGGACGTGCCACCACCGCCACCCTTCATTAATAAATGTTCGTTCATTCATTAAATCAGACAGAGATCACCCATGGCGAGCCCCGGTCTGCGGGACCGCCCGTGCGGCTTTCGCTGTCCGCGCAAGCCGGCCACCGGGTGGTGTATGAGGTGGTGAAGGTCGACGCGGGCGCCTGGTCGCGGACGGGCTGACCGTGACCCTGTCCACGGACTCCCGCCACGAGGCCGTGCTCCGGAAGCGGATCGCCGCCGTACTGGCCTGAGGGGCTCTCAGGCGAGCCGGGCGCGGCGTCGTTCACCCAGGCGGCCCCGGCGAAGCACACGAACATGACACCCGGCCACCACAGAGCCGGGATCGCGCCGACGGTCCACCATTCTCTGAGCGCGTACAGGGCGCCGTCGAGGGAGTTCACCGGGCGGCGGCGCAGGAGGTCCAGCAGTCCCAGCAGCCAGATGACGGCCATGCCGATGATCGCGACACGCAGGAACCGGCGGGTGTCGGCCGGATCGATGAGCGCCGGGGCGGGGCGGTAGCGCGCGGCGACCTCTGCCGGCCGGCCGAAGCCGGCGAGCAGGCGCCTGGCCAGTTCCTCGTCGGGTTCGCGGCCGGCCACCTCGGCTCTGTCGGCGAGCTCGTCACGTAACAGAGTGCGCAGTTCGAGCGCGACGTCGGCGCGTTGCGCGCCTGGAAGCAACCTGGCGACGTCGGACACGTAGCTCTCGATGAGCTGGCCGGCGTTCATGACCGCCCCTCCCCGTCCAGAAGATCGTCCATGGTCTTGTTCAGGCCGCGCCAGGTCTCGGACAGCCTGCGGCGCAGGTGGAGGCCGTCGTCGCTGAGCATGTAGTAGCGGCGCGGCGGGCCGCCGTCGACGCGCCATTCACTGATCAGCACGCCCTGCGCCTCCAGCCGCCGCAGCAGGGGGTAGAGCGTGCCCTCCTCGATCGGCATGCCCTGGTCGGCGAGGAGCTGGCGTAGCTCGTAGCCGTAGCGGAACGTGTGCAACTGGGACAGGGCCGCCAGCACGATGACCCCTCTGCGCAGCTCCAGCTCAAGCTTGTCGAACACGCCGCCGCCACGCCCATTACCCATGTGCCGCACAGTACGATGTGCCACACAGTATAGTCAAGGCCCGAGCCGCCGCGGGAACTGCGAATGGCCGCCCCTGCGCCTGCCGTGCTCGGTCGCTTCGTCTATATGGGGAGGGTGGACCCGGGTGGCGGTCCGCCGTGCCGATCAGCCGGTCATCGTAGTCGGCCGGGCGTCGAGGGTTCTGAGTGAAATGGAACGGGATCGGGGCGGTTCAGCGGTGTCCTGCCTCGTTGAACTTGATGCACGGAAAGGCCCTGACCTGCGTCGCCTCAGGTTGTATGAGACGAACGGCATCGAAGTCGTCTCACTGATCATGAGGCGGTTCCTCGTGTCGCTCGCTGGGCCTGTCGGGCGGTCATCGGCCGACGCCGTTCGCGCCGGCTCCAGGACAGTGATCGTTAAGCGTTTTCCAACCGCGGCGCCTTATGTTGCGGGCATGCCTAACGTCGGATTGTTCGAGATCATCTTCATGTTCCTCATCCCCCTGGCGGCTCTCTGGGTTGTCATCTACACCGCCGTACGGGCGGCGATCCGCCACAGCAAGTGACGCCCCCGGCCGGAGCACGAAGGAAGCAGGGGTACCACGGGCATCTGACGTGAAGGGCGGCCCTGCCCGCCCGCACCTGGCCAGAGGCTGGGCCGTCTCACGGATCTGAGGCATCGGAACGAATACCTCATGATCAGTCAGACGTGCCTCGGGCTTCGGCGTTATCTGGCCGGGTGGGATATGAGTGCCGCTGCCCGCCTGGCTTGGGGCGTGTGGGCAGCGGGGCGGTCTTCAGCCGGTCCGCTTCGTCGACGATGAGAAGTTCGGCGCCCAGCAGCCGAAGTTCATCCGCCGAAGTTCATCCGCCGAAAAGATATTCGTCATACGCGCTTATCGCCCGGTTGGCGTACTCGAGTGTGCCTGAGGCCGGGGCGGGAGGGGCCCGGGATTCCTACGGGAACCCATTGGCCGTTGCGGCAGACGTTGTTCCGACCCGAACGCCTTCTAAGGCATGCACGCAATGCCAAGCCTTGTGCAGACATAGCAATTCCCGGTCCAGGCGTCTTCTTGGAAAGCTGGCATTGGAGAATCACCGAAAGGAAGAGGTTCACTCCAATGACGGGGAAGACGGGGAAATGGAACCTGCTCGGAGTGCTGGGGGCCGCGGCACTCATGCTCGGGACGTCGATGCCGCTCGCAGCGGCCGAGTCCGTCCCGGCCCGAACCCGGACGCCAGCAATCGCGGCCACCCAGTCGGTGGCGCCCTGTACCTGGGCCGCGAAGCCCTACGGCAGGAAGATCAACGGCCGCTGGCACGTCGTGGGACGCGGCGGCAGCACGTGTAAGATCGGCGGGTCGGACGGCTTCGTTCGGGTCACCCTCCAGCAGAAGCGCGCATGGGGCTGGGACAGCCGGCAGGTCCTGCACTACCGGGGGACCAAGAAGGGCGTGGTCTACCCCAGGGCCAAGTGTCGCGACTTCTCCACGACGCGGTGGCGGACGTGGACGGCGTACGTGAACCTTGGCTACCGCCACAACCGCTACTCCGGGGTGCTGACGACCAAGTGCTGAGTGCCGTGTCTGTCAGATAGGCGGCTGGCCGGCGCCGGGCTCGCCCGGCTGCGCGCCGAACACCCGGGCCTGTCCTAACCCTGGTCGCCTACCAGCCGAGAGCCGAGGCGGCGCCAGGCCGGATCACTGTGGCCGTGCGATTGAGAACGTCAACGACCTGCTTGCCGCGGGTGGAGCCGGCCTGGCGCTGCGGCTTCTCGGGGCCCCAGTAGTCAGGAAAATTCGGTCGGATTTCGCTGACCTGTGACGATGCGCCGCTCTATGACTACTGAGCTTGATCCTTGCGGGCTCGGCGGCTTGTCCGCCGCGTAGTCGCCGTCGAAGTGCTCGAAGGCTTCGGCGTCGGGGTTGGACGGTTGACCTCAACGCCGCTTGAGGTTCTAGCGTGGCCTGCATTCCCGATCCCGGCGCTCAGGAGAATCATGATGCGGATCAGCACGACATTGCCCTTGACGCAGACCGGCGTGCCCGACATCGCGATGGCGCGCCGTCTTGAGGATCTTGGCTACGATGCGGTCGGCATGGCCGATTTCATCGTCGGCGACGGGACACCGAGCTTTGATGCCACGCTCGTCCTGGCCGGGGCCGCAACGGTGACTGAAGAGATCGGACTCGAGTTCGGCGTGCTCAGCCTTCCGCTGCGCCCCACGGCATGGGTCGCCACGCAGATGCAGACGCTCCAGCATCTGTCGGGCAACCGCGTTGTCCTCGGCGTCGGGATCGGAGGTTTTCCAGGCTCGCCCTTCTGGCGTGCGGTCGGGGCGCCGCTCCACGGGCGAGGGCGTTGGACTGACGCGGCGCTACAAGCGTTGCCGGGCCTCATCCGTGGGGAACCCACCCGACTGGGGGACCAGGAGATCACCCTCGGCCCCGCTGCTACGGTCCCGCCGATTATCATCGGCGGGAACTCCGAGGCGGCGATGCGCCGTGCCGTCCTGTACGGTGACGGCTGGGTGCCCTCCCTGGTCAGCCCTGCGACTCTGGCCAAGAAGGTGATACGGCTGCGCGAGATCGCCCATGAGTTGGACCGTGCAGTCCCATCGATCTCCGTGGGAGGTCACGCCGTCCTTGTCGACAACCCGGCTGCCGTCGAATCCTTCACGCGGGTTCTCGTGGAGATCCATCGCATGTCGCCGGAGGAGGCAGCGGCCGTCCCGGTCACCGGTAGCCCGGCACAGGTGGCAGAACACCTCCATGCCTACTCCGAGGCCGGAGTCGACATGGTCGGGCTCAGTCTCGACGGCGGGGACTGGATGCGGCAAGCGGAGGCTCTCGCCGAGGCCAGAGCACAGCTGAGCCATGCCGGGAAGGCGGCAGCGCCTCCACACCTCGCATGACCGTTCCCCTTCCCGCGGCCATGACCACGACACCACATTCCACGGGGACGTGGTGGGGAACCGGCGGATAGCCGTTACCGATGAGAACGCTCTTGCTAGGGAGCGCCACCGGTCAGGACCGTACGAACCGTAGCGGAAGTGATCAACAATCCGAACATGCCCCACATCGGTGCAGGTCAGGCGGATCTGGTGGAAATTTCCCCGGGACTACATCCACCCCGAACCGTCATCCGGATCCGGGACGGGCCGGCCCGGATCCCCGCTCACCGGCAGCGTAGCCCCGCAGGTCCGGTCCCATCCGGCATACCTTCAACCTCATCGCCATCCCCGATGGCATGCCGCCATGACCAACACCAACACCCCGGCGCCCCAGAGGATCCGCCCTCGCCGGGACGCCGTTCGGCCGGCGTCCGCCGTTTCCGCCGCACCATCGGGATCGCCTTCGCCCGTGGCGCCGCCATGGCACCGTACCTGCGGACACACGCCGTGCGGGCGCTCTGCCCCGCGGCCGGCGGCAGCCTCCGGCTCACCGCCGGTCCCCGTCCTTCACTGCCGCGCGCGGCGCCGGATCCACAACGGACCGGCACACCCGCACCCCCACCGGCATCCCACCCCCCGGCTTTCACCCTGAGCGACCGTTAGGCTCCCAGCCTTTGGTTCCACACCTTTCCGACGGGTGAGCATCGTCAGGGGGATTCTGAGCGGGTGTCTCCGGCCTCCCGATTGGCGCTGCGCTCCTCCAGGGTGACACCGCCTGAGCTCCACAAGCCGGGTGGAACTTCGGTGATCAGTACCCGTACGGCTGAATCGGGCACCTCAAGACTGTCGCGCACGGCGATGTGCACCGCTTGCAAGCAGGCTCGGAGGACCTCCGGATCCCGGCCGGCGGCCAAGGAGATCTTCACGATGGGCATGTCACCCTCCCACTACGACACGGCCGAACGAGCCGAAGCCGGCGGCCACCGTGGTGTCTTCGCGGAGAGGGATCGCGTCGGTCATCCCGCCGGTGAGCACGAGCCATCCGCCGCGCAGCACGTGACCGCGGCGGCCCAGGTCGTTGGCGGCGAAGGCGAGAGCCTGTGCTGGGTGTCCCTGGACGGCTGCTCCGGTCGCGGTGTCGACGACCTCGCCGTCGACTTCCAGGGTGCACGGCTCCAAGGCGAGATCGATCCCCACAGCCGGCCGTGCGACCGACCCGGTGACGAAGGCGCCGGACGAGGCGTTGTCCGCCACGACATCCGGCAATGTGAACCGGAAGTCCGTGTACCGGCTGTCAATGATCTCAATCGCGCCCATGACCAGGTCCACTGCGTGCAGTGCGGTCGCGGCCGTGACGCCCGGACCGGTCAGGTCGCGGCCCAGGACGAAGGCGATCTCCGGCTCCACGCGAGGCTGGATGAGGCGCTCCAGCGGTGCCGGCTCCCCCGCGGGCAGCACCATGGCGTCCGTCAGCCATGCGGTGAGCGGGCTGGAGACGTTCATCCGCAGTTGTTTGGCGCGTGAGGTCAGCCCCAGCTTGACGCCGATCAGTGTCTCACCGCGAGCCAGCCGCAACCGCAGGGTCTCGTCCTGGATCCGGTACGCGGTCTCCAGGTCCAGCGTCGCCCATCTGCCGGTCAACGGTGGACCATCGGCCTGTCCGTCCTCGCGGGCGAGCAACCGCTGCGCGGCTTCTTCGATGGTCATGCCTTTGTCTCCTGGGAAAGTCGCACCGCGATGTCGATGATCATGTCTTCCTGGCCGCCCACGTACCCGGCCTCGCCGACGGCGCGCAGCAGGTCGTGTGCCGGCACGCCGTAGCGTTCGGCCGCACGTTCGGCGTGCAGCAGGAACGACGAGTAAACCCCGGCGTGTCCCTGGGTGATGGACGCGCGATCGGTCCACGGCAGCCGCGTGATGTACGGCCGAGCCACCTCCGAGGCCGCGGACAGCACGGCGTCGAGATCGACCTCGGTCGGCACACCCATGCGGGAGAACGCGGCGACGAGCACCTCGGTCGGTGAGTTGCCGGCACCCGCGCCCAATCCGCACAGCGAGCCGTCGATCCACGTCGCACCGGCGCGCCAGGCCAGTATCGAGTTGGCCACGCCCAGGCTCAGGTTCTGGTGGCCGTGGAAACCGAAACCCACCTCCGCGTCGTCGGCCAGCTCCGCCGCCAACGCCGCCACCCGGTCAGTGACGTCGTCGAGCACCAGCGCACCGGCGGAGTCCACGACGTACACGCACTGGCAGCCGGCGTCGGCCATGATGCGTGCCTGCTCGGCCAATGCGTCGGGATCAAGCCGATGGCTGAGCATCAGGAAGCCGACCGTGGACATTCCCAGGTCACGAGCCACGCCGAAGTGCTGGACCGAGACGTCCGCCTCGGTGCAATGCGTGGCGATCCGGGCGACGGTCGCACCCATGTCGTGTGCGGCACGAAGGTTGTCGACGGTGCCCAACCCGGGCAACAGCAGCACCGCGATCCGGGCGGCACGGGCTTCGTCGACGGCGGCGGCGATCAGCGTGAGCTCGTCGACGGCGGAGAACCCGTAGTTGAACGTCGAGCCGCCGAGGCCGTCTCCATGGGTGACCTCGATGACCTCGATCCCGATTCCGTCGAGCGCGCGAACGGTGTCGCGCACCTGCTGCTCGGTGAACTGGTGTGCCATGGCGTGACTGCCGTCACGCAAGGTCGTGTCGGTGAAGTTGACCGCTTCGCGCATGACCATGGGCGGATCCGCCGGGTTCAGGATGATGATCGCCCGGCCTTTGCCCGCGCCGCCGACCGACTCGATGGCCGACGCCGTCGTCTCGGTGAACTCGTCGATGTTCGCCCGCGTGCCCGGTCCCGCCGAACGGGACGCGATCGACGCGACGATCTCCGCGTACGGCACCGCCACCACGTCGCTGACCGCACGCACGATGGGGATGGTCGCCTGGCCGCCACACATGATCATGTTGATGTTCGCCGCATCGCGATGATCCCCGAGGTTCACCGGCGGGCACACGAACGGGCCGACCGCGGCGGGCGTGAGGTCGACGGCCCGGATGCCGGCTTCGGCGTAACGCGGCGCGTTCGCCAAGTGCGCGGCGGCGGACGTCGCCTCGAACACGAGGTCCGGCAGTTCGTCCAGGGACATCAGCCAGTCGACGCCCTCCGGGGAGGCTTCGACGCCGAGTCCGCGGGCCCGCGCGAGCCCGTCGGACGCCGGATCGACGCCGATCATGTAGCGCAGGTCGATGTGCTCGCTGCGGAGCAGCTTGATCATCAGGTCGGTGCCGATGTTGCCGGAGCCGACGATCGCAGCCGTGGTCATGTCAGTTCTTCTCCTCGACGTACAGGCTGATGTGCCCGAGCCGCGTGAACTCCGCGCTGATCTCGGTTCCCGGCCGCAGCTCCACGGCCGCGGTCAGCGAACCGGACAGCACAATGTGCCCTGCTTCCAGCCCGGCCCCGTACTCCGCGAGCACATTGGCCAGCCACGCAACCGCTCGAAGCGGATCTCCGAGCACCGCCGCGCCCGTCCCGGTCGCCACGACCTCGGCGCCGGCGCGCAGCACGCATCCGATGCTCGCCAGGTCCATGCCGCCGAGCGGGATCGCCCGGCGGCCAAGCAGATACGCGCCCGAAGAAGCGTTGTCCGCGATCGTGTCGGTCAACCCGATCCGCCAGTCGGCGATCCGGCTGTCGATGATCTCAATGGCCGGCAGGACATGGCTGACGGCGGCCGCGACGTCCCGGGAGGACAGTCCGGGTCCGGACAACGGCGCGCCGAGGACGAACGCGATCTCCGGTTCCGCCTTGGGAGCGAGGAATGCGTCCGCGCGGACCCGGTTCGTGGTCAGCTCCATGTCGTCGAGCAGATACCCGAAGTCGGGCTGGCCGACGCCGAGTTGACGCTGCATCGCCGCGGACGTCAGCCCGATCTTGTGGCCGGTGATCCGCGCGCCGTCACCCACCCTGGCGTGGACTTGCGCCAACTGGATCGCATAGGCGTCGGCCACCGTAAGCCCGGTGAACGGTTCGATCGGAATGCGTGTCCTGGCCGCTTCCAGCAGCCGGTGAGCAGGGCTGTTCATCGGCCGGCCTCGCGCGGCTCGGCGGTGAACGGGATCTGCGTCTGCGTGCCAGGGCGTTTCGTCGGCCCGCGCCACAGGTCGATCGCGTCCGGCTCGGCCGGGTCGAAGTACCTCGGCCGCCAGGTCTCGTCGGTGATCCGCCGGACACCGTAGGAGTATTCGTACGTCAGACCCTCAGGTCCCTTGAAATAGAGGAAGATCGCGCTGGACTGCGGGTGCCTGCCCGGGCCCATCTCGATCTCGACGCCGCGCTCGGTCAGGAAGTGCCAGCTGCGCATCACGTCGTCGATCGACTCGACCTGGAAGTTGATGTGGCACAGGCCGGGCCCGTCACCCTTGAACACGGCGAGCTTGTGGTGCACCGGATCGATGCGCATCAGGCAGGCCATGTCGCCGATCCAGTCCGAGGCCCGCGCGTTGAACAGGGACGACCAGAACCGGTAGGCCACACGGACGTCCGGCGCGTCCAGGCAGAGATGGCCGAACTCGGTGATCCCCGCCGTCCGGCCGAACCGGACCGGACCGGGCAGCCGGCTCTGGTCGACGACCAGCTCCACGACGTTGCCGAACGGGTCCTCGAAGGCGAGGTAGTCCCGGACATGCCGGGCCGTCGCACCGGCGCGGTCACCACGGATCACCTTGACGCCCGCCGCTTCCAGTTCGGACTCCGCCGCCGCCAGCGCGTCCTCGTCGATGAGGGTGAATCCGCTCGACAGGACACCGGATCTACCTTCGACGAAGGCGAGACAGTGATGGCGGGTGTCGGCCCTCAAGTACGCGTGTCCGTCGACATGGCCGACCAGTTCCAGACCGACCACGTTGACCGCGAAGTCGACCGCGGTGGGCAGGTCGGCGACGCCCGAGCGGACGTAGGCGATGTCTTGCAGCTCGATCACGGCAGCGCTCCGATTCTCCGGAACCAGGGAATTCGATGATGTCCAACGATACCTGTATCTGTATACCTGTTCAATATGTTGACATGTATATAGATACAGGTAATTGTGTATCTCATGTCTCTCGCGCAGCTCTCGAAAGAGTTGACCGCCGCTGGACACGCCCTCGCCAGAGCCGGCCTCGTCACAGCGTTCGGCCACGTCAGCACCCGCCTCGACGCCGACAGGCTGCTGATCACGCCACCTCGCCCCCTCGGCGAACTGACCCCTGATCGCCATCTCGAGCTCGATCTCAACGTCAGTGAACTGCCTGGCGGAGTTCCGCGCGAGGCGTGGATCCATATCGCGATCGCCAGGGCCCGGCCCGACGTCGGCGCCATTTGCCGCGCTCAGCCACCGTCGGCATCCCCGCTCGCGGCCACCTTGGGCTCGCCTGCCCCGCTGCACGGCCAGGGCGCGTTGCTCGGCCCGGTCGTACCGGTCTTCCCGAACGCGCGCCTGATCCGCGAACCGCAGCTCGGCAAGGAGCTGGCGGCCACCCTCGGCGACGGATTCGCCTGCATGCTCAAGGGAAACGGCGCCGTCACGGTCGGCGGGACCATCGGCGAAGCAGTCGCCCGGATGTGGATTCTCGAAGAGTCGTGCCGGCTCGCCCTCGCCGCCGCGGCGGCGGGCGTGACGCCCGCAACGCTCACCGAAGCGGAGCGGAACGCTTGGGCCGCGACGGGTCCCGAGCTCCTCGAGCGGATCTGGGATTTCCTCAAGTGAAAGAAGTTCCCACCGTGGAGGCTGGAGGAACACCCCACAGGACACTGTGGACCGTGGTCGCGGTGTGCGGCTTGTCCGTCGCGTTCGACGGATACGACCTTGTCGTGTTCGGCGCCACCGTGCCCTCCCTGCTCGCCGAATGGCGGATCGGTCCGGCCGAGGCAGGCACGCTGGGCAGCTACGCCCTGATCGGCATGCTGATCGGCGCCGCCCCTATTCTGATCGTCGTCCCGCTCGCGCTGCGCTATCTGCCGGAGTCGCTGGAGTCCCTCGTGCTGCGCGGCGAAACAGCCAAGGCCGAAGCGCTCGCGACACGTCTTGGAGTGAGCGTTCCTGAAATCACGCGGCCCGCGAAACGCTCGTGGTACACCAGCGTTAGCGAGCTGGCCGCCCCGGGATTCCGGACGGGAACGGTCCTGCTGTGGCTGGCCCGGACCGGCTCGAAGCCCGTTCTGGTGGTGTCGTTCCTGCTGGCGGCGGTGAGCATCGCCACGTTGGCCGTGCGCCCCTCCATCGCGGCGATCCTCGGCCCGATCCTCGCCGGCCTCGTGATCGCCTCGGGCGCCGGATTCGCCTGGAACTTCTATCTCTTCGCCACGGTGGCGGTCGCCGGCTTGCTCGCCGTAGCACTCGTCCCGCTCTCCCCGGCGCTGGCCGGCGAGCGCCTTCGCCAGGCCGTTCACCCCGAGTACAAGGAGCGCACCGCGTGAAGATCCGACACGTCATCGGCGGCGACGAGGTCGATTCGACCGACGGCGCGACCTACGACGACATCGACCCGTACACCCAGGAGAGTTACGCGAGCGTCGCACGCGGCGGCGAAGCCGACACCGACCTTGCGGTGACGGCCGCGCGCCGAGCGTTCGACGAAGGCCCGTGGCCGAAGATGGGGTTCGCCGAACGCGGACGTCTGCTGCATAGATTCGCCGACCTGATCGAACAGCACACCGACGAGCTCGCCGAGGCGGAAAGCCGTGACATGGGCAAGCCTCGGGCCGTGGTCGCGGGACACGATGTGCCGCGTTCCGCCGCCAACATCAGGTTCTTCGCCGATCATGCCCGGCTCAGCGTGGCCGAGACGTACCCGAGCGACACCGGGCACCACACGTACACCCGCTACGAATCCGCTGGTGTCGTGGCCGCGATCTCGCCGTGGAATTTCCCTCTGATGCTCGCGACCTGGAAGATCGCCCCGGCCTTGGCCTGGGGGAACACGGTGGTGCTCAAACCGGCAGAGGACACGCCGCGGTCTGCGGCCTTGCTGGGCAGGCTCGCGCTCGAAGCCGGCATTCCCGACGGCGTCCTCAACGTGGTGCTCGGGTTCGGTGACGCGGGCGCCACGCTGGTGAAGGACTCCCGGGTCGACCGGATCACGTTCACCGGCTCGTCGGCGACCGGCCGCGCGATCGCCGCTTCAGCCGCGGCGCATCTGACGCCGGTCAGCTTGGAGCTCGGCGGCAAGGGCGCCAACCTGGTGTTCGACGACGCCGATCTGGGCAACGCGATCGACTGGGCCATCCGGGCCGCGTTCGGCAACACCGGTCAGGTCTGCCTCGCCGGCTCCCGGCTGTACGTGCAGCGACGCGTGTACGACGAGTTCCTGACCCGGTTCACCGCGGCGGCCGAGGCGATGGTGCTCGGCGACCCGGCGGAGCAACAGACCGCACTCGGCCCGCTGGCCGGCGAGAAGCACTTCGCCAAGGTCAGCGGCTATCTCCAGGCGGACGCGCTGGGCGGCGGCACGGTCGTGACCGGCGGGCTCGGCCACGACTGGTTCGTGCGTCCGACCGTGCTCACGGACGTCCCGGCTGACGCGCCCGTACAGAAGGACGAGGTCTTCGGCCCGGTCGTCACGGTCACGCCGTTCGATTCCGAGCAGCAGGGCCTCGCACTGGCCGATGCGACGCCGTACGGGCTCTCGGCCATGGTGTTCACCGACAACCTGCACCGCGCGCATCGCGTCGCGGCAGCACTGCGTAGCGGCAACGTGTGGGTCAACTGCTTCTTCGTCCGTGACCTGCGCGCACCGTTCGGCGGCATGGGCGATTCAGGGATCGGCCGTGAAGGCGGCGGGTTCAGCCGTGAGTTCTTCACCGAACCCAAGTCCGTCACCATGAACATCATCGGGAACATCGCAGGCGGATAGAATTTCGGCATGTCGTTGCAGCATGCGCTGTTGGGTGTGCTGGAGGCACGCCCGATGAGCGGATACGACCTGGTCCAGTTCTTCGACAGCTCGGCCGGGTGGATCTGGGCCGCACCCCAGAGCCAGATCTACCCGACGCTGCGGCGGATGGAACGAGCCGGGCTGATCTCAGGCGACGACGAACGACGCGGGCCGAAGCTGACCAGGACCGTCTACAGCGTCACTGAGCAGGGACTCGAGGAGCTCAACCGGTGGCTGTCCGCACCGCACGCTCCCACACCGGCACGTGACCCGTTCCTGGTGCAGGCACTGAACTTCGACATGATCGAGGCGGATCAAGCGCATGCCGTGCTCGAACAGTTCATCGGGGAGCAGGAGAAAGCCGCGGCCGAGGCGGAGGCGCACCGCGATCGGTTGCTGGCCAAGGACACCATGCTGCTCAAGGAGCGACTGACCCGACGCGATCCGGCCGACCACGACCGGGTCGCCCGGATCAAGGCGCACGTGTTCGCCGGAATCGCCGCGGTGGCGCGGACCCGTGTCGAGTGGGCGCGGGAAGGCCAGCGGCTGCTCACAGGGGATTGAACGCCCACTCTGGGCATCTCAGGGCGGCGCGTGCAGTTAGCCCCATCACCCGCATTGCCAGGCAGCTGCACGCCGAGCCGCCCCGTCACCGTTGCCGGAACCGGGAACCTCACGCCATGACGACATGGTCAGTGCTCACGGCGAAGGCTGCGCCGCAACCACCGGCCGGCGGTGTAACCGAAGTTCATGGTCCCCAGACCGATCCGGCTGACCAGCAGACCAGAGCGGCCCAAGTGCCCGTACGTCATCTCATCGCTCATCCCGCCTCTCCGATCAGAAGCGCTTGTAGGTGACGCGGAACCCTTCTGCCGGATCCGCCGGCGTGAGGACGAGCTTGTCGCCCGACACCTTGAAGACGCGCGTCAGGCGCTGCCCGATGAGGTCGCGCACCAATGACGACTTGACGGTCACGACGAACGTCCTGGCGGCTTTGTCGACAGTGACAGTCCCGTAGAAGGCTTCGTACCCGTTGCTCGTGTACGGCGTGTCCGGAGCGTTGGCGTCGGGGTTCATGGCCTGTACGGACATGGTGCCGGACTTAGTGAAAATGATCTGGCCGGAGTACGGCACAGGCTGGAGGTTCCCTTCGGTGCCGACCTCGAGTGAGGTCATACGCCACGCGCCGATGAGGGGAGAGACGCCGCGATGAGCCATGCCGGACTGGGCGGATGAAGGCGCGGACCCCAGGAGCGCAAGGGCAAGGGCCAGGGCCACGGCAAGCGGGGCGATCTTAAGTTTCGTCGTCATGCTTCGCTGGTTCCTTCTCTTCTCACGGATTCTCACGGATGGTGTCCTGGGAGTGGTTGGCCTCGCTCTCGGCCGAAGGGTCAGCAGGTGGCCCTGCAGCCATGCCGGACGCGCACTCGCATTGCTCCGTCCTTCCGATACGCGGGATCAGACGCGCAGCAGGGCCTTGATGGCGCGGCGTTCGTCCATGGCCTTGTAGGCGTCGGTGGCCTGCTCCAGCGGGAGCGTGAGGTCGAAGACCTTGCCGGGGTCGATCTGCCGGGTCCAGATGAGTTCGATCAGCTGGGGCAGGTACTGGCGGACCGGGGCGGGACCGCCGTGCAGGTGGGCGTGGGAGAAGAACAGCTCCTGGCCGTCGAGGGTCACGTCGTGGGAGACGCCGACGTAGCCGACATGGCCGCCGGGGCGGGTGGAGCGGATCGCCTGCAGCATCGACTCCTGGGTGCCGACCGCCTCGATGACCGAGTGCGCGCCGTATCCGTCGGTCAGTTCCTTGATGCGGGCCACGCCCTCGTCGCCGCGCTCGGTGACGATGTCGGTGGCGCCGAAGTCCAGGGCGAGCTTCTGCCGGGAGGTGTGGCGACTGATCGCGATGATCCGCTCCGCGCCGAGCCGCTTGGCAGCCAGCACGCCGAGCAGGCCGACCGCGCCGTCGCCGACCACGGCGACCGTTTTGCCCGGCCCCGCCTGAGCGGCCACGGCTGCGAACCAGCCGGTGCCCAGCACATCAGAGGCGGTCAGCAGGCTCGGGACCAGGTCCTCGTCGGGCGTGCCCGGAGTGGCCACCAGCGTGCCGTCGGCCAGCGGGACGCGCAGCCGCTCCGCCTGGGCGCCCATCGCGTTCATCCACTCCCGCCGGACGCACGAGGTCTGGTAGCCGGCACGGCAGTTCTCACAGGTGTTGTCCGAGGTGGAGAAGCCACCGACCACGAACTGGCCCGGCTTGATCGTGGTGACCCCGCTGCCGACCTCCTCCACGACGCCCACGTACTCGTGGCCGATCGGGGAGCGTGCCTCGAAGGGCTCGGCCCCACGGTACGGCCACAGGTCGGAACCGCAGACGCAGGCCGCCGCCACTCGGATGATCGCGTCCGTGGGCTTGAGGATCTTCGGGTCTTCGCGCTCCTCCACCCGGAAGTCACCGGGGGCATGCATCAAGACACCGCGCATAAGAGGCTGCTCCTTACCTACGGGGAAACCGGCCACCGCCGAGGGCCGGGCGGCCGGGTGGCACGTCCTCCAGGAAACCGGCATGCCGCGCGGGTAGCGAGTTACTGGTGAGGGGTGTACTGGCAGTGCATCCCTACGGCCGCGCGAGCAGCGTACGGTCAGGGTGTGGACAACCGCGATGAAGTCCGCGAGTTCCTGATCTCGCGGCGAGCCAAGATCACCCCCGAGCAGGCCGGGCTGCCGTCCAGCACCCGGCGCCGCGTGCCCGGCCTGCGCAGGAGTGAGGTCGCGGCCCTGGCCGACGTCAGCGTCGAGTACTACGCCAAGCTGGAACGCGGCAACCTCGCCGGCGTCTCACCCGCCGTGCTCGAAGCCATCGCCCGCGCCCTCCGGCTCGACGACGCCGAACGCGCCCACCTGCTCCACCTCGCCCAGGCAGCCGGAGGCTCCGACGTACTCGCCCGGCCCCGAACGCGCTCCAGCAGGCAGTGGACGAAGCCGCCCGAAAGCCTGCAATGGACCCTGGACGCCGTCACCGCCGGACCCGCGTTCGTCGTCAACGGCCGCCTGGACATGCTCGCCGCCAACCAGCTCGCCCGCGCCTTCTTCAGCGACCTTTACGACGGCGGCATGCAGCCGCCGAACATGGCCCGCTTCCAGTTCCTCGACCGCGCAGCCAGCCGCTTCTACCCCGACTGGGACCTCATCGCCGACATGACCGTGGACGTCCTGCGCACGGAAGCCGGCCGCAACCCCCACGACAAGGACCTCCACGACCTGGTGGGAGAGCTGTCCACGCGCAGCGACGCCTTCCGCACCCGATGGGGTGCCCACAACGTGCGCCGTCACGGCACCGGCGTCAAGCGCTTCCATCACCCGGTCGTCGGCGACCTCACCCTCGCCTGGCATGGCTCGGCCGTGGACGACGAACCCGGCCTCACCCTCCTCATCTACACGGCCGAACCAGGTTCACCCTCCGAAGAAGGCTTGAAACTGCTCGCCTCCTGGGCCGTCTCCCACGAAGCCGACTCCCCCACCCACCCCCGCTGACGCCTCCACGTCGCGACCCCCGCCGTCCGCGCGCGGCACGTACTGCGGCTGCATCCGCGGCGCCGCCGGGCCGAGCGTGCCCGCTTGGGGTCCACTCCACCAGCCGCGTTCGGGTGCCGGCTACGCGCGGCCTGTACGGGTTCCTTGCGCGAGCTCGACCAGCGGGGATGCGACCTCATCGTCGTCTCCTTGCCGGTGGAGAAGGGGCTGGGACTCGCGATCGCCAACCGGCTCCGCCCTCCTCGTCAGTGATCACGGCTCCGCCCGTGGCACGCTCTCACCCCGTCACTGACGCCTTCGTGGCAGGGAATCCACTGACATCCCGCGGCAATGCTCACTGACACTCTCGTGGCACTTGGCACGATCGTCACCGGAGCGGCGATCGCGGCCTGGACCAGGTGCAACGCCAGGGCGGAGACTTCAACGTGTTCATGGTCGCCGCCGGCTGGGTCGCCAGCCTTGCCATGTTCTCTGCACGGAGGCCCGCCACCCCCGGATGGGGTGGCGGGCCTGCGCGACTCTCCTAACAGATCATGACGCCGCCACCTTCGCGGTCAGCGAGCCGGTCTTGTCGTTCTGCGGGTTGAAGACGATCGTGTACGTGCCCGTGTCGGGCAGCGTCGTCGCCGAGATGGTGCAGTTGCGCCCGCAGTAGGGCGAGCTGCCCAGCGCTGTCCCGTCCGGCTTCACCAGCGAGACGCGCACGTCGGTCGAGCCGGCGAAGGTCGTGCCGGTGAAGGTGACGGCCACCTTCTGGCCGGCGGTGCCGGTGAAGGTCCAGCTCCCGTTCTGGCCCGGGGTCGTGGTGGTCAGGGTGGAGGCGGCGCCGCCGATGGTGATGGCGGCCGGGGCCAGGTCGGTGACCCGGTAGGCCCGCAGGGTCAGCTTGCCGGTCTTCTCGTCCTGCGGGTCGAACTCCACCGTGTAGGTGCCGGCGACGGGCAGGGCCACCGGCTCCAGGAAGCAGTTCTTGCCGCAGTACGTCGGCGACACCAGCACCGTGCCGTCCGGCTTCTTCACCGACACCCGCGCGTAGGTGGAGCCGGTGAAGCTCGCGTCGGTGAGGTTGAACGACACGAGCTGCCCGGCCGTCCCGGTGAACGACCAGACGCCGTTCTGGCCGGGCATCGTCGTGGTCAGCGTCGAGGCAGCGCCGCCGACGGTGACGTTCGCGGCCAGGTGGGCGACCGCGTACGCCGCCAAAGTCAGCTTGCCCGTCTTGTCGTCCTTCGGGTCGAACTCCACCGTGTAGGTGCCGGCGACGGGCAGGGCCACCGGCTCCAGGAAGCAGTTCTTGCCGCAGTACGTCGGCGACACCAGCACCGTGCCGTCCGGCTTCTTCACCGACACCTGGGCGTCCACCGAGCCGGCGAAGTTCGCGTCGGTGAGGTTGAACGACACGAGCTGCCCGGCCGTCCCGGTGAACGACCAGACGCCGTTCTGGCCGGGCGTCGTCGTGGTCAGCGTCGAGGCGGCGCCGCCCAGGGTGACGTTCGCGGCCAGGTGGGCGACCTCGTGGAGCTGCAGGGTGATCGAGCCCGTCTTGGCGCTCTGCGGCCTGAACTCGACGGTGTAGACACCGCCGGCCGGCAGGACCACCGGCTCCAGCAGGCAGTTCTTCCCGCACGGGGTGTCGTTGACGAGCACGCTGCCATCCGGCTTGCGCACCGCCACGTACGCGTCGTACAGGCTGGTGAGCGTCGAGGCGGTGAAGTTGAACGACACCCGCCGACCGGCGGCGCCGGTGAACGACCAGACGGCCTTCTGCCCGGCCCCGACGGTGGTGAGCGTCGAGGCGGGCCCGCCGATCGAGGTCGTCGCGGTGACGTCGCCCTCGGTGAGCTGCGCGGTCAGCGAGCCGGTGAGCGCCTTGCGCGGGTCGAACAGGATCGTGTACGTGCCGGTCGCCGGCAGGGTGACCGGGTCGAGCATGCAGACCTTGCCGCAGGAGGTGTCCTGCCGCAGGACGGTCCCGTCCGGATCGAGCACCGAGACCGCCGCGTCGGACGCGAGGGAGAACGTGCCGTCCAGGAACGCGATGTTGACGTACTGGCCCTCGGCGCCCGAGAAGGTCCACCTGCCGTTCTGGCCGGGGACGGTCGTGGTCAGCCGGGAGGTCGCGCCGTCGATCGCGATCGTGGCGGCCGCGTCGTCCACCTGGTACGCCCGCAGCGTCAGCGCGCCGGTCTTCGACCCCTTGGGCCGCAGGTCCACCGTGTACGTGCCGGTCGCCGGCAGGGTGACCGGCTCCAGCAGGCAGCCGGTGCCGCAGTTGGTCTCGGCGACCAGGTCGGCGCCGTCCGGCTTCCTGACCTTGACGGTGGCGTCCGCGGCGTAGGTGAAGGTGGAGCCGGTGAAGTCGAACGACACCCGCTGCCCGGCCGAGCCGGTGAACGTCCACACGCCGCGCTGCCCCGGGATGGTGGTGGTCAGCGTCGCCGCCGCGCCGTTGACGCTGATCGGCGCGGTGACGTCCGGCGGCACGATGTTGAGCCCGGCCGAGATGGAGCCGGTCTGGATGCCGGCCGGGTCCACCACCACCTGGTACTCGCCGTTCACCGGCAGCACGGTCGTGTCGAAGTAGCAGGAGGCCGCGCAGAACACCGACGGCACCAAGACCGAGCCGTCGGGCTTGCGCATGAACGCGTTCGCGCTGCTGAACGTGCCGCCGGAGAAGGTGACCGAGACGCGCTGACCGGCCGTGCCCGCGTACGTCCAGATCGGGTACTGGCCGGGACCCTTCGTGGTCAGCTTGACGGCGGGGCCGTCCGCCGTGAGCGTCCCGGTGACGTCGCCGACGGTGACCTGCGCGGTCATGGAGCCCACCGCCGTGCCGGACGGATCCAGCACGACCGTGTAGACGCCGTTCACCGGCAGCGACACCGTGTCGAACGCGCACGACGTCTTGCAGAAGGTCGAGTCGAACAGCTCGGTGCCGTCCGGCTTGCGCACCAGCGCGTACGCGCTGCCGAACGTCCCCTCCGTCAGCCCGAACGCGACCCGCTGACCCGCCGTGCCGGCGAACGACCAGACGGCGACCTGCCCAGGCCCGGTCGTGGTCAGCTTCACCGGCTCGCCGCCGGCGGTCAGCGTGCCCTTGGCGTCGCCCTCGGTCACCTGCGCGGTGATGGAGCCCACCGCCGTCTGGGACGGGTCGACGACGAGCGTGTAGGTGCCGTCGACCGGCAGCGCGACCGTGTCGAACGCGCACGACGTCTTGCACCAGGTCGACCTGAACAGGTCCGTGCCGTCCGGCTTGCGCACCGACGCGTACGCGCCGCTGAACGTGCCGTCCGTCAGGGCGAAGGCGACGCGCTGCCCGGCCGTGCCGGCGAACGTCCAGTAGGCCCGCTGCCCCGGCCCGGTCGTGGTCAGCTTCACCGGCCCGCCACCGGCGGTCAGCGTCCCGGTGACGTCACCCTCGATCACGCTCGCCGTGATCGGCCCCGTGTGCAGGTCGGTGGGGTCGACGAGCAGCGTGTAGGTACCGGTCGCGGGCAGCGTGGTGGTGTCGAAGGCGCAGGCCGCCGGGCAGTAGGTGGAGCCGAACAGCCGGGTGCCGTCCGGTTTGCTGATCGACGCACTGGCGGCGCCGGTCAGGCCGCTGACCGCGAACGCCACCCGCTGGCCCTGCGTTCCGGCGAACGACCAGGACGCGGTCTGCCCGGGGACGGAGGTCGTCAGCGTGGACGGGGCCCCGATCGCGACCGTGCCGGTGACCGCGCCGGGCACCCCGTGCAGCCGCAGCGCGATCGAGCCGGTCTTGGCGTCCTTCGGGTCCCACACCACCGAGTACGTGCCGGTCACCGGCAGCGTCTCGGTGTCGACGAAGCACTCCTTCCCGCAGGACTCCTGCGCCAGGATCCTCCCGTCCGGCCCGCGCAGTTGCAGGGTGGCGTCACCGAGGGAGGACAGCGTGCCCTCGCCGAGGACGGCGGAGACCTTCTGCCCGGCCGTGCCGGTGAACGTCCAGGTGCCGCGCTGGCCCGGGTCGGTGACCTGGATCGGCACCTGGGGCCCGTCGATCGCCGCGGTCGTGACGACGTCGGCCCCCAGCGTGTTCACGCTGAGCTTGTACGGGCCGAACACGTCGTTCCACGGGGAGACGCGCAGCCGGTAGGCTCCGGCGGCCAGCCCGTCGACGCGCTTGGCTCCGCACAGGTTGGAGGTGGCGGCCTTGGCGCCCGCGGCGTCGAGCAGCTCCCACCTGAGTCCGAACCCGGGGCACTCCTGCGCGTTGACGAAGATCGAGGCCGACTGGGCGAGGGTGAACTGGTACTCGTCCACCGCGACCTCGCCCTCCAGGTTGCCCGCGCCCTCGCCGGGCACGCCGTCAGAGGCGGTGAACGGCAGCGCGACCGCGAACATCTGCGGCGGGACGACGTCGAGGTCGAGCGTGACGTTGTCGACGCCGTACGCCTGGTTGGAGATGCCGGCCGCGCCGATGGCCGAGACCTTGACCTCGATCTGGCTCTTCTTGTGGGTGATGGGCGCCGTGACGCGGTACTTCGTCCAGGGCAGGCCGTTGGCCAGCGTCCCGGACGCGATGGGCGTCAGCTCGCTGGGCGTGATCGTGTGCGGGTCGCCGCGGTCGATCTCGACCTTGACCGTCTCGGTGTCGGAGTCGGACGACCAGTCGCCGACCGCCAGCAGGTCGAAGCCGAGGGTTCCGCTCTTGTGCGGCGGCAGCGACTGCACGAAGAACCGGTAGGAGTCGTCGCCGCTGAACGGTCCGGCGAACGAGCCCGCGGAAGGATCGGCCGAGACCCGCGAGGGCAGCACGTTCTTGCCGAGCGTGCCGTCGAAGTCGACCGTCAGGTCGCCGTTCGCGTTCACGACCTGCGTCGCCGGGTCGATGCTCACCGTCTTCTGCTCGGCGGCGGCCTCGGCGAACGAGGTGTCCGCGGTCAGCGCGATGTCCAGGATGCAGTCGTTGAACGGCACGCCCGGCTGGACGCCGCTCTCCTCGCACTGCGCGCTCGCGAGCTGCATCTGCTCGGGCGTCAGGTCGTGGATGGTGACGATGCGGGAGGGGAACTGCAGGTTCGTGAAGGTCGCGGTGCTCTCGCCCGGGCCGTAGGTGAACATCGACTCGGTGTCGTCGAGCCGCCACGAGTTGGCGTAGTCGGTGTGGAGCTGGGCGGGCGTCGCGTTGGCGGGCAACTGGGTGCCGTCACGCAGCTTCAGGTCGTTCTTCGGGTCGCCGTCGGCGTTGCCGAGCAGGCCCACGAGGTCGCTGTCGGCGGACGGCGGCAGGTAGATGCCCGCGGCGCCGCGCCTCCAGGACAGGACGGGTCCTTCCAGGCCGTCGAACATGACGAGCCACTTGCCGTCCTTGCGCAGGATGAACGCGTCCTTGCCGAGGTAGAGGATCTTGTCGGTGGCGAGCGTGAACTTCTGGCCGTCGATGTACAGGTCGTCCTCGTGGAACTCGACCTTGTGGTCACCGGCCTCCATCGCGGCGTCGAACATCACCGACACGTCCCGCCCGCCGCTGGCGGGGCTGAGCCGGCCGTGGATCTCCAGGCCGTGCTTGTCGGAGTTGGCGAGGAGGAACTCGCCCACGGACTGCAGGTCGTAGCCCAGGCCGTCCAGGGTGGTGAAGTGCGGCTCGCCCTTGACCAGGCCGCCGTACTCGGAGAAGTACCACAACAGGATGAGCACGACCAGCGCGCTCACGCCGAGCGCCAGCGCCATCTCGACGGTGGCGAAGCCGGCCGCGCGCAGGAACAGCACGCCCTGCGGGGTTCTGAGGAACGCCACGGTGGAGGCGGTCAGCGCGGCCGCGGCCGCCGCGGCGCTGCCGTATCTGGCCACGTCGTTGTTGTTCTGGGAGCCGGAGTCGCCGCGGGGAGTGGTGAGGCGGTCGATAAGCTGGCGCAGGCCAGGCGAGATGGGCCAGTCGCGGTCGTCGTCGTTCTCGTCCAGCTCGGGGATGTCGGCGGGCGGGCTGCCCGGCGTGGGCTGCCGCTTGTTCTGCTCGCACTTGCGCTCCTTGCGCACCTCCTCGATGTGCAGCAGGCCGGGAACGGGCGAGAGGGCCCGGTACGTGGAGAGCTGGTAGCCGTCCTTGTCGCCCACCTTGCACGAGGCGTTCTTGCTGTAGACCTGGAACCAGTCATCGTAGGTGCCCCAGCGGTTGAGCACCGTGCCGGCGGTGACGTTCCTGACGCCGTCCTGGGTCAGCACATTGACGTACCGGACGACCTGCCCGCCCCAGCCGGAGTAGTCCGGGTTGTCCTTGACCTTGGCCTCGATCACCTGGCCCCAGTTGTTGCCGGCGCGATCGTAGTAGATGATGTCGGGCCGGTCGCTGCCGCCGCTGAGGGTCGGCTCCCACTGGATCTCGGGGTTGATGAGCCCGCCGCCCCCGCCGATCTGGTCGCTGAGGTACTTGATGGCCCGGGCCTGCCCGATGGCCTCGATGCCGCCGGACGGGCTGCACTCGTTGGGCTGCTGGTAGATGTGGGTCCCGAGCACGGGACGGTCACGCAGGCACGCCTCGTTGATGCGGCGGCGCGTGGAGTACATGTGGTTGAAGACGCAGCGTTTCTGGCCGCTGCGGCCGTTGGACCAGTCGTTGCTGTTGGGGGAGCACGCGGTGGCCGCCTCCGCCCACTTGGGTAATAACAGCTCGTGCACGGGAACGAGGAACCCGGCCACGAGCACGGCCACCATGATCACGCAGAGACGCCGCACGCTTACCCCGAATCAAGAGAACATAAGTCTGGCAGCGGGACGGTACACCAATAAGATCGTTTTGCGGTAGATGCCGGGATCTCCCCAAATCTGTGATCTTTGACTAGGCTGCCCTCCGGATCAGCAAGAGGAGATGTCGTGGTCGTCGACCGGTCATGGGAGATCACATTCGACGCGCTGGCCGCACGGCCGGTGCGCGCGGCCAGGATGGTCCTGGTGGCCCGAGGGCCCGACCGGGCCACCGTGATCGTGCTGGACGCCGATAGCGACGCGTTCGTGACCGTCCCCGGCCTGCCGGCGCACCTCGCGCCGGAGACGGTGTCGCTGTCGAGCGACGGCACCCGGCTCGTGTACACGGCGCGCCAGGACGACGGCGCCGGACCGCCCCGGGTGGTGCTGCACACGCTCGCCACCGGCGCCCTCCAGGAGTTCACCTCCGACGACTACCTGCGCGCTGCCCTCTCGCCGTACGGCGACCAGCTCGCCGTACTCGCCGACCTCTCGAACGGCCCCGGCATCCCCGGCGTCGGCGACGAGGTCGCCGGCATCGTGCTGATCGACACCGGCACCGGCGACCGGCGCACGCTCTGGGCGGCCGAGGGCTACTGGGAGGAGGCCTCCATAAGCTGGTCATCCGATGGGCTGCACCTCGCGGCGACGTACCTGACGCTGGACGACGTCCTCACCACCGTCGTCCTCGACCTGTCGGGCAAGGAGGCCGGCTCCTTCGCCGAACGAGTCGCCCTGCCAGGCCCGCACTCCGTCTGGGCCTCCGAGCGGGAGCTGATCGTCTACCCGGAGCCCGACGACGAGAGCCCGCTGATCGCGATCGACGTACCGACCGGCGGCGAGCGCCGCTTCACCCGGCGGAGCTTCGACGGTTACCTCGCCATCAGCGGCGGCCGCGTCGTCCGGCCGGGCTCCGCCCCCGGACGGCTCGTCACCGCCGACCTGAACGACGGCGACGAGCGGCCCTTCCTGACCATCGGCCCGGAGGTCTCGATCGAGGCCCTCGACATCGTCTCCTAGCCGGTGCGGACGGCGCGCCCGCGTCGTGGACGATGCTGGTGCTGCCCGTGCTGGCGCTGGCGATTCCGCAGGTCGGGTGGAACGCCCGGATCGTTCGCGGCGCTCTCGCCGACGAGGCCAAGGCTCCCCATGTCGCCGCTGTTCGCGCTGGAGAACTTCGGCGAACCGGCCGAACAAATCCGCGACCGCGTCGCCACCGGGATCGACGAACACGGGCTACGCGCCCTGACCGACCGGCGACTGCAGGACCTCTCCGGCGGCCAGCAGCAGCAGGTCGCCTGCGCCGCCGCGACCGCCCACCACCCGTCCCTGCTGCTGTTCGACGAGCCCACCTCAAACCTCTCCGCCGCCGCGGTCGAACGCTTCACCGCCACGCTCGCCCGGCTCCGGGCCGGTGGAGCGACCATCGTCATCGCCGAGCACCGGCTGCACTACCTGCACGGCATCGCCGATCGGGTCATCGTCATGCGCGACGGCCGTATCGACGCCGAATGGACCGGCGAGGAGTTCGCCGCCCTCGACGACGACACCCTGCGCGCGAAAGGACTTCGCAGCCTCAGCCCGCCCCCACGCCCGACAACCCTCCAGGTCCAGGCGCACGGGCCCAGCATCGACCGCGACGCCGTCCCCACGAGCACCACGACCGGTGTGAACCTGCGCGACATCCGCTGCGCCTTCCATGGCCGCCGCGTGCTCGACATCGACGAAGCCCATCTCCCTGCCGGAGCGATCACCGCCGTCACCGGCCCGAACGGCGCCGGCAAGAGCACGCTCGCCCGCATCCTCACCGGCCTGCAACGTCACGAAGGCGAGGTACTCCTCGACGGGCGCCGGCTCAGCCGGGCACAACGGCAGCGGGCCAGCGCGATCGTCATGCAGGACGTGCAACGACAGCTGTTCACGGACAGCGTCGACGCCGAGCTCCGGCTCGGCGCGTCCCCCGCCGATGAGCGTTCCGGCGCGCTCCTGAAAGGCCTCGACCTCGCCGCTTTGACGGACCGCCACCCGCTCTCGCTCTCCGGTGGCCAGCAGCAGCGCCTCGTCGTCGCCGCGGCCCGGCTCAGCGCCCGCCGGATCGTCGTGTTCGATGAGCCCAGCTCCGGCGTCGACCGCCGCCACCTGCACTCCATCACGCAGGTGATGCGCGACCTCACCGACGACGGCGCGGTCGTCCTCCTCATCAGCCACGACGACGAACTCCTCGCACTCGCCGCCGACCAAGAACTCAGACTGCGTCCCATCGACGCGTAAAGCACGGCCCCAGACCGGCCTGCCCGCCCTGGCTTCCGTTGTGGCAAGAAGGTGCGCGCCTGCTCGCCATGGCAGCCCATGGCTCAGCCGCACTGGGAAACGGCAGCGAATGTGCCCAGCGGCTGATCCGCGCGGAGGGCGCGCTTAGACATCGTTCCCAACACGTACCCCGGTGTGGACCGGCCCATACGACGAGGCCACGCTAGCGCTCGATACGGCGCGATCGATGCTGCTGCTGGGAGAGCTAGCCGAGGCGCAGCGCCAAGCGCGCCGATTTCTCAAGCTGCGCTCAACGGACCGAACCCGCAGCAGAGCTTTTGGCCAGCTGGTCCTGCGCGACCAGCTGGCGGCGCTCAGGTCCCCGGGCGCTGCTTGATCCCCGCCTCCAGCAGGCTGACCACCTCGGCGATCCGCTGTGCCCGCACCTCGGGCCGGCCCTTGGTGGCGTCGATCCAGCGCAGGAAGGCCCGCCGGTAGAACTGGGCGAGCGAGTCGAAGAAGGCGCCCGCCGCCGGGCTGGCCTCCAGTGCGGCGGCGACGTCCTCGGCAAGGTCGGCCCGCTGCGGCCCCTCTGGGGTGAGCACCACGCTCACCTGCGTGCCGGGCTCCAGGCCGCAGCGCAGCCAGGCCGGGCCGAGCAAGAAACCGCGTTGCCCACGGTGCTCGACGATCACGGCGCGGATGCCCATCCCGTTCAGCGTGCCCGTCACATGATGGACCGGCTTGGGCGCCCATACCTGGTCCGGGTCGAACGGCACGGGGACGAACAGGCGCCCCCGCCCGCCCGGCCGGCTGTCGGCGGTGTAGTGCTGTTCCTGCACGCCTTGATCCTGCCACGCCGAGCGCCACCAGCCGAGGACTCACGCGGTGGACAGGATGCGGCAGATTCCCCCAGGCCCGCACTCGGCCGGGTCGACGCCTTGGGCCCGCTGGTGCAGGCCCTGCAGCACGGTGCGGGCTGCGAGCAGGTCGGTGATGCGCTGCTCGACGTGCTCCAGGTGGGCCTCGATCAGGGTGGTGACGTGCCGGCAGGGCGGCCGGGGCCGACGACGGTACCCAGACGGTGGGCGACGGCGAGGCCTACGACACCGTCATGCGCGCCCGCCGCTTCGCCGCCAGCCGCGGCCAGAACCTGGCCCGCACCGAGCACCTGCTGTTCATCCTGGCCACCGACCCCGGCTGTTCGGCCCACCGCATCCTGGACGACCTCGGCATCGAAGCCGCCACATCAAAAAAGGAACTCGCCGACTGCATCCCGCCCCCGCCCCAGTCCGGCCGACGCGGACGCAAGCTCGGCAAGCGCGAGCCCGGCACCCGCGCCTGCTCGTTCTGCGGCTGCACCGACCCGCACCGCGCCATGGCGCTCGCCGAACGGCTAACGCAGGGGCAGCAGCCTGGGTACCACGCGAACGTAGAGGACCATGCCCACTACCTCCACCAGGGTCTGGGTGACCACGACCGCCGCGGCGATGGCCATGTGGTCGGGCAGCGCCAGCGCGAGCGGCAGCACGACCAGGGAGTTGCGGGTGGCGCCGGTGAACACGATCGCCCGGCCAGCCGGCACGTCGAGCCGGAACAGGCGGGCGACGGTGAGGCCGGCGGCGGCCATCGCGACCAGGAACAGCACGTAGAACGGCACCACCGCGGCCAGGTTGACGTCCAGCTTGGGCACCTGGGAGGCGACTACCGTGATCAGGGTGGCGGCCATCAGCGGCACCATTGCCGCACCCGCCCCGTGAGCGACCGCGCGCCCGGCCGGACGGCGGGCCGCCCACGCCTGGGTGAGCCAGGCCAGCGCCAGCGGGATGACGATCAGCACCACGAACGCCTCGACGAACGGCCCCGGCTCGACGATGTGGGTCAGCTCGGCGCCCATGAACGCCACCAGCAGCACCGGCAGCAGGACCATCTGGGCGAGCAGCAGCAGCGGGGTGGCCGCCAGCAGCCGCTGACTGTTGCCCCCGGCCAGCCCGGTGAAGACGATCACGTAGTCGACACACGGGGTCAACAGGACCAGCAGCACGCCCAGCCGCACCGCTTGATCCGTGGGCAGGAAGGCGAACATCGCCGCGACCACCAGCGGCACCACAACGAAGTTCACCATCAGCGCGGCCGCCAGGAACCGGCCTGCGCGCAGCGAGCGCACCAGCTCGGCCGCCGGCACCTGCAGGAAGGTCACATACAGCAAGGCCGCCAGCACCGGGTTGATCGCATGCTCCAGCGCCGGTCCCAACCTGGGAGCGGCCCAGCCCGCTGCCGCGCCGGCCGCGATCGCTCCCACGTAGACGACGACCTGATGATGCTCCATCCCCGCAACCAGGCCCGGCGTCTGTGCCTGCTGCGTCACCTGTATCTTCTCCTGCTCACGCCGCCTCATCAGTCGAGGCGACGGTATCGGCCGCGCCCTGCCGCTTCAGCGGCGGGCCACGATGTCGCTTGCGCCGAGGGCGGTCGGTGCAGGTCTGTGCCGGGCGGTTCAGCACCCGCAGCCGCTCCCACCGAGTGGTTCGCAGCTGCTGGATGATCGTGACGGTCGCCTCTCGTGCTGTGCGGCTGGCGCCGATGAGGGTGGCAGAGGCGGGGCCGGTCCAGTCGCCGTAGCCGAGCAGGTGCAGACGTGGCTCGCCTACGGCTCGGGTGCCTTCGGTCGCGATGAGCCCGTCAGGGCCGCGCAGCCGCAGCGGCGCCAGATGGCCCAGGCCAGGGCGAAAGCCGGTGCACCAGATGATGACGTCGGCATCCAGCGTGGTGCCGTCGCTCCAGGCGATCCCTGTGGGTGTGAGGCGGGCGAACATCGGTTCGGCCTTGAGCGCTCCCCGGTCGCGAGCCTCACGTACGGATGGGACGGCGACGATGTCACCCAGGTCACCGATGCCGGGTGCGGCTTCACCGGTCTGGACTGCTCTGTGGCGGCGGGTGGCCAGGTCGAACAAGGCGCGGCCGTCAACCTCGTCAGGAAGCAGGCGCGGCGGGCGCAGAGTGGTCCAGGTGGTGTCCGCGACGGTGGAAAGATCGGCGAGGATCTGGGCGGCGGAGTTTCCGCCCCCCACCACGACCACGCGCTGACCACGGAAGGTCTCCGGGCCTCGGTAGCCGGCGGTGTGAAACTGCTGGCCACGGAAGTCGCCGATGCCCGGATAGTACGGGATATAGGGCCGCCACCAGGTTCCCGTCGCGCTGATGACGATCTTGGCCTGCCAGAGGTTCCTGTCGGTCTCCACGACGAGATGCCCGTCGCCACGCCGTACGGCGCGCGCCGTCGTGGGCCGGATGATCGGGAGCTGATAGCGCTGCTCGTAGTCGGCGAGGTAGGAGACGGTGTCCTCGGCCCTCGGGTAGCCGCCGCCGGGAGGCGAGGGCATCATGCGGCCGGGCAGCGAGCTGTACTGGGCGGGCGAGAACAGCCGTAGCGAGGGCCAGGCGTGCCGCCACGCTCCGCCCGGTCGGTCTTGGGCGTCGAGGATGACGAAGTCGGCCTTGGCGCGGCGCAGGTAGTAGCCGGCGGCTAAGCCCGCCTGGCCACCGCCGATGACCAGGACATCGACCGCACGGAGTTCATCGGTCATACGGGGGTGAGCTCCAGCTCACCGGGCCTGCTGGGCGCGGGCTCGGTGAGCGGCGCGAACAGGGCGCCCAGCTTGTTCACCGCTTCGGGGATGATCCGGTAGTAGACCCAGGTGCCGCGCCGTTCGCCATCGATCAAGCCCGCCGTACGCAAGACCTTGAGGTGGTGCGAGATCGTGGGTGCCGTCAGGTCGAAGGCGTCGGTGAGGTCGCACACGCAGGCCTCGCCTCCGGCATGGGAGCCGATCATCGACAGCAGGCGCAGCCGCACCGGGTCGGCGACGGCCTTCAGCATGACCGCCAGCTCGGCGGCGTCGGTCTCCGACAGCGGCTCGCGCGCGATCGGCGCGCAGCACTGGATCGTGACGGCGGTCATCCGTAACCCCTTACTTCGAAAACTATCGAAATCATACGCGATGGTAGGCGACCAAGACCAACGCGGCGATCACGCAGGCGGCGGCGACCGCGCCCATCACCCAGACGTAGCCCACCGCTTGAGCGAGCGCGACCGCTCCCAGCGGAGCGAGGGCCTTGTCGGCGACGGAGAAGGCGGCGATACGGCCGGACAACGAGGCGTAGGCGGCAGTGCCGTACCGGCCGACCAGCAGGTGCGGCAGGGTGATGGAAGCGATGCCGAAGCCCAGCCCGAATCCCAGCACGCAGCCGATGGCGCCCGGCACCGTGTGCCCCACCAGAGGCAGCAGCAGGACGGAGACACCCTGCAGGGCGAAGATCGCAGCGGCGATGAGTGCGGCGGGCAGGCGGCGTTGCAGACCGGTGGTGAGCAGGCGCCCGGTCACCGACAGCACGCCGAGAAGTCCGGCCAGCGTGGCGGCCAGGACGGGTGAGTGGCCGAGGTGGTTGAGGTAGGTGATGAGCAGCACCGCCATCACCGCCGCCGCGCCGCCGTTGGCGGTGAAGGCGATCACCAGCAGCCAGAACGGCCGCCGGCGGGTGGCGGCCTTGACGATGCCGGCCCGCTGTTCTGCTGTGGCGGGCTCGTGCTTGGCGTGGGTACGGCGGCGCAGGACGAGCGCGTGCAGGGGGATCGCGGCCACGCCGTAGATCAGCGCCAGGACGACCAGGGCCTGGCGCCAGCCGTACCACTGCACCAGCAGCCCGGTGAGCGGCAGGAAGATCGAGGAGGCGAAGCCGGCCACAACAGTGAGCGCGAGCAGGGCGCCTGCCCGGCCGCGTTCCCGGACAGGGCCGTCGAACCAGCTGACGATGACGGCGAAGGCCGACTCGTAGAGCACCATGGCGCAGGCGATGCCCATGGCGGCGAACACCGCGTACAGCTGCCACAGGCTCTCCACCCGCGACCACGCCAGCACGGCTGTCGTGCCGAGAATCGATCCGGCGGTCATGAGCCCACGGCCGCCGCGGGCATCCAGCCGGCGGCCGACCAGCGGCGCGCACAGCGCGGCGATCAGGATCGACAGGGTGAGCGCGGCGGCGATCTGAGCGTTGGTGGCGTGCAGGTCGCGGGCCATCGGCGCGAGGAAGACGGAGAAGGCGTAGTAGAGCACGCCGTACCCGATGGTCTGGGTGACGGCCAGCGCGGCGACGATCCGCCGGCCGTGGCCGGAACGCGGCTGACCGCCGCCCCTGGTTCCGGGGGCGGCGGTCTCGGTGGTGAAGCTCACTCCCGCTCGCTCGAGCACGAGATCAGGCGGCGGCCGTCCGCGGTCGTCGTCCACTCGTCACCCGTTGCAGCGATGAAGCCCTGAGCCTCCAACCGCCAGGCCAGAGTGCCGGCCATGCGGGCGATGGCCGGCGCGAAATCCGGGTTGGTGCTGGATCGCCGGGCGCTGATCAACTGACGGCCCAGCTCTTGTGTGTGCAACCGGCCGTGGTCGCAGATGAGGCGCAAGGCCTCTTTCTGGGCGGCGGTGGGGTATCCGTCTGACATGTCGATCCCTGCTTTCAGCCGCAGCAGCCGCCGCCGTCGTTGGAGGCGCCGACGGTGGCCAGGGGCAGCGGGGTGGCCAGCAGGCCACCGCTGATCCCGGTGGCCAGGCCTACACGCTGCTCCTGGGCCTCGGCGAGGTTGGAGGAGCACACGCCGGTCTCCGGCAGGTCGAGCTGCACGTCGCGAGCCGCCTCCCAGTCGCCCGCGACCGCGGCGACTACCGAGCGAACCTGCTCGTAGCCGGTGGCCATCAGGAACGTCGGGGCGCGACCGTAGCTCTTGACGCCGACGGCGTAGTAGTCCGGTTCGGGATGGGACAGCTCGTCGACGCCGTGCGCGGGCACGGTGCCGCAAGAGTGCTGGTTGGGGTCGATCAGCGGGGCCAGCTGCCGGGTGGAGCCGAGGATCGGGTCCAGGTCCAGACGCAGCTCGGAGGCGATGGAGTGGTCCGGGCGGTAGCCGGTCGCGGCCACGATGCGGTCCGCCGTGACGGACTGCTCGGCGCCGGACGGGTCACGGCTGACCACGCTCACCTGGTCGCCGCTTCGGGTGACGGAGTGGGCGAAGAAGCCGGTCAGCAGCTGGATGCGGCCCGACTCGACGTGGGCGCGCAGGCGAGTGCCGAGCGCGCCGCGTGCGGGCAGTGCGTCGGCCGCGCCGCCGCCATAGGTACGGCCGGCGCTGCCCGCGCGGATCGCCCAGGTGATGCGAGTGTCGTCGAGCTGCGCGAGGGCGAGCAGAGTGGTGGCGGCAGAGTGGCCGGCGCCCACGACCAGCGTGTGCCTGCCCTCGTAGGCTTCACGGTCGGCGCCGAGCACGTCGGGCAGGGCGTGGTCGACCAGCTCGCCTGCCTCCGCCTCGCCGTGGGCGGGCAGGCCGCTGGCACCCAGGACGTTCGGCGTGAAGTAAGTGCCGGAGGCGTCGATGATCGCGCGGGCCTGCAACTCCTCGCCGCCCTCGAGACGGATCAGGAACGGGACGTCTTCGCGGCCGTTGGTCCGGACCCGGTCATGGCCGAGGCGGCTGATCGCCGTCACCTTGGTGCCGAGCCGTACCTTGTCGCCGAACAGCTTGGCCAGCGGAGCGAGATAGTCGGAGATCAGCTCGGCGCCGGTGGGCAGCCACTCGGGGTCCGGCTCGCTCCAGCCGTCGGCCTCCAGCAGGCGCTTGGCGGCGGCGTCGATGTTGAACTTCCACGGGCTGAACACCCGGACGTGGCCCCACTGGGCGACCGAGGCGGCCATCTGCTCGCCGGCCTCCAGGACCAGGAATTCCAGGCCGCGCTCGGCCAGGTGCGCGGCGGCGGCCAGGCCGATCGGGCCCGCGCCGATGACCACGACCGGCAACGCGCTGGGCGCGGCGTGTGCCACGATCTGCTCGATCTCGACGGCGGTGGTGCCGCAGCATCCGTCACTCATGATTGCCTCTCCTGAATTCGTCGGGTCTCAGCGGAAGAGCAGGGAATTGGTGCGGGCGCGGTCCACCAAGGCGCTCGCGCGGCAGCCGGCGTCACAGACCTCACCGCGGGCCTCGTCGAAGGTGACGTCCACTGTGGAGCGGAACCGGCGGAGCAGAGCGCGCATCGCGCACCTCCTGTTTAGAAGATTGTCGAAGTAGTTGATAGATTGCCTCATTGATTCGAGGTATGTCAAATTAGACGAGCACCTAACTTGCGAGGTGCATCCATACCGGCCCGGCCGCGTCTACCCGAATGAATCGTCCGAACCGACATGGAGGCACCCGATGACCAGCCCGTGCTGCACGCCCACCGCACAGGAAACCTGCTGCGCCCCCGAAGCCAAGGCCGCGTGCTGCGGCACCGCTGAAAGCGCGGCGCCCGCCGAAGCACCCAGCCGCTGCGGCTGCCAGTAACCACCCGACAGGAATCTCACCCATGACCCAGGCCGACCCCGCCGCCCTCTGGCAGCAAATGCGCGAGCGCCTCGTCGCCTTCGTGGCCCACCGCATCGACCAGCCCGCCGACGCCGAGGACATCGTTCAGGAGGTCTTCTTGAAGATGAGCCAAACCATCGACGGCGTCCGGCAGCAGGAACGGCTGGAGGCCTGGGTCTACCAGATCACCCGCAACGCCATCATCGACCACCACCGCCGCTCCTCGACGATCGCCCGAACCCGCGCCCAGGCCGCCGCCGACCGCAGCCTGCGGCCCGGCGAGATCGACGCCGAGGAGTCGGCGCTGCTGGCGCAGTGCCTGAAACCGCTGGTCACAAGATTGCCGGAGCCGTATCGCGAGGCGATCACCCTAACCGAGTACGAGGGCCTGACCCAGGCCGAGGCCGCTCGGCGGGCCCGCATCTCCGTCCCCGGCATGAAGTCGCGGGTGCAACGCGCGCGCAGGCAGCTAGGCGACCTCCTGACCGCGTGCTGCCAGGTCGAGCTCGACGCACGCAAGGCGGTCCGCTCCGTCGAGAACCATGGACCCTGCCCCTGCTGAACCTCAGCCGCAGCCGCCGCTCGGCCCGCAGTCATCCGGCGGGCAGCACGCCTGCAGGCCGGCCTGCAGATCACTCAGCGCCCTGCCGATCCTGGCGGGGTCGGCGCGGTAGTAGACCGTCTTCCACTCCCGCCGCGAGGTCAGCACGCCGCCGTCGCGCAGGGTCGCCAGGTGGGTGGAGGTGGCCGACTGGGCCAGTGACATGCGCTCGGCGACCTCGTTGACGGTCAGCTCGATCCCGCCGGAGAACAGCATGAGGATCTGCTGGCGGGTGTCGCTGGCCATGGCCTTGAGGAAGCCGCGCGCCGCGTCGGTCAACTCGATGTCGCTCGCCATCTCCATAGGATGACCCTACTCCATCATATTGTCATTTCTTTATGTGACGATATGATGCGCGGCATGGACACCATCGTCATCGGCGGCGGCCAGTCAGGCCTGGCCGCCGCCCGATCCCTGCGCAACGCCGGACTCACGCCCGTCATCCTCGAGGCAGGCGAGCGGCCCACCGGCTCCTGGGCCCACTACTACGACAGCCTCACCCTGTTCTCGCCCGCCCGCTACAGCTCGATGCCGGACCTGCCCTTCCCCGGAGACGGCGACCACTACCCGCACCGCGACGAGGTCGTCGACTACCTGCACCGCTACGCCGACAGCCTGGACGTGGAGATCCGCACCGCCACCCGCGTCAGCGCGGTGGAATCCGACGGCGCCGGCGCCTTCCTGATCCACACCGAAGCAGGCGACACCCTGCGCACGGCAGGTGTCGTGGCGGCCAGCGGCTCCTTCGGCAACCCGCATGTTCCCGACCTGCCCGGCCGCGGCAGCTTCACCGGCCAACTCCTGCACGTAGCCGACTACCGCAGCCCCAAGCACTACGCCGGACAGCGGGTCATCGTCGTCGGCGCCGGCAACTCCGCCGTCCAGGTCGCCTACGAACTGGCCGAGGGCGCCACCGTCACCCTGGCCACCCGGCAGCCGATCCAGTTCATGCCCCAGATGATCGGCGGCAAGGACGCCCACTACTGGCACACCACCACCGGCTTCGACTCCCTGCCCCCACAGTGGCTGGCCTGCATCGCCACCGGCACGCTCGTCATGGACACCGGCGACTACGCCGCCGCCCTCCAGGCGGGCAGGATGGACCGGCGCCCGATGTTCACCCGCTTCGACGGCGAGCACGTCATCTGGTCCGACGGCACGCCCGAGCAGGTCGACGCGGTCATCTTCGCCACCGGCTACCGGCCAGACCTGGACTACCTGCGCACGCTCGGCGCTCTGGACGCCAGCGGGTTGCCGCTGCAGGTCGGCGGCCTGTCGACCACCCACCTGGGGCTCAGCTACGTGGGCCTCGAATTCCAGCGATCGTTTGCCTCCAACACCCTGCGCGGGGTGCACCACGACGCCGCCCACATCGCCGCCCCGATGGCCACCTACGCCAGTGGCGCCCTGGCCGCCTACGGCCTGTGACATGTGGTCCCCGCCGGTCACCCCGTCGCGTTGCAATCTGGATCATGACCAACCCGGCCAACCTCAGTCCCGGCCGCACGGCCCGGCTGGAGGAGGTGCTGAGCTGTTGCCCGGAACTGAAGCAGGCGGCCGAGCACGTGCGTGCCTTCGCCGACCTGCTCACCCAGCGCCAGGGACACCGGCTGGCCGACTGGATCGACGAAGTCCGCGCCAGTGATCTGCAACACCTGCGCTCCTTCGCCGAAGGGCTGCTCATCGACCACGACGCCGTCACCGCCGGGCTCACCCTGCCCTACAGCAACGGCCGCACAGAGCGTCACCACGGGAATCTTGGCAGAGCCCTTCAGGTGACAAGCTCGCCGTTCCCGGTGGCCAAGGCGTAGAAGGTGCCGTTGGCGTGGATGAAGCTCGGGTCGGCGAAGTCGCGGTCGAGCTCGAGTGACACAGAGCTGGCCGCCGCTCCCGTTGCCGAGCCGTATATATCAAGAGGAGGGCGGTGGGCAGTACTCCTACCCGCCGTATGAGAGAAGTCGTCACCATGCGGATGCGGGGCAGCAAGGAAGCGACCGTGAACGGGAAGCCCGGGCAAACTTCTGCGGTAGGCCGGATCATCCTGAGGGCCGATACGGGGAAGTGATTCGCCGGTGAGACGCTTCGCGGGGCATGGCATCGCCTTATCCAGGTCCATTCCTCATGATGATGGCCAGCCACACTTTGAACTTCTGCCACCTTGAGGCGTTGGTGGGCAGGGTGGACCTCTCCGCGATCCGGGCGTACTCGTGGTCGAGTTGCCTTGGCTGACCGACGGTCCCTTCCGTCTCCTGTCGGCTCAGTTCCACCAATTCCTCACCCGTTCTCTTGTACGGCGGGCAGGTGCTGGCCTGTGACGTCCGTTTCGCGCTCGCAGCCCAGGGCATGCTGCTCAGCGAAGACCTGGGCCTGCCGGGCACACCCGACGCAGGAACTCGACGCCTACCGGCGCACCGTCGCCGGTGAGACACGGGTGGTCGTGGCGGCGATGACGGCGGCCGGTTACTCGATCGGCGATCCGCGTGACGAGGGCGTGCTGAACGTGGCGGGCCTGGACGCGTCGCTGCCGTTGATCGTGAACGGGTTCATCCGGTCGTAGCTCATGAGAGCTGCGCCGTACCACCGTGTGTTCAACGCGGGTCGATCCAGTCGAAGCCGTGCTCGAACGTCTGCCGGGCCAGCACCCGCTGCCCGGCGGCGCTGGGGTGGAAGTAGTCCCACTTGCTGACGTGGTCGAGGGTGAAGGGGTAGGAGAACACCGCGCCGCCGTCGGTGCGGCAGCCGGGGCCGTAGGTGGCGCACTCCTGGGCGGCGGCCCGGTTGTAGGCCATGACGCGCTCGCGGACCCGGTTGCGGCGCTGGGTGTCGGCCCGCCGGGTGGAGATCGGGTTGGCCAGCATCGCCGGGCAGATGCGGCCCAGCGTCCAGAACGTCCTGGCCAGCGGATTGTTCCTGCCCACCTGCCACAGCCGCCGCAGGTCCGGGATACTGGCGATGAGCACCCTGGCCCTGGGCATGCCGGCGCGCAGCTCGGCCAGCGCGGCCTGCAGCCGCCGCCGGTACGTCGGCACCGGCGTCATGGCCTGCTCGGTGCCGGCGCAGGCGTCCTGGGCGCCGATGAGGATCGTCACGTAGTCGGCCTTGGCCGCGACGGCCTTCTTCACCTGGCCGAGCAGGTCGGCGCTGGTGGAGCCGGGGACGGCGAAGTTGAGGTTGTGTTTGTGGAGCGTTCCAGACAGCTTCGACAGGCGCAGGTAGTGGCTGGTGACCTCCCGGTGGTCGCCGGCCGACCAGGAGCGGGAGGCGCAGGAGACGTACCAGCCGCAGGCGTTGAACCCGGTGGAGATGGAGTCGCCGAGCGCGGCCATGATCTCGGGCGCGGGCTGTGCGGCGGCCTGCGCCGTACCGGAACCGGAGACGACGATGACTGCGGCGAGGAGGGGGCACAGGCGAACGATCATGGGCCCAAGGTAGAGAGCCGATCACCGGGGCACCATGACCTCGGAGGAAGGTCTGTCATTTCAGGACCGACTTCATATGGCCGCTTGACAGGCCGAAGCCGATCAGGTTGGGCTGAATACCCGCTGACATCCGGTTTTTTCCGGGTTCGTTGGCCGTAACGTGGCATTCACGGGGGTCAGAGTCGAACATGTTCAGTTCCCGCATAGCATGTCTTGAGTGAGTGTCGCGCTCGGAACAACCCGCCCGCTACCGGTTCGCACCACACCGGTCGGCGACCCCGGTGACCTGCTGGCCTCTCTGCCCAGGACGGCGCCGTATGCCTGGATCAGGCACGGCGAGGGGCTCGTCGGCTGGGGCGAGGCCGCCAGAGTCTCCGTCCCTCCAGGCCAGGGCCGGTTCGCCTGGGCCCGCCAATGGCTGGCCGGCGTGTTCGGCGAGGCGCACGTCGACGACGCCGCCCGCACTCCCGGTTCCGGCCCGGTCGCCTTCGGCAGCTTCACCTTCGACGAGGACGCGCACGGCTCGGTCCTGGTCGTGCCGCAGGCCGTGCTGGCCCGCCGCGACGGCCGCGCCTGGCTGACCACGATCGGGAACGCGCCGCTGGAGACCTTCACGCCGGTCCGCGACCCGGGCCGCATCAGCTACGGCGACGGCGGCCTCACCGCCCCCGAGTGGGAGCACGTCGTGGCCCGCGCCGCCCGGCGGATCCGCGACGGCGAGCTGGAGAAGGTCGTGCTCGCCCGCGACCTCGTCGCCACCGCGGAACGGCCCATCGACGTGCGGCTGCTGCTGGCCCGGCTGGCCCGCCGCTACCCCGAGTGCTACACGTTCTCAGTCGCGGGGCTGGTCGGCGCGACGCCCGAGCTGCTCATCCGGCGCACGGGACAGGAGATCGAGTCGCTGGTCCTGGCCGGAACGACCGCGCGCGGCACCGGCCCGGCCGACGACCTCGCCCGCGGGGCCGCGCTGCTGGCCTCCGCGAAGGACCGCCACGAGCACGAGTGCGCGATCGCCTCGGTCCGCCAGACCCTCGCCCCGCTGTGCTCGTCGCTGGAGACGCCCGACGTGCCCGAGCTGCTGATGCTGCCCAACGTCCAGCACCTGGCCAGCCACGTCACCGGCCGGCTGGCCGACGGCGCGTCCGTGCTGGACGTGGTCGCCGCCATGCACCCGACCGCGGCCGTCGGCGGCACCCCGACCGACATCGCGATCAAGGTCATCCGCGAGCTGGAGGGCATGGACCGGGCCGGGTACGCCGGCCCCGTCGGCTGGATCGACGCCCACGGCGACGGCGAGTGGGGCATCGCGCTGCGCTCGGGGCTCGTCCACGGCCGCCGCGCCCGTCTGTTCGCCGGCGGCGGCATCATGGGCGACTCCGACCCGGCCGCCGAACTGGCCGAGGCGCAGGCCAAGTTCCGCGTCATGCAATACGCCCTGGAAGGCTGAGGCGTTTCAGCCGGGGACGTGGACGTCCTCGCCCACGGCCACGCGGGCCCGCCCGGCCGTCAGCGTGGCCACCCAGTCGGCGAACTTCGCCACCTCGTCCTCGCCCACCGCGACGGCGAAGGTGACGTCGCCCGCGTACGTCACGTCCTCGACCGCGTACCGCGAGGCCCGCAGGTCGTTCTCCACCCGCCCGGCCTGGTCGTGCGCCACCGCGACGCGGACCCGCCTGGCCGGCACCATCCGCACCGGATCGGCCCGGTCCAGGGTCTCGGTCACCGCCGACCCGTAGGCCCGCACCAGTCCGCCCGCCCCCAGCAGCACGCCGCCGAAATACCGGGTCACCACCGCCACCACGTCGTTGTATCCCCGCCCCACCAGCGCCTGCACCATCGGCGTGCCGGCGGTGCCGCCCGGCTCGCCGTCGTCGTCACCCTTCTGCACGCGCTGGCCGACGACGTAGGCGGTGCAGTTGTGGGTGGCGCCGGCGTGCTGCCGCCGCCGTCCGGCGATGAACGCCGCCGCCTCCTCCACGCTCCGCGCGGGCGCCACGGCGCAGATGAAGCGCGATCGCCGCACCTCGGTCTCGTGCTCGACGACGGTCTTGAGTGTGAGGTACGGAGCAGGCACATTCGACAGGGTATGCCCCCGCCACCGGAACCATCCGGGCTACCATCACGTTCATCCATCATGACCTCGGGGAGGGTCTCATGGACATTGCCAACGCCGTCATGCCCTTCGTCACCTCGGCGATCGGCGCCTACGGGGTGAGCGTTCTGGCCAAGACCAGCGAGCTGGCCGCCGACACCCCCGTCGCCCGCGGCAGCCGCATCCTGCAGCGGGTGTTCGGCCGCGGGGATACCCAGGCCAAACAGGTGATCGCGCGGGTGGCCGAGGCCAAGCCGGACGACGAGCCCAGCCAGGCGGCGTTGCGGCTGGCGATCGTGGAGGCCTTCCGGTCCGATCCCCACCTGTCGCGTGAGGTCGCCGCGATGCTGCCCCGGACGGTGGTGGCCGCCCCCGGGGAACGGCCGGTCGCGGTGGGCGGCAACCCCGACTGATCTTGCCCGCCACGCGGCCGCGGCACGGTCTGCACCTCGTTCAGCACCTGCTGCGTGCGCAGGTTGCAGAGGGCGGCGACAGACTGCATGTACGTCAGCACCGCCTCGGGCTCCCCGTCCGGCGGCCGTTCGCGACGAGATGTTCGCGATTGATCGGGCGCCGGAGGTTGTCGTATCGTCCGGCCCGCGATCGTCTTCCTGGGACCGGTGAAACCGACCGACCCAGGAATGGGACCGACCATGAACACGATCGACATCGTGGTGTCCGACATGGACGTCACGCCCCCGGCCACCTGAGCGGCACCCGAACCCCGGGCGGATCTCCGTCCGGGGCTTTGCGGCGGTCCTGACGCGTGGCGCGGGTTGTGCCGGATGTCATCGGCACTGGGTGAGCATCATCTTCTTGTCGGCCGCGGTGACGGGCACGTTGTACTTGAACGCGACCTGCGCGAAACGGGTGACGTACGCGCACCGGATGCGCCGCTGCGGCGGCAGCCAGTTCGCCGGGCCCGAGGCGTCCTTCTGCTCGTTGGCGGCACCGTCCACCGGCAGCAGGTTGAGCGGGTCGTTGGCGAACTCGAGCCGTTTGGACATGGGCCAGCGCGGCGCGCCCATGCGCCAGCCGTAGTTCAGCGGCACCACGTGGTCGACCTGCACCTCGCCGGCGTTGTCCTTGTGCCAGAAGATGGTGCGGCCGGTGTAGGGGTCGTCCAGCGTCATCGACACGACCTCGCAGCCCGACCCGGCACGATACTTCACGTCGCGGCCGTCGCGGGCCAGCAGGTCGTCGCGGGTGCGGCAGCCGTTGCGCGCGAACGGAACCCCCGTCGCCGTGTCCGCCCAGTTCTCCCCGTACCGGGTACGTTCGTACCCGGTGTTGGGGCCGAAGCCCTTGACCCGCAGCTTTTGGATGAGGTCGCGCGCCTTGGCCTTGTCGGCGTCGGAGCTGATGGGCGCCAGGCCGGGTAACGTGCCGGAGACGTTGCCCAGCGGGCTGGCCGCGGTGGCGGGCGGGGTCTTGGCGGTGCCGACGAAGGAAACGACGACGATGGCTCCCGCGAGAAGGGCGATGGCGTCCTTCGTGCTCAACCGGTCCTCCGTGCGCTCCCAGTTGTCTAGAGAAATTCCCGGCTTTGCCTGTTTTGACACGGCCAGGATTGTGTGACTGAAACGTGGCGCCGCCTCCTGCTGCCGGCTCAGTCCGGCATGTCGTACCACTGGGGTTCGGGGTGCGTGCGGGCTGGGAGTGGGGCCCGCGCCCTTGCCGGCGGCCACGTGAAGCCGTCCGGGACCATGGGGCCGATCAGCTTCCCCACGTTGTACGGCGCCACCGGGATCACCTTGACCGTGACGTTCAGCCCGACCGCCCGGAACGCCTCCTCGAAGCGGTGGCGGTCGGCCGTGGGGTCGGTGATGCTCACGCTGAAGTACTCATCGGTCTTCTTGATGGAGGCGGCCGCGTTGGCGTAACTGGTCGCCGGGCCACCGACCAGGCCGGTGCCGGCAGCGACCGCCGTGGCCGTCGCCAGGGCGGCGAAGCCTGCCACGAGCCGCCGTCGCACCTTCGTGCCGCGGCGTGGCCACCGGTTCCCGTTCCAGACGCTTGCGGGCGCGATAGAGCCTGATCCGCACCGCCTCAATGCCTGGGGTGTGAACTGTTGCCGGCGCCCGGCCCCCGTCCCACTGGCGTCCGCACCGACGGGACAGCCTCGGTTTCGCCTCGAAACCCTCCCGGACCCGGTGGGCAGTATGTGCCTGTATGCCGATGTAACCTGCTTGGTGTGACTGATCGTCCGATCGACCCGGACGTCGATCTGCACGTGCCCGCGCAGCGCACCGAGCTGCACTGGCCGGTGCTGGCGGCCATCGCGGCCGGCGGCGCGCTGGGGGCGCTGGCCAGGCACGCCGTCCAGGTGGCGCTGCCCGCCCCGCCCGGCGGGTTCCCGTGGGCGACGTTCTGGATCAACGTGTCGGGCTGCCTGCTCATCGGGGTGCTCATGGTGCTGATCACGGAGGTGCGGCAGGCGCACCGGCTGGCGCGGCCGTTCCTCGGAGTCGGCGTGCTGGGCGGGTACACGACCTTCTCGGCGTACGCGGTCGACTTCGTGCGGCTGGTCCAGGACCGGGCGCCGGTCACGGGGCTGGCGTACCTGGCCGGCACCATGGCTGCCGCGCTGGCGGCCGTCGCCGCCGGGATGTGGCTGACGAGGCGGATCGCCGGGGTGAAGGCGGACACACGGTGACGCTCCTGCTGATCGTGATCGGGGCCGCGGTCGGGGCGCCGCTGCGCTACCTGGCGGACCGGGCGGTGCAGGCCCGGCACGACACCGTCTTCCCGTGGGGAACGCTGACGGTGAACGTGGCGGGCTCGGCGCTGCTGGCGTTCCTGGCCGCGCTGCCGGCGGGCGACGGCATGATGGCGCTGGCGGGGACGGGGTTCTGCGGGGCGCTGACCACGTACTCGACGCTCGGGTACGAGACCGTGCGGCTGATGGAGGAGGGGGCGCGCTTCCACGCGGTGGCCAACGCCGTGGCCAGCGTGGTCGCCGGGCTCGGCGCGGCCTACTGCGGTTTCGCGCTGGCAGAGGCTCTCCTCTGAGCCGATCTCGGCCGGCCCGGCCTCGCCTGCGGCGCCTCCATCGGCGGCCTTCTCACCACCATTGAAGTGGCCGATCAGAAAAGGAATCCCGGATCTGCCGCCCGTCGGCCAGAATGATCGTCACGGGGCCACCTTGAGATCTCCGTGTCCCCGCGACCATCCTTCTGACAAAGGGGACGACATTGCGTCAGTTACCGATGCGCCTGCTCGCGGGCGGCGCCTTACTCACAGCGGCCGTCACGGGGGTGGCCGTCCTCATGCCGGTGCCACCGGCCGCCGCCTCCCGCGTGGAGGCGACCTGCGCCAACACCACCACCGACGCCGCCACGCTGCAGGCCGCGATCGACTCGTCCAAGGAGGGCGACGAGATCGTCATCAAGGGGCCGTGCCTCATCAACGCCACGATCAGCCTGCTCGAGCGGCGCACGTACCGGGGGGACGCCAAAGCGGGGACCGTGCTCAAGCAGGCCGACGGCGCGAACCTGCCGGCCGTGCTCGCCTCCGAGAGCTGGGTCAGCAACACCGACTTCAGCGGCGACACACTCCGCGTCGAGAAACTCACCATCGACGGCAACCGGGACAACAACACCGGCACCGTGGGCCTGATGCTGCGCTCGTGGAACGCCCGGGTGTACGACGTCGACATCTACGGCACCCCGTCCGACGGCATCCGCATCAGCAACCCGTCGCAGAACGGCACGCTGCTGCGCAACACGATGGTGAACAGCGTCATCAGCGACGTCTACATCGCCGGCGCCGCCGAGGCCGGTCTCCGCGTCGTCGACCCAGGCAACTCCGTCACCGACTGGACCTTCCAGCGCTCCTGGATCGGCTTCAGCGGCACGCATGCCATCCAGAGCGACAACGCCGCCGGCTGGACGTTCAGCGACCTGCACCTGTACGCCACGCCGAAGCACGCCATCGACGCCCACCGCTGCTTCGGCACCTCGATCCACAACAACTACATCGAGGACTTCGGCGCCGAGAGCACCGCCGGCCAGACGTACTACGGCATCCGCTGCGACCTGCAGGGCGAGGCCAACACGACGATCACGGCCAACCGCATCCACAAATTCCTGCCCCCGCCGAACGCGCTGGCCGAGCTCCGCAAGGCCCGCCAGCAGGGCGCGGCGCCGCCCGAGCGCAAGCACACCACCTCCGGGCCGCTCCCGCCGGACGTGAACTTCGTCTACCTGGCGCTGGACGCCGTCAACTACGGTAAAGGCCACGCCGCGATCAACGGCAACACCATCCTCGGCCACGGCACCAAGCGTGAGACCGGGATGCTCCTGACCAAGGGCGACGGCGACGGCGAGTCGATGTCCGTCGCCTCCAGCGGCAACCTGATCGACAACATCGGGGTGCCACGCAAGATCGGGCCCAAGGTACGGGTCACCGGAGGCTACTGACCCAGGGGCCGCGAGCGGCCGCGGTCAGTCCGCGGCCGCCCGCGCGGGCTCGTCGCCCACCAGGACGTCGCGCAGCAGGCGCCGCCCTTCCGGGCGGCGCTTCCACTCCCGGGGATAGCCGAGCGACACCTCCTCGAAACGCACCCCGTCATACCAGGTGACGCGGGGAATGTGCAGGTGCCCGTAGATCATCGCCGCCGTCGGGTGACGCCGATGCCAGTCCCGGGTGGCGGTCGTGCCGCACCATTGGGCGAACTCCGGATACCACAGCACGTCCGTCGGCTCGCGTACCAGCGGGTAGTGGTTGAGGAACACCAGCGGCACGTCGTCCAGCGCGTTCAGCCGCCGCTCGGTCAGCTCGACGCGGGCCCGGCACCACGCCTCGCGGGACGGGTACGGGTCCGGGTGCAGGAGGTACTCGTCCGTGCACACCACGCCGGTGCTGTCGGCGTAGGCGAGGGCGGCTTCCTTCGTGGAGATGCCGGGAGGAAGGAACGTGTAGTCGTAAAGCAGAAAAAGAGGGACGATCCGCGCCGGGCCGCCCGGCCCCTCCCACAGTGGGTACTCGTCTTCCGGAGTGACAATCCCCAGCTCACGGCACATGGCCACCAGGTGGTCGTAGCGGGCCACGCCCCTGAGGTCCGGCGGGTCACCCGGCGGGCTCCACAGCTCGTGGTTGCCCGGCGCCCAGACGACCCGCGCGAACCGGGCGGCCAGCAGGCGCAGGGCCCAGCCGATGTCCTCCAGCCGCTCGCCGACGTCCCCCGCCACCAGCAGCCAGTCACCCGGGGCGAGCGGCTTCAGCTCCTGGACGATGGCGCGGTTGTCGGGATAGGAGACGTGCAGGTCGCTGACCGCCAGCAGGCGGCCGTCCTGGAGAGCGGGCAACGGCGTACCTCCTTCCGGATGGTACGAGCATGCCATGCACCGCTGAGGCCCGGAGCGCGCGTCGCGTCCCCGGGCCTCATGCGTCGGTGCGGCGTAATAACGGTGCGCACAGCAAGACGCCGCAACCGGACGCCTTTACTTTGTAGATCATAGGATCCTCCCGTACATAAGCGTCTATGCCTCACGACAGGTCCAGGGGATCGCCCGAATTCCCCAAATTCCTCCCAAGCAGCTCACTCCCGTGCCGCTCTCGACGCCGCCCCGCTCCCGCACACCCGAGCGCGACCGCCCTGACTAGCAGAACGGAACCCTACGTTCCTATACTAGGAATATGACCAGCGCACCCATGAGCGGCCGCAAAGCGCAGGCCGCACGCAACGACGAGCTGATCCTCCAGGCGGCGCGGGCCGTCTTCACCGCCGATCCCGGCGCCCCCATCGCGGCCGTGGCCGAGAAGGCGGGCGTCGGGATCAGCGCGCTCTATCGCCGTTATCCCAGCAAGGAAGCCCTGTTGCAGAAGCTCTGCGGCGACGGGCTCAAGCTCTATATCGAGGTGACCGAGCGGGCGCTGGCCGGGGGCGGCGACCCGTGGGAGATGTTCGCCGGTTACCTGCGCGGCATCGTGGACGCCGACACCAACTCGCTGACGATCAAGCTGGCGGGGACGTTCCAGCCGACGGAGGAGCTCGGCCGCGACGCGGCCAGGGCCGGGATGCTCGCCACCGAGATCCACCACCGGGCGGTGGAGGCGGGCGTGCTGCGGCCGGACGTGACGACGGCCGACATCGCGCTGCTGTTCGAGCAGATCGCCTCGATCAAGCTGGGCGACGAGAAGCGCGTCACGGAGCTGCGTCACCGCTACCTGACCCTGATGACGGACTCGCTGCGGGTGCCCCCGGCCCACCGCGACCTGCCCGGCCCTCCGCCCACGGACGACGAGCTGTCGGCCCGCTGGTGGAGCGGCTCCTAGCCCTCGCCCGCCTGCCGGTCGTCGGCGAGGTGCTCGGCCAGGGCCAGCGTGCGGCGGGCACGGGCGATGATCGGGGCGTCCACGAATCGGCCGTCGGGCAGCGCGAGCGCGCCGATCCCCGCCTGCTCGGCCCGTTCGGCGGCCGTGACGATCTCCGCCGCCCTGGCCTCCTCCTCCTCGGTGGGCCGGAACGCCCGCCTGATCGCGGGGATCTGACGGGGGTGGACGGCGCTCCTGCCGAACAGGCCGAGCGCCCGCCCGGCCCGGCAGGAGGCGACGAGCCCGGCCTCGTCCTTGACGTCCGGGTAGACGGACATGGGCACCGGCGGCAGGCCCGCAGCGGCGGCGGCGAGGACGACCTGGAGCCTGAGGTGGTTCATGGCGTGCTCGTCGGTGATGGACAGCTCGGCGACCAGGTCCTGCTCGCCGAGCGCGACACCGGCGACGCGCGGGTGCGCGGCGATGGCCTGGGCGTTGACGATCCCGGCCGCCGACTCCAGCAGCGCGTACGCCGGGGCTCCGGTGAGCCCGTCGAGCACGGCGGCCGACTCGACCTTCGGCAGCCGTACTCCGTCGGCCAGCTCGCCGACGGCGGCCAGGTCGTCGCGTCCGCGAGGCGTGGCCAGGTCGTTGACCCGGACGTGCACCCGCACGGTGGCGCCGGACCGGTCCCTGGCGTCCCTCCGCTCGCGCAGGTACGCCACGGCGTTGGCGCGGGCCTCGTCCTTGCGCGCGGGCGCGACCGCGTCCTCCAGGTCGACGATCACCACGTCCGCGCCGGACGCGACCGCCTTGGCGAACCGCTCGGGCCGGTCGCCGGGCACGTACAGCCAGGTCACGGGCACGTTCAAGCGATCACCCCGGCCTCGCGCAGTCCGGCGATCCGCTCGCCGGAGTAGTCGAGCCCGGCGAGCACCTCGTCGGTGTCCCTGCCGAGCGGCCGGCCCGGCCAGCGGATCTCGCCGGGCGTGTCCGACAGGCGGAACAGGACGTTCTGCAGGGTGACCGAGCCGAGCTCTTCGTCGGGCACGTCGACGAACGTGCCGAGCGCCGCGTACTGCGGGTCCCCGGCGATGTCGGTCACGTCGTAGATGGGTGCGACCGCGGCCTGGACCTCCTCGAAGCGGGCGATGACCTCGTCGGCGTCGCGCTCGGCGATCCAGGAGGCGACGGCCTCGTCCAGCTCGTCCACGTGCTCGACGCGGCCGTGCCCGGTGGCGAACCACTGCTGCTCGACCAGGTCGGGCCGCCCGACGAGGGTGACGACGCGCTCGGCGATGGGCTGGGCGCTGGTGGAGATCGCCAGCCAGCGGCCGTCGCGGGTGCGGTAGGTGTTGCGCGGCGCGTTGCTGCTGGAGCGGTTCCCGGTGCGGCGCGGCACGACGCCGAGGGCCTTGTACGCGGTCATCTGCGGCCCCAGCAGGCCCAGGATGGGCTCGATGATCGCCATGTCGATCACCTGGCCGCGCCCGGTGTGCTCGCGGGCGCGCAGCGCCACCATGATGGCGTACGCCATGGCCAGGCCGGCGATGCCGTCGGCGAGCGCCAGCGGGGGCAGCGTGGGCGGCCCGTCGGGCTCTCCCGTCATGGCCGCGAACCCGCTCATGGCCTCGGCCAGCGTCCCGAACCCCGGCCGCGCGGCCATCGGCCCGGTCTGCCCGAACCCGGTCATCCGCGCCACGATCAGCCGCGGGTTGAGCGCCAGCAGGTCCTCGGGGGCCAGGTTCCAGCGTTCCAGGGTGCCGGGGCGGAAGTTCTCGATCAGCACGTCGGACCGCCCGGCCAGGCGGCGCAGGATCTCCTGGCCCTCGGCGCGGGACAGGTCGACGGCCGCGGTGCGCTTGTTGCGGGACAGCGTCTTCCACCACAGGCCCACGCCGTTCACGGAGGCGCCGTGGCCGCGGGACGGGTCGCCGCGGCGGGGATGCTCGATTTTGATCACGTCGGCGCCGAAGTCGCCCAGCATCGTCGCGGCCGAGGGACCCGCGAACAGGGTCGCCGCGTCGATGACCCGCAGGTCGGCGAGGCTCGTCATGGGTATGTAACTTATAAGAAATATGTCATAGGTCAACCGCTATGACCGATATACGAGACAATTGAGGACATGCCCGCCACCGAGTCGCGCCCGCCCATGAGCAAGGCCGAATACGTCTACAGCGTGCTGCTCGACGACATCCGCAGCGCGCGCATCCCCGGTGGCACCGCGCTCCGGGCCGGGGAGGTGGCCAAGCGGCTCGGCGTGTCGGTCACGCCGGTGCGCGAGGCGCTGCGCAGGCTGGAGAAGGACCGGCTGATCAGCTACGAGGCGCACCACGGGGCGACCGTGGTGGACCTGGGCGAGGAGGCACTGGCCGAGTACTACGGGCTGCGCGCGGTCGTCGAGGGGCTGGGCGCTCGCCTGGCCGCGGCCCGGATCACCCCCGGGGAGCTGGCCGGGTTGCGCGAGCTGCACGCCGCCATGGCCGACGACGCCGCGTGCGGCAGGAACGACCGGCTCGGCGAGCAGAGCATGCGGTTCCACCTGCGGATCGTGGACATCGGCGGGCCCGCCTTCCTGGGCGCGCACGCCAGATCGGTGCGCGACAGCTTCCCCGTACCCGCCGGGGCGTCGCTCTGGCTGGACGAGACCCAGGTCAAGGCCCAGCTCGAGGCGCACGAGGGCATCCTGGCGGCTTTGGAGGCGGGCGACGGCGAGACCGCCGAACGCCTCATGATCGCCCACGTGCGGCGCGCCGGCGACTACCGCGCCCACCGCTGACCCGCCCCCTCACCGTCACCACGCTCAGCCGCATGCGCACGTCGCGGGGACCGATGACGAATGTCAGCGTTCGCGCCGGGTCTGGCGCGAACGGAGTGAAGGGTGATGCGCGATGTGCAACTCTGGTGCTCTGACACGTAAGTCAGATGCCGATCCCGAAAGGGCAGAGCTGTGGCGGACGCGTGGATCCTGCAGCCCGACTACCGGACTCCGCCGGTCCCCGCAGGTGCAGGCATCCCGCCCGGCCCCTGGCGGCATTCCGACGGCGGCCAGATCATGAACGGCGCCTACGCGCGCCGCCTCCCCGATTGGCAGATCGAGGTCGTGACCGTCTGGTTCGGCTACGCGCTCAGCCACTGGCAGGGCCCGCGCATGCGGCGCTTCAGCAGCCCCATGGTGTCGGCCTGGAACCCGGTGCTGGCCCAGGGGCTGACCGTCGATCCGGCCGCGCCGGTGCCGTACCGCGACGAGCGGTGGTGCGACCGGTGGATCGCCGAGGCGCTGCTGTACGGGCGCAAGCCGTACGGCGCGTTCACGCTGCCCGTCGAGGAGGCGCTGCGCTGGTTCGCCAAGAGCGGCGGCGCCGGGCTGGTCTACCAGGCGCAGCCGGCCGGTGACCTGATCCGGGTGGTGGCGGGGACGGCCGAGCGCTACGCGGAGCTGTTCGACCTGGACGCGCTGATCGCCGACTACCTGGACGTGCTCCCGCCCGAGGTGGCCGAGCCGGAGGCGGCGGCGCTGGACGCGCATCGCGGCCACTCCCCCGCGCTGGACTACATCCTCACCGACCACGGCGAGATCCGCTTCGCGCAGGCCCCGCTGTCGGTACGCGGTCTCACCCTCGGCTACCCGCCTCCCGAGACCGCCGCCCGCATCGCCGCGGCGTTGTCGTGACCGGTTATCGTGGAGTGTGATGATCAAAGGCGTCCTGTTCGACCTGGACGGCACCCTGCTCGACCACCGGGGCGCCGCCGACACCGCGATCACCACCTGGCTGTCGGCGCACTGCCCGGACCATCCGCGCCTGACCGAGGCGCCCGGCCTCTGGGAGGACCTGGAGGGGCGCTACCTCCCGATGTGGCAGGCGGGCGAGTGCTCGCTGGAGGAGCAGCGGCGCCGCCGCCTGAGCGCGTTCTGCCGGGAGCTGCTGGTGGACGAGCCCGCCGACCTGGACGCGGCCTACGCCGGCTTCACCGAGTTCTACCGCAGGAGCTGGGCCGCCTACCCGGACGCGGCCGGCGCCGTGGCGGCGCTGTCCGGCCTCGCGCTCGGCGTGCTGACGAACGGCGCGCAGGTCATGCAGGAGGCCAAGGTCCGCGCGATCGGGCTGGACGGGCCGCTGCGGACGGTGCTGACCGGCGAGGTGCTGGGCGGCCACTTCAAGCCGTCGCCCGCCGCCTACACCGGGGCGGCGGCCGCGCTCGGGCTGACGCCGGAGGAGGTGCTGCTGGTGGGCGACGACGTGGACAAGGACGTGACGGGGCCGGCGGCGACCGGGATGCGCTCGGTCTGGCTCGACCGCCTCGGCGTCGAGCCGGCGCCGCCGGGCTTCCCCCGCATCACGACGCTGGCCGACCTGCCGCCGCTGGTCCGCCGGCCTTCCTGGGCGGGCGCCCGCTCCGGGAGCGCCTGACACTCCCGGCGCTCCCGCTTATCTGGAGTTGTTACCTCTTCCCGCAGGTCAAAGCGAGGTGATCTTTTCAGGCACGTCAGGCAAGCAGGCTGACCTTGATCGCGAGTTGTTCGCGCAGATCTGGGACGACATCGGCGGCGAGCAAGGCGACCCGCTGCATGTTTGCGTCCTTGCCCACTCGATGGCCGATGTGCAGGACGACGTGCACCAGGAGCTGATGTGGGATCTGCGAGCGCTTGCCGCCGTCGGCCTGATCACTGATGAGCGGGTGGCCAAAGCCGGGGTGCCGCTTTCGGTGGCCGGCTTGTATTCCGTCGTTGCACCTGAACCTGAGTGAGTGCTATCGCAAGCTGGGCGATCTCGGGCGCGCCCGTGAGCACCTCCAGCAGGCGGGCGTCCGGGTGCTGGCGGGCAGGCTGGCGCAAGGCGGGGACCCGTGGCTTACGATCACGGCTGAGGCACTTTGACGCGGAGGACGCCCGTGCCACGTGGACCCGGATGGTGGGGACGATCAGGCTCTGATCCCCTGGCTGGCGCGACAGCCACCGAACGAGCCCTGGCGCGGGCCTACGCGCGCGGCGAGTGGCTGGAGGTACCACCCGGCGCCGGCCTTATCCGCTCGAGCGTCCGCGCCGAGGTCGTCACCGCGTTGCTCGTCGGCGCGGCACAGCCCGAGCCGGGCAAGATCCCCGCGCTGAGGCTGCGAGGGGCGCGCATCACCGGCACGCTGGAGCTGTCCGGCGGCACGGTCACGGCGGAGATCGCGATCGACCGCTGTGTCTTCGAGCAGGCGCCGCGCGTGGTCGGCGCCACGGTGCGGACTCTCGCGATCACGGCCAGCACCCTGCCAGGGCTGGACTGCTCGTGGTCGTCGGTCGACGGGCACCTGGTCCTTTCCGGCTCCAGCATCCGGGGCACCACCTGGATGCTCGGCACCCGGCTCGCCGGGGAAATGATCACCAACAGTGCGCAGCTGGGCGCGGGCGGGCTGGCGCTCAACATGAGCGGGGCCACGCTGAACCACTCCTGGTTCGGCCGCGATGGCTTTCGCGTCTCGGGCGAGATCAAGGCACACGGCGCGCGCTTTCACGCCGGCATGTTTCTGGAGGGCGCCGAGCTGTCCCATCCGGGAGGCCAGACCTTCCGCGCCGAGCACGCCCTGATCGAAGGGCAGATGGAGTGGACCAACGGATTTCGCTCCCACGGCACGGTGTGGTTACGCGACTCCACGATCGCCTGCACGTTCTCTCTGCACGAGGCCACACTGCAGGCCGGCGACCTGGCGCTCAATCTTGCCCGCACGGAGATCCATGAGCTGGTCCTGACCCCCGGGCGGGCGATCGAGGGGGACGTCTCGTTCGCCAACGCGACGATCCGGGTCCTCACCGACGACCCCGCGACCTGGCCCCTGCAGGTGCGCACCGACGGTCTCACCTACCAGACCCTGCGCCCGGCCAACCTGCCGGTGGCCAGGCGGGTGGACTGGATCCGCCGGCATCCGGGTGGCTACCAGGCCCAGCCGTACGAGCAGCTGGCCGACTACTATCGCCGGCTCGGCCACGACGACTTGGCCAGAAGAGTGCTTCTGGCCAAGCAACGCGCCCGGCGCAGGACGCTGCGCGTGCCAGGCCGGGCCTGGAGCGTCCTGCTTGACTGGACCGTCGGGTACGGCTACCGGCCGTGGCTGTCGACGGCGTGGCTGCTGGCCCTGGTGACGGCGGGTACCGTGACATTCTCGCTGGTGCCCCCGCAGCTGCTCAACCCCACGGGCGTCAGGCCGTACTTCCACCCGCTGATCTACACGATCGACCTGATCAACCCGCTGGGGTCCTTCGGCATGCGCGCGGCCTACTCGCCGGCCGGCTGGACGCCGTGGCTGGCCTACGGCCTGATCGTGACCGGCTGGATCCTGGCGACCGCGGTCATCGCGGGCGCGGCGCGAGTGCTCAAGCGAACCTGAGACCCGAGGAAAAAGGAGGGCCAAGGTGGGCAAGTCTCCGAACTCGGTGCTGGCCAACGTCCTGACCCAGCCGCTTGACCTGATCGGCGCGAGCCTGCGGGAGGAGCGGGCGCAACTGGTCGTGCTGGAGGTGGGCGCGCAGCTGAACGCACCGCCGCACGTGGGCACCGGCCTGGTCCTGGCGTGTTGCTTCGCGCTGGCCGGCCGGATCCAGGCCGCGTACGGCGTGCCGGCGCGGGTACGGTTCACCGCGCTCGACAACGCCCCGCACGAGCTGCGCGCCGATCCGGCGCTCGGGCACCTGTACCAGCGAAGCGTGCACCACGCGTGCGGCCCGTCAGCCGCGGCCGGGCTGCTCGAACGTCACTACCGGCCACTGCTGGAGGCATTCGCGCGGGGCGGAGCGGTGCCGTACGAGGTGGAGACCTACACGCAGGCGCAGAGCGCACCGGAGTTCCGCCGGGAGTTCCTGTCCAGCCTCGCCGCCATGGACCTCATCGGGCCCGCGCTGTCGCCCGCGGGCGGGCAGCCGCACCTGCGGTTTCCGTGCCCGGCGTGCGGCTGGGCGGAGAAGCGGGCCGAGCGCACCCGGGTCAGCGCCGCCGGGCCGCGCCACGCCCGGGTGCGGGCGGTGTGCGTCGAGCACGGCCCCTACGAGATGACCCTGACCGAGGAGCCCGGACCCTACGTGGATCTGGCCACGCTGTACCGCAACTACGTCAAGGAGCGGATCGCACTCGGCCGGCGGGGGACACTGCCGGTCATGGTGAAGGGCGCCGACTGGGCGCTGGCCTCACCGCTGGTGGACCGCGCGCTCAGGCGCGCCGGCGTAGATCCCCCGCCGCGGATCTTCTGCCCGATGGTGCTGGACGGCACCGGCGCGAAACTGGCCAAGTCGCAACCTGGCGCGACAGCGGCTCCGGACGCTTCTACGCTGTTCGGGCTGGCCCAGCGGCTGCTGGCCGATCCTCGTGACTTCTTCCGCCACTACACCGTCCAGGAGATCGACCGCCTCATGAACGACGACACGCGCACGTGGGACCTGACGCTGTTTCGCGAATCGTTCGACCTGGTCAGGTCCGGCCGCAAGAGTGTCGAGGTCCGCGTCTCCTATCCGAAGTTCCGCGACCTCGCGCCCGGGCACCGGATCCGTTTCACCAGCGACGGGCTGCAGTGCCTAACGCGGGTGCGCAGACTGGCCCGCTATACCAGCTTCGAGGAACTGCTGGACACCGAGGGGGCAGAGCGGGTCAATCCGGACGTGGGACGCGATGAACAGCTGGGCCGCATCCGCACCATCTACCCGCCGGAGAAGGAGACGCTCGGCCCGCTCGCGATTGAGCTTGAACTGGTGTGAAAGGTTCAGGCGACGACGCCTCCTGCGCGGCCGCGACTGCTGGGCCAGGCCGGGGCGCGCCACGGGCATCTTCCCGGGGCGAGTGCAACGGCTGATCAGCATCTCCGATACCCTGGGCAGCCCTCTCGCCGCCAGGGCCTCGGCCTGCTGGAACGCAGCGGTGACGGCCTATCGCCACGGACGCTCCGCCGACGCGCTGGTCCTGGCAGAGCGCGCCCTGGCCTTGTTCGGCGAGACCGATCATGCGCGCGACCTGGCCATGCTGCGCGCCGGCTACGGCCTTGTGCTCCTGGACGGCGACCCCGCCGAACCCGAGCGGGCACACGAGATCCTGCTCGACGCCCGCCACCGGTTCACGCGGCTGGGCACCCCCCGCTGACCCCCGCCCGATCGCCCAGCACCAGTCGTCGACGGTAAGCAAGTCGATCACTCTCAGTGTTGAGCACCCGGCCCGCCGCGCGCATCAACGCCAGATATGCGCACGCCTCGACATGCAACTCGAGGTCCTCATCGACCACCACCCACGGCACCGACTCGTCGGCGGCCACCGCCCGCTCAGGCCGGTAGTACCGAGGCAACGCACCTGACATCGCTTACGTGCCTGAAGACCCCTGAATACTGTGAAGGGAAGTCCGCGCCCACGTTGCTTGCCTGACATGACTGACTACTAAGAGTCACCCAAGATGACCCGGGGACCGCCTAACCTTCCAGGCCCCGCGCCACCTCGGCCAGCGCGGAGCCGGCCAGGTCGAAGCCTCCGACGTGGGCCAGGTAGTCGCCCTTCACCAGGGGGTCGCCGATGTAGACGCCGCCCGCCTGCCGCACCAGCAGGGCTCCGGCGGCCACGTCCCACGGGTGGGACCCGGTGCCGTACGTGGCGTCCGACCACCCCGCGGCCACGTGTGCCAGGTTGAGTGCCGCGCTGCCGGGCCGCCGCACCGTGGAGAAGGACTCCAGGAACCGCCGGTAGCGCCGCAGCGCCTCCTCGCCTTCGCTGTCCAGGTCCTGCGGCGTGGGGTAGGCGCACAGGAGCATGGCCTCGCGGTCGGTGGCCGCGCCCCGGCTGCGGATGGGGGTGCCGTTGCACCAGGCTCCGGCGGTGGTGGCGGTGAACTCGTCGTCGCGCACCGGGTCGTACACCACCCCCGCGACCAGCTCGCCGCGGACGGCGGCGGCGATGGAGACGCAGAAGAACGGCAGGCCGGCGGCGAAGTTGGCGGTGCCGTCGATGGGGTCGACGTACCAGGTGAGGTCGCCTGAGCCGGTGGCGCCGCCCTCCTCGCCGACGATCGCGCTGCCCGGCACGCGAGCGTCGATGACCGAGCGGATGGTCTCTTCCGCGGCGCGGTCGTGCTCGGTGACGGGGTCGTGGAAGTCGCGTTTGGTGCCGACCTCGGGCCGGGATCTGAACGCCTTGCGGAGCCGGGGGCCGACGGACCTGGCCGCCTCGGTGGCGGTGTCGAGCAGCTGTGTCGCATCCATGTTCCCTCCAGCCTAGCGGCCCGGGCCGGGGCGGCCACGGGCGGGCCGGACGACGTTTGTCAGGACATTCTGACCTCGGTTAAGCTGATCAGCATGACCGCGAACCTCGCCATCGACCTGGATCGATCCAGCCCCGTGCCGCTCTACTTCCAGGTGGCCGAGCAGATCGCGGAGGCGATCCGGCGAGGTGATCTGGCGCCCGGCGCCCGTCTCGACAACGAGATCCTGCTGGCCGACAAGCTCGGGCTGTCCAGGCCGACGATCCGCCAGGCGATCCAGTATCTCGTGGACAAGGGGCTGCTGGTCCGCAAGCGCGGCGTCGGCACGCAGGTCGTGCACGGCCAGGTCAAGCGCTCGGTGGAGCTGTCGAGCCTGTACGACGACCTGCGCCGGGCCGGCCAGGAGCCGGCCACCCAGGTCCTCGCCCTGGAGCCGCGGCCGGCCGAGGAGGAGATCGCCCGCGTCCTGGGCGTGGAGACCGGCGCCCAGATCCTCTACCTGGAGCGCCTGCGCTTCGCGGCCGGGGAGCCCCTGGCCGTGCTGCACAACTGGCTGCCGATCGGGCTGGCCCAGCTGAGACCCGCCGACCTCGAGGGCCGCGGCCTGTACGAGCTGCTGCGCGGCGCCGGTGTGCGGATGCGGGTGGCCAACCAGCGCATCGGGGCGCGGGCCGCCACGCAGACGGAGGCCCGGCTGCTGGAGGAGCGCCGCGGCGCGCCCCTGCTCACCATGATCCGCACCACGTATGACGACCAGGGGCGCGCGGTCGAGCACGGCTCGCACGTCTACCGCGCCTCGCTCTACTCCCTCGAGGTCACCCTCATCGAGCGCTGACCCGCCCGCCCGGAACGCGCACGACACGCTCATCGCCCAGCACCTGGCTGACGCTCACGCGCAGGTTCCGTCTCCGCGGCGGCCGCCTGTCCGGCGGCGAGGAAGTCACGCAGGTCTTCGTCGCTGCCCAGCAGTGCGCCCTCGGCGGCCCTGGCGAGCTCGGGCCCGCCGGTCTTCATCAGCTCAACGGCCGTGCGCCGCCCGGCCGACCCGGAATCCACGGCGACGCGCGAACCCACCGCGGCACTGGACGCGGCGGCCGCTCCGGAATCCATTCCGGCGAACAAGGTGACCGCGGTGATGACGGCGGCTAAACCACGCCGGTTGACAGCACGCACGGTGCACCTTCCCTCAGGCCGCTGACAAACGGAGAAACAGCCGTGTAGCGGCGGGGTTGTGGCCCACCGACCCAATTGCGCGGGAGAGAAGCACCGAACTCGCAGCCGCGCCGGCCGTCCTCTTCCGGGGCGCCGGCCGCCCCCGGGCCGGGCGGCCGGAACGGTCACCGTTCGCTGTCGAGCATGGTCATCTGCGCGGCGGCGTACCGGTCGCCCGCGGCGGCTCCCGGGGGAACGGCCGCCTCGATCCCAGCCAGTTCCTCCGCCGTCAGCCGCACGTCCAGCGCGCCCAGCGCCTCGGCCAGCCGCTCGCGGCGCCGCGCCCCGACCAGCGGGACGATGTCGCCGCCCTGCGCGAGCACCCACGCGATGGCCAGTTGCGCGACCGTGACCCCCTTCGCCTCGGCGAGCGCCTTGAGCGCCTCGACGAGCGTCAGGTTGTGGGCGAGGTTGTCGCCGGAGAAGCGCGGGCTGAAGGAGCGGAAGTCGCCGGCGGCCAGCTCGCGGTCCTTGGACCAGTGCCCGCTGAGCAGTCCTCGCGACAGCACCCCGTAGGCGGTGATCCCGATGCCGAGCTCCCTGCAGGCGGGCAGGATCTCCCGCTCGATGCCCCGGGACAGCAGGGAGTACTCGATCTGGACGTCGCGGATCGGGTGCACGGCCTGGGCCCGCCGGATGCTCTCGGCCCCGGCCTCGGACAGCCCGATGTGCCGGACGTGCCCCTTCTCGACCTCCTCGGCGATGGCCCCGATGGTCTCCTCGATGGGGACGTTGGGGTCCACCCTGGCGATCCGGTAGACGTCGACGTGGTCGGTGTCGAGCCGGCGCAGCGTGTACGCCAGCGACGTCTTGACGGCCGCGGGCCGCCCGTCGTACCCCAGCCAGTTGCCGTCGTAGTCGCGCTGCGCGCCGAACTTCACGCTGATCAGCACGTCGTCGCGGGAGCGGCCCTTGAGCGCCTCGCGGATGAGCAACTCGTTGTGCCCCATCCCGTAGAAGTCGCCGGTGTCGAGCAGCGTGATGCCCGCGTCGAGCGCGGCGTGGATGGTGGCGATGGACTCGGACATGTCGGTCGGGCCGTACAAGTCGGACATCCCCATGCAGCCCAGGCCGAGATCGGACACGACAGGTCCGCCGTTTCCCAGAGTTCTCATGCGGCCAGTATGCCCATTGGAATGACAGATTTCAATTTCTGTCATTCCGCGGCGAGCCGGTCGAGGTCGCCACGGGACGTCACGCGGATGAAGGTGAGATGCGCGTTCGCCGGGTCGGCGGCCGCGCGCCGGTAGCGGTCGCGGTATTTCTCATGGGCCGTCCAGGCGTAGTGGATGATCGACTCGTCCCGCCGGAGGAGGAAGCGGAACGACTCCCGGTTGCCGTTCCACAGCTCCGCGCCGGTGGCCATCCGCCGCAGCGTCCTGCCCAGGAGCTGGCGCATCACGGCGGGCCGCGGCAGGTCGATCCACACCACGGTGTCGGCGCGCGACCACACCAGGTCCTGGACGAGGGAGTAATTGCCGTCGATCACCCATCCCCCGCCGGCCGTGAACCGCTCCACCTCCGCGCGGAACTCGTCCGGCGGACGCGGCGCCCAGCCGGGCATATGGAAGATCGAGTCGAGCTCGAGCCAGGGAACGCCCAGCCGCTGGGCCAGCCTGGCGGCCAGGGTCGACTTGCCGGAGCCCGAGTTGCCGACCACGGATACGCGTCGCACCGGGCCACTGTAGTCAACGGCGCAGCATCGCGACGGCCCGCGGCGCCGATGAGCCATCCGTCACATCCGGTACCGGCGAACAACCGGTGATCTCCTGATCGTCTCCCACGTCTGCGACGTCCAGCGCGAACGCGGCGATTGATCAATGGCAGCCAGGGGCCCAGCGTGCAACCGGGGATCAAGTGGTGTGCAAAGCGGTCTGCGTAGAAATACCTAGGAAGATGCGAGATGCCCCAGCGGGGGCGGTGGAGAACCGAGGAAGACCATGAGCACGGGAATCTGGATGTCACTGGCGATCACGGGCGGGACGATGCTGATCCTGGCCTGTGTCGGGCTGCCGTTCCTGATCATCGCACGGAACGGGCAGCGGCTGATGGCCACGGGGATTCCCGCGCAGGCCGTGGTGCAGTCCATGGCCGACACCGGCGTGACGGTCAACGGGCAGCCGCTGGTGAGCTTCGTGCTCGGTGTGCGGATGCCGGACGGGCAGGCCTACCAGGTCACGCACCGCCAGTCGCTCCCGCGCATCCCGATGGGCGTCGTGGCGCCCGGCGCGACGGTCCCGGTCAAGGTGGACCCGCAGCGTCGCGACCGCGTCCGCATCGACTGGGCGTCCTGGCGGCCGATGCCCTACGGAGTATGACCACGGCGATCTCGATCATCGGCCGTCCGGCGGGAGCCCGGCGGCCGTTTTCGCGGTTACGTTCTCTTGAATCAGCTTCCTGACCCTTGGCAAGGCACTGGCCTGACACCTAGTGTTCAGTGCAATGCCACACATTACTGGGAAGGTGCCCTCGTCCGGCGGGCCGGGTGCGCCGGCGGCGACCGGCGGGCATGCCGTCGGACAACGCCAAGACCTGGACGTTCACGCTCAGGGACAAGGTGTTGCCGGAGGACGGCACGCCGATCACCGGCGAGGCGGTGAAGTTCGGCGCCTCTCGTTCCTTCGACCCCGAGGCCGGGATCGGCTCGCCGTACGCCCGCCTGCTGCTGGACGCGCCGAAGGACTACATGGGCCCGTACCTGTCCGGCGATCTCGACACCATCGAGACGCCCGACGCCAAGACGGTCGTCTTCCATCTGAAGAAACCTTTCGCCGACTTCCCGAGCGCGCTGACGCCGGCCGACAGGTGTTCGACGATCCGCGTGACGACTACACCAGGACGCTGCCGGCCGCCATCCCGCGCATCGACCCGGAGTGGGACCGCCGCAGGAGGGGGAGCGCATGATCACCGCCGAGTACACCATTCCCGGGATGCGGGTGCGCGACCACGTCGTGGAGGTGCCGCTCGATTGGTCGGACCCGGGGCCGGCGATCGAGGTGTTCGCCCGCGAGCTGGTCGCTCCCGCCCGCGATCGGGAGGAGCTGCCGTGCCTGCTGTTCCTGCAGGGCGGGCCGGGTGGCAAGGGACCGCGGCCGGTGGGCACGTCGGGGTGGCTGGGGCGGGCGCTGGAGACGTACCGGGTGATCCTGCTCGACCAGCGCGGCACCGGCCGCAGCTCGCGGATCGACGGGCGGGTGATGAGCGCGCTCGGCGCCGGGGAGGGCGCGGAGTACCTGGCGCGTTTCCGCGCGGACTCGATCGTGGCCGACGCCGAGCATCTGCGCACCACCGTGTTCGGTGGCAGGCGGTGGTCGACGCTGGGGCAGAGTTACGGCGGTTTCCTCACGCTCACGTACCTGTCGGACGCGCCCGGAGGGCTGAGCGCCTGCTACGTGGCGGGCGGCCTGCCGGCGCTGGAGCCGGACGCCGAGGAGGTCTACCGGCGCACCTATCCGCGGGTCGCGGCGAAGAACGACGCGTTCTACCGCCGCTACCCGCACCATGCCGAGACCGCGGGGCGGCTCGCCGACCGGCTGGCCGAGGGCGACGTGCGGCTGCCGGACGGCGACGTGCTGACCGTGCGGCGGCTGCAGTCGCTCGGTCTCGACTTCGGTATGAAGCCGGGTTATGAGCGCATGCACTGGCTGCTCGACGAGGCCCTGCCGGACGGGACCGGAGGCCTGCCGGAGACGTTCCTGCACCAGGTGCTGGCCCGCACCTCCTTCGCCGACAACCCGCTGTTCGCCGCGCTGCAGGAGAGCACCTACGGCTGCGGCCCCGGCGCGACCGCGTGGGCGGCCGAACGGGAGCGGGCCCGGCATCCGGCCTTCGCCGAGGACGCCAGGCCGCTGCTGTTCACCGGGGAGATGATCTACCCGTGGATGTTCGCGGAGATCCGCGTGCTGCGGCCCTTCCGCGCCGCCGTCGAGCTGCTGGCCGAGCGGGCGGAGTGGCCGCGCCTGTACGACCTGGACCGGCTGGCCGCCAACGAGGTGCCGGTGGCGGCGGCGGTCTACTTCGACGACATGTACGTAGACTCCGGCCTGCAACTGGACACCGCCGCCCGGGTGGGCAACACCCAGGCGTGGGTGACCAACGAGTACGAGCACGACGGCATCGGTGAGGACCGCGTCTTCGCCCGGCTGACGGATCTGGTCCGCGACATGGGAGGAGGAATCACCGGTGAGTGACGGCAAGCTGCCCAAGCTGTCGGAGATCCCCGCGTTCACCGAGTACATCGCCCAGGGCTGGGACACCCCCGCCCGCACTCCCGACCTGGTGCCGGGCGCCGCCGGGGCCGCGGCCGCCCACCGGGCCCGGCTCGCCGCCACGCTGCCCGGGCGGACCGTCGTGGTGGCGGCCGGGCAGGCGCCGGTCCGCAGCAACGACACCGCCTACGACTTCCGTGTGGACAGCGACTTCTTCTGGCTGACCGGCTGCGCGGCGGAGGACGCGGTGGCCGTGATCGCCGGCGGCGAGGCCACCCTGTACCTGCCGCCGCCGGCCCGCCCCGGCGACCTCGGTTTCTTCTCCGACGCCGTCCACGGTGAGCTGTGGGTCGGCCCGTCGCCGTCGCTCACCGAGTGGGCGGCGGCCCTGGGCGTCGAGGTCCGCCCGCTGCCGGACTTCGCCGGGCCGCCCGCCGGCGCCCTGCTCGCCGGAGCCTTCCCGGAGCCTTCGGAAGAGCTCGGCCGGACCCTGGCCGAGCTCCGCATGGTCAAGGACGACTGGGAGATCGCCCAGCTCCGCGAGGCCGTGGACCGTACCGTCGAGGGCTTCGCCGCGGTCCTCGCCGAGATCCCGGCCGCGGTGGCGGGCGGCGGCGAGCGCTGGCTGCAGGGCACGTTCGACCGCTACGCCAGGACGCACGGCAACGGCCCCGGCTACGCCGGCATCGTGGGCGGCGGCCCGCACGCGCCCACCCTGCACTGGGTGCGCTGCGACGGCCCCGTACGCCCCGGCGAGCTGCTGCTGCTCGACCTGGGAGTCGAGGCACGCAGCCACTACACCGCCGACGTCACCCGCACCTTCCCCGTGTCCGGGTCCTTCTCCCCCGTCCAGCGGCAGGTGCACGACCTGGTGGAGCGGGCGCACCGGGCCGGGATGGCCCAGGTCGCGCCGGGCCGCGCTTTCACCGGCTTCCACCACGCCGCCATGGAGGTCATCGCGCGCGGCCTGCACGACTGGGGGCTGCTGCCGGTCTCGGTGGACGAGGCGCTGTCCGGGGACGGCCAGCACCACCGCCGTTACCTGGTCTGCGGCATCGGCCACCACCTGGGCCTGGACGTGCACGACTGCGCCCGATCCCGCCCGGAGGCCTACCACGGCGCCCGGATGGCGCCCGGCATGGTGCTGACCGTCGAGCCCGGACTGTACTTCCACGCCCACGACCGCACGGTGCCGCCCGAGCTGCGCGGGATCGGCGTGCGGATCGAGGACGACCTGCTGGTCACGGCGGGCGGCGCGGAGGTGCTGTCGGACGTCCTGCCGATCGACGCGGCCGGACTGGAGAAGTGGGCTCAGGCCGTGCCGGTGTAGCGGGCCTGGCGGGCGGCCGCGGTCAGGGCGGCCGCGCGGGCCGCCTCGGTCGGGGTGAACGGCAGCTCGGGCCGCCTGATCAGCAGGGCGCGGTCCGGGTTCACGGAGATCACCATGGTCGTGTTGAGCTCGGCGCCCTCGTCCACGGTGTCGCCGGGCCGCCGCCATTCGACCTGTGAGACCCGCAGCAGCTCGGCCATGGCCTCCGGCAGCCGGTCCGGGTCGGCGCCGACCCGCTGGGCCAGGATCAGGGCCTGCACGCCGGGGTCGGTGAGGTCCTTGACCTGGGCGGGAACGATGACGACGTCGTGCCCGCCGGCCTCGGTCAGCGCCTGGGCGAGCACGCCGAGCGCCAGATCGGGCGGCGCCTCGATGACGAACTCGTCGAGCGCGTCGCAGCCGGCGGGCGTGATGGCGCTGCTGCCCGTCGGCGCGATGTGCAGGGCCAGGATGTTGCAGCCCAGGCGGCCGAACGCGCCGGCCACCGTCGCCAGCCGGCCGGGACGCTCCACCACCCGCATGCGGATGCGCCACAACATCATGGCCGCTCCCGCTCCCCCGTCCACGGGGAGCGAGGCGGGGTTCCTGCGGGCCGGCCGGCGGCCCAGCCGCTTGTGGAGCGCGGCGCCGAGGATCAACGCCGCGCCCAGCCCGACCAGCACGACGGGCCCCGGATCCCGGTGCCCGAGCAACGTCGCGAGCAGGTGCGCCAGGCCCACCGCGAGGAACAGGGCGGCCAGCTCCACGATCTCTCGCCGCCACGACCGCGCCTGCCGGCCGCCATGTCCGGACCGTACGTGAATGACTTCGGGTGCATCGCTCATGGCACCCAGTCTCCGCACGGGTTGTTACATGATCACGGCAGGCGCGGTTGCGGCGGCATTAAAGCCCGTTCACCGCACGGCCCTGCTTTTACCTCCTCGTGTGCACGACGATCTCACCGCCGCCGACGTCGCCCTGGTTGTCGTAGACGACCTCGCCGCTCCCGTCCTTCCAGATCTTGATCTGGAAGCGGTCGGGGTCGCCGTCGAAGGCGGTGACCGCGAAGGCGTACCCGGACCTGCCGTTGACCTCGCCGGCGCCCCGGAAGCGGACCTCGCCGCCGCTCACCACGAGCCAGTCGTACCGGGTGGCCGTGAACAGCAGCTTCCCTGCCGGGAAGGTGAACACGCTCTCCCCGGACGGGCTCGTGGAGCCCGGCTTGTACGCCGACACGAACGCGAACACGGCCTTGCCCGCCGCCGACGGCCGGCCCGGCTGGGCGCCCGCCGGCGAGTCGATCCAGCCGACACCGGTGACGAACCCGGCCGCCGGGTCGTAGACGACGACCGGACCGGCCGTCACCACGACCTTGCCGCCGTCGTCGTCGGCGACCGTGATCACCGGCTGGTAAATGCCCGCCTTGGCGTAGGCGTGCCCGTCCGCGCACGCTCCCGTGGCGCCGTCCTTCCAGTCCACCTCGCAGGTGTGCGTGTCGGCGGCCCCCGGGTCGGTGTAGGTGACCGTCACCTCGACGGGCTTGCCCGCCGCGACGGGATCCTGCGAGGCCGACGCGCCGGTGACGACCGGGTCGGCGTTGGCCACGGTGACGGTCGCGGCGTCCTTGCTGCGCCCGGCGGTCAGCGTGACCCGGTACGTTCCGTCGTCCGTGCAGGTCACCGTGGTCTGCGGCGCCCCGGGGTCGGCGAAGGCGCACGTGCCCTTCGCCCCGTCGCCGGCCTCGTACCGCCAGGCCGGGGTGCCGGCTCCGGAGAACGTGCCGGTCAGGCGGATCGGGGCGCCTTCGGCGCCGGAGGCGTCGGGGCCGGCGGTCACGATCGCGACGGGATCGACGCTCTCCAGCGTCGGCGTCACGGTCTTGATCAGGCCGTCCTCGCCGAACTCCAGCCGGTCGATCGTGGTCTCCCGGTGCGTCCCGTCGCCGCCGGGGATGGCGAAGCGGTGGTAGGCGATGTACCAGTCGTCGGTTCCGGGCACCCGGAGCACCGAGTGGTGCCCGGTGCCCTTGATGCCGGACGAGAGGTCCTTGCGCAGGATGACGCCCCGCTTCGTCCACGGGCCGAGAGGCGTCTCGCCGGTGGCGTAGGCCACCTGGTAGTCCTCGCTGCGGGTGTCGTTCTCCGACCACATGAAGTAGTACGCGCCGTCGCGCTTGATCACGAAGGAGCCTTCGTTGTACCCGGCCGGTTTGTACGTCTTCACCTTCGCCGCGTCGAAGGACACCATGTCGGCGTTCAGCGGCACCTGGTAGGAGTTGCCGTTCCCCCAGTACAGGTAGCGCCGGCCGTCGTCGTCCTGGAACACGGCCGGGTCGATCATCTGCCCGGCGTACGTCCCGGCCGGGACGAGCGGCTTGCCGAGCGCGTCCCTGAACGGGCCGGTCGGGGAGTCCGACACGGCCACTCCGAGGTGCTTGGCGGTGTTGCCGGCGGCCAGGCCGCCGCTGAAGTAGAAGTAGTACTTCCCGTCCTTCTCGGCGATCGCCGGTGCCCAGGCGCTGTTGTCCGCCCACGACACGTCGGGCCCCAGGTCGAGGATGACGCCGTGGTCCTGCCAGTGCACCAGGTCGGTGGAGGAGAACGCCTTGAACCGGGTCCCGCTCCAGCCGGCGAAGCCGTCCGTGGTCGGATACAGGTAGAACCGGTCGCCGAACACCGCGATGTTGGGGTCGGCGTACAGGCCGGGCAGCACCGGGCTCTTCATGACGAGCGCGGTGACCTTCCACTCCCGCTTCGTGCCGTCCGCGCCGGTCACGGTGTAGGTGACGGGCTCGGTGAAGTCCCGCTCGGCGCCCGAGGCGGGGCTCACGGTCGCGCCGGGCGCGAGCGTGAGCTGCGGCGCCAGCTTGGTGACGTCGGTGCCCTCCTTCAGCGGCAGCCTGATCTGGCCCGTGCCGGCGTCCACGATGGCGTCGACCTTGAGTTCGGGCAGGGTCACCTTGGTGATCGCGGCGGGGTCGCCGCCGAGCGCGTAGACCTCGGCCGCCGGCAGCGCCCGCCCGTAGACGCGGAAGTCGTCCACCTCGCCGGCGAAGTACGGGTCCTCTGTGTACAGTGACCTGCCGATGTGGCCGCCGTAGGACTTGGCGGCGTCGTACAGGTCGGACGGCTTGACGGTGACGTTCGCCGCGCGGGCGATCTCGACGCCGTCGAGGTACATGACCGCCGTCTTCTGCGCCGAGTCGAGGGTCACCGCGACGTGCTTCCATTCGCCTCCGGGCAGGGCCGCCGAGTGCCGCATGGACGACTCCGCCTGCCAGCTGCCGGTGGTGATCGCCGAGAACAGCACGCCGGCGCCGTTGCGGGGCCCGGTGAAGAGGTACTTGTCGCGGTCCGGGCCGAAGCCGTAGATCCACTGGTTGGCCGTGGTGGAGGCGTTCCACTTGACGTGGAAGGCCACGGTCAGGTCGGAGACGTCCTTGAGCACGCCGTTCGGGACGGTGACGTACGGCGCGGTCGTGGACGTGCCGGCGCCGCCCGCCATCTTGAACGACGCCCCGTGGACGCCGTCGCCCCAGGCCGGGGTGCGCTCGTAGGAGCCGTCGTGGCCGCGGCCGGAGGCGTCGCGGGCGACGGTGCCGCCCTTCTCGTCGAAGGTGTAGTGGAGCAGCAGGTCGGCCGGGATCGCGGTGGTGGCCTCGACGGGGATGGTGACGGTCTTGGAGCCGTCGGCGGTGCGCACCGTGATCTCGGTCTTGCCCGCCTTGACGGTGGTCACCAGGCCGGCGGCGCTGACCGTCGCGACGGACGGGTCGGCGCTGGTCCAGGTGAGCTGCCTGGCGGTGGCGTTCGCGGGCTCGACGACGGCCTTGACCTGGCGGCTCACGCCGACGCCGAGACGCAGCTCGGCCGGCGAGACGGTGAGGCTCTGCACCGGCACGCCCTCGGCCGACACGGTGACCGTCGCCTTGGCCCGCACCGACGCGCCGTCGGGCAGCGTGCCCTGCACGGTGAACGTGCCCGCCTGGGCGTAGGCGGAGGCCGGGACCTCGTCCCAGGTGACGGCGACCGAGCCGGTGCCGCCGTCGGCGAACGTCGCGGTCACCTTCTCCGGCAGGACCGGTGCGTCACCGATGCCGGTGACGACCTTGACCTCCTCGGTGCTCTCCACGAGCTGGCCGGGCGCGTAGGCGCGCAGCAGCCGGTCGTACTCGGCCTGGGTGACGTTGGTGACGGTGCCGTGGCGGGGCCTGGCGGGCAGCGAGTAGTTCGCCGACGGCGTCCAGGTGCCCGAGGCCAGGTTCGTCGACTCGAACGGGATGTAGCCGCGCCCGCCGAACTCGTCGATGAACAGGTACCACTTCTCCTGGTCGTTGGACTTGAAGATGGTCGGGCCCTCGCCCTGGCTCATGGCGCCCTTGCCGATGCACTCCGACAGGAAGTCCCACTTGGTGTTGAGCAGCGAGGTGGACGTCTCGGACAGGATGAACTTGCTGCACGGGGTGGTCGAGGAGTTGTTCCGTTCGTCCTTGGTGTAGCGGTAGTACGTGCCGCCGTGCTTGATGAGCGTCGAGTCGATCACCGAGTAGCCCGGGTCCACCCACACCTTGGGCTCACTGAAGGTGCGGAAGTCGCGGGTCGTGGCGTACATCATCCGGTTGTATGTGTTGCCCGTGTGGTTCGGGTCGTCCTCGGCGTACAGCTTGGAGGCCCAGAAGACGACGTAGGCGCCGAGGGTCTCGTCGTAGTACGCCTCCGGCGCCCAGGTGTTGCCCGCGGTGTCGGGCGAGACCTTCACCAGCCTCCCCTCCCCCCAGTTGACCAGGTCGGTCGACTCCCACACCATGATCGACTTGCTGCCGGTGCGCTGGGCGGCGTCCCAGTTGCCGTTGCCGAAGATCCGCAGGTCGGTGGCGATCTGGTAGAACTTGTCGCCCTCGGGCGAGCGGATGATGAACGGGTCGCGCAGCCCCTTCTCCCCCAGCGTGGAGGTGAGCACCGGCTTGCCGCCGTTGAGCTCGCGCCAGCGCAGCGGGTCGTTGCCGCGGCTGAGGGCGAAGTAGACCTGCTCGCCGTCCGTGGTCCCCTCGCCGGTGAAGTAGCTGAACAGGTAGCCGGTGTAGTCCTGCCTGGCCGGCATCTCGGGCACCTCGGCGGTGAACTCGCGGGTGGCGGTGGCGGCGTTCTTGGTGACCGTGGCGATGAGCTTGACCGTGACGGCGCCGGCGCCGTGGGCCGGGCGGGTGACCTCGCCGGTGGGCGTGACGACGGACGGCTTGTCGGAGACCCAGGCGACCGTGGTGCCGTTCTCGCCGGTGACGGGGAGTGTGAGGTTGCCGCGTACGTCGTCGATGCCGTGCACCTTCAGCACGGCCGCCGCCGCTTCCGCGATCTTCCCGTCGTCGTCCTGCGCCAGGACCGTGATCTCGAACGTCTTGGTCTCGGTGAGCGTGCCCCGGGCCAGCGTGGCCGTGAGCGAGGCCCGCGCGGCAGGCTGCCCGGCCGGCGGGCGGGTGACCTTGCCGGACGCGGTGATCACCGACTCGTCGCTGGTCGCCCAGGTGACCTTGGACCCGCCGGGCGCCCTGGCCGGCAGCGTCAGGTCGGCGGTGACGGCGCCGGTGTCGCCGAGGGTGAGGGCCTGCTTGTCCGCCGCGAGCGCCGCGGTGACGGTGGGTTGCGCCACATCCTTCACCTCGCCGGCGGCCAGCGCCCGGTCGTAGATCCGGAAGTCCCGCAGCCTGCCCTGGAAGAGCCGGTCCGCGGAGTACAGCGACCGCCCGAGGTAGTTGGCCGTGGTCGTGCCGCCGCCGATCGTGCCCGGCGTGATCGTCACGTTCGGGTTGCGGGCGATCTCCACGCCGTCCTCGTACAGGATCCCGGTGGTGCCCGCCTGGGTGTAGACGAGGTGCTTCCAGCCGCCGCGGGCCAGGGTGTACGAGGTCGACACGCGGGTGTTCTGCTCGGTCGACCAGTTGCCGGTCGCGAGCGCCACGCGCAGGTGGTCACCGGTGGCGAACAGGTAACCGTTGCCGGCGGAGCCGCTGGTGTTGCCGAGCCCGTAGATGAAGTACGGGGTGCGCTGGCCGGCGTCGACGAGCACGTCCGTCGAGACGGTGATCGCGTCCATGCCCTTCATGACGTCGTCGGGCAGCTCCACGTCGGTGTCGACGCCGTTGAACCCGAGCCCGTCGCCCCAGCCGGGCGTGCCGCGCACCGTGCCGTGCCGGGCGCCGCCGGACGAGTCCGCCGCCACCGCTCCCGCCTGCTCGTCGAGCTTGTACCACAGCACCGGGCCGTCGGCGGCCGCGTGAGCGGGCGCGGCCACGAGCGACACCGTGGTGGCCAACGCCGCCAGACACGCCAAAGCGCGTCGTCGCATCTGCGACTCCTCAATTGTTAGCGCTAACATCACCGTGCGCGTGAAACGTGTTGCGAGAGTGTTAACCGCAGGGACGCCCAGCGTCAAGAGGGGCGCCGTCGCGGAGGGTGAACGATCTTCTCGGTGGAGTTCCCGGGATGGACGACGATCAGGTGCTCCCCGGTGCGGGCGCCGGAAGCGCGCCGGAACGCGGGAGCGCCACGGCGGCGAGGCAGTGCACAGCGATGACGGAGACCAGGCGTTCATGAACGGCGCATGAATTCTGCCGTACGGTCGGCTTTCCCCCCGCGCGAACCCCCCGATCGCCATTCCATAATCCAATCCATGGGGGATATTTCACGAAACGGGGTTCGATGAAGCGGTGGATCGGCGTCATTTTGGCGGTGGTTCTCGCCGGGGTGGCGGTGGTCGCGATACTCCTGGGCGGGCGGGAGGATCAGGGCCAGAAGGTGGCCGTGGTACGGGGGGTCATCGGGTCGGAGAAGAAACCGTTCTTCGACGACCCGCGGGTCAAGGCGGCCTTCGCCAGGCACGGCCTGCGCGTCGAGGTGGACACCGCGGGATCGCGCCAGATCGTCACCGACGTGGACCTGGGCGAATACGCCTTCGCCTTCCCTTCCAGCGTCCCGGCCGCGGAGCGGATCAAACGCGATCGCCAGGCGACGACGACGTTCTCGCCGTTCTACTCCCCGATGGCGGTGGCCACGTTCGAGCCGATCGCGGCTCTGCTGGCGAGGGCCGGCGTCATCAGCGATTCCGACAAAGGCTACCAAACTCTAGATATCAAGAAATATTTAGAATTAGTAGCCAAAGGCACTCGATGGGATGAACTACCTGATAATTCGGCGTACCGCGCCCGCAAACGCGTCCTGCTCACCACGACCGACATCCGCACGTCCAACTCCGCCGCCATGTACCTGTCGGTGATCGGTTATGTGGCCAACGGCGAGGACGTCATCAGCTCCGACGCGCAGATCGCCAAGATCGCGCCCATCGTCGCCCCGGCCGTGCTCGACCAGGGCTTCGCCGAGTCGACCAGCGAGGCGTCGTTCGACGACTACCTGGCGCTGGGCGCGGGCAAGACGCCGCTGCTGGTCGTGTACGAGGCGCAGTACCTGTCGCACGTCTTCGCCGGCGACGGCGCGATCAAGCCGGACATGCGGCTGGTCTACCCGTCGCCCACGGTGCTCAGCAAGCACACGCTGGTCCCGCTCGACGGGCAGGGCACCCGGGTCGGCGAGCTGCTCACGAAGGATCCCGAGCTGCTCGCCCTGGCCGCCGCGTACGGCTTCCGCACCACCGATCCCCAGGCGTTCACCGGCCTGGTGGCCAAGACCAAGGCGCCGGCCGCGGCCGACCTGGTCGACGTCGTCGAGCCGCCCACGTACGAGCGGCTGGACAAGCTGATCACGACCATCGACGCCACCCGGCCATGAACGAGGAGATTCCACACGTGTCCGATCTCGTGCTCACGCCGCCCGCGCCGGTCGCGCCGGTGCCGGCCGAGACGGCGGCGACCATGCTGCCGATCGCCGAAGAGCGCGCGGCCGAGCTCACCGCCAAGGCGCGCGACTTCGCCGGCGAGCTGAGCGGGCTCGACCCGCGCTCGCCGGACTTCTCCCGCAAGGTGCACGACATCTCCTCGATGGGCGACACCGAGATCAGGTCCGCCTCGCAGGTGGCCAACCGCATGCTCAAGCGGCCGCTCGCCGCGCTCGAGGCGGCCAAGGGCGAGGGCTCCGACGCGCAGGCCAGGGTCGCCGGGAAACTCGTCGCGCTCCGCCGTACCGTCGTGGACCTGGACCCCAAGCAGGCCGCGAGCGGGACCCGCAAGCTGCTGGGGCTGATCCCGTTCGGCGACAGGCTGCGCGACTACTTCGCCAGGTTCCACTCCGCGCAGAAGCACATCGACGACATCATCCGCGCGCTGAAGTCCGGCCAGGACGAGCTGCTGCGCGACAACGCCGCCATCGAGGGCGAGAAGGCGAACCTGTGGGAGGCGATGACCCGGCTGCAGGAGTACGCGCTCATGGCCAAGGCCATGGACGCCGCGCTGGAGGAGCGGATCGCGGCGGCCGACGAGCAGCGGGCCACGGCGCTGCGCTCGGACGCGCTGTTCGCGGTGCGGCAGAAGCACCAGGACCTGCTCACCCAGCTGGCCGTCTCGGCCCAGGGCTACCTGGCCCTGGACCTGGTGCGCAAGAACAATCTGGAGCTGAGCAAGGGCGTGGACCGGGCCACCACGACCACGGTGGCCGCGCTGCGCACGGCCGTCACGGTCGCGCAGGCGCTGGCCGGTCAGAAGCTGGTGCTCGACCAGATCAGCGCGCTGAACGCCACGACCAGCGACCTCATCCTGGCCACCAGCGAGATGTTGCGGACGCAGGCGGGCGCGATCCAGAACCAGGCGGCCGCGGCGACCGTGGATCTGGACACGCTGCGGCAGGCGTTCGACAACGTCTACGCCACCATGGACATGATCGACACGTTCCGGGCGAAGGCCGTGGAGAGCATGGCCACCACGGTGGACAGCCTGTCCGCCGAGCTGGACCACGCGAAGACGTACCTGGAACGGGCCAGGGAGGGTGCCCGGTGAGGCGCGCGTTCGCGGCGGTCCTGCTCCTGGCCGCGGCCGCCTGCGGCGCGTCCGGGGAGCCCGGGGACGGGCCCGATGTGCTGCGGGTGCTGGCCGGCAGCGAGATCAAGGACCTGGAGCCGCTGCTGCGGCGGGCCGAGCAGGAGGCCGGGGTCAAGGTCAGACTGACCTACAGCGGCACGCTCGACGGCGCCGAGCAGGTCGCCTCCGGCCGCGCCGCCGGCCGGGTGGACGCGACCTGGTTCTCCTCCAACCGCTACCTGTCGCTGATCGACGGCGCCCAGGCCAGGCTGTCCACCCAGACCAAGACCATGGTGTCCCCCGTCGTGCTGGGGCTGAGGCCGGCCAAGGCCGCCGAACTCGGCTGGACGGGCAAGCCGGTCTCGTGGGCGGACATCGCGGCCGCGGCCAAGGACGGCAGGTTCAGCTTCGGCATGACGAACCCGGCCTCCTCCAACTCCGGCTTCTCCGCCCTGGTCGGGGTGGCGGCGGCGCTGTCGGACGCCGACGGCGCGCTCAGCGCCGAGCAGGTGGGCACGGTCACGCCGAAGCTGAAGGAGTTCTTCTCCGCGCAGCGGCTGACGGCCGGCTCGTCGGGCTGGCTGGCCGACGCCTACGCCCGCGACCCGGGCGTGGACGGCATGGTCAACTACGAGTCGGTGCTGCTGGGCCTGCGCGAGCCGGTCACGATCGTCTACCCGAGCGACGGCGTGGTCAGCGCCGACTACCCGCTCACGCTGCTCGCCTCCGCGCCGGAGGAGAAGAAGGTCCTGTACGGCAAGCTCGCCGCCTGGCTGCGCACGCCCGCCGTGCAGAAGCAGATCGTGACCGGCACGCACCGCCGCCCGATCGTGCCCGGCGTGGCGCAGGATCCCAGGTTCGGTTCCGCTCAGCTCATCGAGCTTCCCTTCCCGAACCGGCGCAGCACGGCCGACGAGCTGATCGCCACCTACCTCAACCAGGTCCGCGTCCCGGCGGAGGCGACGTTCGTGCTGGACACGTCCGGCTCGATGGCCGGGGACAGGATCGAGGCCCTGCGGCAGGCGCTCGTCGCGCTGACCGGAGCCGACACGTCCGCGTCCGGGGCCTTCACCCGCTTCAGCAACCGCGAGACGGTGACGATGATCCCGTTCGACGGCAGCGCGGGCGGGCCGGTCCCGTTCACCGTCCCGGAACGCGACCCCGCTCCGGTGCTCGCGCGCATCAAGGAGTTCGCCGAAGGGCTGGACGCGGCGGGCGGCACCGCGATCTACGACGGGCTCAAGGCGGCCTACGACCGGCCGGTCACTCCCGGCCACTACTCCTCGATCGTGCTCATGACCGACGGCGAGAACACCGACGGCATCGACTACGCCGCCTTCGAGGCGTACTTCCGGGCGCTGCCGGAGGAGCGGCGCCGCACGCCGGCGTTCGTGGTGCTGTTCGGCGAGAGCGACGTGGCGGAGATGCGCCAGGTCGCACAGCTGACCGGGGGCGCCGTGTTCGACGCCCGCTCGACCTCGCTGAGCAGCGCGTTCAAGGAGATCCGTGGCTATCAGTGACCGGGTGCCGCGGCGCCTGCTGGATTACCTGGGGTCGACGAGGAACATCGCCGGCTCCTGCCTGGCGCTGCTCGGCCTGCTGGCCCACTTCCTGGGGCTGGCGGGCGCGTACTGGCCGGTGGTCGTGGCGGCGCTGTACGGGGTGGGCGCGCTGCTCGCCCCGCCCGACCGCGTCCGCCTGACGATCTCTCACGCCGAGGTCGAGACCCGGGCGCTGCGGGCCGACCTGGACACGCTGCTGCGGCGGATCGAGCGGCGCTTCCCCGCCGACGTGCAGGCGGCCGTGGCGGAGCTGGCCGAGGTCCTCAGGGGTGTGCTCGGCCGTGCCGAGCAGCTCACCGCGTCCCCCGATCAGCTCCACGTGGTGTCGCAGACGATCCGCAGCTATCTGCCGGCCGGCCTGGAGGCGTACGCGAACTTGCCGCGCGGCTACGCGCTGGCCCGGCGCGCCGATCGCGAGCGCAACGCGCACGAGGAGCTGCTGGCCCAGCTCGCGCTGCTCGACGCCGAGATGCGCAAGGTCGCCGAGGCGATCCACCGGGGCGACGAGCAGGCGCTGCGCGACCAGGGCCGGTTCCTGCGGGACCGGTTCGGCGGCTCCGGCCTGGACCTGGGCTAACCCACCCGGTCCACCTCGATGACCAGCACCGACGTGGGACGCATGGTGGGAGCGGGCAGGCCCAGCTCGCCCAGCGCCGACCCGGGCAGCCGCACCGGCGCCGCGGCCCACTCGGGCATCGCCGCGCGTTGCGGCACGGGCCCGGCGACGCGTACCTCGTAGAGCGCGGCGGGGTCGAGCCCGGGCAGCCGCAGCGGCGCGGGCACCCAGTCGAGGCGGGAGGTCAGCTGCACGAAGCCGAACACGCCCCGCTCGGGCAGCACCACGCCGTGCAGCAGCGCCGACGGGTCCGGGTGGTCGGCGTGGACCACGCGCCCGGCGTGCAGCACCGGCCGCAGCCGCTTGTGCAGCGCGATCCAGGTGGCCAGTTCCTCCAGCTCGGCTTCGCTCGCGGAGGTCAGGTCCCACTCCACGCCCATGTGGCCGAACAGCGCGGTGCCGGCCCGGAAGGCCAGCGGCAGCGACCGGCCGGTGACGTGGTCGTGCGGGGCGCCGACGTGGGCGCCCAGCCGCTCCGGCGGCACGAGCAGCCCGGTCCAGCGCTGGATGGCCTGCCGGTCCAGGGCGTCGTTGCTGTCGGAGGTCCACACCCGGTCGGTACGGGCGAGGATGCCGTAGTCGACGCGGGCGCCGCCGGACGAGCACGACTCGATCTCCAGCCGGGGGTGGCGGCGGCGCAGCTCGTCCAGCAGCCGGTAGGTCGCCAGCGTCTGGGCGTGCACGCCGGCCACGCCGTCGTGGACGGGCTCGGCGATGTCGCGGTTGTGGTCCCACTTGATGTAGTCGAGCGCGTACTCGCCGACGAGCGTGTCCAGCCGCTCCAGCAGGTAGGCGTACGCCTCCGGCCGGGCCAGGTCGAGCGTCTGCTGGTGGCGCTGCGGCGGCGGCAGCCGATCGGCCTGGCCGAGGACCCAGTCGGGGTGCTCGCGGGCCAGGTCGGAGTCCAGGTTGATCATCTCCGGCTCGAACCAGAGCCCGAACTGCATGCCGAGCTTGCGCACATGCTCGGCCAGCGGGTGCAGCCCGTCCGGCCAGACCTGCTCGTCGACGTACCAGTCGCCGAGCCCGGCGCGGTCGTGGCGGCGGTGGCGGAACCAGCCGTCGTCGAGCACGAAGCGCTCGATCCCGGCCGCCGCCGCCTTGCCGGCCAGCTCCCGCAGCCGGTCGAGGCCGTGGTCGAAGTACGTGGCCTCCCAGTTGTTGAGCGTGACGGGCCGGACCGGCAGCGGGCGGGCGGCCCGCAGGTGGTCGTGCAGCCGGGCGCTCGCGTCGTCGAGGCCGCGCCCCGACCAGGTGAAGTACACCAGCGGCGTGGCGTAGCTCTCACCCGGGGCGAGGGTGACCTCGCCGGGCTCCAGCAACTCGCCCGCGGCCAGCAGCGCCGGCCCGTCGTCCAGGCGCTCGGCGTAGTGGACGTGGCCGCCGCTCCAGCCGGCGTGCACCGCCCACACCTCGCCGCTACGGAAGCCGAACGCCTCGGTCCCGGCCACGAGCAGCCCGGTGGCGTCGTGCCCGGTGCGCCCGCGCCGGTTCTCCCTGGCCCACACGCCGTGCCCGAAAGCCCTGCGCTGCGGCACCTTCTCCAGCGCCCACCGCCCGGTGAAGTCCAGCAGCTCGCCGGCCCGCGCGGGCACGGGCAGCGCACAGGTCAACCCGGCCAGGCGGTACGGCGAGGCGGCGGTGTTGGTCACCGTGTGCCGCATCGTCACCAGGCCTCCGGCGTCCATGGCCAGCTCACTCACCACCGCCAGCCCGGCCCGGGCGTCGGCGGCGCCGATCGTCACGGCGCCACCGGAGCCGGGGGTGGCGTCCACGTCGAGCCGGTCCAGGGTCCACCGCACCGGCCAGTGCTCGCCGTCCCGGGCCCCGGCCAGGCCGGGCCTGCCGTACCAGCCGTCGCCCTGGGCGGGCAGCAGCGGCAGGGCGGGGGACGCCGGCGCGGGGAGCAGCCCGGGCCCCGCGACGGGACCGAGGTCGGCGCCGAAGTGGCGCACCCGCGGCAGGCCCTGGCCGGCGGTGTCGAGCAGCAGGGCGACGCCGGCGGCGGAGAGGATGACGGGTGACAAGTGGGGGCTCCTTACTCACGTCCGTGCGCCGGATCCGCGGGCCGGCGTCCGTTCAGCTCAGGGGTCGTGTGACCTGAGTGGAGACGCTACCGGAAACCGTTCTCCCGTCCAGGCACGGGGAGGCCCTCCGGGGCGGACGCCGGAGGTCGTGCCGGTGAGGGCCGCGACGCCCGCGACGACCGCTGCCACAACGCGAGTTGACGACTGTGCGGATGCCTTGCGACCTGCGCGTGCCCCGATCCGCAGCCGAGCCGCGACCATGCGGGACTGGCCACACCCGCCGCCGATCGTTTAGGTTAGGCTCACCTAATATCTATGGAGAGGCCGGGATGGTCGAGCCCTTTCACATGTTCCACGCCCAGGTCGTACGGCTGCGGCGGCTGAGCCCGTCGTTCCTGCGGGTGACGTTCACCGGAGACGATCTCCATCATTTCGCCGACAACGGTTTCGACCAGCGCATCAAGCTCATCCTGCCGATCCCCGAGCATGGCCTGGCCCGCCTGCCGACCGGCCCGGACTGGTTCATGAAGTGGCGGCAGCTGGACGACGGCAAGCGCAACCCGATGCGCACGTACACCGCCAGGCAGGTCCGCCAGGACGCCCGCGAGGTCGACGTCGACGTGGTCATGCACCCCGGCGGCGACGGGCCGGTCGCCCGCTGGGCGGAGCAGGCGCGGCCCGGGGACGTCGCCGTCCTGATGGGCCCCGACGCCCGCTACGACGGCTGGCACGGCGGCCTGGAGTTCCGCCCGCCCACCGGCAGCAGGACCGTGCTGATCGCCGGCGACGAGACCGCCGTGCCCGCCATCTGCTCCGTGCTCGAGCGCCTGCCCGCCGGCGTCGTGGGCGAGGCCCTGATGGAGGTCCCGTACGAGGACGACTTCCTGCCCGTCGAGACCGCCTGCTCGGTCAAGGTCAGCTGGCTGGCCAGGAACGACGCCGAGCGCGGCGGCCTGCTCGTCCCCGCCGTACGGGCCGCCGCCGAGCGGCTGCTGCCTCCGATGCCGCGGCCGGAGGCCTTCGACGACGTGGACGTCGACGCCGAGGAGCTGTGGGAGGTGCCGGAGGAGGAGGCGGCCGACTCCCTGTACGCGTGGCTGGCCGGCGAGGCGGCCGTGATCAAGACGCTGCGCCGGCACCTGGTGGCCGAGCGCGGCATGGACCGGCGCGCGGTGGCGTTCATGGGTTACTGGCGGCAGGGCCGCGCCGAGGTCAACGCCTGACGCCAGGCGGCCGGCGAGGCCGTCAGCGCAGCTCGGAGGAGCCCGCCGCCTCCACCACGACACGCCGCTCCTCGGGTGTGGCCGGCCGCACCCAGGTCAGGCCGGGCCCGCCGGCGGCGATCACGCCGGCCACGACCCCGCGCAGCAGCGCGCCCGCGGGGGCCTCCGGCTGCTTCTCGCGGGCCTCCTGGTAGAGGTCGAGCACCCGGGCCAGGTCCAGCATCATCGTGTTGGCGTGCCGCCGGCCCTCGTCGTCCGGCACGCCCTGTGCGACCGGGTCCTTGATCGTCGTTGTGGCCAGGCCCGCGGCGACGGGCTCCCCGTTGACGTGAGTCGACGTCTCCTCCCCCGGGTCCGGCCCGCCGGCGAGCACGGCGACCTGCAACGCTCCAATGCCGTCGCCGCCGGGCCAGGGCCGGAGGCCCTCGGCGCCCTCCGGGCAGACGATCTCGCTCACCGCGGCGGCGAAGGCGGCCAGGTCCATACCGTCCACCTCGCCGGCCGGCCACTCCTCGCGCAGGTGCAGCACCCCGGGCCGCTCGCCGGCCGCGAACCCCGCCATCATGTCCGCGACCGTGCCCTGCGGATCGTGCATCGCGACGTCCCCCAGGGCGGCGAAACCGTCGGCGAGCAGGTGCAGGGAGATCAGCCGCGGCGGGCCGTACGCCGTGAGCACCTCCCGCTCCCCGGCGAGCTCCAGGGCGTTGCCCGCGTCGTGGTAGGCCCGCAGCCCTTCCAGGAACGCGGCCTCGGCCTCGGGTGTGAGGCGCAGTTCCCAGCTCCACTTCCGCTCGGCCTCGAACGTGCCGTAGACGTCGCCACCGGCAGGGTCACGGCGAAGCCACCAGGCCACCACGCCCACGGCGATGGCGGCCAGCACTGCCACTGCGATCCACACGATGCGCCACTCCAATTTCGTACCCTGACGGGCTAGCAGCGTAGTGTGATCTTTTCCGCAAACTCGGCAATTTCCACAAAAAGCCCGGTCCGTCCCTCCGGCATTCTCGCCGGAGGGACGGCTCCCCCCGGGGCTCCCCTCCCACGGGACACACGGCCCTGGGATCGAGCGGCCGTTCTTCCCCGGCGATCGCCGCGATCCGGTGTCCCAGAGCCCAGTACACGCATACGACGGCACCTCGAAAAGGTAGAAATCCACAGAACGGGACCGGCGCCTGCCCATCCCCCTTCGACTGACAGAATTGGGAATATGACAGATGGCATCCTGACGCCCGAGCAGATCCTCGAGGCCGCCCAAGACGTCCTGCGCCGCTACGGCCCCGCCAAGGCCACGGTCGTCGACGTCGCCCGGGCGCTGGGCGTCAGCCACGGCAGCGTCTACCGGCACTTCCCCAGCAAGACGGCGCTGCGCGAGGCCGTCACCCAGCGATGGCTGGACGAGTCGCACGCCGCCCTGGCCGCCGTCATGGCCGAGGACGCCCCCGCCGCGGCACGGCTGCGCGACTGGCTGAGCGCGTTGTTCTCGTCCAAGCGCAAGAAGGCGCTGGACGACCCCGAGTTGTTCGCCACGTACATGGTGCTGGTCAAGGAGGCCAGCGCGGTCATCGACGGGCACGTCGCGGACATGGTGGGCCAGATCCGGCAGATCATCGCCGCCGGCGTGGAAGGGGGAGAACTGGCCGCGCCCGACCCCGCCGCCGCGGCGCGAGCGGTGTTCGACGCCACGGCCCGCTTCCACAATCCGGCGCACGCCGCGGACTGGAGCCTGCCGGGCATCGACGACGACTTCGCCGCCCTCTGCGATCTCCTCCTTCTCGGCCTGATACCACGCTAAGGTGTGATGTTTTTACAACTCGGTAATCAGAATTGTTTTCCTGAGGAATTCTCCTGTCTACCCGATTCACCGCGCGCCTCTCGACCGCTGCGATCTGCCGGGTAAACTCCGTTACGGAAGCACGCAGTCGCGCTATGTGACATGCGGATGGCAATCTGGTGCCTACGGCAAGGGCGGGTCCGCGCAACCGACAGGAATGTTCCCGGCCCTGAGAGCGCGGAGCCGGAGATGGACCCACTACACCTGACCACCAGCCGCCGCAACGGGACCGTGACGGTCACCGTGTCCGGCGAGCTGGACATCGCCACCACCGAGCTGCTCCGCAGCCACCTGCTGGAGCTGCTCCAGGAGACCGGGCGCGGCCACGTCGCGGTGGTCCTCGAGGTCAGCCGCCTGTCCTTCATCGACGCGGCCGGGCTCGGCGTCCTCGTCTCCGTCCACAACCACGCCCAGCGACGGCGCACGCCGCTGCGCATCGCGGGCGCCCCGCCGGCCGTGCGGCGGCTGCTGCGGATCACCGGCCTCGACGCCCACCTCCATGTGATCAGGGGCGGCTGCCCGCCCCGGTAGGTTGTGGGCGTGTCGATGATTCAGGTTCCCGAAGAGATACCCCTCAAGCTCGAGGACGGGTTCGATCGCATCAGCCGGGAGCTGGCGCTGCCCGGCGACTTCCCGCGCGCCGTGTACGACGAGGCCGAACGGGTGGCGCGGGTGCCGGAGCTCGCGCGACCGGAGGCCGAGGACCTCGCCGACGTGCCGTTCGTCACCATCGACCCGCCCGGCTCGATGGACCTCGACCAGGCCGTCCACCTGGAGCGGCTGCGCGCCGGATACCGCGTCTGGTACGCCATCGCCGACGTCGGCGCGTTCGTGCGCCCCGGCGGGATCATCGACGCCGAGGCCCGGACCCGGGGCGAGACCGTCTATCTGCCGGCGGGCAAGGTCCCGCTGCACCCCCGGGTGCTGTCGGAGGGCGCGGCCAGCCTGCTGCCCGGCGCGCTGCGGCCGGCCGCGGTGTGGCGGATCGACCTCGACGCCGACGGCCGCACGGTCGGCGCGGACGTGCAGCGCGCCCTCGTCCGCAGCCGCGAGCGCCTCGACTACGCGTACGTGCAGGCGGCCGTCGACACCGGCACCGCCGACGGCACCCTGGGGTTGCTGGCCGAGATCGGCCGGCTCCGGCTGGCCCTGGAGCGCGAGCGCGGCGGCGTCACCCTGCCCACGCCCCAGCAGGAGGTGGTGCCGGCCGACGGCGGCTACCGGCTGGAGTTCCGGCTGCCGCTGCCGGCCGAGGCGTGGAACGCGCAGATCTCGCTGCTGACGGGCATGGCCGCGGCCACGATGATGCTCGACGCCGAGGTCGGCATCCTGCGCGTGCTGCCCCGGCCGCACCCCGACGACCTGGCCAAGATCCGCAGGGTGGCGGGGGCGCTGGGCGTGCCGTGGCCGGACGGGGCCGGGTACGGCGCCGTGGTGCACGACCTGGATCCGAAGAACCCGCAGCAGGCGGCGTTCCTGCACGAGTCGAGGGTGCTGCTGCGCGGCTCCGGCTACGAGGCCTTCGACGGTGCCCCGCCGAAGGAGGCCGGGCACGCCGCGGTGGCGGCGCCGTACGCGCACGTCACGGCCCCGCTGCGGCGCCTGGTCGACCGCTACGCGACCGAGGTGTGCCTGGCGGTCGCCGCCGGCGAGCCGGTGTCCTCCGACGTGCGGGAGGGGCTGGCGAGCCTGCCCGCGCTCATGTCGTCCTCCGGGCGGCGCGCGGCGGCCGTGGACCGGGCGTGCGTGGACCTGGTGGAGGCGTTCCTGCTGCGGGACCGGATCGGGCAGGCGTTCGAGGCGGTGGTGATCGACGTGGACGAGCGGCGCGGCGGTGGCCAGATCCAGCTCGCCGACCCCGCCGTGATCGCCCGCTGCAACGGGGCTCTCCCGCTCGGCGAGCAGGTCACGGTACGCCTGACGCAGGCGGACCCGTCCACCCGCGAGGTCCGCTTCACCCTGGCCTGAGCCCGTCACGGCCCGGGGGGCGGCGGCGGGACCGGTCATCGGGCTCAGCGCGGCCGAGCCCGCATTCCGTCGCAGATCACGTCCGCCATCCGCACGGCCCCGCCCCTGGCCCGCGCCCTCCGCTCGGCCGCCAGGCACCCCCGCAGCAGATCCTGCACGTCCTCCGTCACCAGGTCGGGCCGCACCGCGCCGGCCCGCTGCGCCCTGGCCAGCAGCCGGCCGAGCGCGGCCGCGAAATCGTCCTCCAGCGTCGAGCCCGGCCGGAACGCCATCTCGGAGCCGCTCTCCAGCATGTCGCACAGCGCCTGGTTCGCCGAGGCCTGCTCGACCACCCGCGAGAACCACCCGAAGAACGCCTTGCCCGGGTCCTCCGCGGTCCCCAACGCCCGGGCGTCGGCCACGAACCGCTCGATCCGCCCCAGCAGCACTGCCTCGAACAGGGCCTCCTTGGTGGGGAAATGCCGGTAGACGGTGCCGACCCCGAACCCGGCCCGCCGGGCGATCTCGTCGAAGGAGATGGTCAGGCCGTCGCTGGCCAGCGCCTCCTGGGCGATCTGCAGGACCCGCTCGCGGTTGCGGCGGGCATCGGCGCGCAGCGGCCTGGCCGTGCTGTGGTCATCGCCCATGACGTGCACCTGCCTTCGACAACCGGAGAGCGCTCTCCGATTCTATCGGAGGAGATCGCCGGACATACACCCCCTCGCCGTGGCGGCCGCCGCGCCGCTTGGCCGGTCCCTCAACACGAACACCCGCCCCGTAGGGCGGGTGCCGGTGTCGGTGGTGCGCCCGGCCGGGCGCCGTAACCGGTTACGGCCGGCCGGCGGCCCGGTCTGCCGTAGGCCGCGCGCCGGGCGGGTCGCGCCGCCGCCCATGGGCAGCCACCACCGCACGGATCCGCCGCCAGAACCGGCGAACCCCTCGATCGGGACCCGGCGCCGCCGCGACGTGCCGCCCCGAGTCCCGTGCCGTCTCCTGAAGGGACCGTGACGAAGCCGCCGCCTCGGCGAGCGGAGACGAAGCCGCCTCCCGGCCGGGCGGAGACGACGAAGCCGCCTCCCGGGCGATCCCGGCCGGCACCGCCTGTGGCGTGCCGTCGACCGGGTCGGGCGGCGGGGACGCCGGGCCGGGCTCGGGCGGTGTGATCGGCCGAGTGTCGCGGTCCGGATCCTCCCGCGCGGCCGGCTGGTCCTCACGCGCCCGTGCCATCGCGTGAGCCTCGCGCACCCGCGTGGCCGGCTGGGCATCGAGTCCCGGCGTGACCTGCTGGCTCCCGCGCCCCCGCGTGGCCTCCTGGCTCCCGCGCCCCCGCGTGGCCTCCTGGCTCCCGCGCCCCCGAGCGACCGCACCAGCCCCGCACACCCGTGCGGAGCGTGCGGCGCCCCGGTCCCGGAGGCCGGCCCGCTTGAGACGGATCCGGTCCTCCCTGGGCACGGGCCGCAGTTCCACCACGCGCGCCCCCTCGGGCACGTGCCGCAGGTCGTGCGTGATGAGGATCGTCGTCCGCCCGGCCATCAGCCGCCGCAGCGGTCCCATGACCTGGGCGGCCGTCGCCTCGTCCAGCCCGTTCATGGGCTCGTCGAGCACCAGCACCGGCGCGTCGCGCAGGACGGCCCTGGCGATCGCGATCCGCTGCCGCTGCCCGCCGGACAGGAGCCGCCCCCGCTGCCCCACCGGCGTGTCGTACCCCTGGGGCAGCCGTCTGACGAAGTCGTGCACCCCGGCCGCCTCGGCGGCCCTGATGACGTCGTCGAGCGAGGCGTCCGGCCGCCCGTAGGCGATGTTGTCCCGTACGGACCCGGAGAACAGCAGCGTCTCCTGGTGCAGGACGGTGACGTTCTGGCGCAGCGACTGGCGGGTCAGGCCGCGGACGTCGGCGCCGTCCAGCAGGACGCGGCCGGCGTCCGGGTCGTAGAAGCGCAGCAGCAGCTTGGCCAGCGTGGACTTGCCCGCCCCGCTGGGCCCGGTGAGCACGAGCAGCTCGCCGGGCTCGGCGGCGAAGGACACCTCCCGCAGCACCGGCCGCCCGCGCCCCGGATACCCGAAGCCGACCCGGTCGAACTCCACCCTCCCCCGCACCCGGCCCCGAGCTCCGGCGGGCACGGCACCGGGGGCGTCGGTGACGGCGGGCCCGGTGCGCAGGACCTCGATGATCCGGTCGGACCCGGCGGCGGCCTCCGACACGGTCAGGGCCAGCTCGCCCAGGCTCTGCACCGCCGGGTACAGCAGGGCCAGGTACGCGGCGAAGGCGAGCAGGCCGCCGATGGTCAGCCGGCCCGCGGCGATCTCCCACGCGCCGAATCCGAGGATGACGATCAGGCAGGCGGTCTCGATGACCTGGACGGCGGGGCCGTACAGGCCGGACAGCCACGCCTGCGCCATGTTGGCGCGCAGCCACGTGCGCCCCTCGGCGTGCAGGCGGCGGGACTCGGCCCGCTGCCGGTTGTACGCCTGCACGAGGGGCTGGTTGGCCAGCCCCTCCTCCAGGACGCTGTTCATGGCGCCGTTGCTGTGCCGCTCGCGTGCCGCGGCGGTTCTGAACCTGGCCGCGAACAGCTTCGAGACCAGCAGGAACGCCGGGATCAGGGCGAGTGTGACGAGCGCGAGGTCCCAGCGGATGAGGAAGGCGGCCCCGGCGAAGAACACCACGCCGGCGGCCGTGGTGAGCGCCTTGACGAGTCCTGAGCCGACGAGCTCCTCGATGGCCTCGACGTCGTCGGTGAGCCGGGCCATCAGGTCGCCGAGCCGCCGGTTCTCCGAGAAGTCGGGCGCGAGCGTCTGGATGTGGTCGAACACCCGGTCACGCAGCCTCAGCAGGAACCGTTCCGCGCCGAGCGCGGTGATGTACGTGCCGGCGAAGGACGTCACCCCGGCGACGGCGGCGAGCCCGAGCCAGCTGAACGCGGGGGCCCAGAACGCCCCCAGATCCCGGGTGGTGAGCACCTCGTCCGTGATGTGGCCGAACAGGCGGATCGCGGCGACCTCGCAGAGCGTGGCCAGGATCGCGAACACCACCCCGGCAGCGAACAGCCGTCGCAGCCCGCGAGTGTCCGGCCAGAACTCGCGGAAGGCGCGGCGAAGGGAAATCGCCGGGGCGAGTTCGCGGCCGGAGGCGGCGAAGGAGAGCCGGCGGCTCAGCCGCCGGCTCTCAGAGGGCGTCTCTAGCACCCCCACCACCTACGGCGGTGGCAGCAGCAGTGGCGACGGCGCCAGCGCCTGCGCCGGCAGCCCCATCCCTGCTGGTACCCGACCGATGACAGCTGCGTGTTAGCCATGATTCCTCCCCCGATGGATGGCTGAACACATTAACAAATCGGACGTTAGCACTCGAATTCAGATAAATCACGACATATGAGTCGAAATCGGAGAAATTTGACTCGCAAAACCAGCGCCGAAAGGCGCTCTCGCCCATTCGTTAAATGAGATGTAAATGGGTAAAAACCGCTAGAGAAGGTAAGACAGCCACCAAAGGTGCTACTAAGAACTGGTTCTAAGGAGATCTCGGCCGATACTTTGGTTCGATGGAACACCGCGCCGCTGCTGCCACGATCGGCGCATGACGTTGCTCGGCATCATCCTCATGATCCAGGGTTTCGGCGCGCTCATCGCCGACCACTTCTTCGACAAGAGCTTCGGCCTGCTGCACCTGGTGTTGGACGGCGGCATGCTGACGGCCGCCGCCGTCGTGGTGGGCCTGGCCGGACTGCTGCTGACCGTGGTGGGCCTCACCAACGACGACTAGCGGGTGCTCAGCTGAGCGAGGAGTAGGCCACCACCCCGCGCCGCATGGCGTCCACGGCCTTGACGGCCGTCTGCTTGATCTTGCTGCCGGGCGGCGCCGCGTTCCCGAGCTGGCCCAGCAGGTCCATCAGCTGCTTGATCCACCGTACGAAGTCGCCGGCGGCCAGCTCGCTGCCGTTGACGCCGTCCATGAGCACGGCGTCCAGGGTGTGCCCCTTCGTCCAGCGGAAGGCCGCCCACGCGAATCCCAGGTCGGGCTCCCTGATCGTGGACAGCCCGTGGTCGGACTCGATGCCCTCCAGCTCCCCCCACAGCCGGATCATCGCCGTCAGGGCGTCCTGGGCCCGCCCGGCGGGGATCTTGGGCCGGCGGGCGTCGTCGGCGGCCCGCGACTCGAACACCAGCGCCGACACGCACGCCGCCAGCTCGGCCGGGTCCAGCTCCTCCCACAACCCCTTGCGCAGGCTCTCGGCGGTCAGCAGGTCCAGCTCGGTGTAGAGGCGGCCCAGGCGGCGGCCCTCGTCGGTGACCGTCTCGCCGTCGAGGTAGCCGAGCTGCTCCAGCACCGAGCAGATGCGGTCGAACGTACGGGAGATCACGTGCGAGCGGCCCTCGACGCGGCGGCGCAGCCCTTCGGTCTCGCGCTGGAGCTTGTAGTAGCGCTCGGCCCAGCGGGCGTGGTCCTCGCGCTCGTCGCAGCCGTGGCAGGGGTGCTGGCGGATGCGCCGGCGCAGCTCGTTGACCTCGTCGTCCTCCACGTTGTGGTCGCGCGCCCTGGGCGGCTTGCCGAGGTCGCGGTCGCCGATCTTGGCGAGCAGCGTGGAGACGAGGTTGGCGCGCTCCTTGGGCGAGCGGCCGTTGAAGTTCTTCGGGATGCGCAGCTTCTCGAGGGGCTCGACCGGCACCGGGAAGTCGGCCGGGTCGAGCTTCTTGATCTGCTTGCCGATCGTCAGCACGAGCGGGCTGGGCCCGGTCCCGCGCGGGTTGCGCCCGGGATCGAGCACGATCGCCAGCCCCGCCCGGCGCCCGCCGGGCACGCGGATGACGTCGCCGGGCTGCAGCGCCTCCAGCGACCGCACGGCCGCGGCCCGCCGGGCGGCGCCGCGCTGGCGGGACAGCTCGGCCTCGCGGTCGGACAGGCGCCGGCGCATCGCCGCGTACTCGGGGAAGTCACCCAGATGGCACGTCATGGCCTCCTGGTAGCCCTCCAGCGCCTCCTCGTGCTTGCGCAGCTGCTTGGCCAGCCCCACGACCGCCCGGTCGGCCTGGAACTGCGCGAACGACTCCTCCAGCAGCGTCCGCGCCCGCTCCCTGCCGAACTGCCCGACCAGGTTGACCGCCATGTTGTACGACGGCTGGAAGCTGGAACGCAGCGGGTAGGTGCGGGTGCCGGCCAGGCCCGCCACCGACAGCGGGTCCATGCCCTGCTGCCACAGCACCACGGCGTGCCCCTCGACGTCGATGCCACGCCGCCCGGCCCGCCCCGTGAGCTGCGTGTATTCACCGGGTGTCAGGTCGGCGTGGGTCTCGCCGTTCCATTTGTCCAGCTTCTCGATCACCACGCTGCGGGCCGGCATGTTGATGCCCAGCGCCAGCGTCTCGGTGGCGAAGACCGCCTTGACCAGCCCGCGCGTGAACAGCTCCTCCACGACCTCCTTGAAGGCCGGCAGCATGCCCGCGTGATGGGCCGCCAGGCCGCGCTCCAGGCAGTCGCGCCACTCCAGGTAGCCCAGCACCGCCAGGTCCTCGTCGGGCAGGTGCGCGGTGCGCTCGTCGACGAGCTGCCTGATCTCGTGCAGCTCGCGGTCGGTGGTGAGCCGGATGCCGGCGTACAGGCACTGCTGCACGGCTGCCTGGCAGCCGGCCCGGGAGAAGATGAACGTGATCGCCGGCAGCAGCCCCTCGGCGTCGAGCTTCTCGATCACCTGCACCCGGTCCGCCGGGCGGGAGCGCTGCGGGCGGCCGTAGCCGCGCCGGCCCCGGCCCGCCGTCAGCCGCTCGGCGTCCCGCGTCACCCGCATCAGGGTGGGGTTGATGCGCGGCGGCAGGTCGTCGGTCATGAACATGTCGTAGATGTGGTTGCCGACCATCATGTGCTGCCACAGCGGCACCGGGCGGTGCTCGTCGACGATGACCGTGGTGTCGCCGCGCACCTCGCCCAGCCACTCGCCGAACTCCTCGGCGTTGCTCACCGTCGCCGACAGCGCCACCAGCCGGACCGACTCCGGCAGGTGGATGATGACCTCTTCCCACACCGCGCCGCGGAACCGGTCGGCCAGGTAGTGGACCTCGTCCATGACCGCGAACCCGAGCCCGGCCAGCGTGGCCGACCCGGCGTAGAGCATGTTGCGCAGCACCTCGGTGGTCATGACCACGATGGGGGCGTCGCCGTTGATGCTGTTGTCGCCGGTCAGCAGGCCGACCTTGGCGGTGCCGTAGCGCTTGACCAGGTCGTTGTACTTCTGGTTGGACAGCGCCTTGATGGGGGTGGTGTAGAAGCACTTGCGGCCCTGCTCCAGGGCCAGGTGGACGGCGAACTCGCCGACGACCGTCTTGCCCGACCCCGTGGGCGCCGCCACCAGGACGCCGTCTCCGGCCTCCAGGGCGCGGCAGGCGTCGAGTTGGAAGTCGTCCAGCTCGAAGTCGTAGAGACCTCGGAACGAGCTGAGAGCGGCCCCGTCGTCCTTGTGCTTCTGACGGAAGGCCGCATAGCGTTCCGCTGGCGTTGTCATACCCGTCAGCCTACCGAAATCGCCATTCCGGTCCGTCCCGCGGCATTCCGCGCCGTGCCCCGGCGGGCGCCGCCGTGCCCGTCATCGCTCCGGCCTGCCGCCTTTACATTGTAGATCTCACACGATCACGCGCAGCGCTCCCGGCCGGACCTGGCACTCCACCGGCACCGGCCCCACCCGTTCGCCGTCGGCGTAGGCCACCACGTCGGCCGCCTCCAGCCGCACGCTGCGTACCCGCCGCACCGACACGGCCCGGTGCCCGACGTGCGTGCCCCGGTACACGCTCGGGAACACCCGCAGGAACTCCCCTTTGGAGATGGCGCCGACCATCATCACGTCGAGCAGCCCGTCGTCCGGCAGGGCGTCCGGGCAGACCCGCATCCCGGCGCCGTACGAGCGGGTGTTGGCGACGGCCACCAGCATGGCCTCGCGTTCGACCACCTCGTCCCCGTCGAACGTGACCCGGAACGGGATGGGACGGAACGACCGCAGCTCCTCCGCCATCGCGCGAAGGTACCGGCCCATGCCGGGCGGCCAGGTGAGCCGGTTGGCCCGCTCGTTGACCCGCGAGTCGAAGCCGCAGCACACCACCCCGGCGAACAGCTCCTCGGTGTGCCCGGCGCGGATGCGGGCGGCGTCGACCAGCCGGGACTTCATGCGCAGCACGACGCGGGCCGCCGCGACGGGGTCCTTGCAGGGCACGCCGAGCGCGGCCGCGATGTCGTTGCCGGTGCCGGCGGGGATGATGCCGAGAGGCACGTCGGTGCCGGCCACGGCCTGGACGGCCAGGTGGACGAGGCCGTCGCCGCCGAAGGCGACGAGCGCGTCGGGGCGTTCGGCGACGGCCGTGCAGGCGCGTTCCAGCGCGTCGGCGGCGTCGTCGCCGACGACCACCGACAGCTCGGCCCCGCCGGCACGGAGCCGGCGCGCCACGGGCTCGAGCAGGCGCAGCGTCCGGCCGCCGCGGGCGGCCGGGTTGACGAGCAGGGCGAGTTGGGGGGACACGCCCGGAACCTATCGCCTATCGCGCGGAACCGGAATCCTCTTCGGCCCGCTTGTCCGCGTCCACGGGATCGTCGTCGTCGTCGAGCGGCGTGTCCTCCGGCAGCTCCGAGGCCTCGTCGTCGGACAGGTTCGCGAACTCGCTCGCCGGCTGTCTCTTCTCCCGCAGGTACATGACCAGCTCGGCCGCCCCGAACAGCACGATCATCGGGGTCGCCAGCGCCATCATGGTGATCGGATCGCCGCCGGGCGTGACCAAGGCGCCGAACACGAACATCAGGAAGATGACCAGCCGCCGGTGCTTGGCGACCGCCGCGTGCGACAGGACTCCGATGATGTTGAGGAACACCAGCAGCAACGGCAGCTCGAACGACACCCCGAAGATCAACAGCATGATCAGGACATAGTCGAGGTACTCGTCGATCGAGATCGTCGCCACCGTCCCGTCGAGCGAGAAGCTCAGCAGGAACGCCAGGGACGTGTCCATGATGACGTAGCACAGCGCCGCGCCCATGGCGAACAGCGGGATGGCCAGCACCATGAACGTCAGCGTGTAACGCTTCTCTTTGCGGTAGAGCGCCGGGGTGACGAACGCCCAGATCTGGTAGAGCCAGACGGGCGAGGCCGCCACGAGAGCGACCATCAACGAGATCTTCAGCGTGATGAAGAACGACGAGAAGATGCCGTTGTAGGTCAGGCTGCACTGCCCGTTGAGCTGACGCGACTGCGGGGCCTGGCAGTAGGGCTCCTTGAGCACCTCCCACATCGGCCCGGACACGATCCAGCCGATGATCAGACCCACCGCAACGGCGGCGAACGCGATGAGCAGCCGGTTGCGCAGCTCACGCAGGTGCTCCATGAGCGGCATCCGGCCTTCGGGGTCCCGCTCCGGCTTGGCCTTGGGGCCCGACCGTTTCAGCAGCGCCATCTAAGCAGTCCTGGGGACGAGGGGATGGGTGGTCAGGGACGCTTGTCGGCCTGCGCGCCGGCGCGCAGGCGCGCGGCTTCCTCCTCGAGCCGGCGGGCCTGCTCCTCGGCCGACAGCTCCGGCGCGGGCGCGGGGTGCGCGGCCGGGATCTGCTGCGGGGGCGCGGGCTGGGGCTGCTCGGTCTTGGCCTGCACGACCGTCGGCTTGTCGTCGTCGTCCTCGGTCATCTTGCTGGTCTCCGCCTTGAAGATGCGCAGGGACCGTCCGACGCCACGGGCGAGGTCCGGCAGCTTCTTGGCCCCGAAGAGGAGGACCAAGGCCACCAAGATCAGGATGATCTCTGGAGCTCCCAAGTTCATGTGACGTCCTTCATGGTGAGCGCGGAGTGCTGTTCTTCCCCGATCGTACGCTCCCAAGAGCGCTGCCTCATCCCCTCAGGTCCCGTTTGAAATTGAATTGCTCGTTAATTTGAGCGATTTCCCTGTTCAGACCGCGTGCCGCGGCCACGACGCGGGCCGTCGCGACCCCGAGAACGGCCAGCCCGGCCAGGACCAGGCCGGCGGCCAGGAAGATCCAGGTCATGACCCGTGAGCGTACAGCGCCAGGGCGCGCTCGGCCTCCCGGCGCACGGTCTCGGCCATCGCGGGCGGCGCGACCACCCGGCCGGTGTCGCCCAGGCGCAGCGCCAGCTTCAGTATCCAGTCCTGGTCGCGGGCCCGCAGCGCCACCCGCAGCCGGCCCTCGCCCAGCTCGGTGACCTGCTCGCACGGGTAGTACTCGGCCACCCACCGCCCGGCCGCGCTGACCTCCAGCTCCACCAGCTCGTCGGTCGGGGAGGGGCGGAAGACGCCCCGGGTGACGTCGATCGGCTCGGCCTCGTCCGGCGGGTCGGCGGGCACGTCGAGCACCTCCACGCCGAGCATCCGGTCGAGCCTGAACAGCCGCATCGCCTCGGCGCGGTAGCACCAGCCCTCCAGGTAGGCGCGGCCGTCGACGACCACGACCCGGGTGGGGTCGACGTCGCGCGGCGTCACCTCGTCGCGGCCGGGCACGTAGTAGCGCAGCGACAGCCGGCGCTTCCGGGTCAGCGCCTCGCGCACGCGCGGCAGCGCGTCGGGGGCGGCGTCGACGTCGACGGCGACCTGGGTGCTGACGGTGGCGGCGCCCTCTCCCGCGGCCCGCTCCAGCTTGGCCATCACGCGCGGCAGCGCGTCACCCTGGACCTCGGCGAGCTCCGGGGTGGCGGCCAGCATGCGCAGCGCCACCAGCAGGGCGCTGGCCTCGTCGATGCCGAGCCGCAGCGGCCTGGCGATGGTGTCGGCGTTGTCGATGATGATCTCGCCGCCGTCCCAGGACACGTCGATGAGGTCGCCGGGGGTGTGCCCGGGCAGCCCGCACATCCACACCAGCTGCAGGTCGTCGATGAGCTGCTTCTCGCTGAGCCCGAACACCGCGGCCACCTCGCCGACCTGCGCCCCGGGATGGGACATCAGGTACGGCACCAGCGCCAGCAGCCTCGGCAGCCGGTCCGCCGACCCGCTCATGCCACTCCCCCGGTGATCGCCCTTGTCATGCCATGGCCCCCTTCAGTCTGCGGATGACGGCCTCGCGGGCGTCCGGCGGCTCGACGACCTCGACGTCGGCGCCGAGGCTGGCCATCCAGCCGGCCAGCCGCTCGGGGTCGGAGAAGACCAGCTCGGCCTCGTCCCACCCGTCGGTGCCGGGATGTACGGCCCTGGCCAGCTGCCGCACCCCTTCGCACGCCCCCTGGCGCACGCGCACCACGGCGACCCGCTCGTCCATCGGCTCGTCCGGGAAGCCGACCATGGCCCGCACGTCGATGCCCTCGGGCACCTGGACGGCGCCGGCCTTGCCGACGGAGGCGACCTGCCCGGTGATGCGGCTGAGCCGGAAGGCGCGCGGCGCCTGCCGGTCGCGGTCGAACCCGGCAAGGTACCACCGGCCGCGGCGGCTGACCACGCCCCACGGCTCTACGGTGCGGCTGCGCACGGTCTCGCTGCCGGAGGCGCGGTAGTCGAAGCGCACCACCCGCCGGTCGCGCACGGCGTCCCACAGCGCGGGGAAGGCCGGGTCGCGGGTGTCGACGCGCAGCTCCAGCGCTCCGGTGCCGACGGGCTGGTCGGTGGCCACGCCGCCGGCGCGCAGCTTCAGCAGCGCCCCCGAGGCGGCCTCGGCCAGGCTGGCGCGCTGCCACACCTGCGCGGCCACTCCGAGCACGGCGGCCTCGTCGGGCTCCAGGGTGATCTCGGGCAGCTCGTACGACTGCCGCTCGATCCGGTAGCCGGGCTCGTCCTCCCACGGGTCGCGCACCACGTCGATGGGGATGCCGAGCTCGCGCAGCTCGTTCTTGTCCCGCTCGAACATGCGCTGGAACGCCTCGTCGCCCTCCCGGTCGTAGCCGGGCACGGCCTGGCGGATCTGCTCGGCCGACAGCGGGCGCCGCGTGGCGAGCAGGCAGATCACCAGATTGAGCAACCGTTCTGTCTTCCGGCGCGACATCTGCCTCACTCCTCCTTCATCGACGCTACCCTGCCCCCGTGATCAGATGGCGCAAGGGCGAGGTTGTACGGATCCGACGCGAGTGGCCGGGAGCGGTGGAGCTGGACGTCGCCGTCCCCGAGGGGGAGTGCCGGGCGCTCGCGTACCCGCCGTTGGTGGGCCGCCCGGAACCCGGCGACGAGGTGCTGCTCAACACGACCGCGCTCGCGATGGGTCTCGGTACGGGAGGTTACGCCATGGTGGTGGCCGTCCCTAACCGTTTGCCGGAAGATCCCGACGGGCCCGGGCACCTGGTGAAGGCGCGGTACACGCCGTTGCAGGCCACCGTGCTGGGCGCCGACGAGCAAGATTCCCCGCATCACGACGCGTTGCGCGAGGCGGACACGCTGGACGGCATGCCGGTGATCGTGGCCGACCTGCACTCGGCGCTGGCGCCGATCCTGTGCGGCCTGTACGAGAGGGCGCCCGGGAGGCGGGTGGCGTACGTGATGCTGGACGGCGGCGCGCTGCCGGTGTGGTTCTCGATGGCGGCCGCCCGGCTGCGGGAGATCGGCTGGCTGGCCGGCGTGGTGACGGTCGGGCAGGCGTTCGGCGGCGACGTCGAGGCGGTCACCACGCACACGGGGCTGCTGGCGGCCAGGCACGTGCTGGAGGCCGACGTGGCGATCGTCGCCCAGGGCCCCGGCAACCTGGGCACGGGCACCAGGTGGGGCTTCTCGGGGGTGTCGGCGGGCGAGGCGGTCAACGCGGCCGGGGTGCTGCGGGGGCGGCCGGTGGCGGCGCTGCGGGTCAGCGAGGGCGACCGGCGCGAGCGCCACTACGGCGTCTCGCACCACTCGCTGACCGCCTACGGCCGGGTGGCGCTGTCCCCGGCGGACGTGCCGGTGCCGGAGCTTCCGGGCGAGTTCGGCGAGCGGGTCAGGGACCAGGCCGAGCTGCTGGCGGTGCGGCACCGCCTCGTGCCGGTGCCGGTGGACGGCCTGCACGAGGCGCTGCGCGGCTCGCCGGTGAAGCTGTCGACGATGGGCCGGGGTCTGGAGGAGGACCTGGCCTACTTCCTGGCCTCGGCGGCGGCGGGCAGGCTGACGGCCGCGCTGCTGTCGTAGGAGTCCTTGAACGTGAACGCCTCGGGGCTCGGCCCCTCGGCCTTGAGGCGTTCCAGCCGCGCCATCCCTTCGGCCAGCGACGGGATGTGCCCCTCGGGGATCCACCACATCACCATGTAGGGCTCGGCCATGCGCAGGAACCACTCCCTGCGGCGGCGCAGCACGCCCAGATGGGCGCTGCGGTAGACGTAGTTCCACAGCGTGTCGAGTGACTCCCACACCGAGAAGTTGATCAGCAAGTGGTCACCGTAGTCGTGCAAGACGGTGGCGGTGGGGTCGGTCTCGCTCTCTATCAGCCGCCACACGAATCCGGGAGCCTCGTCGGCGAGGGTGTTGATGGGCTCGAGCAGGGCGACGAACTCGGCGAGCTCGGGGGAGTCGGTGGGGGCGCGCAGGTGGGCGATGTTCAGCTCAGCGAGATGCATGACGCTCAGCACACCACCCCTCCCCCTTCTATGTCAATCTCCATTTGTTTTAGAAAGGGCGACGCAGCACTCTCCCGGCCGCGGATCCAGCCTCGCCCTGGCCGGGTCGTCGCCGAGCCCCTCGAGCAGCCCCTGGCACAGGGCCAGGTTCATGGAGCACACCAGCAGCGGCTGCTCCTCGGCCAGGACGTGGAACGGGCAGTTGCGCAGCCGCAGCAGGCCGCCCTCCTCGTACGGCTCGTAGCCGCGTTCCCCCAGCACCCGCTCGACGGGCTCGCCCGCGTGCCGCCTGCCCAGCTGCTCGCCCGCGCCGCGCGCCGCCTTCTCGGCCTGCTCATCGGCGCCGAGCACGCCGACGACGTCCGCCAGGACGGAGGCGAGGGTGGCGTAGTCGCGCGGCGGCAGGCTCACCGAGCGCTCTCCCCTGGCCCGGCGGTAGACCTTGGCCGGCCGGCCGCTGCCGGGGCCTTTCCTCTCCTGCTGCCGGAAGCCGCTCTCCAGCAGCCCGGCCTCGACGAGCTTGTCGAGGTGGTGCCCGGCCAGCGTCCTGGACACGCCCGCCGCCTCGGCCGCCTCTCCCCTGCCCACGTCGCCGCCGCTCGCGGTGACGGCGTCGTAGAGGCTGCGGCGTACGGGGTCGTGCAGCAAGGCCAGCGCCTCGAGGTCGTCGTCAGTGCTCACACGCGGAGTCTATGAAAGCTAGTAGGCCGCCAGGACGTCCACCACGAAGACCAGGGTGTCGGAGCCCGTGATCCCGTACGCGGGGCGGCCGGGGGCGCCGTACCCGTGGGAGGGCGGGACGATCATCAGGACGCGGCTGCCGACGGGCACGCCCGCCAGCGCCCTGTCCCAGGCCTTGATCACGCTGCCGTCGCCGATCCTGAACGCCTTCGGCTGACCGGTCGTCCAGGTGGCGTCGAAGACGCGGCGCGAGCTCCAGATCGCGCCCGTGTACTGCGTGACCACGAGCTGTCCGGCCCGCGTTCTGCGCCCGTCGCCGCGGTCGAGCACCTTGGCCGCGAACCGGGCGGGCGGGGCCGTCGCGGGCACCGCCAGGCGGGGGCGCTCGCCACCGGTGACGCGCACACCCGCCAGCTCGCCGCCCCGGCCGTCGATGGAGGCGCCTTTAGGGTGCGCGCCCAGGATGTCGACCACGTAGAACAGCTCGTCGGCGGGCTCGACGCCGCGCGGCGGGTTGGGTCCGAAGCCGTCCCCGGGCGGGATGGCGGCGATGACCCTGCTGCCCACGGTGCGGCCCCGCAGCGCCCTGTCCAGGCCCGGCAGCAGCCGGCCCACGGGGAACGCGGCGGGGGCGCCGCGGTTGAAGCTGGAGTCGACCAGGCGGTTCTGCCTGCCGTCCCATACGTGGGCGGTGTACTGGACGATCGCCACGTCGTCCGTCTTCAGCCGCGCGCCTTTTCCGGTGGCCAGCTCGTCCACCTGCAGCCCGGCCGCCGGCTCGCCACCGGGGAAGACGATGGTGGGCCGCGCGCCGAACGGGCCGCCCACCTTCAGCTCCAGCCCTCCGGCCGTCCCACCCGTGCAGCCCGCCGCGAGCAGCGGCGCCAGCAGCAGCGGCGCGACGGCACGGCGGAGCATCGGCCCTCCCACGCGGAACGGCCCGGCGACGCCACGTCACCGGGGCGTCGCGATGCTACCGCGACGCCGGATCATTCGTCAGCAAGCTCCGCAAAGCTCCCACGCGCCCGGGCACACCCCGCCGCCCGGGCGCCGACACGGCTCCGGCCCTCACAGAGCCCCGGCCGCCGGGGCGCGAGGGCCACCAGAGCGGCACGGCCGTCGGCGGACGACGCGACCGCCGCCGCACAAGGCCGGGCCGGCAGCGACCGAAGCAGGCAAAGGGGACGGATCAGTAGGCGGCGAGGATGTCCACGACGAACACCAGCGTGCTGTTCGCCGGAATCTCCTTCTGCGCCTGCTCGCCGTATCCCAGCTTCGGCGGGATGCTCATCACGACCCGGCTCCCGACCGGCACCCCGGCCAGCCCCTGCTGCCAGCCCTGGATGACCTGGGCGAGCGGGAACTCGGCCGGCTGACCCCGCTCCCAGCTGGAGTCGAACTGCTTGTCGGTGCCCCAGATCTTGCCCGTGTAGTGGACGGCCAGCGTCTGGGTGGCCTGCACCTTCGCGCCGGTGCCCTCGATGATCGTCTTGACGACGAGCTGGTCGGACGGCTTCTCGCCGGTCTTCGTGGTCAGCGTGGGCGCCTTCTCGCCGCCCGGGTTGTCCACCTTGACGCCCTTGATGGCCTGGCCGGTCTCCTTGCCGGTGGCGGCCTTCATCGGCGGCGGCTGGATGGAGACCACGTCCAGGACGAACACCTTGGTCGGCTCGGCCGGCGTGGTCTGCTGCTGCTGCGTGGCGACCGAGTCGTTGGCCAGCACGGCCAGCAGCCGGCCGCCGGGCTTGACCTTGGTGAAGCCCTCCTGCAGCACCTGCGGCAGCTGCTGGTTGATGGCGATGGTCTCGGGGGCCTTGGTGTCGTACGAGGAACCCTGGACGGCGTTGCCCTTGCCGTCCCAGTTGTAGACGGTCAGGTTGACGACCAGCCGGTCACCGGCCTTGACATCGGTGCCGGAGCCCGCGTGGATCACCTCGTAGGACGACTTCGTCGCGGGCGAGCCGGAGGGGAAGGTCACCGTGGGCTTGGCGCCCACGTTCCCGGCGACCTTCACCCCGGTCGCCCCGTTGGGGGCGGCGCTGGTGGTAGCGCCGTCCCCGGAGCCGCACGCGGCGGCGAACAAGATCAAAGGCGTGGCGGCCAGAACGGCCAGAACGCGGCGCATGGTTTCCCTCGGAAAAGACGTCAGATTCGCGCCACCCTACCCGACGTGGAGGTAGGGCCGAGGTAAACGCATGCCCTACATCCCGGCGATGAGCTTGTCCACCCGCTCGTCCACACTGCGGAACGGGTCCTTGCACAGGACGGTGCGCTGGGCCTGGTCGTTCAGCTTGAGGTGCACCCAGTCGACGGTGAAGTCGCGGCGCTTCTCCTGCGCCTTGCGGATGAACTCGCCCCGCAGCCGCGCCCTGGTCGTCTGCGGGGGCACCGACTTGGCCTCGAAGATCTTCAGGTCGGACGCCACCCGTTCCACCGAGCCGCGCTTCTGCAGCAGGTAGTACAGGCCGCGCTTGCGGTGCACGTCGTGGTAGGCGAGGTCGAGCTGCGCCACCCGCGGCGACGACAGCGGCAGGTCGTACTTCTTCCGGTAGCGCTCGATGAGCTGGTATTTCGTCACCCAGTCGATCTCCCGCGAGACCAGGTCGAGATCGCCGGTGTCGACCGCGCGCAGCGTGCGCTCCCACAGCTCCAGCACCCGGTGCGCGATGGCGTCGCCGCCGCGCCGGTCGACGAAGTCCTTCGCCTTCGACAGGTATTCCTGCTGGATCTCCAGGCTCGAGGCCTCGCGCCCGTTGGCCAGCCGGACCCGGCGGCGGCCGGTCATGTCGTGAGAGACCTCGCGGATGGCCCGGATCGGGTTCTCCAGCGACAGGTCGCGCATCACCGTGCCCGCCTCGATCATGCGCAGCACCAGGTCGGTCGCGCCGACCTTGAGCAGCATCGTGGTCTCGCTCATGTTGGAGTCGCCCACGATGACGTGCAGGCGGCGGAACCGCTCGGCGTCGGCGTGCGGCTCGTCCCGGGTGTTGATGATGGGCCGGGAACGGGTGGTGGCGCTGGAGACGCCCTCCCAGATGTGCTCGGCGCGCTGCGACACGCAGTAGACGGCGCCGCGGGGCGTCTGCAGCACCTTGCCGGCCCCGCACACGATCTGCCGCGTCACCAGGAACGGGATCAGCACGTCCGCCAGCCGTCCGAACTCCCCGTGTCTGCCGACCAGGTAGTTCTCATGGCAGCCGTAGGAGTTGCCGGCCGAGTCCGTGTTGTTCTTGAACAGATAGATATCACCCGCGATGCCCTCTTCGCGCAACCGCTTCTCGGCGTCGACGAGGAGGCCCTCGAGGATGCGCTCACCCGCCTTGTCGTGGGTGACGAGCTCGATGACGTTGTCACACTCGGGTGTTGCGTATTCAGGATGGCTGCCCACGTCCAGATAGAGACGCGCGCCGTTGCGGAGGAAGACGTTGCTCGATCGGCCCCAGGACACGACCCGCCGGAACAGGTAGCGCGCGACCTCGTCGGGGGACAGCCTGCGCTGGCCCCTGAACGTGCAGGTCACGCCGTACTCGTTCTCCAGCCCGAAGATGCGACGATCCATCACCTCACACTATGCCCATGGATCGGCGAGCGGGAGAGATCTTCCAGGGTGTTTTCCTAGCGCGTCCCGTTTGTCATGCTTCATCCCGCGCCCGCCCCCACGGGGCGCGGGTGTCCGCACACGCCTCAGGGGGTGTAGATCTCCTCAACCTTGACGATTTTCCCCTGGTGGACAGTGATCAACGCGGGCTGGGGCTGGCGGCCGTGCCGCTTGATCAGCGTGGACCTGGAGCACCGCTTGCTGCCGAGCCCCGTCTTGCTGCTCACCGTCAGCTGTCCCATCGAGGACTTGCAGCCGAACGCCGACAGGAACGTCACGTCCTTGGCGATGGGCGAGGCGTACGCCGTGACGTCGCCCTCGGGCGGGCCGACGAAGTGGCCTTCGGTCTCCGTGCCCCGCTTCCACTTGATCGGCTCGTACTCGGCCACGGCGCCGCGCACGCCGGTGATCCAGCCGCGCAGGATGCCGTTGCGGCGGGAGTGGATGCCCTTGGTGAAGTCGTGTTTCGGGTCGGGCTGGAACGTGGTGCCGAAGGTCTTGGGCGCCTTGTAGTTCGGGTACGCGGCGGTGGCCGCATGCGCGGCCACACCGGACGTCATCATGACCGCGGCCGCCGCGCCGCCGGCCAGGAGGCTCCGCATGAAAGTGTTCACGGATTCTGAGATCCTCGATCATGCCATGCGGTTCGGGCCGGCCATGGTGATACAGATCACACCCGCACCGCCCTACGGCCGGTGCAACCCCCGGGCGACGGGGATCGCCGGCCTCGGGCCGGCGATCCCGCGGAGCCGGGAAGCGAAAGCCCTACAGCGGCGGCGACCCGTCGTCCACCGGACCCTCCGGACCCGTGGGGGGCGGGGTGTCGCCCGAGGACGCGGGAGGGGTGGGCGGCGGCGGGGTGGTGGTCTGGGCGAGGAGGCGCTCCAGACGCGCCCCCGTAAGCCGCAGGAACTTGCGGTGCTCCCGGTTGCGGTCCAGCACCGCCACCTCCAGCTGCCCCACCGGCGGCCGCTCCCCGCCCGGCTCCGTGAGCGCCGCCAGCGCCACCTCCAGCGCGTCGGCCAGCGACATCGACTCGCGGTAACGCTCCTTGAGCCGCCCCGCCACAGCCTCCGCCTGACCGCCCATGGCGGCGAAGCCGTGCTCGTCGAAGACCGACCCGTCGAACGTCAGCCGGTAGATCGCGTCCCCGTCCTTGGTCTCGCCCACCTCGGCGACCACGACCTCCACCTCGAGCGACTTGATCGACTCGGTGAAGATGCGGCCCAGGTTGGAGGCGTAGAGGTTGGCCAGGCCGCGGCCGGTCACGTCGGAGCGGTCGTAGGTGTAGCCGTTGATGTCGGCGTAGCGGATGCCGGCGAGCCGCAGCTCCTCGAACTCGTTGTAGCGGCCCACGGCCGCGAACCCGATGCGGTCGTAGATCTCGCTGATCTTGTGCAGCGCCCGCGACGGGTTGGGCGCGACGAACAGGATGCCGTCGACGTACTGCAGCACGACGACGGACCGGCCCCGCGCGATGCCCTTGCGCGCGTAGTCGGCCTTGTCCCGCATGATCTGCTCAGGGGACGCATATCCGAAAGGCATGGACACAGGCGATGGTCCTTTCTAACGCAGCGGGGCGATGGGGCCGTCGGGCGAGATCATGCGGGCTTCCAGCATCTGGTTGACGTAGCCGGACACCTGCTCCTCGGCCAGCCGCCGGAAGCCATCGGCGTCGATCACCGACACGATCGGCCAGATCTTCCTCGACACGTCGGGACCACCGGTCGCCGAATCGTCGTCGGCCGCGTCGTACAGCGCCTGGATCAGCGTCATCGCCATGTCGTCCGCCGACGAGCCGTCGCGGTAGAGCTTCTTCAGCGAGCCGCGGGCGAAGATCGAGCCCGAGCCGATCGCGTCGAACCTCTCCCGCTCGTACGGCCCGCCCGCCACGTCGTAACTGAAGATGCGCCCCTCGTCCTTGTCCGGGTCGTAGGCCGCGAACAGCGGCACCACCACCAGCCCCTGCATCGCCATGGCCAGGTTGCCCCTGATCATGGTGGCCAGCCGGTTGGCCTTGCCCGCCACCGACATCGTCCGGCCCTCGAGCTTCTCGTAGTGCTCCAGCTCCACGCGGAACAGCCGGGCGAACTCGATCCCGGTGCTGGCCGTGCCCGCGATGCCCATGCACGAGTAGTCATCGGCCCGGAACACCTTCTCCACATCCCGCTGCGAGATGATGTTGCCGGAGGTCGCCCGCCGGTCGCCCGCCATGACCACACCACCGGCGAAGGTGGCGGCCACGATCGTGGTCGCGTGCGGAACCTGGTCGCCGATCGGGGTGGCCAGAACCTCATCCCGCCGCGGCAGCAACTCCGGCGCATACGAGCTCACAAACTCCGTGAACGAGGAGTTTCCGGTGTTGCGGAAAAGCTGGTTCACCAAGCCGACGGGCAGATCCCTGTGCGATGCCACGCGACTCCCTCCCAAACGTCACTGTTCCTAGGGCGACCCTACTCATGTTGCGTTGCTGTCTGCACTTCCCACGATCAGCTCACGGCGAACCCTTCCCACCCGCAACCGCCGCCGCCCCCGTGTTCAGATCGTTTCTTTACGACCGCCGGCGGTCATGCGATTGTCGGTATGTCTGCACGTCCTGAACAGGAGGCCGACATGCGATTCCCGAGCCGACCTGCGTCAATCGCCGCGATCTGCGTCCTCGCCCTCACCTCCTGCGGAACCGGAACCGGCACGGAGTCCGGCGGAGGCAGCCTCACCCTGACCATCGCCGCCAACTCCATCCAGGGCGGCAAGAACTCCGAGTCGGCCACGTGGATCAAGCAGTGGGTGATCCCCGAGTTCGAGAAGACCCACCCCAACGTCAAGGTGCTGTTCCAGCCCAGCGGCGTCGACGACGAGCAGTACAAGACCAAGATCGCGCTCGACCTCAAGTCGAAGTCCGGCGCCGACGTCATCGACGTCGACGGCATCTGGGTCGGCGAGTTCGCCCAGGCCGGCTACATCAAGCCGCTCACCGAGGTCGGCGGCGCCGCCGTGGACCAGTGGGAGGGCTGGTCGCAGATCCCGCAGGCGGTGCAGGGGCTGGGCATCTTCGACGGCAAGAAGTACGGCCTGCCGCAGGGCACCGACGGCCGCGTCCTGTTCTACAACAAGACCCTGTTCAAGAAGGCCGGGCTGCCCGAGACCTGGGAGCCCAAGAGCTGGCAGGACATCCTCGACGCGGGCAACAAGCTCAAGACCGCCGGCGTGCCGGTCCCCATCCAGATCAACGCCGGCACCGCCATGGGCGAGGCCACCACCATGCAGGGCGTGCTGCCGCTGCTGGCCGGCGCCGGATCGGAGATCTACGCCGACGGCAAGTGGACCGGAGCCTCGCAGGCGCTCAAGGACGTGCTCGGCTTCTACCAGCAGGTCTACGGCGGCAGCGGCCTCGGCGACCCCAAACTGCAGCAGGAGGCCAAGGGCCGCGACAAGTCCTTCGCCCAGTTCGCCGCCGGCAAGATCGGCATCCTCGCCGAGGGCGACTACTTCTGGCGCTCCGTCATCGAACCCACCGCCGGCGTCGCCCCCATGAAAGACCGCGACCAGGCCGTCGGCTACGCCAGGATCCCCGCCAAGCAGCCCGGCGGCGGCATCCGCGGCCAGGACTTCGTCAGCATGTCCGGCGGCGCCGTACGCGTGCTGAACCCGTTCTCCAAGAACCCCAAGCTCGCCTGGGAACTGCTGGCCTTCATGCACTCGGCGCAGGCCACCACATCGGAGCTGTCCGGGCAGGCGCGCATCAGCTCCCGCACCGACGTCAACGACGCGGTGCTCACCGCCGACCCCATGCTGAAGTACATCGCCGACGAGGTGCTGCCCATCACCGCCTACCGCCCCGGCCTGGCCGTCTACCCGCAGGTGTCGGCCGCGCTGCAAGAGGCCACCGCCGCCGTCGTCAGCGGCAAGAGCGCCGACGAGGCGGCCACCGCCTATCAGGCCAAACTGGAAGGACTGGTCGGTGGCGCGGCCAACGTCGGCGGGTGAGGGAGCGCCGGTGTCCGGACTGAGGAACGCACAGAGCGAAGCGACCGGAGAGACGAGGGAAGACACAGGCGCCGGCGGGCCGAACCCGCGATCCAAGGATCGCCATGAGCACTGACGCCGCGGGACTCGGCAGGCGCAGAGCGGTCGCGTTCGTCCTGCCCGCCCTCGTCCTCATCGCGGTCTTCCTCGTCTTCCCCGCCCTGTGGACCATCTACCTCGGACTGACCGACTACCGGCTCACCGGACTGGCCGCCGCCAACCCACAGGTCGTCGGCCTCGACAACTACACCGGCGCACTCGAGGACCCCCGCTTCCTCACCTCGCTGTGGCTGACCCTGCTGTACGTCGGCGGCTCGGCCATCATCGGCCAGGCCGGGCTCGGCTTCACCCTGGCCTGGATCCTTCGCACCCGCACCGGACCCGTCCGCCGCGTCGTCGAAGGCGTGGTGCTGCTGTCGTGGATCCTGCCCAGCACCGTCGTCGGTTTCCTGTGGTTCGCACTGCTCGACCGCGACGACGGCACGCTCAACGCTCTGCTGCACACACCCGGATTCGCCTGGCTGCTCGACTACCCGCTGCTGTCGATCATCATCTTCAACGTGTGGCGCGGCACCGCCTTCTCGATGATGCTGTACGCCGCCGCCCTGGAGAACGTGCCGCCCTCCCACCTGGAGACCGCCCGCCTGGCCGGCGCCAGTGTGCCGCAGCAGCTGCGCGACGTCGTCTTCCCGACCATCAGGCGGCACATCCTGACGAACCTGCTGCTGATCAGCCTGTGGACGTTCAACGACTTCACGCCCTTCGTCCTCACCGGCGGCGGCCCCGAGGGCCGCTCGGAGATCCTGCCCGTGTACGTCTACCGCGTCGCACTCCGCGACGGCCAGCTCGGCGTCGGCGCCGCCGTCTCCTTCCTCATCCTGCTGATCAACCTCGTGTTCGCGCTGGCGTACCTGCGGCTGCTGCGCGGCAAGCGCCGCCGGCAGCAGGTCGCCGCCGCCGGAGGCCCGCCCGCATGATCCGCCACGCCCTCGGCAGGCTCGCCGCCACCGTGCTCATCGCCGTCGTCCTGGCCTTCTTCACCCTGCCCATGCTCTGGCTGGCCAGCGCCCCCTTCGACGACACCCCCGCCATCACCACGTCCATCCCCGAGTTCACGCTGCGCAACTTCGCCGCCATCCTCGACAACCCGTACGCGCTCGGCTCCATCCGCAACTCCCTCATCCAGGGCGGCGGCGCGGCCACGCTCGTCGTCGCCCTGGCCGCCCTCGCCGCCTACGCCCTGTCCAGAGTCCGCGTACCGGGCCGCGACCTGCTGCTCTACGTGCTCCTGCTGCTGTCGTCCGTGGTCACCGGCACCGCCGCCATGGTGCCGATCTTCGAGCTGGCCACCCGGCTCGACCTCATCGACACCCACCTCGGCGTCATCCTCGTCGTCTCCGGCGGCCTCCTGCCCGCCGCGATCTTCATCTTGAAGGACTTCATGGACGAGACGCCCACCTCGTACGAAGAGTCCGCCCGCGTCTTCGGCGCTTCCTCCCTGCAGATCCTGCGCCACATCGTCATCCCCCTGGTCAGGCCCGGCCTGGCCACCATCGCCGTATGGGCCCTGGCCAGCGTGTGGGGCGGATTCCTGTTCCAGTTCATCCTGCTGCGCGACCCCGAGAAAGCCCCCGGCTCGGTCATCCTCTACACCCTCTACACCGAGGGCGGCGCGCCCAGGCTCGAGCTCATCTCCACGTTCTCACTGCTGTACTCGCTGCCGGTGGTGGTGATGTACCTGTTCGTCTCGCAACGGTACGGCTTCCGCTTCCACGGAGGAATCAAGGCATGACCGAGCTTGTCGAGGGCATCCATGAACACCGCATCTTGATCATGGGGCCGAAGGCGCCATGATCACCTTGAACGGCCTGACCAAGGTGTTCCCCGGCGGGGTCCGAGCACTCGACGGCATCGACCTCGCCATCGCCGACGGCGAGTTCTTCGCCCTCCTCGGCCCCTCCGGCTGCGGCAAGACCACACTGCTGCGCTCCATCGCCGGCCTGGAGACCCCCACCTCCGGAACCATCGGCATCGACGGCAGAGACGTCACCTCCCTCCCGCCCGGCGCCCGCGACGTCGCCATGGTCTTCCAGGACTACGCGATCTTCCCGCACATGGACGTCACGGCCAACATCGCCTACCCGCTGCGGATCAAAAAGGTCCCCCGCGCCCAGCGCACCACCAGAGCCGCCGAGGTCGCCGCCCGGCTCAGCCTCACCGAACTGCTCCGCCGCCGCCCCGGCGAACTGTCCGGCGGCCAGCAGCAGCGCGTCGCGCTCGCCCGCGCCATCGCCTGCCACCCCGCCGCGTTCCTCTTCGACGAGCCCCTGTCCAACCTCGACGCCCGCCTCCGCCTCGAAGCCCGCACCTTCCTCAAACGCCTGCAGCGCGAGCTCGCCGTCACCACCGTCTTCGTCACCCACGACCAAGCCGAAGCGCTCGCCCTCGCCGACCGCATCGCCGTCATGTCCCAAGGCCGCATGGCCCAGGTCGGCACCCCAGCGGAGATCTTCCACCGGCCGGCCACCACCTTCGTGGCCTCGTTCATCGGCTCCACCCCCATGAACCTCCTCACCGCCGAAGTCACCCCCTCCGCCCTGCACGTGGCCGGCGCCACCTTCCCCGCCCCGGCCGGCCTCACCCCCGGCGACCACGTCACCTACGGCGTACGCCCCGAGTACATGGACCTGTCCCGCACCGAACGGCCCGGCGCCTTCCCCGGCACGATCTCCGTCCTGGAGAACCTCGGCACCCACACCCTCGTCACCCTCGAAGCCCCCGGCACACTCATCCAGCTCGTCGTCCCCGAAGGCGACGAACCCCCCATCGGCACGCCCGCCTGGGCCGTGCCCCGCCGCGTCCTCCTCTACCGCGACGGCGAACTCCTCACCGCCCCCTGAGACGCCGCCCCAGCCCCGCCACGCGGGCACACAGCCGCGAGCCGCCCCAGAGCCACGCCCGGGCCCGCACCGAACTCCCTCTTCCCTCACCGAGCTCCCCCGGCCCGCCGAAGACCCCGCCACTGATCACATTCCGCACACGGGACGGCCATACTGGTCACCATGTCCACCAGGGACTGGATCCTGCACGTCGACCTCGACCAGTTCATCGCCGCCGTCGAGATCCTCCGCCACCCCGAACTCCGCGGCAAACCCGTCGTCGTCGGCGGCACAGGAGACCCCACCCAACCCCGCACCGTCGCCGCCACAGCCACCTACGAAGCCCGCGAACACGGCATCCACTCCGGCATGCCGCTACGCACCGCGCTCAAACGCTGCCCCCACGCCATCTTCCTGCCCAGCGACCCGCCCGCCTACGAAGCCGCCTCCGAACGCATCATGGCCGTACTCCGCGAATTCCCCGTCCGCGTCGAAGTCTGGGGCTGGGACGAAGCCTTCGTCGGCGCCGCCACCGACGACCCCGAAGCCCTCGCCGCCGACCTCCAGCACGCCGTACACGCCCGCACCGACCTGTCCTGCTCCGTCGGCATCGGCGACAACAAACACCAGGCCAAACTCGCCTCCGGCTTCGCCAAACCCGCCGGAATCTACCGCCTCACCAGCGACAACTGGGCCGAGATCATGTACGACCGCCCCACCGACGCCCTCTGGGGCATCGGCGCCAAGATCTCCAAGAAACTCGCCGCCCTCGGCCTCCACACCGTCGCCGACCTCGCCGCCGCCGACCCCGCCCGCCTCGCCCAGCACTTCGGCCCCACCAACGGCCCCTGGTACCGCTACCTCGCCCTCGGCAAAGGCGAAGCCGAAGTCGTCACCACACCCTGGATCGCCCGCGGCCACAGCCGCGAAACCACCTTCCCCACCGACCTCACCGACCGCGCCGAGATCACCCGCCACGTCGCCGACCTCGCCGAACACGTCGCCCACGACGCCGCGGAAGCAGGCCGCGAAGTCATCCGCGTCTCGGTCAAGGTCCGCTTCAGCCCATTCCTCACCCGGACCCGCCAGTCGAAGCTCCCCGCCCCCACCACCGACCCCGGCACCCTGTCCCGCACAGCGGTCGCCATCCTCGACCGCTTCGACCTCACCCGCCCCGTCCGCCTCCTCGGCGTGGCCGTCGACTACACCATGCCCGGGAAATGACCGACCCGCTCAAGCCACCCTGACCGCCACGGAGTAGAAGTCGGCACGAAGCCGCTCCTCGGCCCGGATCAACTCCCGCAACTCCTCCTCCGAAACCTCCGCCTCCTCATATCCGAAGTCCTCGACGGTCGCCTCCACATAAGAAAGCGCCCGCCACACCACCGCCGGATCATCCCGGAACTGCCCGATCCCCGTATTACACGGCAGGCACAACGCAAACCGCACGTCTCCGGTGCGATGGCAATGGTCGACATGCTCGGGCGGCCGGCCCCAGCACACCACGCACAATCCATGCTGAGCCGCGACCATCCGCTCGACATCCTCATGCCGCAACCGATAACGCTGCGACAGGTGATATGTCCGCGTAGGCGCCACCGAATCAGCGCCACGCCGCTCCGGGGGAATCACGAGCTCCGGCCAGAGAACATCCCCGTCCAGATAGAGGGCGGCCAACTCCAGCAGCACCAGATTGTCGCCGAAGTGGCCGAGCCCGTTGTTGCAGTTGAAACAGAGAACGCCCCGGACCCGCCCGGTCCGGTGGCAGTGATCGACGAACGTCCCCGGCACGGCCCGGCAGATGGCGCAGAGCCCGCCCTGCTGGGCGAGCATGCGCTCGAAGTCGTCCTCGGTGATGCCGTAACGGCGCTTCAGATGGTAATTACGCGCGCTGCCATGGTTCTTGATCCGCTCTTCCCGCATCGCGACGTTGTGACACGGCTTGCAGTAGGCGGTCAGTCCCGATTTCTCCGCGCGATTACGCCCGAACTCCGTTACCGGCTTCACTTCCTTACAGCGCGGGCAGTATTTGCGCCCTTCCGGGACCACGACCGCCTCCCGAACGGTCTTACCCTGCTCAGCCCTGCGCTTGCGATAACTCTGCGTGGAACGCTTCCGGAAGCAGCCTTTGCAATATCGCGCAAGCCCATCAGCCATGCGCTTATTGAGCCCGAACTCGGAGACCGCCTTGGTCTCACCACAGTCCGGGCACCGCTTAACTCCGTCCGGCGTTTCCACCCGATTTACCCCTTTTGATTGTCCGTTTTGTCCTACTCTCCGCCCTTCTGTACATAACTGCGCACGAATTCCTCTGCGTTCTCTTCGAGAACTTCGTCTATTTCGTCCAGAATCGCGTCGACATCGTCCGTGAGCTTCTCCTGCCGCTCCTGGACGTCCGGCGTCGCCGAGGCCTCGGTCTCCTCGACCTCGTTCTCGCGCCGCCCGGTCTGCTTCTGACCGCCGGTGTCCTTGGTAGCCATGTCCTACCTCCACTTGGGGGACTGCCTCTACGGCATATCTTCCCCGAACCGGCCGACATTTCGCGCCGATCGCCCAGCGATCTTGCCGGGTTGACTAGATAGTCAAACTATCCAATACTGGAGACCCCTGTACACAAGGAGGTCCGAGATGTCCCCTTCGTCCCTGAGCACCGCAGGTGTGCTCCTCATCACAGTCCCGCTGGTGGCCTTCGGCGGCGTCTCGCTGCTGTCGTTCCTCATGCGGAACGTCCCGGGCTACCTGGACAACCCGGTCCGCAGGGGCCTGTGGCGGGCCGGGCACGCGCATGCGGGCGTGCTGGTCCTGTTCGGCCTCGTGGCGATGCTGTACGTGGACCAGGCGAGTCTGTCAGAGGGTGTGAAAGCGCTGACGCGCACGCTGATCGTGGCGGCGCCGATCCTGATGCCGCTGGGTTTCTTCCTGTCGGTGGTGCGTCCGAGCGACACGAAGCCGAGCAGGCTGATCTGGTTGACGGTGGCGGGCGGGGCGTGCCTGGCGGTGGGCACGCTGACGCTGGGGATCGGCCTGATCTGAGAGGCCGACCGTGAGAGGCCGGCCGTGAGGAGCCGGGTCAGTCGCCGCCGGTGAGGGCGGCGACGAGGTCGGCGGCGGTGCGGCAGCGGTCGAAGAGCTCGCCGACGTGGGCCTTGGTTCCCCTGAGCGGTTCCAGGGTCGGGACGCGCTGAAGCGACTCCCGTCCGGGGATGTCGAAGATGACGGAGTCCCAGGAGGCGGCGGCGACGGATTCGCTGTATTGGCTCAGGCATCGGCCGCGGAAGTAGGCGCGGGTGTCGGTGGGGGGGCTTTCGACGGCGCGCTGGACTTCTTCCTCGGTGATGAGGCGTTGCATGCGGCCGCGGGCGACGAGCCGGTTGTAGAGGCCGCGGTCGGGCCGGATGTCGGAGTATTGGAGGTCGACGAGCTGGAGTCTGGGGTGGGACCAGGCGAGGCCGTCGCGGCTGCGGTAGCCCTCGAGGAGTTCGAGTTTGGCGACCCAGTCGAGCTCGCGGGAGAGCTGCATGGGGTCTTCGGCGAGGCGGGTGAGGACGGATTCCCAGCGGTCGAGGATGTCTTTGTTCATCTCGTCCTGGGCGGTGCCGCGTTCTTCGACGTATTTCCTGGCTTGTTCGAGGTATTCCATCTGGAGCTGGACGGCGGTGAGCTTGCGTCCGTCGCGCATGGGGATCTCGTACCGGCAGCTGGGGTCGTGGGAGACGGCCCGGAGCGCCTGGACGGGGCTTTCGACCGCAAGGTCGCGGGTGAGGAAGCCGTCTTCGATCATCGCGAGCACGAGGGCGGTGGAGCCCAGCTTCAGGTAGGTGGAGATCTCCGACATGTTGGCGTCGCCGATGATCACGTGGAGGCGCCGGTATTTCTCGGGGTCGGCGTGGGGCTCGTCGCGGGTGTTGATGATGGGCCGCTTGAGCGTGGTTTCGAGGCCGACTTCGACTTCGAAGAAGTCGGCGCGCTGGCTGATCTGGAAGCCTTCGCCGCGGGAGTCCTGGCCGATGCCGACCTTGCCGGCGCCGACGATGACCTGGCGGGAGACGAAGAAGGGGGTGAGGTGGCGGACGATGTCGGCGAAGGGGGTGGCGCGCCGCATGAGGTAGTTCTCGTGGCAGCCGTAGGAGGCGCCTTTGGCGTCGGTGTTGTTCTTGTAGAGCTGGATGGGCGCGTTGGAGGGGATGGCGGAGGCGCGGGTGGCGGCGTCGTACATGACGCGTTCGCCGGCCTTGTCCCAGATGACCGCGGCCCGGGGGTTGGTGCATTCGGGCGAGGAGTATTCGGGGTGGGCATGGTCGACGTAGAGCCGGGCGCCGTTGGTCAGGATGACGTTGGCCAGCCCGAGGTCCTCGTCGGTGAGCTGGCTGGAGTCGGCGACCTCTCTGGCGAGGTCGAAGCCGCGCGCGTCGCGCAGCGGGTTTTCCTCTTCGAAGTCCCAGCGTGCCCTGCGCGCGCGGGCCGCCGAGGCGGCCAGGTAGGCGTTCACGACCTGTGAGGAGGTCACCATCGCGTTGGCGCCTGGCTGGCCGGGTACGGAGATGCCGTACTCGGTCTCGATGCCCATCACCCGACGCACCGTCATGCAACACCCTCTGTTCGTCCGGGTCTGTCTATCCGCCGTTTATATGCCCGAGCCTATGCCCTTCACAGTGCCCCAAGGCCACAAGGTTATGGCACCGACGCCTTTTCCATCTGTACGGCGGGAGCCGTTGGGGTTCGTGTGCGTCCGCGGGGCTTGAGTATCCGCTGGATGGGGCGTTCGGCAAAGGCATACACCAGATAGGACAGGAGTATCGCCACCAGCGTGGCGGTGGTGGCGACGGCCCAGGGCGGCAGGTGGCCGGTGAGGGCGGGGATGAGTGCCACGGCCACGACGCCGTGGAAGAGGTAAAGCGGGTAGGTGATGCCGCCGAGCGCGGTGAGCGTCTTGGAGGGTTTGAGGCGGAGGATCCCGATCGCGGCGAGCGCCATGAGGGCGAAGATCACGGTGATGGTGATGATGACGCTGGTGTCGGTGACGGGCATGTTCTTGAATCCGGCGGCGTCGATGCGCCGGTGGACGCGGGCGAGCGCGGAGTCGATGGACATGCCGTATCCGGCGATGACGTAGAGCCAGGGCAGCCAGGAGTTGCCGTGTTTGTGGATGAGGTACAGGCCCATGCCGGCGACGAAGTACGGGGCGTAGTCGGGCATGACGATCTCGGTGACGACGGCGTTGTCGAACACCTCGGCCCGTGCGAGGAGTTTGACGGCGAGGGCTGCGGCGAGCCAGACGCCGGCGAAGGCGAGCACGCGGCCGTACGTGACGCCTATGATCACGAGGATGGCCATGAGGAGATAGAAGCGCAGTTCGGCCCACAGCGACCAGTAGACGCCGCTGGCGTCGGTGATCTTGAACAGCCGCTGGAACATGGTGGCGTTCAGCAGGTATTCACCTGGTGAAAGTTTTGGGTCGAGCGCTTTGGCGCCGGTGAGCCCGTAGAGGGCGGCGACGGCGCCGAGGCTGAGCCAGTACGCGGGATAGAGGCGGACGAGCCGGGACCTGGCGAACGAGCCGAGTCCGCGGCCCCAGACGGTCATGAGGATGACGAACCCGCTGATGATGAAGAACAGCTCGACGCCGAGGATGCCGAGCCCGGCGAGCGGGGCCAGCGGGGGGAACAGTTCGGCGGGCCGGTCGCCCCACACGGACGCGTACGCCACCAGGTAGTGGAAGGCGACGACGGCGAGGGCGGCGAGGAATCGCAGGAGGTCGAGTTCGGCCAACCGGCCGTCCTCCCGAGCATGCTTCGGCCGGTTGGGTTGATGCACGCCCCTTTGACGTGCACGTGTATCACTTTGGTTCCACTGGTCCCTCGGTTCCCACGAGCAACACCCGCGAGGTGTCGCCGAGGCTGAGCGCGGCGCGGGTGGCGGGACCGAGGGCGAGCAGACCGGCGGCTCCGGCGGCGCCGCAGTCGGACAGGGCGACGCCGTGGCCGGCGAGCAGGCGGGCCGCGGCGGCCCCCTGGTCGTCGGTGATGGTCATGTAGAGGTCGGCGAGGTGGGTGAGGAGGCGGTGGGCGAGGAGGGAGGGTTCGCGGCAGTCGAGCCTGCCGAGGGTGGTGCGGGAGCCCTGGACGCGGAGCGGCCGGCCGGCGCGGGCGCTTTCGATGAGGCAGGGGGCGCCTTCCGGCTCGACGATGACGATCTTCGGCTGCTCGCCCCAGCGATCGCGTACATATCCGGCGGCAGCGGCGGCCAGCCCGCCGACGCCCGCCTGCACGAACACGTGCGTGGGCGCCTCCGTGTCGGCCAGTTCCTCGAACAGGAGGGTGTAGCCGCGCATGACGTCCAGCGGGACGTCGGTGTAGCCGGCCCAGGAGCTGTCGGCGACCAGCCGCCACCCTTGTTCCTGCGCGGCCTGGAGTGCGGCGCTCATGCTGGCCTCGTAGTCGTCCCCGCTGCGCCGGACTTCGGCGCCGAGCCCGCGCAGTCGCCGCGCGAACGCCTCGGGCACGTCCTCGCTGAGGTAGACGACGCAGGCGGCCCCCGCCTCGCGCGCGCCGGAGGCGACGGAGATCCCGTGGTTGCCGGCGCTGGCGCACACGAACGGGGTGCCGGGGCCGTCGCGACGGGCGAGCAGGTGCACGGCGTACGCGCCTCCGAGGGCCTTGAAGCTGCCCAGCCCCATGCGCCCGCTCTCGTTCTTGACGTGCACCGCCCGCGTCCCCGCCAGGCCGGGCAGGACGTGGACGGGCGTGGGCCGGTAGGCGGGGTGCGGGGTGAAGTGGGCGCGGGCCTGGCGGGCGTGCTGGGTCCCGATGAGCGCGCGATCTTGTGCGGTGCAGGGGCTGCGGGCGGGGTTGAGGTACTCCATGATCGCCATGCTAGGAGCCGCCCGGCCTTCGGGTCCGCCGTGGCACGCGGAGGGCCGGCCGCCGGCCGTGTCAGGCGCGGTCGCGGGCGGCGGCCACGGCAGCCTGGCCGAGGCTGATGCCGCCGTCGCCGGGGGGCACGCGAGCGTGCGTGAGAACCCGGAATCCGGCTCCCTTCAGCCGTTCCACGGTGCGTTCCAGGAGCAGGGCGTTCTGGAAGACCCCGCCGGACAGGGCGACCGCGGACAGGCCTGTGGCGTCCCTGAGGGCCGCGCAGGAGCGGACGATGGCGTCGCAGACGCCGTTGTGGAAGCGGCCCGCTATGACGGGCGTGGGGACCCCGGCGGCCAGGTCCTCGGCGGCGGCGTGGACGAGGTCCCCGCCTTCGACGGCGAGCAGGTCGCCGGGGGCGAGCCGGGCGCGGTAGGCGCCGGGTTCGGCGGGGTCGGCGTGCTGTTCGAGCTCGATGGCGGCCTGCCCCTCGTAGGTGACGGTGTCGCGGACGCCGAGGAGCGCGGAGACGGCGTCGAAGAGCAGGCCGGCGCTGGAGGTGAGGGGGGCGTCGCCGGCGAGGGCGAGCACGCCGGCCCACCGGCCGGCGTGGCGGCGGGCCACGCCGAGTCCGGGGTGGTCGTCGCGGAGGTAGGCGGCGGCCATGCGCCACGGCTGCCGGACGGCGGCGGCGCCGCCGGGCATGGGGACCGGGGCCAGCCTGCCGAGGCGTTCGAAGCCGGCGAGGTCGGCGCGGAAGAACTCGCCGCCCCAGACGGTGCCGTCGGCGCCGTGGCCGAGCCCGTCGAAGGCGACGCCGATCACGGGTCCGGGCTCGCCGTTGTCGGCGAGGCAGGAGGCGATGTGGGCGTGGTGGTGCTGGACGCCGACGAGTTCGACGCCGGGGATCTCCTGGGCGTGTTTGGTGGACAGGTATCCGGGGTGCAGGTCGTGGGCGACGACCTCGGGCCGGATGCCGAGCAGGCCGCAGAAGTGGTCGATGCCCTCGACGAACGAGCGGAGCGTCTCGGCGTTCTCCAGGTCGCCGATGTGCTGGGAGACGAACGCGCGCCGGCCCTCGGCGAGGCAGAAGGTGCTCTTCAGCTCGGCCCCGCAGGCGAGGACGGGGCGGGGCGCGGGCCGGTGCAGCGGGAGGGGTTCGGGGGCATGGCCGCGGGCGCGGCGCAGCACGGTGGCCCGGCCGGCCATGGGCCGGACGACGGAGTCGTCGATGCGGACGTGGATGGCGCGGTCGTGGGTGAGGAAGGCGTCGGCGATGCCGCTCAGCCGGGTCAGGGCGTCGGCGTCCTCGTAGGCGATGGGCTCGCCGGAGACGTCGCCGCCGGCGAGGACCATGGGTTCGGCGAGTTCGGCGAGCAGGAGGTGGTGCAGCGGCGTGTACGGCAGCATGAGGCCGAGGCTGCGATCGCCGGGCGCGACGGCGGCGGCGACGGGCGCGCCGGGCAGGCGGGGCAGCAGCACGATGGGCCGGGTGCGGCCGGTGAGCAGGCCGGCGGCGGTGTCGTCGACGGCGCACAGGCGGCGCGCCTGGACGAGGTCGGCGGCCATGACGGCGAACGGCTTGTCCTCGCGGTGCTTGCGGCCGCGCAGCGTGGCCGCGGCCTGCTCGTGGGAGGCCGGCACGGCGAGGTGGTAGCCGCCGAGCCCTTTGACGGCGACGACGCGGCCGGCGCGCAGGAGGGTGGCCGCGCCGGCGATGGGGTCGCCGCACAGTTCGGCGCCGCGGGCGTCGAGGAGCCGCAGCCGGGGTCCGCAGTCGGGGCAGCAGGCGGGCTGGGCGTGGAAGCGGCGGTCGCCGGGGTCGTGGTATTCGGCGGCGCAGGCGGGGCACATGGCGAAGCCGGCCATGGTGGTCAGGAGGCGGTCGTAGGGGGCGCCGCGGACGATGGTGAAGCGGGGACCGCAGTTGGCGCAGTTGATGAACGGGTAGCGGTGGCGGCGGTCGGCGGGGTCGGCCAGTTCGCGCAGGCAGTCGTCGCAGGTGGCGCTGTCGGCGCAGACGAGGGCGCGGCGCGGCCCGGAGGGGTCGCCGGCGGCGATGGTGAACTCGCTGTGGCCGGCGGGGCGGCCGCTGACGACGGTGACCCGTTCGATGTCGGACAGGGCGGGCGCGTCGCGTTCGAGTGCGGTGAGGAACTCCTCGACTCCGGCGCAGGCGCCTTCGATCTCGATGAACACGCCGTCGACGTCGTTGCGTACCCGTCCGGCGAGGCCGAGGCGGTGGGCGAGGGAGTACACGAAGGGCCGGAAGCCGACGCCTTGCACGACGCCTTCGACGTGCACGTCTACCCGTTTGAGCGTGGTCACAGGCCCAGTGTGCGCCTGATCGGCGGGGTGCGCATGCGTATCGGCCGTGTCGCGGCGCCGGGTTCGCGCAGGAGAGCGGGAGGGCCGGGTGGCCCTCCCGCTCTCGGGCGGTTGTTACAGGTATTGGCCGGTGTTCGCGACGGTGTCGATGGAACGGCCGGCCTCGGTGCCCTGCTTGCCGGAGACGAGCGTGCGGATGTAGACGATCCGCTCGCCCTTCTTGCCGGAGATGCGGGCCCAGTCGTCGGGGTTGGTGGTGTTGGGCAGGTCCTCGTTCTCGGAGAACTCGTCCACGCAGGCCGTGAGCAGGTGCTGCACCCGCAGGCCCTTCTGGCCGCTTTCGAGGAACTGCTTGATGGCCATCTTCTTGCCCCGGTCGACGATGTTCTGGATCATCGCGCCGGAGTTGAAGTCCTTGAAGTAGAGGACTTCCTTGTCGCCGTTGGCGTAGGTCACCTCGAGGAAGCGGTTTTCCTCGCTCTCGGTGTACATGCGCTCGACGGTGCTCTGGATCATGCCACTGATCGTCGCCTCGCGGGAGCCGCTGTGCTCCGCCAGGTCGTCGGGGTGCAGCGGCAGGTCGGCGACGAGGTACTTGGAGAAGATGTCCTTGGCCGCCTCGGCGTCCGGCCGCTCGATCTTGATCTTGACGTCCAGGCGGCCGGGCCGCAGGATCGCCGGGTCGATCATGTCCTCGCGGTTGGAGGCGCCGATGACGATGACGTTCTCCAGCCCCTCGACGCCGTCGATCTCCGACAGCAGCTGGGGGACGATGGTGTTCTCCACGTCGGAGGACACGCCGGAGCCGCGGGTGCGGAAGATCGAGTCCATCTCGTCGAAGAACACGATCACCGGGGTGCCTTCCGAGGCCTTCTCACGAGCACGCTGGAAGACCAGGCGGATGTGCCGCTCGGTCTCGCCGACGTACTTGTTGAGCAGCTCGGGGCCCTTGATGTTGAGGAAGAAGCTCTTGCCGGACTGGCCGGTCTTCTCCGCGACCTGCTTGGCCAGGGAGTTGGCGACGGCCTTGGCGATGAGCGTCTTTCCGCAGCCGGGCGGGCCGTACAGCAGCACGCCCTTGGGGGGCCGCAGCTTGTGCTCACGGAACAGGTCTGCGTGCAGGTAGGGCAGCTCGATGGCGTCCCTGATCTGCTCGATCTGCCGCATGAGGCCGCCGATCTCCTCGTAGGAGATGTCGGGGACCTCTTCGAGCACGAGCTCTTCCACTTCGGATTTGGGTATGCGCTCGTAGACGTAGCCGGAGCGAGGTTCGAGCAGGAGTGAGTCACCGGCCCTGATGGGCTGGCCTACCAGCGACTCGGCCAGCCGCACGACGCGTTCTTCGTCGGCGTGCGAGATGACCAGGGCCCGCTTGCCCTCGTCGAGCAGTTCTTTGAGCATCACGATCTCGCCGACCTCTTCGTAGCCGAGCGCTTCGACCACGTTGAGCGCCTCGTTGAGCATGACCTCCTGGCCACGCCGCAGCGAGTCGACGTCGACGGCGGGGCTGACGTTCACCCGGAGCTTGCGGCCGCCGGTGAACACCTCGATCGTGCCGTCTTCTCTGGCCTCGAGGAAGGTGCCGAAGCCGGATGGCGGCTGCGCCAGCCGGTCGACCTCCTCCTTGAGAGCGACGATCTGGTCCCTGGCCTCCTTGAGTGTGGCCACCAGGCGTTCGTTCTGGCCGGTCACGGCCGCCAGATTCGCCTGTGCCTCATGGAGACGCTCTTCGAGGACCCTGGCCTGACGGGGTGACTCGGCCAGCTTCCGCCTCAGCGCGGTGATCTCCTCCTGGAGGAAGGAGACCTGTGTTGAAAGATCAGCGACCTCCCGTTCGCGCTGCGCGGCTCGAGCCTCAGCATCATCGCGAGCTGCCACGCCCCGTCACCTCCTTCCCAGTCGAGGGCGACTACTAAGGACCTTACCTATCTCGGGCCCCTCCGTAACCTGGCCGGGCAGTGTTCGTAGAGTGACATTCAGTATTCGGTGAATAATCCCCAATAGTGCGTTTAATACTCCCAGCACATGAACCCGGCAATCTGTTCCCGTGTCACGCACGAACGCACCCTCGTGGCCAAATTGTCATAGTTCTTCGGTGGTCCCCTTCGGTCGGCGGCGTCTCGGCGGGGGTGTCACTCCGTCCGCCATGCGGCGGGCGGTGACGAGGAACCCCGTGTGCCCGATCATCCGATGATCCGGTCTTACTGCGAGCCCTTCGACATGCCAGTCGCGAACCAGGGTCTCCCACGCATGCGGCTCCGTGAAACACCCGTGATCGCGAATGACCTCGACGGTCTTGGACATCTGCGTGGTCGTGGCAACGTAGCAGCAGATCACGCCGCCGGGGGTGAGCGCCTTGGCGGCGGCGTCGACGCAGTCCCACGGGGCGAGCATGTCGAGGATCACCCGGTCGACGTCGCTCTCGTCGATGGAGTGCACCAGGTCGCCGACGACCAGGCGCCAGTTGTCGTCCATGGCCCCGCCGTAGAACTTCTCGACGTTCTTGCGGGCCACCTCGGCGAAGTCCTCGCGCCGCTCGTACGAGGTCACGTGGCCTTCAGGGCCGACGGCCCGCAGCAGGAAGCACGTCAGCGCGCCGGAGCCGACGCCGGCCTCGATCACCCGTGCGCCCGGGAAGATGTCGGCCATGCCGACGATCATCGAGGCGTCCTTGGGATAGATGACGGCGGCGCCGCGCGGCATGGCGAGCGTGTAGTCCTGCAGCAGGTGGCGGAAGGCGAGGTACTGGGTGCCGCCGGAGGAGCGCACGACGGAGCCTTCAGGCTGCCCGATCAGGTCGCTGTGCGGGATGGCGCCCTTGTGGGTGTGGAAGACGCCGTCCTCCTTGAGCGTGATCGTGTGGCGCTTGTTCTTGGGGTCGGTGAGCTGCACCTGATCCCCCGCCTGGAAAGGCCCATGCCTGCGGAAACCCATGGCGGCAAGGTTATAGGGCTTTCGAGCGCGTCCGGACGCGCGGTATCTATGGGGGATGCTCCCACGCGACGTGATCTCCACCGGTTCCCTGATCCTGCGGCCTCCCGTGGACGGCGACGCCGAGGCGATCGCGAAGACCTGCGACGATCCGGTGTCGGCCCGGTTCCTGCCGGCGCTGCCGTCGCCGTACCGGCTGCAGGACGCGCGCGCGTTCCTGGAGACGGCGGAGGCGAAGTGGGGGGGCGGCGGCGCGGAGTTCGTGATCACGGAGAACGGTCAGTACGTCGGGTCCATCGGGGTGCGGGTGCCGGACCACTGGGGCGTGGCCGAGATCGGCTACGTGGTGGCCCCGTGGGCGCGGGGCAAGAACGTGGCCTCGACGGCCGCCAGGGCGGTCACCGACTGGGCGTTCGACCACGGGATCCGGCGGGTCGAGCTGCAGGCCGCGGTGGAGAACGTGGCCAGTCTGCGGGTGGCTTACAAGGCGGGCTTCCGCGAGGAGGGGCGCAGGCGGGACGCCAAGCGGCTGCGTGACGGCCGGTACGTCGACATGGTGCTGTTCGGCCGGCTGCGGGGCGACGTGGTGGGGCCGGCGGAGCCGTACCTGCCGTTCTTCGCGGGCGGTGAGTTGTCCGACGGGGTGGTGCGGCTGGCGCCCCTGGCCGCCGAGGACGCCGGGGACTTCCACCGGATGCTGGCCGATCCGGCCGTGGCGGCCTACTCGGTGGGGCCGGCGAGCACGTGGGAGGACGACGAGAGGCGCTGCCGCTGCACCGGGTACTGGTGGGTGTCGGGGCAGCGGATCGAGCTGGCGGTCAGGGACGCGGCCTCCGGGGCGTTCGCCGGGCATGTGCAGCTGACGCAGGTGCTGCCGGTGCTGGGGCAGGCGATGATCGGCTATTCGCTGGTGGCGGGGTTCCGCGGCAAGGGGTTCATGACACGGGCGGTCAACCTGCTGGTGGAGTGGGCGTTCGCGAACACGGCGCTGCACCGGATCGTGGCCGGGACCGAGGCGGGCAACACGGCCTCGCAGCGGGTGCTGGAGCGGGCCGGGTTCAGCAGGGAGGGCGTGCACCGGGAGCTGTTCGCCAAGCCGGACGGCGCGCGGGTGGACGACGTGGCGTGGGCGCGGCTGCGCGGGCCCCGGCCGCCGCGGTGAGCGTGCGGGTCCTTCCCAGGTCCCTCACAGGTCTCTCTCGCGTGCCATACGGCGGGCCCAGTCTGCGGACCGAAATGGGCAAAAATCCCGATTTCCAGTTGAGGGCTAGTCAAGGGCCGCGTCGAGAGTGATAGTCGGGGCACCGCACTCGAGTGTCGCGCAACCGGGCTGCGCGATCTCGCCGCCTCCGCCGAGGGGTCATCGCGATGCCATACAACCGTGTCGATGTCGCCATGCGCGAACTCATCGCCGCGTTCTCCGGTCTGGAGGCGGCGGACGTGATCGATCGGCTGGCGCGTGCCGCCGCGGCCGTCTCGGGCACCGCCTACGCGGGTTTCGTCCGCGTGGACGCGCTGCGGCAGGAGGCGATGTCGCTCCATGTGCACGCCCCGCCAGGAGATCCGCTGCGGGTGCGGCGCTGGCTGGTCGAATCGGGGGTCCTGAAGGAGCTGGCGGTGTCCGCCGAGGCGGTGCGTCTGACGTATGACCCGGCCGTGGGCGAGCCGGGCTTCCTGGCCTGTCCCGTGCCGCTGGTGGCGCGGGAGCACACGTTCGTGTGGGTGGCGGGGCGCGGGTTCGCCGAAGGGGACGAGCATCTGATGAGCCGGTTCGCGACGGCCGCGGGGCGGGCGTTGGAGGCGGCGAGCGGGCTGGAGGCGGCGGTACGCCTGTTGCGGGGCGTACGGGCTTTCCGGCCGGTGTAGGGCCGGGCGGGCGTTGGGGGCGTCCGGTTTCCGGGAAATGGGGTGGCCGGCGGAAGGGCTGGAATTCGCGGCGTGATGCCGGCGGGCGGCCATTTCCACTGGCACCGCCCCTGCCGATTTCTAGGTTATTTAACGGCTTATTTTATGGATCTGAAATTTTGCCTGTAAGGCGAAATTATTCCCTTACCGCCCCTCCCCCGAACCACCTCCGGGAAGCGGGAAGGCCCTGGATCCCGGGCTTTCCGGAGCCCCGAGGGCTCTCCGGCCACCAGGCAGAATGATTGTCTGGGCCTGATGCCTTTGTGTCTCGATGGGCTCGGGAAACGAGGCTTTCTGCGGGGGCGGGGTTGAAGTAGGTTGGCGATTCATGAAGGTTCTGATCGCGGCGGAGTGGTTTTCTCGCAGCCCTCGTCCGAAGACTCTGGACGCGAACGTCCAAGATCCTGGACGCGAACGTCCCCGGGCCCGAGGAGTGCTCCTCGGGCCCGGGGACATGATCGCGAAGGCCAGGGACCTGGCGGCCTACCCCCGATGCGCCTCGAAGCGCAGCGTGCGGGAGACGCCCACGCGGACGGTGGTGCCCGGGGCGATCGTGACAGGCTCGTTGGGCGGGATGTCGTAGAAGTTGGGATCGCCAGGCGGCTGGATCTGGGTGCCGTTGACCGATCCCAGGTCCACCAGGTTGACGTCCCACCCGTCCAGCGCCACGCGCAGGTGCCGCCGCGAGACCGACCCGTCCGGGCTGGTCACCTTCGCGGGCCTGGCGGTGCCGCCGGCGACCTCCGGCGCCCGTTCGGGGTCACGCCCGAGCAGGTAGTCGCTCTCCAGCGGCAGCGCGGTCCCGTCGTCCAGGATGAGGACGCCGAGCGAGGGGCGCGGCCCCTTGTACGGGACGAGGGTGCGCTGGACCAGGGCGATGCCGCAGACCGCACAGTAGGGCACGCGCGGGTCGTTGAAATGGTCGTTCTTGCAGTCGACCCCGTACACCAGCGGGCGGTCACCGTGGTCGGGCTGCTGCTCCTGCTGCTGCTGCGGTCCCGGGTGGTCGAAGTGGTCGGGCGGGCCGAGCAGCGGCGGCGGGGGTTGGTCGAAGTGGTCCTGCGGGCCCAGGTGCTGCGGAACCTGCTGCTCGGCGTTGCCGTTGCCGGAGGAGGGCTGCTCGTCGTAGGACGAGAACTGCTGCTCGGGCAGGGGCGGCTGCTCATGGGGCGGCTGGAACGGCGGCTGCTCCTGAGGCGGCTGGAACGGCGACTGCTCCTGCGGAGAATGGAACGGCGACTGCTCCTGCGGAGAATGGAACGGCGACGGCGGCTGCTCCTGGTGCGGCACGTACGGCGGCGGGGGCGGCTGGTCCGGCGGGGTGTGGTAGGACGGCTGCTCCACCGCCGGGGGCACGGGCTGAGGGCCGGACGGCGGGCTCTGCATGGCCGGCGGCTGGCCGGCCAGCGGGTACGGTGGCCGCTCCACCTGCTGTTGCTGCTGCTGCGCGGGCGGCTGGATCAGGTCGGCCTCGATGTGGAAGGCCGTGGCGGGCATCTCGCTGGTCAGCGGCCTTGACGGCGCGGGCGCGGGGGCGGAGGGCTGGTCGGTGAGGTCGCCGACGAGGCCGCCGCCGTGAACCACGCCGCCCTCGAACCGGACGGCGGGATGGGGGCTGCCGGCGCCGGGCAGGCTCAGCTCGACGCGCTCGACGGTGCCGGTGACGAGCCGGTCGGCCCAGGTCAGCGAGTCGCTTCCGGCCAGCCGCGTCTCACCGGAGGAGGTGGCGATGACGGCCGAGGCAGAGCCGCTGACCAGCACGGCCACGCCGCCGCTCACGGCTCCGGCGACGGCGCAGGCGGCCGGGTCGCCGGCCATGTTGGCCGCCAGGACCTGCGCGGCGCGGCGGGCCAGCGCCCTGCCGTCGCCGCCGGACTCGGCCGTCTCACGCAGCGCCTCGAGCAGGCCGTCCGCGGGGGCCTCACCCGGGTCGCACACCAGCAGCAGCCCGCCCAGGTAGGCGACCAGCCCATTTCCGGGAAGCGGACGCACCACTCCGAAGCCTTGGTCGGTCATGCGTCCTCCCTCATGACGACCGTGCTGCGCTCATTGGTGCCCTCGCTGCGCTCGGTCACTCAACTCTCCTCCCCGGAAGCCGGCGATGTTACGGCACCCGCACTGCCGTGCTGGCCACCAGCCATACGCATACCCAGACGACGAGGCCGTGTCGCGGCCCCGCCGTCTCGATTCGGTGAACCGGTGGACCGCAACAAACCCCTCAACTGTGCAAGTCTGGCCAAACAGAACACTATCGGCCAGTCGTCGCATCGCAGAAATCGCCGGAGTCTGGTCCGGGCCACCCGAAACTGCTGGACATGACCCTATCCGGGGGCCGCCGGTTAAACGAGTGGGACAAATCAGACGCCCGTGAAAACCCGGTTCACATCGGCGGTGGCGAGCACCCCGTAGATCTCTCCACCGCCCTCCACCAGCAGGTACTCACTGCCCGGGGCCTCCCGCATGGCCTCGATGAGCGGCTCTCCGGCCAGGTCGGCGGCCAGCACCATGGTGGGCTCGAGGGACTTGGCGAGGGAGGCGACGGTGACCCAGGGGCGGCGATGCTCGGGGGTGGCCTGTACGGCGGTCTCGCTCACGATCGCGAGCGGCTTGCCGTCGTGGTCGACCACGACCATCGCGCCCGCGTGCCGCTCGGCGGCCTGCCGCAGCGCCTCGGACAGCGGCGTCTCACCCGTCACCGGGATCGCCCTGCGAGCCAGGGCACGCGCGTTGACCTGCGGGATCCTGGCCCGGATCTTGGCCACGCGCAGCGACTGGGAGGCCCCCATCCAGATGAACGAGGCCAGCACCAGCGGCCACGCCAGCTGGGCGAGGTCGATCTCCTCCCCGCTCGACAACGCCATCGCGATCGGCCCGGCGACCAGCAGCACCGCCAGCACCCGGCCGCCCCAGGCGGCGATGACGGTGCCGGTGCCGGGATTCCCGGCCAGCTTCCACACGCCGGCGCGCAGCATCCGTCCGCCGTCGAGCGGCAGACCCGGCAGCAGGTTGAACACGCCGACGATGAGGTTGGCCCACCACAGCTGCCGGACGAGCAGCTCGGGGATGCCGCCGCTGTCGATCAGGTAGACGTCGGCGAGCACGCCGAGCCCGCCCAGCCCGAGCGACAGCACCGGCCCGGCCGCGGCGACCATGAACTCCTTGCCCGGCGTGGGCGGCTCCTTCTCGATCTCCGACACGCCGCCGAGGAGGTAGAGGGTGATCCTGCGCACCGGCAGGCCGTACCACTTGGCCAGGATGCTGTGCGCCAGCTCGTGCAGCAGCACCGACACGTACAGCAGCACCGCGAACGCGAACGCCGCCACGTACGAGGCCGTGTTGCCCAGTTCGGGCAGCATCTGGCGGAACTGCGGCGCGAACATCACGGTGATGAAGCCGGCGACGACGAACCACGTCCACGAGACGTAGACCGGAATGCCGAACGGCTTTCCCATCCGAATGCCGGAGAACTCCTGCCGCGGGCTCTGCTCGCTCACCGCACTCCTTGTACGTCCTTGCCGGCGGGAACCCTGCCGGCCGTGGCCGTCCGCATTGCAGTTTTCCCATGGGTTACGTGGTGTTGCTGCCCTTGATGCTACGCGCCGCAGCACGTGATCCTCGTTCCGCGGGTCGTTATTCTGTCAGGGTCTTCACCTAGAGTGCGGGGCATGACCTTGACCGAGCCGGTGATCATCGGAGCTCTCTCCCCGTCCCGGGCGGGCGATTTCATGACCTGCCCGTTGCTCTACCGCTTCCGGGTGATCGACCAGCTGCCGGAGAGACCCTCGCAGGCGGCGGTGCGCGGCACGGTGGTCCACGCGGTCCTTGAGCGGCTCTACGACCTGCCGGCGCCGCGCCGCTCGGTGGCGGCGGCCCTGGAGCTGCTGGAGCCGCAGTGGGAGCGCCTGCTGGGCGAGGACCCGCAGTATGCCGAGATGTTCGCCGACGACGCCGAGCGGGCCGAGTGGCTGGCGCAGGCGCGCGGCATGTTGGAGCGCTACTTCACGCTCGAGGACCCGACGCGGCTGGAGCCCGCCGAGCGCGAGCTCTACGTGCAGGCGGTCCTGGACGGGGGGCTGATGCTGCGGGGTTACGTCGACCGGCTCGACGTGGCGCCGACCGGCGAGGTCCGGGTCGTCGACTACAAGACGGGCAGCGCGCCGGGGCCGGACTTCGAGGCCAAGGCGCTGTTCCAGATGAAGTTCTACGCGCTGGTGCTGTGGCGGCTGCGCGGGCAGGTGCCGCGGCTGCTGCAGCTGGTCTATCTGGGGGGCGCGGGCGAGGTCCTGCGGTACGCGCCGGACGAGGCCGACCTGCTGGCCACCGAGCGCAAGGTGACGGCGCTGTGGACGGCGATCGAGCGGTCGATGGAGACCGGCGAGTGGCGGGCCCGGCGCAGCCGGCTGTGCGACTGGTGCGACCACCAGGCGTTGTGCCCGGAGTTCGGCGGCACTCCTCCCCCGGTGCCCGACCGCCGGCCGGGCGACACCGTCCGCACCAGCCGCCGCTCGGCCACGGACGAGCTTTGACGCGCTCTTCGATCTTCCGTGCGCCGCTGTCCCAAGCAGGCGGGGCCGACGGTGCGCGAACAGGACCGGGCACAGGGGGCTAATCCTCCCAAGGGAGGAGGTTGGGCGCTCTCACCTGGTCCTACAGTGAAGCCGTGCGCATCGACCGAACCAGGCTCCACGACACGGTCCTAGCCGGGGTGGTGGCCGCAGTCTCGGCGGTGTTGTTCGTGCACTACACCCCCGAGCGCCTCCAGCAAGAGGGCCTGCTGGTCGAGGGCATGCTGGTCGAGGGCCTGCGCCCGCCGGACGCGTTGGGGACGGCTCTGGTGCTGCTGGCGGCCCTGCCGGTGGCGGCGCGCCGGAGGTGGCCGCTGGCGGCCCTGTGCGCCGGCCTGGCGCCGGAGATGCTGCTGACGGCGTTCGGGTACGGCGCCGGAGTGTCCGGCCTGGCCGGGCTGGTGCTGCTGTACTCCGTGGCCTCCCATCGGGGGCTGGCGATGGCGCTGGGCGGGCTGCTGGTGTCGCTGGCCGCGTACGCCGCCGGTGCCGCGGCGGGCCCGGTGAGGGCCTTGAGCTGGAGCGATCACGTGATGGTCGTCGTGGTGCTGGCGGCGGTGTGGGGCGCGGGCCGCAGCCTGCGGTTGCGCCGGGCCTACCTTGAGGAGCTGAAAGATCGGGCGGCCAGGCTGGAGCGGGCGCACGCGGCCGACACCCGGGCGGCGCGCGCCGAGGAGCGCTCCAGGATCGCCCGCGAGCTGCACGACGTGGTGGCCCACCACGTCAGCGTGATGATCGTGCAGGCGGCGGCGGCGCGCAAGGTGCTGTCCGCCGACCCGGAGCTGGCCGGGGAGGCGCTGTCGGCGATCGAGCAGACGGGGCGCATGGCGATGACGGAGATGCGCAACATCGTCGGCGTGCTGCGTACCGACGCCCGGGCCGAGCTGGGCCCGCAGCCGGGCGTGCAGGACCTGCCGGCGCTCGTGGAGCAGATGCGGGAGGCGGGGCTGCCGACACGGCTGCTGGTGGAGGGCGAGCCGCGGCCGCTGCCCGCCGGGGTGGACCTCGCGGCGTACCGGCTGGTCCAGGAGGGGCTGACGAACAGCCTGCGGCACGCGGGCGCCGGGGCGCAGGCGGTGGTGACCGTCCGGCACAAGCCGCGCGAGCTGGATGTCCGGGTGGAGGACGACGGGACCGGCGGGTCGGATATGTCGACGCGGTCAGGGCACGGTTTGGTGGGCATTCGCGAACGGGTGGCACTCTATGGTGGAATCCTGAACATCGGTCCGTTACCGGGGGGCGGTTTCGAGGTGCGGGCGACGTTCCCGTTGAAGGGCGGCCAATGACGATCAGAGTGCTCCTGGTGGACGATCAGCCGCTGCTGCGCACGGGATTCCGTCTGATCCTGGAGGCCGAGCCCGACATCACGGTGGTGGGGCAGGCCGGGGACGGCAAGGACGCGATGGAGCAGACGCGGGCGCTGCTGCCGGACGTGGTGCTGATGGACATCCGGATGCCCGGTGTGGACGGCATCGAGGCGACGCGCAGGATCGTCCGGGAGGCGGCGCCGTCGGCGCACGTGCCGAAGGTGCTGGTGCTGACGACGTTCGACCTGGACGAGTACATCGTGGAGGCGCTGCGGTCCGGCGCGTCGGGATTCCTGCTGAAGGACGTGCCGCCGGACGAGCTGGTGCAGGCGATCCGGGTGGTGGCGGCCGGGGACGCGATCGTGGCGCCGAGCGTGACCAGACGGCTGCTGGACAGGTTCGCCAAGCGGTTGCCGTCGGCGTACGAGCAGGCCGCGCCGGCCCGGCTGGACCGGCTGACCGAGCGCGAGCTGGAGGTGCTGCGGCTGATCGCCAAGGGCATGTCCAACGCGGAGATCGCGGCCAAGCTCGTGGTGAGCGAGACGACGGTCAAGACGCACGTCGGCAACGTGCTGACGAAGCTGGGGCTGCGGGATCGCGTGCAGGCCGTGGTGCTGGCGTATGAGACCGGGTTGATCACTCCGGGCGCATTGTCCTGAGACGCCGGGCGCGCGGCGAGAGCCACGCGCCCGGCGCGCGACGGCGTCAGTCTTCCTGGGAGGCAGGAGATGCGACGGCGGCCGGGATCTCCGGGGCGTTCTCCGGGAAGTGGCAGGCGACGCGGTGGCCGCTGGCCAGCTCCTCCAGCGGCGGCTCGACCGTCCGGCAGATCTCCTGCGCCTTCCAGCAGCGGGTGTGGAAGCGGCAGGCGGGCGGCGGGTTGAGCGGGCTGGGCACGTCGCCGGTCAGCCGGATGCGGTCGCGGTCCCTGCGGGCCTTCGGGTCGGGCACGGGCACGGCCGACAACAGGGCGTTCGTGTACGGGTGCATCGGCGCGCTGTAGAGCTGCTTGCGCTCCGCGATCTCGACGATCTTGCCCAGGTACATCACGGCGACCCGGTCGCTGATGTGGCGCACCACCGACAGGTCGTGGGCGATCACGACGTAGGTCAGGTCGAGCTCGTTCTGCAGGTCCTCCAGCAGGTTGACGACCTGGGCCTGGATGGACACGTCGAGGGCGGAGACCGGCTCGTCGGCGATGATGAGCTTGGGCTTGAGCGCGAGTGTGCGGGCGATGCCGATGCGCTGCCGCTGGCCGCCGGAGAACTCGTGCGGGTAGCGGTTGTAGTGCTCGGGGTTGAGCCCGACGAGCTCCAGGATCTCCTGGACGGCCTTCTTGGTGCCCTGCTCGGTCCGCACGCCCTGGATGCGGAACGGGGCGCCGACGATGGCGCCGACCGTGTGGCGGGGGTTGAGCGACGAGTACGGGTCCTGGAAGATCATCTGCATGTCGCGCCGGAGCGGCCGGAGCCTGCCCTGGCTCATGTGCGTGATGTCCTCGCCCTCGAAGATCACCTTGCCGCCGGTGGGCTCGAGCAGTCTCGTGACGAGGCGTCCCGTCGTGGACTTGCCGCAGCCCGACTCGCCCACCAGGCCGAGCGTCTCGCCCTTGAACACGTCGAAGCTGATCCCGTCGACCGCCTTGACCGCGCCGACCTGCCTTTTGAGCAGGCCCTTCGTCACGGGGAAGTGCTTCTCCATGTCCTGCACGGACAGAAGCAGCTCGTTTTCACTCACTGGGTCTCCAGCACTGGCTTGATCTCGTTCTCCCACAGGTTCCGCCGCTCGGTCTTGCTCAGGTGGCAGCGCACCAGGTGGCCGCCCTCGGTCTCGGCCAGGGCGGGCACCTCGGTCTTGTCCTTGCCCTCGGTGCGCTCGGCGTACGGGCAGCGGGGGTGGAAGGCGCAGCCGGACGGCACGTTGATCAGCGACGGCGGGGAGCCCTTGATCGGCAGCAGCCGTTCGGTGCGCTCGCGGTCGAGGCGGGGCATGGAGCCCAGCAGGCCCCAGGTGTAGGGGTGCTCGGGGCGGTAGAAGATGTCGTCGGCGGAGCCGTACTCGATGCACTTGCCCGCATACATGACGAGGATGTCGTCGGACAGCTCGGCCACCACGCCCAGGTCGTGGGTGATGACGATGAGCGCGGAGTTGAACTCGCGCTGCAGGTCGCGCATGAGGTCCAGGATCTGGGCCTGTACGGTCACGTCGAGCGCGGTGGTCGGCTCGTCGGCGATGAGCAGCTCGGGGTCGCACGACAGCGCCATCGCGATCATGGCGCGCTGCCGCATGCCGCCGGAGAACTCGTGCGGGTAGCTGTCGACGCGCCCGGCCGGCTCAGGGATGCCGACGCGGCCGAGCATGTCGATGGCGTGCTTGCGGGCCACCTGCTTGGAGACGTCGTTGTGGATGCGGTAGGCCTCGATGATCTGGTGGCCGACCGTGTAGTACGGGTGCATCGACGACAGCGGATCCTGGAAGATCATCGCCATCTTCTTGCCGCGCAGCGTGCGTACGTGCTCGGCGGAGGCGCCGATGAGCTCCTCGCCGTCGAGCCAGATCTTCCCGGAGATCTTGGCGCGGCCGCCCTTGTGCAGGCCGAGGACGCCGAGGCTGGTCACGCTCTTGCCGGAGCCGGACTCGCCCACGATGCCCAGGGTCTTGCCGCGCTCGACGCTGAACGACAGGCCGTCGACGGACTTGACCAGCCCGTCGTCGGTCGGGAAGTGGATCTTCAGATCCTGGACGTCAAGGAAGCTCACGACAACCTCACCCTCGGGTCGACCACGGCGTAGAGCAGGTCGACGATCAGGCTCGCGACCACTACGAAGGTCGCGGCGACCAGGACGAAGCCCATGACCGGCGGCAGGTCCTGGTTTCTGATGGCCAGAATGGCGAACTGGCCGAGCCCGGGCAGAGTATAGGTGGTCTCGGTGAGCACAGCGCCGCCGACGAGCAGGCCGAAGTCGATGCCGAAGAGCGTGAGGATCGGCGTCAGCGCGGCGCGCAGGCCGTGCCTGACGACGACCTCCCGCTCGCGCAGGCCCTTGGCGCGGGCGGTGCGGATGTAGTCCTCCCCCATGGTCTCCAGCATGCCCGCCCGGGTGAGCCGGGCGTAGCCGGCGGCGAACAGGAACGCCAGCGTGATCCACGGCAGGAGCAGGTTGTACGCCCACTGCGCCGGATTCTCCGTGATCGGCGTCCAGGCGCCGCCCGGCGGGGTCCAGCCCAGGCCGTAGCTGAAGACGACCAGGGAGACCATGCCGGTGAAGAAGATGGGCAGCGACACGCCGGCCAGCGCGGTGCCCATGGACAGCCGGTCGAAGAAGCTGCCGCGGCGCAGCGCCGAGAGCACGCCGACGCTCACCCCGGCCAGCACCCAGATGATGGCGGCGCCGATGGCCAGGGAGAAGGTCACCGGCATGCGGTCGACCAGCTCCGGCCAGACGGCTTGCCCGCTGATGAAGGAGTAGCCGAAGCAGGGCGCCGGGCAATACTCGACCCCCGCGCCGTAGTTGTACTCGGCGCCGACGAAGACACCCTTCATGAACCTGCCGTACTGCACGGCCACGGGGTCGGTGAAGCCGAGCCGGTCGGCGATCAGCGCGACCGTCTCCGGTGTCGCGGCTCGCCCGACGTAGCGCGAGGCCATGGCCTCGGGTGTCGCCCCCGCCCACTGCGGCACGACGAAGAAGATGCCGAAGGTGACCATACTGATCACGATCAGCATCGCGAACGCGCCGATCAGACGTCTGATGAAATATGTCAGCACCGTTGCCGGCCGGGTGGCCGGCCCGTCGCCGGACCGGCCACCCCTGCCTTCACCTGCCTTCGCTAGATCCCCGAGTCACCACTGCTCACTGGACGCCGAGCAGGATGTAGTCGTACATGCTCTGGCCCTCGTTGTAGGCGATGTTCGTCACGCCCTCACCGCGCAGGAGCAGCGCCTTGGCCCAGACCACGGGAAGGATGGAGGCGTCCTCCATGACCTTCTTGTCGACGTCGACCCAGAGCTTCTCGCGGGCAGTGGTGTCAAGCTCCGCGGCGGCCTGGTCGATCAGCTTGTCAACCTCGGGGTTCTTGACGCTGAGGTTGTAGTTGCCGGCGGGGCGGATGGTACGGCTGTCCACGATGGCCTGCATGAAGCCGTAACCCGTGGGCCAGTCGGAGCCCCAGCCGTGGGTGGCCAGGCCGATGCCGTTCTTCTTGACGTACTGGGTGTTACCCGCGTAGTCGGAGAAGTAGCTGGAGGCCGGGAAGCCCTTGAGCGTGAGCTTGATGCCGACCTTGGCCAGCGCCTGCTCCATCGCCTCGGCCAGCGCCTTCTCGCGCGGGCGGTCGGAGCGGAAGGACATGGTCGTGGAGAAGCCGTTGGGCTGCCCGCAGGCGGCCAGCGCCTCCTTGGCCTTGGCCACGTCGCCCTTGTTCTCCGGCGTGGTGTACAGGTCGAACTTCTCCTGGCCGGCGATGGGCGGCGGCATCACGTTGGTGGCGAGGTCGCCACCGGCGACGGGGCCTCCGTAGGCGGTCTGGTTGGCGACGCGGTCCGCGGCCCACAGGACGGCCTTGCGGCAGTCCGGGTTGTCCAGCGGAGGGTTGTCAGGGATGACCGAGACGTACCAGAGCCTGGGGATCGTCGGGTTGTCCGTACGGGCCTTGAGCGCGGGGTCCGGAAGGACCTTGCCCAGCGCGGCGGGCTGCAGGCCGGTGCCCGGGATGTCCAGGTGGATGTTGCCGGAGATGAGCTGGTTGTCCAGGTCGTCGGCGTTGACGTTGAGCTGCACCTCGATCCGGTCCGGCAGCGCGGGACGGTTCGGGTCGGTGGCGGGGTCCCACTGGTCGTTGCGGACCAGTGCGAAGCTCTTGCCGATCTGGTTCGTCTCGAACTTGTACGGGCCGGAGGAGACGACCTTCTCCTTGTACTTCGCGCCCGTGTCCTTGGCCTTCGGAACCGGCGCGGTCATCGGCATCTGGACGATGTAGTCCATGTCCGAGAACGGCTTCGTCAGGTGGAAGACCACCGTCGTGTCGTCGGTCGCCTCGACGGCCGACTTGTAGTCGACGTCGGGGGTCTTGTAGACGCCCTTGAAGTCCTTCGGCCAGGCGAGCAGCTCGTTGAGGTAGGAGGGGCCGTGCGGGAAGGTCTCCTTGTCGAAGCTCCGCGCCACCGCGTAGGCCACGTCCTTGGCAGTGATCGGCGTGCCGTCCTCGAACTTCAGGCCGCTCTTGAGCTTGTACGTCCAGGTCTTGCCCTCGTCGCTGGGCGTGCCCAGCCCTTCGGCGAGGTCCGGGATCACGGTGTTGCCCTCGGGGCCGGGACCCGGCTTGTACATCGTCAGCGTCCGCCAGTAGAGGCGGCCGAAGTTGAACGAGTAGCCGTAGTACGTGTCACCGGGGTCGAGACTGTCCCAGTCGGAGGAATGCGCCGCCTTCAGCGTCCCTCCCTTCTTGGTGGAAGGGTTGTACACCTGGGTCAGCGCGGCGTTGGCCGCGGGTTGCGCGGCCGCGCCACCGGTCGCCGACTGGGCGGGCTGCTGCGGCGTGCCGCCACCTCCGCCGCCGCAGGCGGAGAGCACCAAGGCGAGCGCCGCTGTCGCGGCCGCCGCCAGTGCGGATTTCCTTCTCATTGACTAACCCCTTGTTAGTGAGATGGGGGATGGAGCGTTGGCGAAGGTCAGTGTGCGCGCGGGTCGAAGGCGTCCCTCAGCCCGTCGCCGAACAGGTTGAACGCCAGGACCGTGATGAAGATCGCCAGGCCCGGGAAGAGCACGAAATGCGGGAGCGTGTAGAAGCGCACCGCCTCCGAGAGCATGCCGCCCCAGGTCGGGGTGGGCGGGTTGACGCCGACGCCCAGGAACGAGAGCGCGGCCTCGAACAGGATGTTGGTCGGGATGAGGAGGGTCGAGTAGACCAGGATCGGCGCCATCAGGTTGGGCAGAACCTCACGGAACAGGATGTAGCCGTGACGCGCTCCCAGGCTGCGGGCCGCGTCGACGAACTCGCGTTCGCGCAGCGAGAGGGTCTGCCCGCGGACGATGCGGCCGATGCTGGGCCAGCTGAAGAACCCGATGATGAAGATGAGCATCGCGACGCGCAGCCCGTTGCCCTCCAGGCCGAACGCCTTGTCCGGGATGACACCCGCCAGGGCGATCGCGAAGACCAGCAGCGGGAAGGCGAGGAAGACGTCCATGAGGCGGCCGATGACCTGGTCGACCCAGCCGCCGAAGTATCCCGCTATCACGCCGAGCGTCGTGCCGATGAGGACCGACAGGATGGTGGCGAGGAAACCGATCAGCAGCGAGATCCCCGAGCCTGCGACGATGCGGCTGAAGATGTCGCGGCCGTTGACCGGCTCGACGCCGAGCAGGTGTTCGCTGCCCACGCCACCGAAGGTGCCCTTGGGCAGGAGCGTGTTCGGATCGATCTGGTCCTGGTGGAACTCCAGCGGCGGATAGCCGAGCGCGGAGATGATGGGCGTGGAGAAGACCGCCACGAGGATCAGCAGCGCCACGACGATCCCACCGGCGAGCGCGACCTTGTCTCGCTTGAGCCGCATCCAGGCGATCCCGGTCAGGGACCGGCCCTGGATGGCCTTGCCCGCTCCCGCGAGCACCGACTCCGGATGCGCTTCTGCGGCGGAACCGGAAACGTCTAGCGGTGCGGTCATGCCGAATTGCCCCCTGGATTCCAGACGACGTTGTCTGATGTCTACTGACTTTAGACCGCTTGTCGCGACCTCAGGAGGCAGAATCTATGGCCTGAGCTGCGCTGACTAGCCCCTCAGGCCGCTATGTGGCTAATCTGTGATTGATGCGAAACTCATTCGTATTGATCTTGAAGAGAATGTCCAGGACGCGTCCCGTTCATGTCTCGGAACTGTGACACAACCCTGACGCCACACCCGATTCAGCTGATGCCGCGGCGCTTGAGAAGGTCCTCTATGTCCGAAAAGTCGTCATCGCCGTTTTTTGCTTTCTGAGGGGCCACAGCCGGCTTCGGCTTGACCTGGGAGGCCGCCGGCTTGTTCGCCACGGGCTTAACGGGCTGCTTTCCTGGCGTGTCATCAGTGCTCTTCTTTCTGGACATGGCCAGCCTCCTGCCACGCAGGAAACCGGACACCACGAACAGCACCGCCGACAATCCCGCCACGGCCACGCCGGCCCACACCGTGGGATTGAAGACCAGGCTCGTCACGAAGGTCACCACAGCGGCGCCGATGTTCCACAGCGTCTGCAGCGCCTTCGTCAGGTAGGCGGCCAGCGGCAGCAGCGCCCACGCCGCCATCCGCATCCCCGCGGCCGCTCCCCTGCGGCGGAACGCCAGGAAGCTCAGCACCAGCCCCACCCCGGTCAACCCGGCGCACAGCGGGAACCACGCGATCTGGGAGTAATCCATGAGGGCACCCTCCGTCTCGGCTACTCCTCCCATCCTGGCACGCGACACGCCGCCTGCCCCTCCTCCGTGAGAACCAGGCTTCCCCTAGGGGGACGTACATCCCTTCTCGGGGTACGGGAGGCGGCCTTCCCCGACGGGGGGACGGCCCTCGCGGCGCACGTCCTGGCGGCCCTGCGGACGGCCCCGCCCGACGCCCGCGACGACGGCGGTCCCGGCGCCCGTCCGTGACGATCAGGCCGGCAGGAGAGCGCGGAGGTGCTGGACCGTGACGGTGGTGAGAGAGGAGACGACCAGACGACCGGGGGCGGGCTCGACGGGCAGGAGGCTGGGGACCGCGACGACCGCGCAGCCCGCGGCGGTGGCGGCGGCCACGCCGTTGGGGGAGTCCTCCAGGACGACGCACCGGACCGGCTCGACGCCCAGCAGGCCCGCGGCCGTCAGGTACGGCTCCGGGTCCGGCTTGGTGCGGGAGACGTCGTCGGCGGTCACCACGACGTCGAACCGGTCCCTGCCGAAGCTCTTGAGCACCGCGTCGGCGATCTCCTTGAGCGAGGAGGTGACCAGCCCCACGGGCACCCCCTCTGCCCGGACGGCGTCGAGCAGCTCGGAGGCGCCCGGCATCACGTGCACCCCCGCCGCCAGCCGCGCGACCATGCCGTCCGTCATCCACTCCCGCACCGTGGCCGCGGGCACACCCGAGCCGGACACGGCCAGCATGTAGTCGACCGTGCGCTCCATGGACCCGCCGACCAGGTGGGCCTGGTGCTCGGGCGTCCAGCGCGCGCCGAGCCTGGCCATCACCTCGGTCTCGATCTCCAGCCAGACCCGCTCGCTGTCGACCAGCAGCCCGTCCATGTCGAAGAAGACGGCTTCCATGTTCATGGCCTCCCTGCGGGAGGCGGGCTCGGTCGCCATACGCCGCCTTCCCCCGATCGGTGGTGCGTGCACGCCATTCTCGCCGTCCACGGGTGAACGGAGAGCGACCCGGCCGGGGTCAGACGTTGAAGTATTTGGCCTCGGGATGGTGCGCGACCAGCGCGGAGGTGGCCTGCTCGGGGTGGAGCTGGAACTCCTCCGACAGCGTCACCCCGATCCGCTCGGGATCGAGCAGCTGGAAGAGCTGCACCTGGTCCTCGAGGTTGGGGCAGGCCGGGTAGCCGAAGGAGTAGCGGCAGCCCTGGATGTTGACCTTGAGCATGTCGTCGAGCGACTCGTCGCCGCCCACGCCCCACTCGGCCCGCACCCGGGCGTGCCAGTATTCGGCCAGCGCCTCGGTGAGCTGCACCGAAAGGCCGTGCAGCTCCAGGTAGTCGCGGTAGGCGTCCTTGGCGAACAGCTCGGCCGTGGCCTCGGCGATCTTCTGTCCCATGGTGACGACCTGGAAGCCGACCACGTCCGGCTCGCCGGAGTCCTTGGCGCGGAAGAAGTCGGACAGGCACAGGTGGCGGTCGCGACGCTGGCGCGGGAACGTGAAGCGGGTGCGTTCCTTGCCGTTCTCGTCGAGGACGATCAGGGAGTCGCCGTCGCTGACGCACGGGAAGTGCCCGTAGACGACGGCCGCCTCCAGCAGGCCCTCGGTCTGGATGCGTTCGAGCCACATGCGCAGCCGCGGCCGGCCCTCGGTCTCGACCAGCTCCTCGTAGCCGGGCCCGTCGCCGCCCCTGGTGGGCTTGAGCCCCCACTGGCCGAGGAACAGCGCCCGCTCGTCGAGGAAGGCGGAGTAGTCGGCCAGCGAGACGCCCTTGACGACGCGGTCGCCGTAGAAGGGCGGCGTCGGCACGGGGTTGTCGGCGGCGACGTCGGAACGGGCGGGCAACTCCTCGACGGGGGTGCGCTGGAGCACCGCGCCGGTCTTGACGCGCCGCTCGCGCAGCGGCGGCAGCGTCGCGCCCGCGACGCCGCGCTTGACGGCCATGAACGCGTCCATCAGCCGCAGCCCTTCGAACGCGTCACGGGCGTAGCGCACCTCGCCCTCGAACAATCCGGCCAGGTCCTGCTCGACGTAGGCGCGGGTCAGGGCGGCGCCGCCGAGCAGCACGGGGTATTTCTCGGACAGGCCCCTGGAGTTCATCTCCTCCAGGTTTTCCTTCATGATGACCGTCGACTTCACCAGCAGGCCGGACATGCCGATGACGTCGGCCTTCTGCTCGTCGGCTGCCTCCAGGATGGCCGAGACCGGCTGCTTGATGCCGAGGTTGACGACCTGGTAGCCGTTGTTGGACAGGATGATGTCGACGAGGTTCTTGCCGATGTCGTGGACGTCGCCCTTGACCGTGGCCAGCACGATGCGGCCCTTCGTCTCGCCCTCGACGCGCTCCATGTGGGGCTCGAGGTAGGCGACGGCGGCCTTCATGACCTCGGCCGACTGCAGCACGAACGGCAGCTGCATCTGACCGGAGCCGAACAGCTCGCCGACCGTCTTCATGCCGTCGAGCAGCACGTTGTTGATGATCTCCAGGGCGGGCCGCTGCTCCAGCGCGGAGTCGAGGTCGGCCTCCAGGCCCTTGCGCTCGCCGTCGATGATGCGCCGCTTGAGCCGCTCCCACAGCGGCAGCGCCGCCAGCTCCTCGGCCTTGCCGGCGCGCATGGCGGCGGCGTCGACGCCCTCGAACAGGTCCATGAACCGCTGCAGCGGGTCGTAGCCGTCGCGGCGGCGGTCGTAGACCATGTCGAGCGCGACCTGGCGCTGCTCGTCGGGGATGCGCGCCATCGGCAGGATCTTGGAGGCGTGCACGATGGCGGAGTCGAGCCCGGCGTTGACGCACTCGTTGAGGAACACCGAGTTGAGCACCATGCGGGCGGCCGGGTTGAGGCCGAAGCTGATGTTGGACAGGCCCAGCGTGGTCTGCACGCCCGGGTAGCGGCGCTTGAGCTCGCGGATGGCCTCGATGGTCTCCAGGCCGTCGCGCCTGGTCTCCTCCTGGCCGGTGGCGATGGGGAAGGTCAGGCAGTCGACGATGATGTCCTCGACCCGCATGCCCCAGTTGACGGTGAGGTCCTCGATGAGGCGGGTGGCCACGCGCACCTTCCAGTCGGCGGTGCGGGCCTGGCCCTCCTCGTCGATGGTGAGGGCGACCACGGCCGCGCCGTGCTCGCGCACCAACCGCATGATCTTCTGGAAGCGGGAGTCGGGGCCGTCGCCGTCCTCGTAGTTGACGGAGTTGACGGCGGCGCGGCCGCCGAGCATCTCCAGGCCCGCCTTCAGTACCGCCGGCTCGGTCGAGTCGAGCATGATCGGCAGGGTGGAGGCGGTGGCGAAGCGGAAGGCCAGCTCCTTCATGTCGGCCACGCCGTCGCGGCCGACGTAGTCGACGCACAGGTCGAGCATGTGGGCGCCGTCGCGGGCCTGGTCGCGGGCCGTCTCCACGCAGTCGTCCCAGCGGCCCTCCAGCATGGCCTCGCGGAAGGCCTTGGAGCCGTTGGTGTTGCAGCGCTCGCCGATGGCCAGGTAGGAGGTGTCCTGGCGGAACGGCACGGTCTGGTAGAGCGAGGACGCGCCCGGCTCGGGGTGCGGGCGGCGCGCCGGGACGTCCTTGCCGCGCACACGCTCGACGACCTGGCGCAGGTGCTCGGGGGTGGTGCCGCAGCAGCCGCCGACCAGGGACAGGCCGTAGTCGCGGGTGAACGTGGCGTGCGCGTCGGCCAGCTCCTGCGCCGACAGCGGGTAGTAGGCGCCGTCGGAGGTCAGCACCGGCAGGCCGGCGTTGGGCATGCAGGAGAGCTTGAGCCGGGAGTGGCGGGCGAGGTAGCGCAGGTGCTCGCTCATCTCGGCGGGTCCGGTCGCGCAGTTGAGGCCGACGACGTCGACGCCGAGCGGCTCGATCGCGGTCAGCGCGGCGCCGATCTCGGAGCCGAGCAGCATCGCGCCGTTCGTCTCGATCGTCACCTGCGCGATGATCGGGATGTCGCGGCCGGAGTCCTCGACGGCCCGCTTGGAGCCGACGACGGCGGCCTTGACCTGGAGCAGGTCCTGGCAGGTCTCGATGATCAGCGCGTCGGCGCCGCCCGCGATGAGGCCGGCGGCGTTGTCGCGGTAGGCGTCGCGCAAAGTCGCGTACGGCAGGTGGCCCAGCGTCGGCAGCTTGGTGCCCGGGCCCATCGAGCCGAGCACGAAGCGCGGGTGGTCGGGCGTCGACCAGTGGTCGGCGGCCTCGCGGGCGATCCTGGCTCCGGCCTCGGAGTATTCGTAGACCCGGTCGGAGATGTCGTATTCGCCGAGCGCGGCGAGGTTGGCGCCGAAGGTGTTGGTCTCGACGCAGTCGACGCCGACGGCGAAGTAAGCGTCGTGGACGCCGCGGACGATGTCGGGGCGGGTGACGTTGAGCACCTCGTTGCAGCCCTCGTGACCGTGGAAGTCGTCGAGCGTCGGGTCCTGGGCCTGGAGCATCGTGCCCATCGCGCCGTCGGCGACGATCACTCGCTGAGACAACACTTCTCGGAAGGACGGGGAGATGCTCATGGCGTAGAGCTTATCGGGTGCTCTTCAAAGGCCGTTCGGGCCCGCCTCGGAAGATCGTTCAGGGTGGGTGGGTTGGTGGTGATTCGGGCGGCCTGGAGCGGGAGGATAGGCTGTGGAGTGTCAATTGAACTTCGCGTCCAATTGGGGTCTCCATGACCTACCGCACCGTGCTCGTCGGCACCGACGGGTCCGCCTCGTCCTTCCGCGCCGTCTCCGCGGCCGCGTCCCTGGCCGCGGCGACCGGTGCCGGCCTCGTCCTGGCCTGCGCGTACCTGCCTATGCGGGAGAGCGAGCGGTCGGCGGCCGCCGACCGGCTGGGCGAGCTGGCGTACAAAGTGAGCGGCTCCACGCCCGCCGACGACGCGCTGCGTGCGGCGCGCGAGCACGCGGTGGCGGCCGGCGCCACCGACATCGTCCTGGCAGCCGACCAGGGCGATGCCGTGGACGTGCTCGTCGCGCTGGCCGGCAGGCACCGCGCCGACCTGCTGGTGGTGGGCAACCGCGGCCTCAACAGCCTGGCCGGGCGGCTGCTCGGCTCCGTTCCGTCGGGTGTCTCCCACCGGGCCTCCTGCGATGTGCTGATCGTGCACACGACCGACGGCGGGCGCTGACCCGGCCGCCCGGCCGCGTCCTCCCCACCCCTTCCGGCTTACGTGAACCGGTCGTCTTCCTCACACGAACGGGCAGCCTTTCTCACACGAACGGGCAGCCTTCCTTACCCGAACGAGCCGTCTCCTCACACGAACGGGCCGTCTTCCGCCCACCGCGAACGGTCAGCGTTGCCCTGCCGGCGGCGGGTGGCGTGCCCACGGGCCGGACGGATGGCGTGCCGGCGGGCAGCGCTTCCGGCAGGGGCAGGGGCAGGGCGGAGGGCGGAGGGCGCCGGAGGGCGGTCCGACTCCAGGTTCCTCACCGGGCGAGCACGGGGCCGCCTGGCGTGCGACCGGCCGCCCCCGACGGGTGACGGGAGGCGGTGTGCGTACCCGCGCGATGGCGCGACACGCCGTGTTCACCGGGCTTCCGGGCATCGCCCGCGTGCCGTCGCCACTGGGCCGTGCCGTGACGGGTTGGGCGGGCGGCTGGCGAGGGAAGAGGTTCGGGGAGATCGGTACGGCGATGCCTCCTAACCGCATAGGCTTAGCGGGACGGTGGAGAGAGGAGGCGACACGTGATAGAGCTCGAAGGGCTCCCCGAGCTCGTCGACCCGGTGCTCATAGCCGCGTTCGAGGGGTGGAACGACGCGGGCGAGGCTTCCAGCGGTGTGATCGCCCATCTCGAGTCCTCATGGAAGGCCGAGCCGCTCATCGCGCTCGACCCCGACGACTACTACGACTTCCAGGTGACCCGGCCCGTGGTGGAGATGAACGACGGGCTGACCCAGTCGATCGTCTGGCCGACGACGCGGCTGCTGCGCGCCCGCCCGCCCGGCGTGGAGCGCGACGTCGTGCTGCTGCGCGGCATCGAGCCCAACATGCGCTGGCGCTCGTTCTGCGCCGACATCATCGAGATCTGCCGCGAGCTGGGCGTGGAGCTGGCCGTGATGCTGGGCGCGCTGCTCAACGACTCGCCGCACACCCGCCCGGTGCCCATCCTGGGCGGGGCGACCAACGCGGCGCTGGCCCGCTCGACCAACCTGGAGCTGAGCCGCTACGAGGGCCCGACGGGCATCGTCGGGGTGCTGCAGCACGCGTTCGGCCAGGCGGGGCTCGACGCCGTCTCGCTGTGGGCGTCGGTGCCGCACTACGTGGCCCAGCCGCCCAACCCGAAGGCCACGCTGGCGCTGCTGCGCCGCCTGGAGGACGTGCTGGAGATCCCCATGCCGCTCGGGGACCTCGACGAGGAGGCGCGCGCGTGGGAGCGCGGCGTCGACGAGCTGGCCTCGCAGGACACCGAGGTGGCCGAGTACGTCAAGGAGCTCGAGGAGCGCAAGGACGCCGCCGAGCTGCCCGAGGCCAGCGGGGACGCGATCGCCGCCGAGTTCGAGCGTTACCTGCGCCGCCGCGACACCGATACCGATACCTGACGAGAGAGTCCTCGTCACTGGGGCATCGGCAGCCTCCCCCGCCGCGATACTGCCAGCTAACCCTCAGGGATTAAGACCGACAATTTTCCGCGGTTTCGAGTAATAATCGGGGACCGTACAAGATTGCACAAAAGTTGGGACGCCTGTTTCGCCCGACCATCATCCCTTGAATCGTATGAACCTCGGCTTCGCGCCGTGATGCCTACTCACCGACCGCGCACCGTTAGGCACGCCATGGCGACTTCCCATGTAGATCCGCATCAAAGAAGTCAGGACACCCGGCGGCGCATCCTGGAGATGGCCGTCTCCCTCCGGGAGGACCGCAGCGGCGGCTCCGTGGACCACTTCCTCGCGTTGCTGCAGGACCGGCTTCCGCTCTGGCTGAGCATTCTTCACGATCTTTCCCATCGCACCGGAAAAGGGTGCGTATCGGACAATCTTCTTCCCGTTGTACGAGCGGGCATCGACTACTACATCGACGTGCAGAGCGCGGCGCTGCCCGCCTTCACCTCGCCGAACGTGACGGTCCGGTTCCGGCAGGCCGTCCGCGACACCGGGCTCGGGCCGAGCACGGAGGTCACGCCGCTGGCCGCGTATCTGGCGGCCGAGCAGCGGCTGGGGCGGGTGCGGTCCGACGTCGACCCGGAGGCCAGCGCGCGGCTGCTGATCGCGGGCTGCTTCCACCGCGCCTACATCGAGATGTTCCTCGGCGCGGACACGGAGCCCACGCGCGAGGCGAGCGCCTTGGAGATCGTGCGCGAGCTGCGGCTCGAGCCCGTCCCGTCGACGCCCGCCGTCGCCTAGTGCGACTGCGACGCCCGTGCGGGCCGCGGCACGCCGCGGCGGCCGTGCAGGGCCTCGTCGTAGCGGTGCCAGATCAGCGCCGCCACGTCCGGGTCCGCGCCCAGCGGGTCGCTCACCAGCCCGGCGCCCGCCGAGCCCAGGCGGTCGTGGAAGAACCCGGGCGCGAGGACGTACGAGGCGATCGCCACGCGCGCGGCCGGGGTCGAGCCGAGCCGTTCCATGGCCTCATCCAGCGACGGGGAGCCGGCCGAGGCGAAGGCCGCCGTGACCGGGCGCGCCAGGCGTAGCGCGAGCTGGTGGGCGGCGGCACGGACGTCGGCGAGTGCGGCCGGGTCGGACGAGCCGGCCGCGCCGAGGACGACCGCGTCGGTGGAGCGCAGTCCCGCCCGGGCGAGCTTGCGGGCCAGCACGGACGTCAGCAGCCGGTGCGGGCCGAGCCAGCCGGCGATCATCGCGTCGGGACGGTGCTCGGCGATCACGTCGGGCAGGTCGATGTGGACGTGGTAGCCGCCCGCCAGCAGCAGCGGGACCACGACCACAGGGCCGCGGACGGCCGGGAGCACGTCGGCCAGGAGAGGTGAGCTGATCTCCAGGTAGCTGAGCTCGACCCGCTGCCCGGGCCGGGCCCTCCTGACCGTCTCGGCCAGGGCCGACAGGGTCTCCTCCCCTGCGGTGCTGCGTGTCCCGTGCGCGGCAAGGACGAGTGCGGGCTTCACATCCCCGCCTCGTACAGGCAGGCCAGCCGGTAGCCGCGTTTGACCACCGTCTCGACGATCCCGCTCGGGCCGAGCGCGCGGCGCAGCCGGGTGATGGCCATCTCCACGGCGTGCTCGGCGGAGTCGCGCGCGATGCTACCCGGCAGCACGGTACGCAGCTCGGCGCGGGACACCACGTGCCCCGGCTTGTCGGCCAGCCGCTTGAGCACCGCCATCGGGGCGGGCGGCAGCGGCCGCAACTCACCGTCCACGACCACGGCGTGGCCGCGGATCTCCAGCTGGTGGTCCCCGGCCGTGAGCCGGGTGACGCCGTGCTCGGGCAGATGCCTGGCCAGGGCGCGGGCCAGCGCGCCGAGCCGGGAACGTTCCGGCTGCAGCGTCGGCACGCCGCGCGAGACCAGCGGCTCGGCGGTGACAGGCCCCACGCAGGCGGCCACGACGGACCCGCTGAACGCCGCCAGCAGCGCCTCCTCCAGCCCTTCGGCGCGAGCCGTGCCCAGCATGGCGTGCACGGCGGGCGCGCTGGTGAAGGCCACCGCGTCCACCGAGCCGGAGATGGTCTGGCTGATCAGGCGGCGCAGCGGCGAGATGTCGCGGTACGGCAGCCACCGGTAGACCGGGATCTCGATCACCTCGGCGCCCGCCTGGCGCAGCTCGGCCACGAAGCCGACGAGCGGCTCGCCGTGCTGCTGCACCGCGATGCGCCGGCCGTGCAGATCCTGGGCCAGCAGGTACTGCTTGACCTCTTCGCACGACTCGGTGGCGGGCGTCCAGTGGTCGTTGAGCCCGGCCGCGCGCACCGCTCCCCTGGCCTTGGGGCCGCGGGTGAGCAGACGGCTCCCGGACAGGTGCTCGCCCAGGTCGGCCGACAGCCCCCAGCCCTCGGCGGCGGCCATCCAGCCGCGGAAGCCCACGCCCGTGGTGACGACCACGTCGTCGAGCGGCGCCTCGAGGGCGAGCCTGGTGGCGGCGAGCAGGTCGGCGTCCTCCGCCAAGGGGACCAGCCGGATCGCGGGCGCGCTGACGACACGGGCGCCGCGCCGCTCCAGCAGCGCGCCGAACTCCTCCCGCCGCCGTGTCGCGGTCACGCCGACGGTGAAGCCCGACAGCGCGTCGGGCGCCGTTTCCGGGGAAGAGCCACCCGCGAGGGGAAGCGCACTCATTCCGGCACCTCCAGATAGTCGAGAATGCTTGGCCGGGCCCCGAGCGCCCGGCCAAGCATCACAGGCGCGTGTGACGCAAGTGAGATCACCCTCCGATACTGCTTTCGGGTGGTTTCGCCTACGGGTCTCCTCTGTTACCGCTGTGCTACAAGGCACCGCCCTCGCGGTTGGCGGGCGTGATCGCGGGAAACGTCCTTCATGACGACGCGGCCTATCGGGGAGTTGCGGGTGACGGTCCGGCCTATTCGCACGTTCGATGATCCGGTGCTCCGTTCGGTCGCGGAGCCGGTCCGCGACTTCGATCGGGAGCTGCGGCGGCTGGTGAAGGCGCTGATCGCCACGATGCGGGCGGGCGCGGGCCGGGCGGGGCTGTCGGCGCCGCAGGTCGGAGAGCCGGTGCGGGTCATGGTCTACTCGTACGACGGCAGATCAGGCCATCTGGTCAATCCGCGGCTCGAGTTGTCGGAGCGGCGGATCATCGCCGACGAGGCGTGCCTGTCGGCGCCCGGGGTGTGGTGGCCGCTGGAACGCTCCTACATGGTCACGGCGCGTGGCCGGGACATGTTCGGCAAGCCCGTGACAGTCAGGGCGCTCGGCGTGCTGGCGAGGGTGCTGCAGCATGAGGCCGACCACCTCGACGGCGTGCTCTTCAGCGACCACCTCGAAGCGGGCGAGCGGGAACGGTTTCTCGCGGCGGCTCTGCCGGCAGGCTGAGCTCACGCCGCTGCGCCGGGTCGGTGCCACCCCAGACGCCGTACGCCTGGCGGGTCGTCAGCGCGTAGTCCAGGCACGGCTCCCGCACGGGGCAGCCGTGGCACACCGCCTTGGCGCGCTCGACCTGTGACTGGCTGGGCCCTTCCATGGAAATCGGGAAGAACAATTCCGGGTCCAGGTCGAGGCAGGCGGCCTTGCGTGTCCAGCTGAGCATCATCATGACCTTCGCGCCTACCCATGCCTTCCGGCGCTATACATCCCGCAGCAACCGGTCCCAGTCGGACAGGAACCTGTCCAATCCGTAGCGGGCCAGCGCCGCCGCGCGCGCGGCCTTGCCGGCCCGCGCGGCGCTCTCGGGATCTTCGGCGAACGCGTGCAGGGCGTCGGCCAGCACGCTCACCTTCGTGGACAGCACCCCCGCCTCCGGGGGCACGGCCTCGATCGCCTCGGTGGCGGCCAGCGCGACCACCGGCATGCCCAGGGTCATGGCCTCGATGAGGGCCAGCCCGAGTGAGGTCCACCGGTACGGGTGCAGGTAGACCCGCCGTCTGGCCAGCTCGGCGTGCATGACGTGCTGCGGCAGGTCCTCGTGCGTGCCGTACGGCAGCCCGGCCACCTTCATGCCGAACACGTCCAGCGGGACCCGCTCGGCGAAGCGCGGCAGCAGGTCCGTGCCGGCGACCCTGGTGCGGCGCACCGGCTCGTTGACGACGACCCCGGCACGGGGCAGCTCGCCCGAGTACAGGTGGCCGGGGTCGGGCACTCCGTGCTCGATGACGCGCGTGGGCGCCTTGCCGTTGTCCCAGTAGAGCTCGTTGAAGTGGGTGACGTGGACCAGCGTCACGTCCGTGCGGCCGGCCAGCGGATGGCGGGTGTGCGGCACGTCGCCCTTGGGCGTGTTGTGCTCGACGTACACGCCGGGCACAGCGCGGCCGAGCCATTCGCGGGCCAGGTCGAGCTCGTGCGGCCGCTGGTAGACGACCACGTCGATCGGCTCGTCGCGGAGGCGGTCCCATGGGACCTCGCGGGCGCTGTCCGGCCAGTCGAACGTGGCGGCTCGTCCCCGGCCGTCGGGACCACGGCCGGGGACGAGCGGCAGCACGTACTCATGCCCGCCCCTGATGAAGGCGCTCGTCCATGAACCGTGCACGTGCCAGAGGAGGATCCTCACCAGCGGCTCCAGCCCATCGCGCGAGCCCAGGGAGCGGAGATGGCGGGCACGGGACTCTCGGCGTCGCTGAGCACGCGGTCCACGACGTCGGTCAGGTCGTCGGCGACCTCGGGGGCCTGATCGATCTCCTCCGGGAGCGTCACCTCGGTGGGGACCAGGATGCCCCTGGCGCCGGCGGCCCTGGCCGCCTCCATGTCCCTGCCGATGTCGCCCACGACGACGCAGTCGCGGGGGCTGACGTCGAGCACGGCGGCGGCCCTGATCACGAGACCGGGCGCGGGTTTACGACAGGTGCAACCGTCGGCGTCGTCGTGGACGCAGATCGCCCACGCGTCGAACGGGCCGAGCAGCTCCTCCACCCTGGCGTTCACCTGGTCCATCTCGTCGGGGGACACCAGCCCCTTGGCCACGCCCGACTGGTTGGTGACCACGGCCACCGGCACGTCGGCGCGGCGCAACCGGCCCAGCGCCTCCAGCGCGCCCGGCATCGGCTCGACCCGTCGCGGATCGCCGTTGTAGGGCACGTCCCTGATCAAGGTCCCGTCCCGGTCGAAGAGCACGGCGCCGGGACGTCGCTTTTCGAACACCTTTCACCTCCGTCGCGCTCACCGTCGGCTACCCGAGGGCAGGCTCGGCAAACAACTACTTAGCGTGACCAAGCGCAGGCGACCGCGCCCGTTTCCGCATCTCGCAGCCCTGTCGAATGTTTGAGCACCGCTTCTCTCGGTAGCGGTTCTCGACATCCTTGGGGGAGGAAGAATGAGATTTCTCGGCATCAACGCGATCTTCCACGACCCGGCCGCCGCGCTGGTGGCCGACGGGAGGATCGTCGCCGCGGCGGAGGAGGAGCGCTTCAGCCGCCGCAAGCACGGCAAGCGGCCGCTGGCGTTCTCGGCGTGGGAACTGCCCGAGCAGGCCGCCGCCTGGTGCCTGCGAGAAGCGGGTCTCGCCCCAGAGGACATCGACGCGGTGGCCTACTCGTACGATCCGGCTCTGGTGGTGCAGCGCCCGGAGGGCGAGTGGGAGGACCTGCGCACGAAGTACGCGGTGCGCGCCCCCCTGTTCCTGTCGACCGCGCTGCCGGGGCTGGACCCGGGCCAGGTCACGTACGTGCCGCACCACGTCGCCCACGCCGCGTCGGCGGGGCTGGCCGCGCCGTGGCGCGACTGCGCGGTGCTCGTGTGCGACGGCCGCGGCGAGAACGTCTCCCACCTGGCCGGCCGCTACCGCGACGGCGAGCTGGACGTGCTGGCCGCGCAGGAGCTGCCGCACTCGCTCGGCCTGATGTACGAGGAGGTCACCGAGCACCTGGGCTTCCTGCGCTCCAGCGACGAGTACAAGGTCATGGCGATGGCCTCCTACGGCGATCCCCGTCACCTGGAGGCGTTGCGCGAGGTGATCTACACGACCGGCGACGGCGGGTTCCGCGTCGAGCCGGTCGACTGGAACGTCTACGCCAAGGCCCTGGCCAAGGGCGCCACGTGGACCTCCGACCACGCCGACCTGGCCGCCAGCGTGCAGGCCCGGCTGGAGGAGGTCCTCATGGAGCTGGTGCGCTGGCTGCACGAGCGGACCGGCGAGCGGCGGCTCGCGCTGGCCGGCGGCGTCGCGCTGAACTGCGTGGCCAACACCCGGCTGCTGGACGAGGGGCCGTTCGACGAGGTGTGGGCGCAGCCCGCCGCCGGCGACTCCGGGACCGCGCTGGGCGGCGCCCTGCACCTGGCGCAGGCGTACGGCGAGCCGGCCGGGCCCATGCCGACCGCGGCGCTCGGGCGCGGCTTCACCGACGAGGAGCTGGGGGCGTGGCTGGACGTGGCGCGCGTGCCGCACAGCCGGCCCGCCGACCTGGCCGCGGCGGTGGCCGCCGAGCTGGCCGCCGACCGGATCGTGGCCTGGTTCCAGGGCCGGGCCGAGTACGGGCCGCGGGCGCTCGGGCACCGGTCGCTGCTGGCCCATCCGGGGCACGCGCGCAACACCGAGCGGCTCAACGACGTCAAGGGGCGCGAGCAGTTCCGGCCGATCGCGCCGATGGTGCTGGAGTCGCGGGCGGCTCAGATCTTCGGGCGGGGGCCGGTGCCGTCGCCGTACATGCTGTTCGTGCACGACGTGCACCCGGACTGGGCGGCGCGCATCCCGGCGGTCGTGCACGTGGACGGGACCGCGCGCATCCAGACCGTCTCACCGCAGGCCGAGCCGCTGATGGCGCGGGTGCTGGCGGAGTTCGAGTCGCGTACGGGGCTGCCGGTGATCGTCAACACGAGCCTGAACACCGCCGGGCGGCCCATGGTCGACGATCCGCGCGACGCGCTGGAATGTTTCGGGTCCGCGCCGGTGGACGTGCTCGTCCTCGGGCCGTACATGGTGCGGCGCGGGGAGGTGTTCGCCTCGTGATCACTGTCGTGATCCCCACCGTCGGGCGGCCCACGCTGCGGGAGACGCTCGCCGCGTTGGATCCGCAGCGGAGCGAGGACATCCGACGCGGCCGTCCGAGCTCGGCTCGGCGATCGGGCAGGGCGTTGGGTCCCGGGGTGCCGGTGATCGTGGTGGACGATCGCGTTACGGAGCGCGATCAAACGGGTACTCTTCGTCTTGGCGGTGGCAGTCGTCAGAAGGAGAGTGATGTGACGCTGCCCGCCGTTTCTGGTTGTGAGCATGTACGAGTAGTCCGGTCCGGGGGCAGAGGGCCCGCGGCCGCCCGCAACGTCGGATGGCGGGCCGCGGACACGCCTTGGGTGGTGTTCCTCGACGACGACGTGATCCCGGGGCCCGGGTGGGTCGAGGCGGTCTGGAAGGACCTGGTGGACCTGCCCGAGGACGTGGCCGGCAGCCAGGGGCGCATCGTGGTGCCCCTGCCGGGCGAGCGCCCCCCTACCGACGGGGAGCGTCACACGGCGGGGCTGGCGGACGCGCTGTGGGTGACGGCCGACATGGCGTACCGGCGAAGCGTGCTGGAGGCGGTCGGCGGGTTCGACGAGCGCTTTCCGCGGGCGTACCGGGAGGACGCCGACCTCGCGCTGCGCGTGACCCGGGCCGGGCACCGGCTGGTGCGCGGCGAGCGGGTGACGTCCCATCCGGTGCGGCGGGACGGCTTCTGGGCCAGCGTCCGCTTCCAGCGGGGGAACGCGGACGACGCGCTGATGCGGCATCTGCACGGGCCCGGATGGCGCGAGGCCATCGGCGGGGCGCGCGGCCGGTTGTGCCTGCACGCCGTGACGACGGCCGTGGGGGTGGCTGCGGTGACGCTGGCGGCGATCGCGGTGCTGCGCGCCCGCGGGCCCGCCGTGACCCGCCGTCCCGGCCTGCGCCTGCCCGCGGCCTCCGGCCGACGCGCGAACCCGGTCCTGTGGCGGCGGCACGCTTCACCGCTGATCAACCGGCTCCCGGTAGGACCGGGCGACCTGCGGGGCAAGCACTCCGGCACCGGGATCTTCGGCCGCTTGGCCGCTCGCCTCCAGGCGCGCGCCGGTCGGCGACGCCCGGGGCGGCTCGCCGGGCGGGTCCTGAAGCGGCTCGGCTCGCAGGCCGATCGGATCGCCGCGCGGCGGGCCGCTGGGGGGCCTCGTGAGCGGCTCCCCGCCCTGGCCGAACCAGGCGCACCGGCCGGTGGTGAGGCACGAACCGCACGTTGGACCCGGGCCGCACGTTGGACCCGGGCCGCACGTTGGACCCGGGCCGCACGTTGGACCCGAGCCGCACGTTGGACCCGAGCCGCACGTTGGACCCGGGCCGCACGCAGGGCGATGGCCGAACGCAGGCCCCTGACGGAGGCACGTCCGCCGGCCGGGCTCAGGCCGCTGGCCGGGCGTGGTTTGTGGGGGCGGCAGGGGCGCTGGGCGCCGGGGCGGGGCGGGGCGATCGGACGTGCGGCGCGGGGGCGCGGGGTCCCGGTCATGGCGGCGGTCGCCGGAGTCGTGTGGGCCGGGCTGACGGCGGAGTTCGCATGGCGGCGGATCGCGCCCGGCCCCCGTACCCCCGATGAGGTGTGGCGGATGGTCGTCACCAGCGTGGTGATCCCGCCGGTCGCGTGCGCGCACCGGCTTCGGGGGGAATGGAGGGTGCGGCGATGAGCGGTCGCATGTCGGGAGCGGTGCTGCACGGGGCCACCCCGTGCGGGACGGCGGGCGCCGCGAGAGGCGGCCCCGCGGGCAAGGACGCCCCCAAGCGGGCAACCGGCGAGAAGACCGAGCGGAGAGCCGCCACGAGCGCGCAGGGCCGCGGCCGGGTGCTGGTGGCGCGGCTGGACGACGCCGGCGACGTGCTCCTGGCCGGGCCCGCCGTCAGGGCCGTGCGCACCCAGGCCCGCGAGGTCGTCTTCCTGGCGGGGCCGAACGGCAGGGCGGCCGCCGAGCTGCTGCCCGGCGTCGACCGCGTCGTCGAGTGGCGGGCCCCGTGGATCGACCACACTCCCCCGCCCGTCAGCAAGGCCCAGGTCGCCGACCTGGTCGGCCGCGTCCACGGCGTCGACGAGGCGGTGATCCTCACCTCGTTCCACCAGTCGGCGCTCCCGCTGGCGCTGCTGCTCAGGCTGGCCGGCGTCCGCAGGATCACGGCGATCAGCAACGACTACCCGGGTTCCCTGCTCGACGTCCGCCACGTGGTGGACGAGAGCGTCGACGTGCCCGAGGCGGAGCGGATGCTGGCGGTGGCACGGGCGGCGGGCTTCGAGCTGCCACCGGGCGATGACGGCAAACTCGCTGTTCAGCGGCCATTGCCGGATATAGGCGAGATTACGGGGCAATTGCTCAACGTCGGCGCCGATGCCGACAAAGGCGCGTATGTCGTGGTGCATCCGGGGACGTCGGCACCCGCGAGGACATGGCCGGCCGACGGGCATCGGCAGGCCGTCCGGGAGCTGGCAGAAGACGGGCATCGAGTCGTCGTGACCGGCACGGAACGTGACCTCACCGCCTACGTGGCCGGCGACGACGCGGCCGACCTCGGCGGCGTGACCACTTTCGCCGAACTGGCCGCCGTGATCGAAGGTGCCAGCGTGCTCGTGGCGGGCAACACCGGCCCGGCGCACCTGGCGGCGGCGGTCGGCACGCCGGTCGTGAGCCTGTTCGCCCCCGTCGTGCCGGCCGCGCGGTGGGCTCCGTACGGCGTCCCCGCGGTGCTGCTCGGCGACCAGCAGGCGCCCTGCAGGGACAGCAGGGCGCGCATCTGCCCGGTCCCCGGACACCCGTGCCTGTCCCAGGTCACAAGTGAGCAGGTGGTCAAGGCAGTGAGGGAGCTGACGCAGTGAAGGTCGATCTCATCTCCGAGCACGCGGACCCTCTGGCCGCGGTCGGTGGCGTCGACGCGGGCGGCCAGAACGTGTACGTCGCCGCGCTGGCGGTCGCACTGGCCGGGCGCGGGCACAGGGTCGTCGTCCACACCCGGCGCACGTCGGAGTCGCAGCCCGCGTCCGTGCCCCTGGCACCGGGCGTCACGGTCGAGTACGTCCCGGCCGGTCCCCCGGCGCCGATGGCGAAGGACGACCTGCCGCCGTACATGCCGGAGTTCACCGACCGCCTGGCCGACCGGTGGGCGATCGAGCCGCCGGATGTCGCGCACGCGCATTTCTGGATGAGCGGGCAGGCGGCGCTGCAGGCGGCCGACGGGTTCCCGGTGGTGCAGACGTTCCACGCGCTCGGCACGGTCAAGCGGCGCTGGCAGGGCGAGGCGGACACCAGCCCCGCGCACCGGATCGACACCGAGCGGGAGATCGGCAAGCGAGCCGACGCCGTGCTGGCCACGTGCAGCGACGAGGTGAGCGAGCTGTGCGCGATGGGCATCCCGGAGCAGCGGATCGCGGTGGTGCCGTGCGGCGTGGACCTTGCGGCGTTCTGCCCGGAAGGGCCGGTGGCGCCGCGTACGGCGGGGAAGCTGATTCTCAGCATCGGGCGGATGGTGCCGCGCAAGGGCGTGGACACGGTGATCGCGGCGCTGCGGCTGCTGCCCGACGCCGAGCTGGTGATCGCCGGCGGCAGCCCGGACGACGAGGAGGCCGTCCGGCTGCGCGAGCTGGCCGCCGGTTACGGCATCGAGGAGCGGGTGCACGTGATCGGCAGCGTGCCGCGCACGCGTGTGCCGGCGCTGATGCGCTCGGCCGACGTCGTGGTGACGGTCCCGTGGTACGAGCCGTTCGGCATGGTCCCGGTCGAGGCGATGGCGTGCGGGGTCCCCGTCGTGGCCTCGGCCGTCGGCGGGCACCTGGACACGGTCGCCGGCTGCGGCGTGCTGGTGCCGCCGCGCCGCCCGCGCGCGCTGGCCCGGGCGCTGAAGGACGTGCTCGGCGATCCCGGCAAGAGGACGCAGCTGGGCGCGGCGGGGGCCAGGCGGGCCCGCGAGAGGTACGGCTGGCCGAACGTGGCCGAGCGGACCGAGGCGGTGTACACGCAGGTCATCAACGGCAGGCTGTGCGGCCTGGCGGCGCTGGGGGGTTGATCATGGACAGTCATCTCGAGAAGCTCTGGAACACCTTGGAGAAGGTCGACGACCAGGCGGTCACGGTCCGCGCGTGGGGCGCGAAGCTGGCGAGCGTACTGGCCTCCGGCGGCAGGCTGCTGGCCTGCGGCAACGGCGGGTCGGCGGCCGAGGCGCAGCATCTGACGGCCGAGCTGGTCGGCAGGTTCAGGGACGACCGGCGGCCGTACGCGGCGATCCCGCTGCACGCCGACGGCTCGTCGCTGACGGCGATCGCCAACGACTTCGGCGCCGAGGAGGTCTACGCCCGCCAGGTGCGCGCGCACGGCCGTCCCGGCGACGTGCTGGTGTGCCTGTCCACCAGTGGCACCAGCCCGAACGTGCTGGCCGCGGCCAAGGCGGCGCATGACGGCGGGATCCTCGCCTGGGCGTTGACCGGGCCGGCGCCCAACGCGCTGGCCGGGCTGTGCGACGACGCGGTGGCCGTGCCCGCCGGGGAGACGGCCACGGTCCAGGAGGTGCATCTCGCCATGATTCATCTGCTGTGCGAGGCCGTCGAGGAGGCGCTGTGATGGATTCGCAGCGGAGCGAGGACATCCATCACAGCCTCCGGGGCGGAGCCCGGCGATCAAACGCCGCGCGGCCGCTCGTGGTGATCGGGGACACGCTGCTCGACGTGGACGTCGAGGGCGACGCGGAACGGCTGTGCCCGGACGCGCCGGTCCCGGTGGTGGACGTCACCGCCGAGCAGGCGCGCCCGGGTGGCGCCGGCCTGGCCGCGCTGCTGGCCGCCCGCGACGGCGCCGAGGTCGTGCTGGTCACCGCGATCGGCGACGACCCCGACGGGCACCGCCTGTGCGGGCTGCTGTCGGAGGAGCTCGACCTGGTACGCCTGCCGCTGCGCGGCGGCACCGTACGCAAGACCAGGGTGCGGGCCAGGGGCCAGACGCTGGTCCGGCTGGACACCGGCGACGGCACGGCCAGGTACGCCCCCACCGAGGCGGTGGCCGAGGCGATCGGCCGGGCCGGCGCGGTGCTGGTGTCCGACTACGGCAGAGGCGTGGCCAGGATGGCGCGCGAGCTGCTGCGGGAGACGGACGCTCCGGTGGTGTGGGACCCGCACCCGAGGGGCGAACAGCCGATGCCCGGCTGCGCGCTGCTGACGCCGAGCGAGGCCGAGGCGCGGATGTTGTGCCCGTCCGCCTACCGCGGCCCCGACCAGGCCGCCCGCCGGCTGGTGCGGGAGATGCGGGCGCGGGCGGTGGCCGTCACGACGGGTCCGCGGGGGGCCGCCCTGGCCATGGAGGGCGGCCCGCTCGTCCAGGTGCCGCCGCCCGTCCGGGCCGGCGGCCAGGACGCGTGCGGCGCCGGCGACAGGCTCGCCGGCGCCGCGGCGCTGGCGCTGCGTGACGGCGCCGGCATCAAGGACGCGGTGATCATCGGCGTCGGCGAGGCCTCGCGCTTCGTCGAGCGCGGCGGCGCCGCCTCCGTGAAGGTGCAGGAGCAGCGGCTCGGCGACCGGCCGCGCACGGCGCTGGAGGTCGCCGGGCTGACCCGCGCCAACGGCGGCCGGCTGATCGCCACGGGCGGCTGCTTCGACCTGCTGCACGCGGGCCACGTGAGCCTGCTGCGGCGGGCCAGGGCGCTGGGCGACGCGCTCGTCGTCTGCGTCAACTCCGACGACTCGGTACGCCGGCTGAAGGGCCCCGACCGGCCCATCGTGGACGCGCGCGACCGGGTCGAGGTGCTCAGGGCGCTCGGCTGCGTGGACGCCGTGCTGGTGTTCGAGGAGGACACCCCGGCCCGCGCCATCGAGCTGCTGCGCCCCGACGTGTGGGTGAAGGGCGGCGACTACGAGGGGGAGCTCCTGCCCGAATCCGAAGTCCTCGGCCGGCTCGGCGCGGAGATCGTCGTGCTGAGCACGCTGCCGGGGCGTTCGACCACGAATCTGATCAGGGAGATCCAGTGAACATCTTGATTACCGGGGGAGCCTCCGGACTCGGCCGGGCCACCGCCGAGGCGGTGGAGAAGGAGGGCTGGCGTCCGCTCGTCGTCGACGCGCGCGAGTCCGACCAGCGCTTCGATCAGGTCACGGCTGATCTGTCCGATCGCGGCGAGGCCGAGCGGGCGGTACGCGAGCTCGCCGAGCGGGCCGGCGGCCTGCACGGCGTGGTGACGGCCGCGGGCATCGACGCGTGCGGGCGGCTGGAGGACGTGCCGGCCGACGACTGGGAGCGGGTCATCAAGGTGAACCTGCTGGGCACCGCCTCCGTCGTACGGGCGGCGCTGCCGTACCTGAAGCACACCCGCGGCACGATCGTCACCTGCGCCTCGACGCTGGGGTTGCGGCCGCTGAGCGACGCGTCGGCGTATTCGGCGTCGAAGTTCGGCGTCGTCGGCCTCACCCGGGCGCTGGCGATCGAGCTGCGCGGCGAGGTGGGGGTGACCCTGCTGATCCCGGGCGGCATGCGGACGGGCTTCTTCGACGGGCGGCCCGAGCAGTACAAACCGGGCCCGGAGGCGGGGCTGAACGATCCCGCCGACGTCGCGCAGACCGTGGTGTTCGCACTGCGGCAGCCGGCCGGATGCGAGGTGAGAGAGCTCGTCGTGTGCCCCTCGACGGAGACGTCATGGCCCTAGAGCTGCTGGTGCTGCGCGGGCTCGGGCTGGGCGATCTGCTCACGGCCGTGCCCGCGCTGCGGGCACTGCGCCAGGCGTTCCCGCGGCACCGCATCACGCTGGCGGCGCCGCGGGCGCTGGACGCCCTGCTGCCGTTGATCGGCGCCGTGGACGATCTGGTGGACGTCTCGGGTCCCGGGCCCATACCGATGGACAGGGTGCCGTTCCACCGGCCGGACATCGCGGTCAACCTGCACGGCAAAGGGCCGCAGAGCATCGAGGCGCTGCGGCGCACCGAGCCGGGGCGGCTGGTCAGCTTCGGCACCGGACCGCCGTGGCAGGACGGTGTGCACGAGGTGCGGCGCTGGTGCGGGCTGCTGGAGTGGCACGGCATCCCGGCCGATCCCACGGACCTGACGCTCGGCATCTCCGACCGTACGGGGCCGGCGATCGTGCATCCGGGGGCCGCCTATCCGGCGCGGCGCTGGCCACCGGAGCGGTTCGCGCAGGTCGCGGCCGCGCTGGACGACGTGGTCGTCACCGGCAACGCCGAGGAGGTGCCGCTGGCCAAGGAGGTCGCCGAGCTGGCCGGACTGCCGCCCGAGCGGATGCTGGCCGGGCAGACCCGCATGGCCGACCTGATCGACCTGGTCAGCAGGGCCAGGCTGGTGGTCTGCGGCGACACCGGCGTCGCGCATCTGGCGACGGCGTTCTGCGTGCCGTCGGTGGTGCTGTTCGGGCCGGTCTCGCCGGCGTTGTGGGGGCCGCCGCCCGGCTGGCGCCACGTGGCGCTGTGGGCGGGTCACCGGGGGGATCCGCACGGCCTGAGGCCCGATCCGGGCCTGCTGAAGATCGAAGTATCCGAAGTCGTCGACGCTGCCTTGGAGGTCACGTCATGAGGGCTCTGGTCACCGGGGGCGCCGGGTTCCTCGGTTCCTACCTGTGCGAGCGGCTGCTGGACGAGGGGGCGGAGGTCGTCTGCATGGACAGCTTCCTCACCGGCGGGCCGCGCAACGTCGAGCATCTGATGGACCGTCCCGAGTTCCGGCTCATCGAGTGCGACCTGACCGGTTTCGTGCACGTGCCGGACCGGCTGGACCTCGTCCTGCACTTCGCCTCGGCCGCCTCGCCGGCCGACTACCTGCGCTATCCGATCGAGACGCTGCGCGTGGGCAGCGTGGGCACGCTGCACGCGCTGGGGCTGGCCAGGGAGAAGGGCGCCAGGTTCGTGCTCGCCTCGACCAGCGAGGTGTACGGCGACCCGCTGGAGCACCCGCAGCGCGAGACGTACTGGGGCAACGTCAACCCGGTCGGCCCGCGCAGCGTGTACGACGAGGCCAAGCGTTTCGCCGAGTCGCTGACCACGGCCTACCGCCACTCGCGCGGCACCGACACCGGCATCGTGCGGATCTTCAACACCTACGGCCCGCGCATGCGCCCGTTCGACGGGCGGGCGATCCCGACGTTCATCAGGCAGGCGCTGACCGGCGAGCCGATCACCATCACCGGCGACGGCTCGCAGACGCGCTCCATCTGCTACGTCGACGACACGGTGTCGGGCATCCTGACCATGGCCCGCAGCGACTTCGCCGGACCGGTCAACATCGGCAACCCCGACGAGGTCACCATGCTGGAACTGGCCACGATGATCAAGGATCTGGCCGGGTCGTCGTCGGAGATCGTGTTCATCGACCGGCCGGCCGACGATCCCAAGGTCCGGCGGCCGGACACGGCGCTGGCGGCCGAGCGGCTGGGCTGGCGGGCGCAGGTGCCCGCGCGTGAGGGGCTGCGCCGCACGATCGAGTGGTTCTCGGCCGAGCTGGCCACGGCCGAGCAGCCCGAGCAGCTGCGGGTCTGAGCGTGCCGCGGACCGCGGTGGTCGTCGTCGACATGCTCAACCCGTACGACCACAAAGACGCCGACCAGCTCGCGGACAACGTCGCGCCGGTCGTTCCGGTGCTGGCCGAGCTGGTCGGCCGGACGCGCGGGCGCGACGACGTGGAGCTGATCTACGTCAACGACCACTACGGGGACTTCGCCGCGACGCGGGAGGACATCGTGGCGCGGGCGCTGCGGGGGCGGCGCCCGGATCTGGTGGAGCCCATCGTGCCGCCGGAGGACTGCGCGTTCCTGCCGAAGGTGCGGCACAGCGCGTTCTACGGGACGGCGCTGGAGTACCTGCTGCGGCGCCGGGACGCCCGGACGGTGCTGCTGGCCGGGCAGGTGACCGAGCAGTGCATCCTCTACAGCGCGCTCGACGGCTACATCAGGGAGTTCTCCATCATGGTGCCGCCGGACTGCGTGGCGCCGATCCATCACGACCTCGGCCGGGCGGCGCTGCGCATGATGGAGCGCAACATGTCGGCCGAGATCGTGCCCGCCGCGAGCTGCCTGGTCTAGCGCTCGTTGCCGGCGCGCAGCCAGGCGAGGTAGTCGGCGACCGCGCGGTCGGTGTCGTAGGCGGGCTCGAAACCGGTGTCCTCGCGCAGCCGGGTGATGTCGAGCCAGACGTCGAGCCTGCCGGGGTCGCGGCCTTCCGGCAGGTCGACGCGGGCGTCGGGGACGAGCTTCTTGATCGCGGCGCCCACCTCGCCGTGGGTGGTCAGCCGGCCCGAGCCGACGTTGTACGTGCGGTGCCGCAGCCGGCCGGCTGTCTGGAGCAGGGCGATGGCGCGGGCGCAGTCCTTGACGTAGCACATGTCGATGCCGTTGCCCGCGCGCATCGGGCCGCCTGCCGGGGTGGTGCCGCGGGCGGCCGCGTGGACGAGCTGAGGCGCGGCGAAGAACGGTGACGGCGTGTGGCCGAGCGGCCCCCAGACAGCGGAGATGCGGTAGGTGACCACGTCGAGGTCCATGGTCCCGGCGAGGTGATCGGCCAGGAGCTCGCCGATCTTCTTGAAGGCGGGGATCGGGTGCCAGGCGGTCATCGGCAGCGGCACGTCCTCGGGCAGCGGGCTTTCGCCGGGGGCGCCGCCGTACACGCCTATCGTGCCGGCGAGCCCGAGGCGGGCCACCTGCCATTCGCTCGCGGCCCTGAACACGTTGAGCAGGCTCTTGAGCGCCCTCTCCGCGGCGTCGGCCGGCGCGTCCGGGCCCGGGGGCCAGGGTACGGAGCCGGCGAGGTGCACGATGCCGGTGATCTCGTACTTCTTGCCGAGGTCGAGGAGCGCGGCCTCGTCGGTGAGGTCGGCCTGCTCGACGAAGACCCGCTCGTCCGGGAAGGTGCCGGGGCGGCGCTGGACGAGCACGCAGGTCTCGCCCAGGTCCAGCAGTGCGCGGGTGGTATGGGTGCCGATGAAGCCCAGCCCGCCGGTGACCAGAATCATGATTCCGCCAATCATCAGTAGTACTGATAATCAGTCTAGCGACTCCTGTGGGCATGAGAAAGGCCCCGCGCCTGTGCCGTGCGGGGCCTGAATGGGGGCTTTCGCTAGAGCGCGACGCCAAGCAGGGCGTCCGCCAGGTCCCTGACCAGGGCGGGCGCGCCGGGATCAGGGCCGCCGCGCGCCAGGGCCTCCTCGGCCCATGCGTCGATCGCGGCCAGCGCGCCCGGCGAGTCGAGGTCGTCGGCCAGGCGCTCGCGCACCCGGGCCAGCAGGTCCTCGGCGTGCGGCCCTGAGGACAGCGCCGCAGCCGGGCGCCACAGCGCCAGCCTGCGCTCGGCCTCGGCCATCAGCTCGGGGACGTACGCCCAGTCCGCGCGGTAGTGGCGGGCCAGCAACACGAGCCGGACCGCCATCGGGTCGTGCTCCTGGCGCAACTTGGAGACGAAGATCAGGTTGCCCTTGGACTTCGACATCTTCTCGCCGTCGAGCCCGACCATGCCGGCGTGCGTGTAGAACTTCGCGAACGGCCACTCCCCCGTCGCCGCATGGCCCTCCGAGGCGCCGCACTCGTGGTGCGGGAAGATCAGGTCGGAGCCGCCGCCCGCCACGTCGTAGCCCGCGCCGAGGTGGTCCAGGGCGATCGCGGTGCACTCGATGTGCCAGCCGGGACGGCCCCTGCCCAGCGGGGACTCCCAGGCCGGCTCATCGGGCCGCTCGGCCCGCCACAGCAGCCAGTCCAGCGGGTGACGCTTGCCCGCCCGGCCGGGGTCGCCGCCGCGCTCGGCGAACAGGGCCGTCATCTCCTGCTCGTCGTAGCCCGACACCTGGCCGAACTTGGGGGCGTCGGCCACGCTGAAGTAGACGTCGCCGTCGAGGACGTACGTGACGCCCTTGGCCGACAGCCTGGCGATCAGGTCCGCGACCTGATCGACGACCTCGGTCACGCCGATGTACTCGCGGGGCGGCAGGACCCGCAGCGCCTCCATGTCGCTCCGGAACAGCTCGATCTCCCGCTCGGCCAGGTCCTGCCAGCCGATGCCGGTCTGGATGGCCCGCTCCAGCAGCGGGTCGTCGACGTCGGTGGCGTTCTGCGTGTAGTGGACCTCGTGGCCCGCGTCGCGCCACATCCGGCCGACCAGGTCGAAGGCGTGGTAGGTGTTGGCGTGGCCGAGGTGGGTGGCGTCGTACGGCGTGATGCCGCAGACGTACATCCTGGCGGTCGGCCCGGGATCGGTCTGCCGCACCTGCTTGGCCGACGTGTCGAAGAGACGCAGCGGAATGCTCTCACCGGGGAGCTTCGGAACGTTCTGGGCAGACCACGATCTCATGTGCTTGAGCCTATCCGTCCCGATCTGCGGTCAAGTCCGTGAACTGGTACGTCACGCCGTCCTGCGCGAGCGTGACCTCCATCACCGACAGGGAGGCGAAGACCCGGCCGCCGGGCAGTTTGTGCCGGACGATGAGCGCGCCAGGGTCGGCGGACGGCTCCGCCGTGATCAGCTCCGGCCACGGCTCGGTCTCGAAGCGCGGCAGGTACGCGACGACCCGCTCGTTCGCCGGGTCCAGGCCCGTGTTGACGATCATGCTGGTGCCGTCCGGCAGGCCGGCGGCGGACAGCCGCTCGCCGTCCCAGCTGAACACCCGCACCCGCGCCAGGTCGGCGAGCACCAGATGAAAGGGGTTGTAGCGGGTCAGGTCGGCGTCGGGCATCTCCCCCGTGTACGCCGCCCGCAGCGCCAGGTCGCCACGCGAGACCTTGGTCGTCTCGGGCGCCGGCCGGCCAGGGCCGTTGAGCAGGGCGGCGGCGCGGCGGGCCGCCGGGTGGACGGCCAGCCAGGTGCCGCCTGCCTTGAGGTCTCGCCCGCCGATCACCCCCGGGTAGTCCGGCCAGTGCTCCCCCGGCCCCTCCCAGGGCCGGTCGGTGAACTCGTCTCTCACGCCCATGAGGGTCACCGGCAGCCCGGTTCTGACGATCAGCGTGCACATGGGCAAAGGGTATTAAACGGGCGCGAGGCGGCGGAAGCGGGGCCGGGTGGCAGGGGTGGCCACGGGTCGGCGGGGCGGACGGCCGGAGGACGGCGGGCCGGTCAGATGGGAGGCCAGGGGATGGCGGGCCAGCCCTCCGACGGGTACGGGTGCACGCCGGTGTCCAGCAGCCGCCTGACCCGCTGCCAGGTGGCCTCGACCTCCGCCAGCGTCAGCAGCTCGCGCAGCCGGCGCCCGAGCGCTCCCGACTCCAGGTCGCGCTCCAGCTTGGCCAGCACCGCCACCGCCTCGCGGGCCAGCGGCTTGCCCCGCCACTGCCACAGCACGGTCCGCAGCTTGTCCTCGACGGAGAAGCACACCCCGTGGTCCACCCCGTACACGTGCCCGGTGGGCAGCGGCAGCAGGTGACCCCCCTTGCGGTCGGCGTTGTTGACCACCGCGTCGAACACCGCCATCCGCCGCACGACCGGGTTGCGGCTCTTGACCAGCCGCATCAGGTCGATCTCGCGCTCGGTGTCGATCCACAGCTGGACCATGCCGGGGCCGAAGGGGCCCTCGCGGTAGACCGTGGGCGGCACGATGCGCCAGCCGGTCGCCTGGGACACCTCGTACGCGGCCACCTCGCGGGCGGCCAGCGTGCCGTCGGGGAAGTCCCAGAGCGGGCGCTCACCGCGTACCGGCTTGTAGACGCAGGCGGCCGTGCGCTCGCCCAGCTTGACCGAGCAGTAGAGCGTCATGTTGGTCGCCTCGACGAGGCGACCGGCAACCTCCAGGCGGCCGTCGCGGAGCAGCGTGAGGGCCTCCTCATCGTGCATGCCCGGCGGGTTGGACGGTTTGACGGCCGGTTCGCTCTCCGGAGCGGTCATGAAGCCGCCTCACCCCCGCGGTATCCGTTGAGACGTACGCACACGTGCCCGGCGGCGTCGAGGGGCTGGGCGCACAGGGGACACGGCGGCCGGCCGGCCGCGACGATGTGGAGCGCCCGCTGGGTGAAGGCGCGCGCGGCTCCCGCACTGATCCGCACGCGCAGCACCGCGGGGTCGGGGCCGTCGAGGTCATCCTCGTCGATGACCTCCTGCGCCTCTATCACCACCTGGGCTCTGTCCGCGTCCCACGCCAGTGCCATGGTGCCGACGCGGAAGTCCTCCGCGACCGGCACGTCGAGCGGCTCGTCGTCGGCGAGGTCCACGGGCGCCAGGGCGGGCACCTGCGCGGCCCCGCCGCTGAGGCGCAGCACCTCGTCGAGCAGCTCCTCCAGCCTGCCCGCGAGCGCGGCCACCTGGAGCTTCTCCAGCGCCACCGTGGTCAGTCTGCCCTCGGCCCTGGCCTGCAGAAAGAAGACCCGCGCACCCGGCTGCCCCACGGCACCGGCGACGAACCTCTCTGGTGGGTCGTAGTCGAAGACCGGCATAGCCTGACCTTACGTGGTTCCGGGTCCGCCGCCGACGGCGGCATCGCTCCCGGTGATGTTTTCTCCCCCGTCTTTCTCCTCCGAATCCTCGGGAAGCCTCAATTCCCCCATATCGTTAAGCCTGAGAACAAAGGGACGCAAGGGGGCATAGCGAATGACGGTGAGCGCCGCCGGATCAGCCGTTATCCGCTGAAAATGATCGAGGTGAAGCCCCAGGGCGTCGGCGACGATCGACTTGATCACGTCGCCGTGGCTGCAAACCAGGTAGACAGCCTTCTCCCCCAGGCGTTGATTCCACTCCCGGACCGCTGAGACGGCCCGATGTTGCATTCCGGCCAGCGACTCCCCTTCCGGAAATGTCGCCGCGCTGGGGTGTGCCTGGACGACCTGCCACAGCGGCTCCTGGGCGAGCTCCTTCAGCGGCCGCCCGGTCCACCCGCCGTAGCCGCACTCGATGAACCGTTCGTCGAACTCCACGCCGCCCTGCCGGCCCTGGGCGACCGCTTCGGCCGTTTCCCGGCAGCGTTCGAGCGGACTGGAGACGATGGCGTCGAGCCTGACGCCCGCGATGCGCTCGGCGAGCGCGGCGGCCTGCGCCCGGCCGGCCTCGCTCAGCCGCACCCCCGGGGTGCGGCCGGCCAGCACCGGTCCGGTGAGGTCCGTCAGCCCGTGCCGGGCCAGAAGCAGCGTGGTCACCCAGCAAGTGTCGCAGGCGTCGATCACAGTGTCGAAACCGGAGATCACGATCTCACGGCGGCACGGTGCTACGGCGTTCACCACCAACGACAGTGGAGCGGCAGCCCGGTGGAGCAGGTTTCTTGTTGGCCAATGAGAAACCTGCAAGGCGGGCTGCCGCTACGGCGTTCACCACGAACGACAGTGGAGCGGCAGCCCGGTGGAGCAGGTTTCTTGTTGGTAACCTGGCGGGATCATGGAGCAGCGCTATGTCGGCCACAGCGGCCTGTCGGTGTCCCGGCTGGGGCTCGGCACGATGACCTGGGGCCGTGACACCGACGCGGACGAGGCGGCCGCCCAGCTCCGCACGTTCCTGGACGCGGGAGGGAACCTCGTCGACACGGCCGACGTCTATACCGGCGGGGACGCCGAGCGGCTCCTGGGCCGGCTGCTGCGCGATTCGGTGCCGCGTTCGGAGCTGGTGATCTCCACCAAGGCCGTGGTGACGCCGGCGGGACGCAGGCCGCGTGACGCCTCCAGGCGCCACCTGATCGCCGCGGTCGACGACTCACTCAACCGCCTCGGGCTCGACTACGTCGACCTGTGGCAGCTGCACACGTACGACGAGGAGGTGCCGTTGGAGGAGACCCTGGCCGCGCTCGACGCGATCGTCTCCTCCGGCCGCGCCGTCTACGCGGGCGTGTGCGACTACACCGGCTGGCAGCTGGCAGCCGCGACGGTCACCCAGAAGATGGTCCCCGGCCGCATCCCGATCACCTCGGCGCAGGTGGAATATTCCTTGCTGGCCCGCGAGCCGGAGCGGGAGCTGCTGCCCGCCGCGGCGCATCTCGGCGTCGGGGTGCTGGCCTGGTCGCCGCTGGGGCGCGGGGTGCTGACCGGGAAATACCGCACAGGCATCCCGGCCGACTCACGGGCCGCGACGCCGCACTTCGCCGACTTCGTCCGCCCGTACCTCGATGAGAGGAGCCGTCGGGTGGTCGAGTCGGTCATGACCGCAGCCGACGGGCTGGGGGTGTCGCCGCTGGCCGTGGCCCTGTCGTGGGTGCGCGACCAGCCGGGCGTGGCCTCGGCCATCGTCGGCGCCCGTACGCACGCGCAGCTCACCGGGGCCCTGCCGGCCGAGGACGTGGTGCTGCCCATAGAGATCCGAGAGGCCCTCGATGACGTGTCGTCGCTCGACTGACCGGGAACGGGAGACTCTCTCGCGTATCACTAGTCGATACCGAATCGCAACTTTACCTGCCAAACGCCTGCGTCCCACGAGCGATGTCCATAAAGATTTCCCCCGGAAGCGACGCAGGAGGGGACGGATGGGGAGCAGGGCCGCGATCTCGGCTGGAGTACTCGCGGTGGCGCTGGCGGCCGTCCCAGGGGCGGCTCCCGCCGCGGCGGCCGCCGCGTCGCAGGACTGCGCGCGCGAGGGGGGCCTGCTCTCGGGGGTGACCAACACGCTGTGCGACGTCGTGAAGTCCGTCACGGGCACGGTCGACACCCTGACGGGCGACACGACCGACCCGGTGACGAGCGGCGTGGACGAGACCACCGACGAGGTGCTCGGCAAGGTCGGCGAGGCGGTCCCCACCGGCGAGGCCACCTCCACCGCGTCCGCCGGGCCGTCGCCCACGCCGGCCAAGACCGGGCTGTGCCTGCCGGTGCTGGCCTGCGAGGACCGGACCGCGCGCGAGGCCGTGACCCCGAGCCCCACGCCGTCAGCCGACCGCCCGGGGCAGCCGCGCTCGCGCGAGAAGGACACCTCCACCGTCCCCACCGGCGCGCCCACGCCGCCGGAGAGCCGGCCGCAGCAGCTGGACACCGGGCGGCCGGTGGGCGAGAAGCGGACCGCCGACACGGACGAGCCCCGGGTGGACCTGCTGTGGCCGAACCCGTTCGCCCATGAGCTGACGGTGCCGATGCAGGACCAGCAGGTCGTACGCCCCACGCCGCCGGCCTCGGACGTGCTGGGCACGGCGCTGACGATCGCCCTGCTGGGGTCGGCGGTGCTGGCGACGCGGATCGTGCAGCAGCGGCGGCAGCGCACGGAGCCGGTGGAGTCGATCCCCTTCGAGCCCGCCCACGTCGGCAGCGGCCGCCACCGCGTGGCCTGACCTCCTCACGGCAAGGGGCGGCGGCGCGGGGTGGGCGTCCGATCCATGGACGCCCACCGGCCGCGCGCCGCCTGTCCCGCCCGGCTGGTTCCGCACCGGGCTCGTCCAGGTTTCAGGCGAGCATGAGGAGAGGTGGAGGACGTTCCGGCAACGGGTCAGGCGCCGATGGCGTGGACGCCGCCGTCCACGTGGACGATCTCGCCGGTCGTGGCCGGGAACCAGTCGGACAGCAGGGCCACGCACGCCTTGGCGGCCGGGACCGTGTCGGACAGGTCCCAGCCCAGCGGGGCCTTCTCCGGCCAGCTGTCCTCGAACTCCTTGAAGCCCGGGATCGATTTGGCCGCCATCGTGCGCAGCGGACCCGCCGCCACCAGGTTGGCGCGGATGTTGTGCTTGCCGAGGTCCCTGGCCAGGTAGCGGTTGCAGGACTCCAGGCCCGCCTTGGCGACGCCCATCCAGTCGTAGACCGGCCACGCCTTGGAGGCGTCGAAGTCGAGGCCGACGACCGCGCCGCCCTCCTTCATGAGCGGCAGGCAGGCCACGGCCAGCGACTTGTACGAGTACGTCGACACCTGCAGCGCGGTGGCGACGTCCTCCCACGAGGTGTTGAGGAAGTTGCCGCCGAGCGCGGTCTGCGGGGCGAAGCCGATCGAGTGGACGACGCCGTCGAGGCCGTCCACGTGCTCGCCGACCCGGGCGGCCAGCGTGTCGAGGTGCTCGGTGTTCTGCACGTCGAGCTCCAGCACGGGCGCCGCCTCGGGCAGCCGCTTGGCGATGCGCTCCACCAGGCTCAGCCGGCCGAAACCGGTGAGGACGACGGTGGCGCCCTCCTGCTGGGCCAGCTTGGCCACCGAGAACGCGATCGAGGCGTCCGTCAGGACACCGCTCACGAGGATCCGCTTGCCTTGGAGAATGCCCACGTCAGTGCCCCATTCCGAGTCCGCCGTCGACCGGGATCACGGCCCCGGTGATGTAGGAGGCGTCGTCGCTCGCCAGGAAGCGGACGACGCTTGCGACCTCCTGGGGGGCCGCCTGCCGCCCGAGAGGGATGTTCGCGATGATCTTTTCCTGGTCGAGGCCGGCCGTCATGTCGGTGGCGACGAAGCCGGGCGAGACCACGTTGACCGTGATGTTGCGCGAGCCGTATTCACGGGCCAGGGAGCGGGCGAAGCCGACCAGGCCGGCCTTGGAGGCGGCGTAGTTGGCCTGGCCCGCCTGGCCGGACAGGCCGACGACGGAGGAGATGAGGATGATCCGGCCGCGCTTGAGCTTCATCATGGGCCTGATGGCCCGCTTGGCGACGCGGTAGGCGCCGGTCAGGTTGGCGTCGATGACGTCGGTGAAGCTCTCCTCCTTCATCATCGCCAGCAGCGTGTCCTTGGTGATGCCGGCGTTGGAGACCAGGACTTCGACCGGGCCCTGCTCGGCCTCCACCTTGCCGAAGGCGGACTCGACGTCGGCCGTGCTGGTGACGTCGCAGCGCACGCCGAACAGGCCCTCGGGCGGCTCCCCGGATCGGTAGGTGACCGCGACGGCGTCGCCGGCCGCGGCGAGTTCACGGGCGATCGCGAGGCCTATGCCGCGATTGCCCCCGGTGACGAGTACAGAGCGTGCCATGGCACCTGACGCTATCTCCTACCCGCCGGTATCCGGTTGTCCGGGTGACACAAGATCGCGGGGTTAGGATCGTGGACATGCGCCAGATCGATCCCGATTTCCTGGAGCTGCCGCTACGGCAGCTCGCGGACGCCGCCCTGCAACGCGCTCGCGACCTCGGCGCCGAGCACGCCGACTTCCGGCTCGAACGCGTCAGGGCCGAGACGCTCAGCCTCTACGACACCCGGCTCGAGGGGGCGATGGACGCCGACGACCTGGGCTACGCCGTGCGCGTGGTCAAGGGCGGCACCTGGGGGTTCGCCGCCGGGATCCACCTGACGCCCGAGGCCGCCGCGACGGTGGCCGAGCAGGCGGTGCGGGTGGCCGAGGTGAGCGCGCCCATCAACAGGGAGCCGATCGAGCTGGCCCCCGAGCCGGTGCACGCCGAGGCGGTGTGGGTGTCGGCGTACGACGTGGACCCGTTCGACGTGCCGCAGGCCGACAAGGTCGGCATGCTGGCGGAGTGGTCGGCCGGGCTGATGAAGGGCGCCGACCACGTGTCGGCGCGGCTGCTGCAGGTCAAGGAGCAGAAGTTCTACGCCGACACGGCCGGCACGCTGACCACGCAGCAGCGGGTGCGGGTGCATCCGAAGCTCAACGCGATGAAGGCGCACGAGACCGGCTTCGACGACATGTCGACGATCGCGCCGCCGGTCGGGCGCGGGTATGAATACCTGACGGGCACCGGCTGGGACTGGCAGGGCGAGCTGGCCAGGCTGCCGGAGCTGCTGGCCGAGAAGCTGGCGGCGCCGTCGGTGGAGGCGGGCGACTACGACCTGGTGATCGACCCGTCCAACCTGTGGCTGACGATCCACGAGTCGATCGGCCACGCCACCGAGCTGGACCGGGCGCTCGGCTACGAGGCGGCGTACGCGGGCACCAGCTTCGCCACGTTCGACCAGCTGAACGAGCTGGTCTACGGCTCGCCGCTGATGAACGTCACCGGCGACAGGACCGTCACGCACGGCCTGGCCACGATCGGCTACGACGACGAGGGCGTGCAGGGGCAGAGCTTCGACATCGTCAGGGACGGCATCCTGGTGGGCTACCAGCTCGACCGGCGGATGGCGCTGATGAAGGGCCTCGGGCGGTCCAACGGGTGCGCGTTCGCCGACTCGCCCGGGCACATGCCGATCCAGCGCATGGCCAACGTGTCGCTGGCGCCGGCGCAGGACGGGCCCTCGACCGACGAGCTGATCGCGGGGGTCGAGCGGGGCGTCTACATCGTCGGCGACAAGAGCTGGTCGATCGACATGCAGCGCTACAACTTCCAGTTCACCGGGCAGCGGGCGTACAAGATCTCGCACGGGAAGCTGGCCGGGCAGATCAGGGACTTCGCCTACCAGGCCACGACGACGGACTTCTGGTGGTCGATGGAGGCCGTCGGCGGGCCGGAGACGTACGTGCTCGGAGGCGCGTTCAACTGCGGCAAGGGGCAGCCGGGGCAGGTCGCCCCGGTGAGCCATGGATGTCCGTCGGCGCTGTTCAGGGGCGTGCGGATCCTCAACACCGTGCAGGAGGGTGGGAAGTGACCCCGCAGGAAATGGTGGACAGGGCGCTGGAGCTCTCCCGGAACGACGGTTGCGTGGTGCTCGTGGACGAGGGGTCCACGGCCAACCTGCGCTTCGCGGGCAACACGCTCACGACCAACGGCGTCGCCCGCTCCTCGCGGCTGACCGTGATCTCGATCGCCGGCGAGGGCGTGGGGGTCGTGTCGCGGGCCTCAGTGCGCGAGGAGCAGCTCGCCGACGTCGTGGCGGCGGCCGACGCGGCGGCGCGCGACGCGCGGCCCGCCGAGGACGCCCGCCCGCTCGTGGAGGCCGGCCCCGCCCCCGCCGATTGGGACGATGCGGTACGCCCGACCGACATCGGGGTGTTCGAGGGGTTCGCGCCCGCGCTCGGCGAGGCGTTCTCGGCGGCGGAGGCGGGCGGCAGGAAGCTGTACGGCTTCGCCGAGCACTCGCTCACCACGACCTTCCTCGGCACGTCCACGGGCGTGCGGCTGCGGCACGACCAGCCGACGGGGCGGCTGGAGCTCAACGCCAAGTCGGCCGACCTGAAGCGGTCGGCGTGGACGGGCGTGTCCACGCGGGACTTCACGGACGTGGACGTGGCCGCGCTGGGCTCGTCGCTGGCCCAGCGGCTGGAGTGGGCCAAGACGCGCGTCGACCTGCCGGCGGGCCGCTACGAGACGCTGCTGCCGCCGAGCGCGGTGGCCGACCTGATGATCTACCTGTTCTGGTCGGCGGGAGCCAGGGACGCGCTCGACGGGCGGTCGGTGTTCGCCAAGCCGGGCGGGGGCACCCGGGTCGGCGAGCAGCTCGCGACGCTGCCGGTGACGCTGTCGAGCGACCCGGGGGCGGACGGCATCGCGTGCGCGCCGTTCGTGACGGCGCACGCCTCCAGCAGGGAGAGCTCGGTCTTCGACAACGGGCTGCCGCTGGCGCCGACCGACTGGATCAAGGACGGGCGGCTGGAGGCGCTGCTGCAGACCCGCTACTCGGCCGAGCTGAGCGGGCTGCGGGTCACGCCCGGCATCGACAACCTGATCATGAACGGGCCGGCGGGCGGGCGCTCCCTGGAGGAGATGATCGCCTCCACGCAGCACGGTCTCCTCGTCACCTGCCTGTGGTACATCCGCGAGGTCGACCCCCAGACGCTGCTCGTGACCGGGCTGACCAGGGACGGCGTCTACCTGGTCGAGCACGGCGAGGTCGTGGGCGAGGTCAACAACTTCCGGTTCAACGAGAGCCCGGTGGACCTGCTGGGACGCCTGACGGAGGTGGGGGCGGGCGAGCGCACGCTGCCGCGGGAGTGGAACGACTACTTCCAGCGGACGATCATGCCGCCGGTGCGGGTGCCTGACTTCAACATGTCCACGGTCAGCCAGGCCAGCTGACCTGCCGCTCGCCCGCCCCTCCGCCTCCGGTGACGGTCAGGGGCGGGTGACCCGGTAGCGCACGTGGGTCACGCCGTCGGACGGGATGACGGAGATCTGCTCCAGGCCGATCGGCCCGATGCCTCCGACACCGATCCGTCGCCCGCCGGCGGCCTCCTCGGCCGGCTGCACGGCCCGCTCCACGCCCTCGGTGACGAAGGAGACCCGGGGACTCCATTCGCCCTCCGCGGGCGGGTGGTGGGTGAGAACGCGGGCGGGTGGTGGGTGAGAACGCAGAGGCGGGCTGGAGGTCAGCGGGGGCCGAGGAGGGCGCCCAGGGCGTGGCTGAGGGCTTCGCCGAGGGTCTTGGCGCAGGCCTCGTAGCCCTCCGGCGGACCGCCGTACGGGTCGTACACCTCCATCGCGCGCCGGTGGTCGCGCCGTTCGGCGGCCGACTGGACGATGGCGCGGGCCCGTTCCACCGTGTCCGACCGGTAGCGGCGGTGCCCCGCCCCGGAGGCGAGCTGGGCGAACTCCGGCAGCGTGAACGTCTTCTGCGCGGCCTCCGGATCCAGGTTCGCCGCGACGGCGACGTGCCCGGCCTCCATCGTCAGGAGCAGGTCCGAGGACCTGACCAGGTCGAGGTCGAGCATCCGGGCCCGGTGCGCCCGCCCGTCGAGGCCGAGCCTGGCCAGCGTGGCGGCCGCGTGCGGCGCCATCGGCTGGCCGATCAGGGCGCGGACCCCCGCGCTCCCCGTCGCCACGGGAAGGGCCGAGGAGTGGAGCATCGCCCCGGCGATCACCTCTGCCATGGCGGAACGGCAGATGTTGGCCGTGCACACCAGGAGAATGCGGAACTCACGACTCACATCGGCCAATCTAGCCCGTCGAATCGCGTCACGAGCGGCGGATGGTGTGGACGTGTTCCCAGCGCTGGCCGGCGACGAGCCTGGCGGTGCCGGCGTCCAAGTCGTAGACGACCGACCAGCGGGTGTGCCGCTGGGCCACCCGGCGCAGCAGCTCCAGGGCGTCGGCCTGCCCGCCCTCGGCCAGCTTCCGGTAGCGGGGGTCGGCCATCCTGGTGGCACGGTCGGTGCCGGTCATCGTGATGTTGGTGAGGATGCGGTCGTCGATGACGTTGAGGCGGCCGCCGGCGTACTCGACGACCGCGGACCTGCCCGACCGGTCGGCGATCAGGTAGTGCAGTTGCGGCCCGCCGGTGAAGTCCAGGTCGTAGCGGCGCATCAGCGCGATGGCCTCGGGGACGGTGGCGGCCCGGTCGAGCAGGAGGCGGATGATCCGTACGCCGCTCACCGTGACACGTCCGGGCGTCCTTCCGGGCAGCCGCGCGTCGGGCGCCTGGGCCAGGCCGACGGCCAGCCCCTGGTCGTTCACGCCGTCGAACGGGGCCAGCACCGCGTGCGCCAGCCGCCTCCTGTCCCCCGGATCGTCCAGGTCGGGTGGGCCGGGCGCGTCGAGCAGGTAGGAGACGTCCACCAGGGAGAGCGAGGCGTGGGCGCCGGGCGGGCGGGCATGGACGATCATGGCGGGGTTGGGGTCCCAGTCGAAGTTCCTGCCGAACTCGCCCGGCCGGTGGAACAGCGAGCACGCCCATCCGTCGGCCTTCCTGGCCAGCTCGGCGTCGGTGAGCGGGGCCTCGGCGTCGTAGCCGCCGTGGTAGGTCATCTCGTACAGCGGGAGAGTGCCGTCCACCAGGCGCAGGCTTCCGGCCGTGCGGGCGATCTCGTCCGGGGTCTGGCGCAGGACCGCCGTGGCGCTGCGGTCGGGCGCGGGCGTGTCTTCGGCGGGCGCGGGGGTGCGCTCGGCGGCGCAGGCGGCCGGCGCCGTGGTCAGGGCCAGCGCCGCCAGCACCGCTACGGTACGGCTCCGCATGTCCGCAGTGTGCCGTCCGGCGCCCGCCCTGTCACGTCCCCCCGAGAGCCCCTCAGGACGCCGCTCAGGCGTCTTCCAGCCGGAAGCCCACCTTCAAGCCGACCTGGAAGTGGGCGACCTCCCCCGCGTCGATGTAGCCGCGGATCTCGGTCACCTCGAACCAGTCCAGGTGGCGCAGCGTCTGCGACGCCCGCCGGATGCCGTTGCGGATGGCCTGGTCGACGCTCTCCCCCGACGTGCCGACTATCTCGGTCACCCGGTACGTTCGATCCGTCATCTCCCTCTCCTCCTTACTCGAAGGCCATGATCGCATGACCCCCGTCACCGCCCGGGTGCGCCGTCGCGCCCCGCTCCTCCGAGGTCTACGGTGGAACATATGAAGGGGTGGCGCAGGAAGCCAGACGTCCACCAGGTCACCGACGCCGAGCCGTCGTTGTCGGCCGACATCCGCAAGCGCGAGATCAGCTACCTCATCAAGATGGGGATCCGCACGATCTGCCTGATCCTGGCGGTCGTGGTGCCGCTGCCGTGGCCGTACCGGCTGCTGTTCATCGCGGCGGCGGTCTTTTTGCCATACATAGCGGTAATCGGGGCCAATGAGAGGGGGAAGCCTGCCTCGCCTCCTACCTTTCAGAGCCCGGAGGCTAACCAAACCGAGATACCGCTGCATCGACGCGAGATCGGGTCGTGACTAAGTCTTGACGCATCCCACGGGTTGTAGGTGTACGCTTTAGCCAAGCGCTCCGGTCCCCCGTCGGAGTGCTGGTGCCGGCGTTCCGGGCCCCCGTCGGAACGCCGATGAAGCGACGCCGGGTGGTTTGCCCCCGTAACCACCCGGCGTCGCCCTTTTCCTGGTGAAACCTTCGCCGGCGGACGATCTACCATGGCGGCGCCGGGGCCCGTCGGTAGGGCCGCTTTCCCGAAATCGTTTACACCCGCTCTTGCCCCGTTATTCACAGGAAATCTTCAGGTAAGGGCGGGCTTTGACTTCAAGAGTTCGTTCGAGTATCAGTCGTCTGTCAGGGTCTCGGCGGTGGCCTCCCCCCAGTTTTTCGCCATTGTGATCAGTTTGGCCACAGCGTCCTCAGGCGCACTTCCTGACCCTTGGGCCAGTCCGAGCAGGTAGGCCGTCAGGGGCGCGGCCGGCCTGGCGACGCCGTGGGCGACCTCCTTGGTGAGGTCGAGAATCAGGTCGCGGTCCACGGCGGCCGGGTCGATCCCCAGCTCCTTGCAGGCCAGCGCGGTCCATTCGTTGAGCACGTTCATGCGAGCCACCTCCAGGTCGTCCATTGTGTCGCAGTCCGGCCACGGCCGCCGTCGTCCACCACCACGACGCCTGGCGTGGGCTCCGCGGCGCGCGTGGCGGCCGCCGGGGCCGTCAGGCGCGCGGCCCGGGCTTGTCCACGCCGCCCAGCCGGCGGCACGCTCCCCCGGCCAGGATGACCGCGTCACAGCGCATGTTCACCCTCATACGGTACGCAGATCCGGTGGCGACCCGGCTCAGCCGCCCCTCCCGCCCTCGCGCACCACGACGGTGGCGCTGTCCCGGCGGCTCGGGACCCCGGGCCGAGGCACCCGCGACCGGCTTCTCCTCCGAGTGCCTTCGTTGCCCCTGCTCTTCGCCGGCCACAACCCCGCGGCCGAACTCAACGACTTCGCCAGGGACATGTCCAGATCCGCGGGCTTCGTGCCCAGCTCGTATCCGGGAACGGTGACCCGCGTCCGCGGCGCCTGCGACCTCGTGGTGCGGGGACGCTGTGTGTTCTGCCTGCCGCAGTCCGGAACAGAACGGACTGGACGCCAAGCCCTGGCGTGACCGGCCGGGGTCAGCCGCCGATGGCGGACATCGGGCGGGAGGGCTGGAGGAAGGAGGGGTCGTCGATGCCGTGGCCGGCGCGTTTGCGGGCCACGGCCGCCAGCCAGCGCTCGGCCAGCTCGTCGTCGGAGGCGCCCGCGCGCATCGCCGTCTTCAGGTCGGACTCCTCCGTGGCGAACAGGCAGTTGCGGACCTGGCCGTCGGCGGTGAGGCGGACACGGTCGCAGGCGCCGCAGAACGGGCGGGTCACCGAGCCGATCACGCCGACCCTGCCCGGGCCGCCGTCCACCAGGAACCGCTCGGCGGGCGCGCTGCCGCGGTCCTCCAGATCGTCCACCGTGAGGTCGAACGAGCCCGACAGCAGGCCGAGGATCTCGTCGGCGGTGACCATCTCCGCGCGGTTCCACTGGTGCTGGGCGTCGAGCGGCATCTGCTCGATGAAGCGCAGCTCGTAGCCCTGGTCAAGGCACCAGCGCAGCAGCGGGACGGCCTCGTGCTCGTTGACGCCCCGCATGAGGACGGCGTTGATCTTGACGGGGCGCAGGCCGGCCGCGTCGGCGGCGGCGAGCCCGGCGATCACGTCGGCGTGCCGGTCACGGTGCGCGAGCCGCTTGAACGTCTCGGGGTCGAGCGTGTCGAGCGAGACGTTGACCCGGTCGAGCCCGGCGGCCGACAGCGGCTCGGCCAGGCGGGCCAGCCCGATGCCGTTGGTGGTCAGCGAGACCTGCGGCTTGGGCTCGAGCACGGTGGTGCGGGCGACGATGTCGACCAGCTCGCGCCGCAGCAGCGGCTCGCCGCCGGTGTAGCGGACCTCGGTGATGCCGAGCCGCTCGACCCCGATGCTCACCAGGCGGACGATCTCGTCGGCGGTGAGGAGCTGGGCGTTGGGAAGCCAGTCGAGGCCCTCGGGCGGCATGCAGTACGTGCAGCGCAGATTGCACTTGTCCGTGAGGGACACCCGAAGATCTGTCGCCACCCGTCCGAACGAGTCTCGCAACACGGGGCGTCACCTCCTGTTCTCGCTTGAGGGGGCCCAGCCTACGACGCCTGCCGACCAGCACCCAAAACCGCCTCTTCACCGCACGACAACGCATCCGGCCCTAGATCGATTCCGCCCCGGCGGCGATCCGGCGGCCGAGCGGTTCCCGGGCGCGGATCCGGGCCGAGAGGATCAGGACTCTCATGCCCGCTGGCCGGCGGCCTCCCAGGACTCGCGGGCCCGCATCAACTCGGCCAGGTGGCGCCTGGACCACTCGCAGCCGGCGTTCATGGGTTCGAGGAGGCTGCGGCCGAGGTCGGTCAGCTCGTACTCGACGCGCGGCGGGATCTCGGCGTACGCGGTCCGGGTGAGCAGGCCGTCGCGCTCCATGGCGCGCAGCGATGCGGTGAGGACCTTCGGGGTGATGCCCCGCAGGGGCGTCTGGAGCTCGGTGAAGCGGCGCGGGCCCGGCTCCAGGCAGCGGATGATCTTCGCGGTCCACTTGTCGCCGACGCGGATGGGCGCGGCGATGGGCGGGCAACCGGTGAACATGTCCGGATCGAGCGGCACTCCCATGCCGGTCATCGTAGGGGCAACCATCGCAGGGTAAGTATCGTTGCGGAAAGTGGCATGTCGCCCTCTACCGTCTGCGGGGCGGCCGGGAAGCCCGGCCGCCCGAAGACGAGCGGAGTGTCGACATGGGCAGGTTGGTGGTGTTCGGCGCCGGCGGGCGGGCCGGGCGGCGGGTGGTCGCGGAGGCGGCCGGGCGCGGGCACGAGGTGACGGCCGTGGTACGCGATCCCGGCAGGCACGGTGATCTGGCGGGCGAGCGGGTGCGGGTGGTCGCGGGCGACGTCACGGACGCCGCGAGCGTGGCGGCGGCCGCGGCCGGGCACGACGCGGCGGTGCAGGCGGCGGCGCGCCTGGACATGCCGTCGGAGGAGTTCTACGCGGCGGCGGCCCGCGCCCTGGTCGAGGGGCTGTCGGCGGCCGGGGTGACGCGGCTGGTGGCGATCGGTGTGGGAACCCTGCTGGAGGTCTCGCCGGGGGTCCGGCTGGTGGACACGCCCGGGTTCCCGGCGGACGCGCGGGCGTTCTCGCTGGGGCACGCGGTGGAGCTGACGGTGTTCGAGGAGTCGGGGCTGGACTGGGTGGTGCTGGCGCCGCCGCCGGTGTTCCTCGACGAGAAGGCCGAACGGACCGGGCGCCACCGGATCGGCGACCGGCGGGTGCCGGACGCCGCCGAGGGCGATCCGGTGTTCTCGTTCGCCGATCTGGCGGTGGCGGTGGTGGACGAGGCCGGCGGCGGGAAGCATCACCGGGTGCAGGTCGCCGTGTCCTTCTGAGGCCTGAACCGGCGGATGGGCCCGGACATGGCGGACGCCCGGCCGGAGGCGGCCGGGCGTCCCGATGACCCTAGTGGTGGCGGCCGATGACCCTGACCCAGTCCGTGCCCTCCGAGGGCTCCAGCCACTTGGCGCCCTCGAACACCGCGCGCCACGTGCCTGAGGTGCGGGCGGGCACGCGGGTGTGGAAGTAGCCGTTGCGGCCGGTCCTGATGGTGTCCACGTACTCCCACTTGCCGCTGCCGGCCGGCTGGAACAGGATCACGATCCGCTTCCAGGCGAGACGGTGCCAGCGCTCCTGCTTCTTGCAGGTGTCGGCGTGGTGCACCGACACGAACCCGCTGATGTAGTCCTCCTCGCACTCGACGGACAGCTTGCCCTCGAGGTCGATGGGCTTGCCGCGCCAGGCGGGCTCGGGGTTCGCGTCGAATCGCAGGCTCGTGTTGCCGCCGGCGAAGTCCGGGTCCACCTCGTCGGCGAGTGCGGGCGAGGCCGCGGTGGCCACCACGGTGGCGCCCAACGCGGCGGCCGCCAGGCCGGCGGCGAGACGTCGCATCTTCAAGTGACTTCCTTCCCCGTCTTAAACGCACCCCTGGCGGGGCACGTCAACAGGCAATGACGCGGAAAGGGAAGCAAAAGTTGCGACAAAGGTGATCACGATTCCGCAACGCCTACTGATGCCGACGCATTATTGAGTTATTTGTCGCGATTTAGAGAGATCTGGCGCGTAGTGGCCGGTTCCGGCGTAGCGGACGCGCCAGAGGCCGCCCGTACGGCCCGGGATCCTGCTCATGAACGCGCCCGCGGCGTCCGTCGTGGTATCGGCCACCCGCTCCCAGTCGGTGACGGTGTCCGGGCGCCAGAGGATCTCCAGGCGCTGCTTGCCGAACGGGCCGTAGTCGGTGAGGCCACGCGGGTCCACCCTGGTCAGGGCGCCGCGCAGGCGTACGGCTCCCCTGACCTGCTCAGCCCGTACGGAGGCCAGCCTGGTCTCGCGCTTGAGCGCGAACGAGGCGTACTCCGTCACCGTGGCGCCGTCCTTGCCCGTCGCGGTGACGGTGATGGTCCAGGTCCCTGTGGGGTAGTAGCGGCTCAGCCTCTTGTCGGGCAGGAAACGCCAGGTCTCCCAGCCGTCGGTCATGCGGGGACTCGCAGGCTGGGCGCCGGCCTTGGGACTCACGCCGGACGAGGCGTCCGGAGCCGCCTGGCCGGTGCCCTCGGCCGCCTGGCCGGTGCCCTCGGCCGCCTGGCCGGTGCCCTCTACCGGCGGGGCGGCGCCCTCTACCGGCGGGGCGGCGCCCTGAATCGATGGGCCGGTGCCGACGATCGCCGGGACACCGCCGTCGATCACGGGGTCGATGCCCTCGACCGCCGGCGCGGCGCCCTCTCCCGCCAGATCGGCGCCCTCTGCTGCCGGGTCGGCGCCCTGTACGGGCCCCGTTCCCTGCACCGGTCCCGTTCCCTGCGCGGGTTCTGAGCCTTGCGCCGGGCCCTCGGCAGGCTGGGCGCTCGGGAGCGGCTGGGCGGACTGGGCCGCGTCGATGGCGTGGATGGGGTCGGCGCCTTGGACCGGGCCGGATGACGTGTCGGACTCGGTGCCGGCGGACGGTGTCGGTGTCGGTGTCGGTGTCGGTGTCGTGAACGAAGGCGACGGCGAGGGCGTCGGCACCGACAGTGCCGGGGCCGACGGGATCGAAGCGGACGGGGCCGGGGACGGGACGTCGGACGGGGCCGGCGGCTGGGACGGCGACGGGTCCGTCACCGATGGCTTGGACACCAGCAGCGGGCCCGGGGGGGCGCCCGGCTCGACCTTCACGGTGACGCCGTTCTTGCCCCGCGCCCCCTTGGCGACCACGTCGATCACCAGGCGGACGGAGTCGTCGGCCCCGACCACGGGCTCGGCGGGACGTACGGTGATGGCTCGAATGGCGAGCTCGGTCGCGGCGGCGGGCGCAGGCACGGGCGCCGAGAGCGCCCCCGCCGCGAGCGAGACGAGAAGCAGTTCTCTGGTCATGATCAGGACGGTAGGAACCGGCCGGTAATGACCATGACCACGACACACGCCTCGAATGGCAAAGCCCGGATCAGCCGGAATAGAGCCCTTCGATGACGTCGGCGTACTTCGCGTGGATGATCCGCCTCTTCAGCTTGAGGCTCGGGGTGAGCTCCTCGGTCTCGGCGGTCCACTCCGTGCCGAGCAGCGCCCACTTCTTGACCTGCTGCACCCGGGCCAGCTTGGCGTTGGCGGCCTCGACGGCGGCCTCCACCTCCTTGAGCACCTCGGGGTGCTCGGCCAGTTCGGCGAGCGAGGTGTAGGTGATGCCGCGGGCCTGCGCCCAGCCCGGCGCGACCTCGGCGTCGAGCGTCAGCACGGCCACCGTGTGGGGCCGGTTGTCGCCGTACGCGAGCGCCTGGCCGATGAGCGGGTGCTGCTTGAGGTGGTTCTCGATCTCCGCCGGGGAGATGTTCTCGCCGCCCGCGGTGATGATGAGCTCCTTCTTGCGGTCCACGACCCGGTAGAAGCCGTCCTCGTCGACCGTGCCGATGTCGCCGGTGTGCAGCCAGCCGTCGGCGTCGATCAGCTCGGCGGTGGCCTCGGGGCGGTTGAGGTAGCCGCGGGTGTTGAGCGGGCTGCGGGTGAGGATCTCGCCGTCCTCGGCGATGCGGACCTCGACGCCGGGCTCGGCCCTGCCGACGGTGCCGAGACGGTAGGAGGCGGGGCTGTTGCCGGTGAACGCGCCGGTCGTCTCCGTCATGCCGTACACGTCGATGACCTTGAGCCCGAGGCCGGCGTAGAAGTTCTGTACCTCGGGAGCCAGCGGGGCGGCGCCGGTGGCGGTCCACTCGGCGCGGTCGAAGCCGATCATGCCGCGGATGATCGACAGGAGGGAGGCGTCGGCCTTCTCGTACGCCTCCCGGATCTCGGGGGTGACGGTGCGGCCGTGCTGGCCGGCCTCGACGTACGCCTGCCCCGCGTTCATGGCCTCCCGCACGGCGGTCTGCTGCTCCTCCGGCTGGGTGGCGAGCACGGCGAGCAGGCGGGCCATCATCTTCTCCCACACGCGTGGCACGCCGAAGAACATCATCGGCCTGACCTGCCCCAGCGTGGCGCCGAGGTTGGCCAGGTCGGTGCAGAAGTGCACGTGGGAGACCTTGGTCAGCGGCAGGTAGAGGCTGAGGATGCGCTCGGCGATGTGCGCGTACGTGAGGTAGGAGATCTGCGTGCCCAGCATGGGCAGCGACGTCATGCGGTCGGTGGCGGCGCACTCGTACAAGACGTTGGCGTGGGTGAGCGGGACGCCCTTGGGCGTGCCGGTGGTGCCGGAGGTGTAGAGGACGGTGACCACGTCCTCGGAGGCGACGGCGCGCCAGCGCGCCTCCACCCGGCCCGGGTCCTCGGCCAGCCGTGCGCGGCCGAGGTCCAGGAAGTCCGTCCACGTCATGAACCGGTCGTCGCCGGCCGGCGCGCCCTCCAGCATGATGATCTTGCGGAGGCCGCTCAGCCGGTCGAGCACCGGCTGCCAGCGGGCCAGTTCGGCCGGGCCGCCGAGCACGGCGTACTTGGCGCCCACGTTCTCGGCCACGAACGCGATCTGCTCGGGGGCGAACGTCGAGTAGACCGTGCAGCCGACGCCGCCCGCGTGCACCGCGCCGAGGTCGGCGAGCACGTGCTCGCTCCGGTTCACCATCATCAGGGCCGCGGAGTCGCCGCGTTCGAGCCCGAGCGCGGCGAAGGCGGCCGCGATCTCCAGAACCCGTTCCCGCGCCTGCGCGTACGTCAGCGTGCGCCAGCCGTCGCCCTCCGGGTCCGAGTAGGCGGGTGCGTCGGGATGCTGCTCAGCCGCCTGCTGGAGCTGTAAGCAGACGGTACGGCCGGCGATCTGCCGCTGGATCTCGGCTCGGACGTCGAGGACTTCGGCCATGGCACGCGCCTCCATCAGTATTCACTTGCATGAATGGCATGCATCGCACCACACCCGCCGGGTAGCGGCAAGACCTCGCGGGCATCGTTCCCGCACAGCGACCGATCGACTGCAGAGAGCTTACCGGGGGCTTTTCATGGCTGGCGGCGGCAGGACGTTCTTCGGACATCCGTGGGGCCTGGCGACGTTGTTCGGCACCGAGATGTGGGAGCGGTTCAGCTGGTACGGGCTGCGGGCGATCCTGGCCACGTTCATGGCGGCGTCGCCGGCGCACCAGGGGCTGGGCATGCCGGACGAGACGGCGCAGGCGGTCGTCGGCGTCTACGGGGCCCTGATCTACCTGGTGGCGCTGCCCGGCGGGTGGATCGCCGACCGCCTCCTGGGGGCGCGCAGGGCGGTGTTCTGGGGCGGGTTCGTCATCATGCTGGGCCACATCAGCATGGCGATCCCGGTGACGACGCCGTTGTTCGTCTGGCTCGGCATGCTGCTGATCATCAGCGGCACGGGGCTGCTCAAGCCGAACATCTCCGTCATGGTCGGCCGGCTCTACCCCGAGGACGAGGACGGGCGCAGGGACGCCGGATTCTCGCTGTTCTACCTGGGCATCAACCTGGGGGCGTTCTTCGCGCCCATCGTGGTCGGCTGGCTGGCCGCCGGGGACCGCTGGCACTGGGGCTTCGGCGCGGCCGCGGTCGGCATGGCGCTGGGCCTGATCCAGTACGTGTGGGGCGGCCGGGCCCTGCGGGGCGTCGGCGAGCGGCCCGGCATGCGCCTGTCCCCCGCCGAGCGGCGCCGCTTCGGGCGGCTGGCGGGCCTCGGGGCGGGCGCGGCGGTGGCCGCGCTGGCGGCGTGGACGGCGACCGGCACGTTCACGATCGACCGGTTCACCATCGTGATCACCGTGATCATCCTGGTGGTGCCCGTCGTGTATTTCGGTTACATCCTCATGGGCGGCCAGCTGGCCGAGGACGAGCGCGACCGGATGAAGGCGTACATCTGGCTCTTCGCAGCCGCGGCGATCTTTTGGATGATCTACGATCTGGCGCCGAGCAAGCTGCTGTTCTTCGCCGCGGACCACACGGACCTGTCGCTGTTCGGCGTCTCGATCCAACCGGCCACCACCCAGGCGTTCAACCCGCTGTTCATCATGATCTTCGTGCCGGTGTTCGCGGCGCTGTGGGTGCGGCTGGGGACGCGGGTGAGCACGCCGCAGAAGTTCGGGTTCGCGCTGGTCATGGTCGGGTTGAGCTTCGTGGTCATGGCGGTCGCGGCGGCGCTGGCGGGGTCCGGGCGAGTGTCGGTGTGGTGGCTGGTGCTGGTGTACGTGATCCAGGTGTTCGGCGAGCTGTCGCTCAGCCCGGTCGGGCTGTCGGTGACGACGAAGCTGGCGCCCGAGGCGTTCAAGGCGCAGATGCTCGGGGTGTGGTTCATCGCGGTGTCGGTGGGCGACGCGGTCGGCGGGCAGACGGGGCGGCTCAACCGTGTGCTGTCGGAGCCCGCGTACTACCTGGTGCTGGCGGTCACGGCGATCGTGGCCGGGGCGGCGCTGCTGATGTTCACGCGGCGGTTGCGGGTGCTGATGGCCGAGCACCACCACGCCGAGTCCCTGCCGTTCCGGTAAAGATTGCGACGTGTCTCAGTTTCTCGACCTGGTCGGAATATTCGTCTTCGCCCTGTCCGGTGCGCTCATGGGCGTGCGCAAGCGGCTCGACGTCGTGGGGATGGGGGTGCTGGCGGAGATCACGGCCCTGGGCGGGGGCGTGGTGCGGGACCTGATCCTGAACGTGCGCCCGGCCGCCTTCCAGAGCCTCGGGTACGTGCTGGTTCCGGTGGCGGCCACGGTGATCGTGTTCTTCTGGCATCCGCACGTGGCGCGGGTGATGCCGGCCATGCTGGTGCTGGACGCGGCCGGGCTGGGGCTGTTCTGCGCGGTGGGGACGGAGAAGGCCCTGGAGTACGGCCTGAGCCCGCTGCACGCGGCCCTGCTCGGGGTGGCGACGGCGGTGGGCGGCGGCATGCTGCGGGACGTGCTGGCCGGGGAGATCCCGGCGTTGCTGTACGACCGCCAGCTGTACGCGGTGCCGGCGATGCTGGGGTCGGGGGTGATGGCGGCGCTGTCGTCGTACGGGCTGGACGGGTGGCAGGCCACGCTGGCGGCGGCGGTGCTGGCCTTCGGGCTGCGGATCACGGCGATGCGCCGCAAGTGGCGCGCGCCGCTTGCCAGGGGGGTCGCGAGTGACTAGACCATCGCGATGAGCGAGTCCGGGGGGCGCGGGGTGCCGAGGGGGCCGTGGTCGCGGGCGGCGCGGAGGCGGATGATCGCCTCGCTCAGGATCTGGGGCGGCAGTGTGTACGGCAGGCGCAGGTAGCCTTCGAGCGTTCCCTCCAGGCCGAACCACGGGCCGGGCGCGAGGCGCACGCCGTGGCCGGCCGCCGCCTCGGCCAACGATGTGGCGGCGTCGCCGTTGAGGCGGACCCAGAGCGTGCCGCCGCCGCGCGGCACCGTGAACGTCCACTCCGGCACCTGCTCGCGCAGCCCCGTCACCAGCGCGTCGCGGGAGGCGCGCAGCGTGCGGCGGCGCTCGGCGCGCGTCTCCTCCAGCCGGTCGAACAGCCGCGCCACCGCCAGCTGCTCCATCACCGGGCTGGCGATGTCCACGGCCGAGCGGTGCATGGCCAGACGGCGGGCCAGCGCCGCCGTGGTGCGGATCCAGCCGATGCGCAGGCCGCCCCACCACAGCTTGGACGCCGAGCCGATGCTGATCACGCGGCTGTCGGTGTCGAACGCCGCCATGGGCGACGTGCGCGGCACCTCGTCCAGCGCCAGCTCCAGCCAGGTCTCGTCCACCAGCACCAGCGTGTCCGTGCGCCGGGCCGCGCCCACGACGGCGGCGCGGGTGGCGTCGTCCATGAGGGCGCCGGTCGGATTCTGGAAGTCGGGCATGAGGTAGGCCAGGCGTGCCCCGGACTGGCGCATGGCACCGATCAGCAGGTCGGCCTGCCAGCCCTCGTGCGAGATCCCGACCGGGACGATCCGGGCCGAGCGCTGCCGGGCCACGTCCATGACGTGCGGGTACGTCGGCGACTCCACCAGGACCGGGTCGCCGGGGCCGGCGAGCAGGCCGAGCACGAGCTGGATGGCGTGCTGGGAGCCGGTGGTGACGACGATCTGCTCGGGCCGTGTGGCCACTCCCCTGGCGGTGTAGCGGGCGGCGATGCGTTCCCGGAGGACGGCCAGGCCCATGGGGTCATAGCCGTTGCCCATGCCGTACCGGGGCAGGTCCTCGACGGCCTCCAGCATCACCTGCCGCAGGGCCGAGGGCGCGGGCGGGGCGGCGCAGTGCAGGGGGACCAGGCCGTCGCCGTCGGTGCTGAGCCACGGGTTGTCCGGCGTCGTGGCGGGATCAGGCAGGGCCGTCCAGCTGCCGGAGCCCTGACGGCTGTCCAGGTAGCCGCGCTCGCGGAGCAGGTCGTACGCCGACGTCACGGTGGTGCGGCTGACCTTGAGGATCTCGGCGAGGTGGCGTTCGGCGGGCATGCGGACGCGTACCGGGATCTGGCCGTCCATGATGAGGGCGCGCACGCCGTCGGCGAGCGCGCGGTAGTACGGGCGCGCGCCCGGATCGACGTTGACCAGCCGGGCTACCTGAGTCGCCGAAAGATGCCTCATAAGGCCACTTTTCGCGATTGGCCCTGTTTTGGCAAGTCGGTGGACTGCCACTCTGGGGCCACTATGAGCGAGACGACCGTCCCACGAGTGAGTTCCTTCCCCGCCCGCCTCGCCCGGCTCTACGGCGGGCTGGCGCTGTACGGCGCCGGCATCGGCCTGCAGATCGAGTCCGGGCTGGGCAACGACCCGTGGGACGTGTTCCACCAGGGCCTGGGCATCAGGGCCGGGGTGTCGATCGGGACCGTGATCATCGTGGTGGGCGCGCTGGTGATGCTGCTGTGGATCCCGCTCAAGCAGAAGCCCGGGCTCGGGACGATCAGCAACGTGGTGTTCCTGGGGCTGTTCGCCGACGGCGCGATCTTGCTGCTGCCGACCCCCTCCCATCTGGCGCTCCAGGCCTTGTACGTGGCGCTGGGCGTCGTCTCGATCGCGCTGGCGACTGTGCTGTACATCGGCGCCGGCATGGGACCCGGACCCCGGGACGGGATCATGACCGGGCTGGTGCGGCTCGGGCTGTCGGTGCGGCTGGGCAGGTTCCTCATCGAGATCACCGTGCTGGCGGCCGGCTGGCTGCTCGGCGGGACGGTCGGGATCGGGACGCTGGTGTTCGCGCTGGCCATCGGGCCGCTGACGCAGCTGTTCACCCGCTGGTTCCCGCTGGCGTGACCCCCGCGGCCGGGTCCGGGCATGACGCGACATGATCGGATCCGGCCACGGGACCACCCCTTGGGCGAGTAGCGTCTAGGCATGCGGATCGAGGATTACGCGCTGATCGGAGACATGCAGTCGGCCGCGCTCGTGGGCAGGGACGGTTCCATCGACTGGCTCTGCCTGCCCAGGTTCGACTCCCCCTCGTGTTTCGCGGCCCTCCTCGGCAGCGAACGCAACGGCCACTGGTGGCTCGGCCCTCGCGGGCGCAGGCACGCCGACCGGCGGCGCTACCGGCCCGGCACGCTCATCCTGGAGAGCGAGTGGGACACCCCGACGGGCACGGTCCGCGTGATCGACTTCATGCCGCCCCGCGACCGCAACCCCGACGTCGTGCGCATCGTCGAGGGCGTCTCCGGGACCGTGGAGGTGTCCACGGTGCTCAGGGTGCGCTTCGACTACGGCAGGATCGTGCCGTGGGTGCGCCGGGACAACGGCCACCTGCAGGCCATCGGCGGCCCGGACTCGGCGTGGCTGCACGCCCCCGTGCCGCTGAATGGCGGCGACTACGCGCACCGGGCGACGTTCACCGTCAAGGAGGGCGACCGGCTGCCGTTCGTGTTTACGTGGCACCCGTCGCACGAGCCGATGCCGCCGCAGATCGATTCCGGCACCCAGCTCGACGAGACCGAGGCGTACTGGACGGACTGGGTGTCCAAATGCACCTACGACGGGCCGTACCGGGACGCCGTTGTGCGGTCGCTCATCACGCTGAAGGCGCTGACGTACGCGCCGACCGGCGGCATCGTCGCCGCCCCGACCACGTCGATCCCCGAGGATCTGGGCGGGGTCCGCAACTGGGACTACCGCTTCTGCTGGCTGCGGGACGCGACGATGACGCTCGACGCGCTGATCTCCTCCGGGTATCTGGAGGAGGCGGCCGACTGGCGTTCCTGGTTGCTGCGCGCGATCGCCGGCCGGCCGCAGGACCTGCAGATCATGTACGGGGTCGCCGGCGAACGGCGGCTGCCCGAGCTGCGGCTGGACTGGCTCGACGGCTACGAGGACTCCCGGCCGGTGCGCATCGGGAACGAGGCTGTCAAGCAGCTGCAGCTGGACGTGTACGGGGAGGTCATGAACTGCCTGTACGTCTCGCGCACGCGGGGGTTGTCCGCCGACGACCGGGCCTGGACCATCCAGCGGCAGCTCCTCGACTACGTGGAGGACCACTGGGACGAGCCCGACGAGGGCCTGTGGGAGGTGCGGGGGCCGCGGCGGCACTTCGTGCACTCGAAGGTGATGTGCTGGGCGGCGCTCGACCGGGCCGTCAAGTACGTCGAGGGGTTCGGCCGCACCGGTCCCGTGGACAAGTGGCGGACGTTGCGGGACGTCATCCACGCGGAGATCTGCCAGAAGGGGTACGACCCGCACCGGAACACGTTCACGCAGTCGTACGGGTCGTCGGAGCTGGACGCGGCCCTGCTGATGTTGCCTGTCGTGGGCTTCCTGCCCGTCGATGACCCCCGGATCGCGGGGACGGTGACGGCGATCGAGAAGGAGCTCATGGCGGACGGGTTCGTGCTGCGCTACCCGATCGCCGAGGACAATGACGTGGACGGGCTGCCGGGCGGGGAGGGCGCGTTTCTGGCGTGCAGTTTCTGGCTGGTGGAAGTCATGGCGATGCAGGGGCGGAAGGCGGAGGCGAAGGATCTGTTCGAGCGGTTGCTGGGGTTGCGGAATGATGTGGGGTTGCTGGCGGAAGAGTACGACCCCCGGTATGGGAGGTTGGTCGGCAACTTCCCCCAGGCCTTCAGCCACGTTCCGTTGATCCATGCCGCCCGCGCCTTGTCGTAGGTCCCCCTCCTGCTTCCACCCGTTGCCCGGTTACGCGTGGTGAGCTGACGGGAGCCCACCCTGAGCGGCTCGCCATCCCTCGGGCAGCCGCTACAGCTTCACGCCTGCCTACGGCACCCTCCTTAGGAGAGCGGTCGCTGCTCCTATTCATTGGCGGCTTGAGCTGGACAGATAACCTAAGCAGCGCATGGCGATGCAAGATCATCCCGCATATGTCCCCGGCCCGATCACAGGAAAACCATGTGATCCGCGGGCTCACCGTGCCGGACGCCGCGTGTAGGCACCGATCGTTCGGAGCCCAGGTGTCCGAGATGCAGAGGATCGGGTGGTGGGGAGGTCATCGTCTGCCTCGTCCTCGTCGCTGGCTGGGCGCATCAGGCCAGCGTAGGGCGTGACCACGCCCTGGCGGCATGCCTGGACGAAAGTCTTCGCCGCCACCCACCATCCGCCACCGGCACACGCGGCCCGCGGCCGTGCCGGGCGATCCGAGCGGGAACGGCGATCAATTGGCGGCGCAGGGTCGCGCCGCGCGCTTTGGCGTGGAAGGCCGAGGCCAGGCAGCCGGTGGCGCGCAACAGGTTATGGGTGAGTGCGGCTAATGCGCCGGAAGGTGAAAGATCACCCGGCCTGCGAACGAGCCCGAGGGCAAATGCGCGAGCGGCCCGTCGATCAAGTCGGCGTTGATCGGCTCCTGCACGGCGTGATCACGATGCTGTTCCTCGGCCTGAAGCAGCGCATACGGGCTGTCGGTGAAGATCGGGTAGTAGCGCCAGGTGGCGAACAGTTCGTCTTGGCCGCGTCCGGCCTGCGGGTTGAGCCGCTTGACCCGGCGGACGATCAGCCGGGCGGTGACGGCCTTGCCGGTCTTGCTGGTGAAGGCGGTGTAGCGGGTCTCGGCGGCCTCGGCGTCAGAGACCCATCCACCGGCTTGGGGGTCGAAAATGGCGACGCGGATACTTGATCGGTGTCCATGCGTCCTCGGCGATCGCGGCGATCGCCTCTTTGACCTTGGGGTCCAGCTTGGCGGTAACGGAGAAGGGGGCATCGTACTCGCGGCACGCGGCGATCACCTGAGCGCCGTAGAAGGCGCTGTCCATCCGGACGATCAGGGTCGCGCCGACGCCCGCGTCCCGGACGGCGCCGATCTGCTCGCGCACGAACGAGGTCGCGCCGCGGGCTGAACCGGCGCTGCCGCCGCGCAACCGGGTCCCGGCCACGACCGGCGCGGCCAGCAGGGTCGACACCGTCGCGAGCAGGAGCCCGCGCACCAGCACACTCTTGCCTGGATCTTCGTATGGCCGAACCCGCTGCCCTGCTTGGCGTACCCGTAGGTGCGCCGCTGCATCGAATCGATGTCTAGGAAAGCCAGCACGTCCGCACCGGGCAGTAGCGGCGCGTGAGCGGACAGCCTTCCCGGTAGTCGGGCCCTCGGCTGACGCCTTGGGCCAGGAACTCGTCTACCGCCGCGGCTCCCGGCAACTGCCAGTCCGCCTGCGGCGCACCATCACGGCTCCACAGCGTCTACGACTTCAACCTGTGCAACCGCGTCCGGACGTGAATGGCGGTGTACGCCGGGACAAGAGTGAGCGGCGGGCCCTCGCTTGGCGAGACGGATGCGTGCACGATGGCGGCGCATGTCACGCCACCATTCGAGCCGGTCATGCGAGTCCTGTGGCAGCATTAGTTGCAGTGCGGCAAGGGTGGCGCCGACGGTGGTGCTGGCGATCGCGACGAGGCCGATGGCCCACCAAGGGGCACCGGCGGAGACCAGCGCGGAGATGGTCCCGCCCACAGCGACGGCTCCGCCGGAGCCGATCGCCACCGCGCGGCCGGTCGACGACGGCTGCGAAGAAGCTGGTCGAGGTCGATTCACCCACCAAGCGTGCAGCTTTCGGCGGCACGAGTACAGGACAGCTGTCACGGATACATCGCGCGCACCGCGTCGTCGAGGAAGAACTCCCAGTTGCCCTCCACATAGCGGACCAATTCGAGCAAAGGAGCCCTGCTGTTGGTTGAGAGACCCACGTCGAACTCAAGGAGATCGCGGTACATCTCAGGGATCCGGTTGCCGACGGTCCGCTCGGAATAGCCGGCGAGGCGCCCGATGTCCGTGCGAGTGTGCGCGCCGATCGCGATCGCTCGCCAGATAGCGCGCTTGCAATCATCCTGCAGCAGGATTTCGCTTGCCCGGCGCCCTCGCTCCGCTGGCAGATAGGGATTCAGTACGGGATCGACGTAGTGCCGCTGTTCATAACTCATTCTCGCGGCAAACTCCAAAGAGTCGTTGCGGCCCGTGCCAGGGCTCTTCGAGCAGTACGTGCGCATCTCAAGATCCTGGTACGAGTAGAGCAGGTGAAGACGTCTGTTGTGCTCACCGGAGGTCCACACGACGGTGGCGACCGGAGGATGCTGCTCCCGGAGGACCCGGATCGCGGTCAAGCCGCTGATCAGCAGTTGTTCGCCCCTGACCCTTACCTTGCGGGCAAGCCTACGGGCCATGAACTCCCGGCTGAGGTGCTCGTAGAGCAGGTCGACGATAGCGACATCGAACCGCTGCTTGGCTAACTCAACCTCTAACAATACGGGATCCCGCAGCCACGTCACCGTGTGCCCGTACTCTCGTACGAGTTCCCGAGATGTTGAGCCGGCCAGTTGATCGGAGTCCTCAACAAGCAGAACGTTGAGTCCACGCATCACCTGTCACCTCTTCTTGGCATGCAGCGGCGCGACCAGGGTGAGCACGGCGCCTGCCGCATCCTCTCCTGGGTGCATCGTCAAGTCTCCTCCAAGATCTCGCGCGGCGCAGCGGAGCCGATGCAGACTTCGCGACTCATCGTCGAAGACGTCTCCATCGAAGCCGGGACCGTCGTCGGCGATCTCCAGCACAATCACCCCTCCCGCCGACTCGCATCTGATCCGTACAGACTTCGCTCCGTACTTGGCGCTGTTGGACAGCAAATCCCCCAGGGCCCGGCCAATGAGCATCCCGACCGGACGGTTTACCGTCATAGGACCGAGACGCGGCGTCTCCTTCATGTCCAGTACGCCGGTGAAAGTGCGTATCCGTTCGCTAAACAGGGCCGCCAGGGGAACCTGTTCCCGCACGAGCAGCAACTCCACCCGGTAGCTGCCGATCGTTGTTTCCAGCTCGTCCAGCTTCTCCTTGACTCGTCGGGGATCGGAAAGCTCCTTTCGGATGGATGCGATACCTGACTTGACGTGCGAGTGCAGGAAATCGAAGAATGCGTCGAAGTTCTGCTGCTGCACCTCGAGTTGTTTCTGTGCAGCGGCGACGCACATCTTGCCAATGGCTTTGCCGAACAGGTAGGCGATGAGTAGCCAGAGGAACGAGGTGCCTGCCGTTTTAATATTAAGCTGACTCACGTCGCCGTTGTTCAGCCAGGCGAGCGACAGGAAATAGAAGAAGTAGGCAGCCAACATTAGCAGCTCAAAAAGGGCACGCCATCGGTTTAGCCGCTGCGGCAGCCATGGGTAGAATCCCAGAAACAGCCAGAAGGTCCCGGAGTAGTTGCAGCCAGGTACGCAGACAATGTGGTTGCCGTACGTGTCCGGCTGCGACATCACTGCGAGCAAACCGTTCACGAAGATGACCTGGAAGAAACAGGCGACGATCCACCAACCTCCCCTCGCGAACGGTCCATATCCTCGATAGTAGAACGGAACCAGCAGGAGGTGGGCGCCAACCACGCCAAAGATGATCGCTCGGCCGTAGGAGATGAACGGATCATAGATGGCGGAGATGAAGAGTGCGACCATCTGAAAGAACGGAGCCGTCCATTCTAGAGTGCCCACCATGTGCTTAGTCGTGATCTTGGTCAGCTCACTGTCGTTCTGCAGACCCCGGATACGAGGCTGACCAGGTGCGAAGTCGACCTCTGGGACTGAGCTGCTTGCCATCGGGCCTCCAGCAGTCTCGGCTCTTGCCTCTCGTTATAGCGCGGAGCCTACGATTCTCCGACCTCATTCCCGTGTAAAGTGTCGTTCCGAGAATCGCCGTGTTCGCCACCAGTAGGAGACCGTCGAGTTAGGCCACAGCACCCGGTTGATCCCGGCCTGGTCCAGATACCAGCTGCGACAGCCGCCGAGTGACCACACCGATGACTGAAGTCGCCGATGTAGTGCGGAATTGAACTTCCGCTGAACCGTGAGGTCCACATCCAGGCTTCGGACTCCGCGATCGAGCCGTCTGAGCGCCTGGGAGATGTATCGCGCCTGATCCTCGATCATGAAGATCATGGATGTGTGAGCCAAGCCGCTGTTCGGCCCCACCATGAGGAAGAGGTTGGGAAAGCCGGACACGCAGATACCGAGAAAGGCCTCGGCACCCGTCCGCCAGGTCTCTTGTAAGTCGAGCCCGTCCCGCCCGGTGATCTGGATGAAGTCCAGTGACCCCAAGATATGGAATCCGGTCGCCAGCACGATGACATCGACGGGCCTGGTCGTCCCGTCCGCCGTGGTAATGGTTGAATCGTCGATTTCCGTGATCGGTGTGGTGATGACTTCGACGTTGTCCCTGGTCAGCGTCGGATAGTAGGTGCTCGACAGCAGGAGCTGCTTGCATCCGATAGCGTGTTTCGGGGTCAGCATGCGGCGCAGGTCGCTGTCGGGAACCTGGCGGCGAAGATGGCGCATGGCTCTGAATCGAGCAACGCGCAAGAGCCATTTGTAGCGTTTAAAGGCCAACACCCGGGCCTCTGCTCGCCAGTACAAATACCAGCGATACAGCAAGCCGAACAGGAACAGCTTGCGGAACAACATTCGCACGGTGGAATTGTAAGTGCCATCGCGCCGCGGCAGCACCCAAGGCGCCGTCCGTTGGAACACGAAAAGTCGGCCAGCGTATGGTGCGATCTTCGGTATTATCTGCACGGAGCTCGCCCCAGTGCCGATCACCGCGATGTTCTTTCCACTAATGTCGCACCCGTGGTCCCATCGGGAGGAATGGAATGCCGTGCCGTTGAACGCTGAAAATCCCGGGATTTCTGGGATGGCCGGCTGATGAATGGCGCCCACTGCCAGTACGAGCGCGGTAGCACTGAATCGGCTCCCGTCCTCAGCCTGCACAGTCCACCGGGCCTGTTCTTCATCGTACACAGCTGATACTGCGGTCACTCCGAACAGGATTTTGCGCAGCACATCGAACCGCTGTGCCGCCTGTCGGAGATAGCGTAGTATTTCCGCCTGTGACCCGTAGCGGTGATTCCATGACGGATGCATCGCGAATGAGTACGAATAGATGTGCGCCGGGATGTCAGACGCACAACCGGGGTAGTCATTGTCCCGCCAGGTCCCGCCGATGTCTTGGGCCTTCTCAAGCACGATGAAGTCATTTTGGCCCGCGTTCCGGAGTGTCATCGCCAGGCACATCCCGGAAACTCCGGCACCCACAATGATGGTTCCGACATCCACCTTGATCACCATCCGTCTGGGTCGAATCTTCGCGTAGCTCCGAGTTTGGCCACACCCTCCGGACGATTTGAAGTGACAACTGTCCTTGATGCGTCATCCGGCGTCATTCCACCCTGGGCACGTAGGAGTCGAAAGGAGAAGATCATGGTTGGGCAAAGTGGACCCGGCGAACAGGTGGCTCATGTCGACCTGCTGGGTGGCAAGCGCCGACTCGCTGCTCACGTGGCTGTCTATCTGTTCGTCATCGTGCCGTTCGCCGCGCTCGTCATCGCCATCCCTCTATCTTGGGGGTGGGGGCTGAGTCGGCTCGACGCGGCCCTGGCGCTGGGCCTGCACACTGTCACGCTGCTCGGCGTCACCGTCGGGTTTCACCGCCACTTCACGCATAGATCGTTCAAGGCTGGACGGGTGACGCGGATCGCACTGGCGGTTGTCGGAAGCATGGCCGTGCAAGGCCCGATTCTGCATTGGGTGGCGGACCACCGCCGACATCACGCGTTCGCCGATCGGGCAGGTGATCCGCACTCACCATGGACGTTCGGTACCTCGCCGGCCGCGCTGCTTCGAGGGATGTGGCACGCTCATATCGGCTGGATACTCAACCGCGATCTGTCCAATCAGCACCGGTTCGCTCCGGACCTGCTAGCTGACCGGGACATCCGCGTCATCCATAGACTGTTCGGTCCCTTAACCCTCGTCAGCATGCTCGCACCTGCCGTTCTCGGCGGGCTGCTCAGTTGGACCTGGCAAGGGGCGCTGACCGCCTTCTTCTGGGCGAGCCTGGTGCGTGTTGCCTTTCAGCAGCATGTAGTGTGGTCGGTCAACTCCATCTGCCACCTAGTAGGCGAACGGCCGTTCGCCGCCCGGGATCGGTCAACGAACTTCTGGCCGCTGGCCATCCTCAGCTTCGGTGATTCGTGGCACAACCTGCATCACGCCGATCCCACCTGCGCCCGGCATGGCGTCGAGCGCGGCCAGGTTGACATCGCTGGCCGGGTTATCTGGATCCTTGAGAAGCTCGGGCTGGCCTACGACGTCCGCTGGCCGACCGCGGGCCGCCTGGCTCGGTTGCACAGGGCGGGTTAGTCCGACCCTCGTACAAGAGCAACGAGTTGACCGGGATGATCCGTCTGTAGGACAGCACTATGTCTCAGTGCGTGAGTACGGGTGCTGCGGGGGCGTCAGGCCGTAGCGGGATCAGGCGGCATCCAAGGTTACCGAGGAGCGCGTCGCGTAGGACGGTCATGACGTCGAGGCTGTGTTTGATCGCGGTGGACAGGTAACCGCGGATGGCGTATCGATGCCGGGTGTGCTGCTCTGAGCTGCCGGAGATCTTCTGTTGGGTTTTGGCTGGTCGCAGGTCGCGGTTGGGTAAGGACGGCGCAGCAATGCGCCGTCCTTACCCAACTAGCCTCAGCGCATGGTCAAACTCCAGATGAAGATCGGCGGCTGCTGGCGCAGCGTACGCACCGCCGCCCACTACTCCCTCATCCGCACTTACCTCGGCACCGCCCGCAATCACGGCATCCACCCACTCGATGCCCTCCGCGACGCCTTGCCGGAAACCCCTGGATGCCACCCCAAAACGCCTGATCAATCACAGGCGTGAATGGATACGGAGCTTTGCCTGTTCTCCGGACACTTGGCCTGAAGTCACCCTTGATCATCAGGAAGGATGTCCTCATGCCCGGCACCACATCCCCCAGAGTTCCGGCGGTCCCCAGTCGTGGAAGTGGTCTCACCGAGGTCACGCAGCCGGTAGACAGCGTCGGCGGCCCGCAATGGGCGGTACAGCTCGCGATCTAGCTCGGGGAGCGGGTGGTTGGGCAGTCTGGCGCTTCTCGGCCCAGGCGCGCAGGCTGGTCTTTTCGGCGTCGGCGTCGGGGGGTCTAAGCAGTTGAAGGTGATGCGACCCCCGCCAGTGCGCGTACGGGGTCGCCGCTGTTCTCGTTCCCGCTGCAGCCGGTCGAGTCGGTGCTGCTGTGCCGGCGAGGACCGTCGCCCGGGTCCCCGCCGGTGTAGCTGTCGCCGTACAACTCGTGCGCAATCAGAAGAGTCAGCAGGGTCCGGTCGTCGACCGCCGCCGCTGGGAACCGGAAGCGCTTGATGTCGACCCACTGGTAGGTGGCGCTTCGAAGTTGATGGAGGTTCCCCAGCAGGATCGAACCTGTGGTACCCGCTGTAGGAGAGCGGTGGCTGTATGGCTGACTCACATGGCATGAGCTGCACAAACGTCTCGCGCAGCCAGCGACTTTCACAAGATCATCCCATGCATCTCCCCAGGACGGGCACGTCCTGATCGCCACGCTCGGCGAGCAACACAGATACGCCCTCCAGCACCTGTTCGGCTACCTATTCTGGGAGGTCGATCATCCACACGTGCATGCCGCCCACAACCGTGCCCTGGAAGCGTGCAAGCTGACGCCTGAGCAGCGGGCCGCGCTCGACGGCGTCCGCGAACGGCCGGCGGCCCCCCGCCCTCACGAAGACGACCAACCCCGACGTCCGGGAGTACCGCATGCGAGACCAGCCAGGGACGGCCGCCGACGTTCCGCCGTCCGAGCGAAACTCGAAGTGCCCATCCTGACCAGCCGCCGGAACGATGCTCAGGATGGGCCCGCCTCGGCCCCAAACCGCGATATACGCGGTGTGCGGCGACCTTGGGAAGCTGGCCTTACTCCCCCACCGGTCGCCAGCCCTCACTGAGCTCAAACTGAGAATCGTTGAGGCTGATACACTTCTCAGTTATCCTCAGAGGCGTGGATCACGATGAAGCAGACGCAGCCCTCGCCATGCTGGGGCAAGGAGTCACAGCGGACTCCCTGGAGACGGAGACGCTCGATTTCAAGCTCGTCGCCGACTCCGTCAAGGCGACCCTCAACTTGCTCGCCGATGCCCTCGTCTGCTTCGTGAACGCACGCGGCGGCACTGCGGTGTTGGGCGTCGACGACAAAGCGGCCGACCGGGAGCGCGCGCTTCGCGGCGTTCCGTCGAATTACACGCTGGATCTCATCCGCAAAGGGATATTCGACCGTACGAGCCCGCCGATCACGGCATTCGTCACCGAAAAATCCGTTGACGGCGTCCGTGTTGTGCTCGTCACCGTTCCCCAAGGGGTCGTGCCGCACAGCAACGCGGCCGGGCTTGCCACGCGCCGCCTCGGGAAGGAGTGCCTCCCCTTTCCTCCCCATCAGCAGCGGGAGGTCATGATCGCACGTGGCCAAGTCGATTGGTCGGCAGATGCATCCAGCATCGGAGCCGAGCGGCTCAGCGGTGTCGAAATCGAGAGACTGCGCCGCCTTCTGGAGGCCGCCGGCCGCGATCACCTTGCCGATTTGACCGACCGGGCACTTCTTGAGTCCCTGCGGCTGATCACTCCACACGGGAGTGTCACGAACGCGGGCGTGCTCCTGCTCGCCGACGAATCACTGATCACCGAGATCGTCCCCGGCTACGGATACTCGTACCAATTCCGCCCCACATCCGGAAGCGAAGCCACAGGAAGGATGCGGGGAAATCGTCCGCTCATCGCGGCGATCCAGGCCCTGACCGACGCCATAGAGAGCCGCAGGGAGATCTACCCACTCAACTTGGCCGGCGGAATACAACTCCAGCTCACCGACTATCCCGCCGTCGCGGTGCGGGAGCTGGTCGTGAACGCCCTGATACACCGATCGTACGAGACAGGCGGCACGGTCGACGTCGAGCACTCTCCCGAGCGTCTGGTGATCACAAGCCCTGGCGGTCTCGTGTCAGGGGTGACCCCTGCCAATATCCTCACGTATCCTTCGACGCCCAGGAACCGGCTGCTCACAGAAACGGTCTCCATCCTTCAACTGGCGGAAGGAACCGGGCAAGGAGTGGACAGGGCCTACCGGGAAATGCTGCGGGTGGGCAAAGAGCCACCCTTGTTCGAGGACAGCGGAACACTCGTTCGCGCCACATTGGCCGGCGGCATAGGAAATGACGCGTTCGTACGCTTCATCAATGACCTTCCGCCCAAAGCAGGCAGAGACCTGAATGTGCTGCTCGTCATGTCGCACCTCCGCCACAACAGCGGCATCGAAGCCTACAAGCTCGCCGGAATCATCCAAAGAACTCCGGTCGAGGCGCAAGAGGTCTTGCTCGCCATGACCGATGAGTACAACTTGATAGAGCCGACCAAACGAACGGCCAAGAAGCCCTTCCCCACCTACCGTGTGCGATCTGACGTGCTCGCGGCGATGTCGCGATCCGTTTCCTATCGACGTAGCTCCATTGACGACACCGATCAGAAAGTCGTCGACCATGTGAGAGAGTACGGCTTCGTCACCAACCAGACGATACGCCGCCTCTTCGATCTTCACGTCTACGCGGCCCGCGATCTGCTCAACAACCTGAGGGAGCGGCAAATAATTGAGAAGATCGGAGACGCGCGAGGAGGAACCGGGGTCAAATACGGCCCTGGACCGAAGTTTCCAAAAGGTAGATCCCAGTGACCCGCGTGATCGTGGTGGCATGACTGACCGGGGCTCAACGGGACGACCTACGGACCTGGCAGTGCCGGCGTACTCCTTGATGGGCGGCCGTCACCGAGCGGCAGATCGTGGAGTCAGGTTCATGCGGATGTCGTCGGCGGCCCACAGGACGAACCGTTCGATCGGGACGACGTCGTGTCCGGGGAGCGGCTGGAAGCGGAATCTGCGCAGGAGGATCGTCAGCACCAGTTCGGCCTCCACCATGGCCAGGCTCGCGCCCTCGCAGCTGCGCGGCCCCAGGCCGAACGGGATGTAGGAATAGCGGGGTCGCCGGGCGACCTCCTCCGGGGCGAAGCGGCCGGGGATGAACGCCTCGGGGTCGGGCCAGTAGCGCGGGTTCATGTGGACGGCCCAGAAGGGGTAGAAGATCGTCGTACCGGCGGGGATCTCGTAGTCGCCCAGGACGAGGTCCTCTGTGCTCTCGCGGGCGCCGTACGGTCCCGGAGGGTACAGGCGCATGGATTCCTTGAGCGCCATCTGGAGATAGGACAGCTCTTTGAGATCGGCGTATTCGGGCGTGGTACGCCCGGCCAGGACCTGGTCGATCTCCGCCGTCACCCGCTCGGCCTCGTCAGGGTGCCGGGACAGCAGGTGGAGGGTCCAGGAGACCGCCACGCCGGTCGTGTGATGGGCCGCCAGCATGATCATCAATACGGTGTCCCGCACGCGGGCCGGGCTCATCCCGGCCGCGTGCAGGGCGGCGACCAGGTTGTCGCCGTCCGGTCCGGCCGCGGCGAGCACGCCGTTGACGACGTCGCGCAGGTAGGCCAGGGCCTCTTCCGCACGTTTGCGCCCCTGCTCCTCGGTCCCCGGCTCGGCCGGCTGGTACAGGCGGCCGAGGTACTCGCCGAGCACGATCTCGAAGGCCGTCACGACCTTGTCCGGGTCGTCGACGCCGCCGCCCAGCGCGTACTGGCAGATCATCCGCAACGACAGCGCGCTCAGGTCCTTCTGCAGCTCGACCGGGCCCTGGCCGGCGCGTTCCGCCCATCGGCCGGCGAGGTCGCCGGCCAGCGCCGCGAAGCCTGCGAAGTGGGCCTCGTGGGAGCGGCGGCCGGCCAGGACGGACAGCAGGGCCCGGCGCAGCGGCGCGTGCTCGTCCGCGGGCAGGGTCTGCAGGTTGCCTGCCTCGCAGAGCGGGGCGAGGAACTCGAACAGCTTCTCCGGCCGCTTATTGATCTTTGCGGTGGCTTCGAGCAGCACCGGGTCGGCGACGGAGACCGCCGAGTCCGCGCCGGGCAACTGGAAGCGCACGACCGGCCCGTATGCGGCGTGCAGCCGCAACTGGTAGGCGTGCAGGCCGCCGGCGGCAGCGATGTCATGCAGCCCGCCGTCGTCTCGCGCGGGCGGTCCGGGAATCACCGACACGCTCTCTCCTCCATGGGACGTGGATCTCTTCCACGTATCTCTCCTGGATGCCCGGTTGGCAAGGGAGCCGGGCCATCGAACCGGCTGGCCGCCGCTCAGGTGGCGCGGCTACGTTGGCATGGAGCTCATGTCTTCCTGGAGGCCACGACTACCGAGGTGGGATCGTCGACCATGCCGCCACGTTTCCAAGTGACGTCCGTGACCATCGGCACATCGCAACCGCGCGAGCTTGCGCGCTTCTACTCCCGAATGCTGGATCTGCCCGTCACGGCGGACGAGGGCCCGGGACCGGATGAGCCGGAAACGGGAGGCTGGGCGCAGATCCGGCCGCCGGAGCATGTGGCTGCCCTCACCCTCAGCTTCGAGTACGAACGCAGCTATGCCCGCCCGGTATGGCCGAGCGCTCCGGGACGGCAGAACGCCACGCAACATCTCGACATCAAGGTCGACGACCTGCCCGCGGCCGTGGAGTGGGCCGTGGCCTGCGGCGCGGTGCCTGCCGAGTTCCAGCCGCAGGACGACGTCCGCGTGATGCTGGATCCCGACGGGCATCCTTTCTGCCTCTTCCTTTGAGACTCAGACCCGTGTTCCCAGGCACGCCCGCCGAACGCGGCCACGGCGCCGGCCACCGTCCCCATGGTCACTCGGCGGAGGCCTGCTGAGGCCGGCGGAGGTCGGCTGACGCCGGTCAAGCCTCGCCCGGCCACCAGAGCGTGACCAGGTCGCGGCCGGATGAGCCCAGGTCGGGCGGGCGTTCCTCGGAGACGCCGGCGTCCCGCAGGGCCTCGGCGACGTCGTCGCGACGGTCCAGGGGCAGGCAGAGGCGGCGGCGGGCGACGTCCACGAGGGTCGCGAAGCTGTCGTACTCGGCCATCGCGGGGCGGGTCCACTGCTCGGCCTTCACCTCCAGACCGAGCGCCTCGAGGATCTCGATCACGTGCGCGGCGGTCGGGCCCTCGGGACGCTCCAGGCCGTGGAACCGCTTCCAGTACGGGTTCAGCTCGGTCAGCGGATGGCGTACGGTGAGCTCCGCGATCACCCGGCGGCGGGCGTGCCGGGTGAGGGCCGCGACGAACGGTTCCAGGTCGGCCGCGTTGTAGATCACGTGATGGCAGAGCACCACGTCGGCCTCCGGCACCTTGGCGGCGGCCTCGGGCCAGGTGCCGCACACGGCCACGGGGGCCAGGCCCAGCGGCGCGGCGCGGCGTACCAGGTCGTCCAGGAGCGACTGGTGGGAGTCCACGACGGTCAGCGCGGTGGTGCGGGAGGCCAGGGGCAGGCAGGCGGCGCCGCCCCCGGCGCCGACGTCGAGGACCGAGCCGCCCTGCCCGAGGGCCTCCATCGCACGGTCATAGGACGGTCCGCCGGGTGCGGACAGGTAGTGCCTGGCGCGGCGGGCGAAGACCTCGTCGGGCAGGACCCAGGGCGACTCGTCGACCCCCGAGAGGATCCGCTCGGGTATGCGCCAGGCCGCCAGGTGCCCGGCCCAGGCGCGCAGGAGTTCGGTGGTGCTCACGATCTCTTTCACTCTTCTCACGCGGCGGCTCCCCGCCTGCGTCTGAGCGTACGGGAGGCCAGGTCGACGATGAGGATCACCCCCGGGAACGGCGATGACCAGCGTCGACAGCTCGTCGGTTCCTCAGCCGCGCCGCTGGAAGTAGTGGTCTCGCATCCAGGCGATCACCTCCTCCCCGGTGCGGGCCCCCTGCTCGTCGCCAGTGCGGAAGTGGATGCCGCTCCACACCCGGGCGTCGACGGTCTCGGCCAGCGCCTGGGAGAAGCGGGTGAAGGTCCGGGTGGTGCCGGAGCTCGCGCTGGTGGCGCGGAAGGTCATCTCATCCGTGCCGAAGAACGTCCGCAGGGCGCCGGTGACCGCGCCGCTGACGCAGGTGTGACCGGAGGGGTGCTCGGGGGTGGGCGGGGTGTCGAGCAGCGGCTCCCAGCCCTTCTCGGGTCTGGTCGCGGGGTTGCCGTCGGTGGCGGCCTCGCGGATGGCCGTGATGGGGCGCCATCGGTTCACGTGGTACTTGTCGTTGTGGCAGGCGATGGCGCCGTCGGCGGCGGCGAGTGTGGTCATGGCGAGCAGGCGGGCGGAGCCGGCGGTGTCCAGGCGCTGGGTTCCGGCCAACGATCGGACGATCTCGTTCCAGGGTGACTGGTCCCAGAACTTCGCGACGTCCGTCTGGTCCTCGGTGCGATGATCGCTCCGCCTCTCGCCGTACTTCTTCACCTCGATCACGTCCTTGGCGTAGGCGGCGCTGGTCAGCGGCGGAGGGCCGGGTGAGCGGAGTTGTTCGACGTCCGGCACGAGGAACGGGCGCACGTTGGCCAGCCAGGACACGGGGTCCAGGGCGTAGCCGGGCGGTGTGGGGCGCCACTGACCCGGCTCGGTGCCGATCTCGGCGATCGACGGGCCCTCGCGGCCGTCGTTCTCGCGGGCGGCGAGCATCGCGGCCGCGGCCTCGCCGCCCACCCTGATCCCGCCCTGCTCGGCCGGTCCGTCCGGGACGGCGGCCAGCGATCCGGCGTAGAGGGGGCGCAGCATCGGCTCCTGCTCGGGGAGCAGGGCCGCCAGGGTCCGGTACGCTGCCGTCGCGGCGGCGGCCTCCTGCGAGTACCAGCGGCCGGCGCGCGGCGCCGACAGGTACGGCCGATGTGTCCCGGCGATGGCGTTGACCGCGTCGTAGACGGCGCCCTGCACTATCGCGTAGATCGGGGAGGCGATGCCTCCGGACCGGCCGGACGCGACGAGGGCTCTGCCGGCGTAGTCGTGCCAGTCCAGAACGATCGTGCTGTCCGCGGCCTGCGCCGCCGGGGTCGGTGTGGCCAGAGCGGCCGCGGCCAGAGCCACGGCCAGGGCTGAGCGTCGTATGAAAGGCATGCGGAGTACGCTAGGGTCGCCGCCTCGGAGACCTCGGGGAGGTCCGGAGAGATTCCTGTGCGGCCGTGAGGTCCGTCTCACGCACTGACGCACATTCACAGAGCCCTCACAGAAGCCGGCAGGTGATGATCTCCTCGCGTTCATGTCCGCTTCATCCGGTTCCGCCACGCTCCCGCCGTAGCCGTGACGGTGCCGGCCTCCCCCGGCCCGCCCGGCGACGACGTGCTGGTCGTGACCGCCGATCATGTCCGGCCGGTGTGGCGGGACGGCGTGATGACGCTGCTCGCCATGCCCGCGGCGGGCGGCCGCATCACCCCCGCCGAGGTGCCGAACCCGACCCCCTGCTGCGCCGACCACGCGTAGCACCGCCTTACGGCGCGGAAACCCGCCTCCGCGGACGATCTTTCCCGGCGCTCGCCGGTGTACGGGGCCGGCGCGTAGGGCGCCCTACTTCGGCCCGGTCAGACGGCGCTCACCGGCCGTGGTGAGGACGAACACCTGCCAGTTGTAGTACGCGTAGTAGTTTCTCGGGTCCCGCTTGATCTGGCGGGCGTGCAGGAGGATGGCGTTCACGTAGGCCTGCGAGTGGTTGTAGGCGTACAGGGCGCGCCGGTAGTCGCGCGGCGCGCCGCTCGCGCGAAGGTAGTTGGCCGCGGCCATCACGGCGTCTTGGGGGTCGTGGACGTCACCGCCCATGCCGTAGGCCCGCCAGGTCCCCGGCATGAACTGCATGGGCCCCTGGGCGCCGGTGTGGCTGGCGGACTTCACCCGGCCGAACTTGGTCTCGGCGAACATCACGGCCGCCAGGACCTCCCACTCCACGCCGAAACGGCGCTCGGCCTTCTTGAAGTAGCCGAGCAGCTCGGCCGCGGGGCGGGGCGCCTGAACCTTGAACACGGCGGACGGCTTGATCGGCCGGGCCAGGGCGAGCAGGTCGCGGATGGCCTTGGTGTTGTCCTTGGCCTGGGCGGCGAGCGCGGCGGGCAGGCGGGCGAAGGCGCGGTCGGCGACCTCGGGGTGGCGGGCGGCGTAGCGGTGGATGCGCTGGTGGTAGAGGGCCAGGAGCTCGACGTCCTGAGGCGGCTTGCCCTTCTTGTTCCAGCGGTCGATGGCGGCGTTCAGTGCGGTGGTGGTCTTGCGCAGGGCGTTGGCCAGGCGGGTGGCGTTCTCGGGGATCGGCTGGGCGGGGGCGGGGAGCTTGTCGCCGGAGGTCGCCTGGGCGCTCGTGGTCGGGGACGCCGGGCTGGTCGGCGCCGTGCCCGCCGCGCTTCCTGACGGGGCCGGGGCCCCGCAGGAGGCGATGCCGATCAGGGCCGCCACCGCGGCGGCGAAGGCGGGGCGTCGTGGGCCGTTCTGGCGTTCGCGTTCCTCCATGGTCGGCCAAGATACCCGGTACGGCGGCCCGGATCACGGACACCGCCTCCGGCCTGGGGATCATCACGGTGGCGGCCGTCCCGTCCGCCTTCCTCAGCGGTCGCCGGCCGGGCCGCCCTGCCGGCGTAACGCCCGGGGGGACGCGCCGAGTTCGCGGCGGCAGGCCTTGTTGAACGCCTGGAGGTCCGGGATGCCCACGGCCGCGGCGATCGCGGGGATGGCCAGCGTCGACTCGCGCAGCAGGTGCAGCGCCCGGGTCAGCCGCCGGCGGCGGATGTAGGCGACGACGGTGTGCCCCGTGTGCGCGCGGAACAGCCGGGTGAGGTGGTTGTGCGAGACCCCGGCGGCACGGGCGACGCCGGGCACGGTCAGCGGCGCGGCCAGGTCCGCCTCGATGTGCTCGATCGCGGCGGCCACGACGGCGTCCGCGCTGCCGGCCACGGGCAGTCCGGCCACCCGCCAGAGCACCGTCCACACCTCGGCCGAGGCCCGCGCCCGCGTGCCGGGGACGGCTGCGATGGCCTGCCGCAGCGAGGCGGCGATGAGCGGCGCCTGGTCCCCGGCGTCGCGCATGACGGCCACGTCCCGCCGGTCGCCGGCGCCGGGCAGGCGGAAGTGCGCGTACAGGTGCTCGGACCGGCCCCGGTAGTGGTAGTGCACCTCGGCGCCCGGCGGGATGAGGCTCACATGGCCGGGCCTGATCGGGTGCGCGGTGCCCTCGAGCACCAGTTCGGCGGCGTAGCCGTACAGGTGGAGCTGCCACAGGTCGGGGAGCTTGAACACGTCGTGCGTGCTGACGACGCCGTGCACGCCGACGCCCGCCCCCGCCACCATGGGGGGTTCGGACAGTGTGAGGGTTACCCGTTGCATACATGCATTTGTAGGTGAAAGCAGACCACTAGTCGATGATTACAACCCACGACATGACATATGCGTGATCGTACGTTCGAGGCATGCGAACCACTTTGCTGACTTCCGTGGAGGTGGCCCGCTTCGTGGCGACCGGCTACCTGCGGCTCGACGGGGTCGTCCCGGACGAGCTGAACGACCAGGCGATCGACGTGCTGGAGGCGGGGATCCCCGCGGTGCCGTACGGGACGCCGCTCAAGGAGGCCTTCCCCGAGGGATCCTTCGCCCGCAGGCTCGTCGAGTCGCCCGCGGTCGACGGCGCCCTGCGCTCCCTCGTCGGCCCGGACCCGACCGTCGACCACCACGCCGTGCACGTACGCGAGCCACGCGGCGGCGAGGCGCAGCCCCTGCACGCCGACGCCATCATCGACACCCGCATGGACGCCTTCGACGTGCAGCTCATGTACTACCCGCGCGAGGTGACCGCCGACATGGGCGGCACCCTGGTGGTGCCGGGCAGCCACCTGCGCCGCACCAACGAGAGCGACACCGGCCGCTACCAGAACCTGCGCGGCCAGACCCGGCTGACCTGCCCGGCCGGGACCGTGATGCTGCTGCACCACGGCATCTGGCACGGCGGCCGGCGCAACGACAGCGACCAGCGCCGCTACATGTTCAAGATCCGCTTCAACCCGACCGCGCCGCAGGTGCGCCTGTGGGACACCTCCGACCTGGGCGATCCGGCCGTGGCCGGCGAGCTGAAGCGGCGTTTCCCCTGGTACGAGCCCGCGACCGGACGGCTGGAGGTCCACAACCGGGTGCGCCTGTGGCGGGCGATGACCGCCGATCCGGACTTCGACGTCGACTACTGGACGACGCGCGTGAACAACCGCCCCGGGCGGGTCGCATGAAGCAGCAGGTCCTGGTTCTCTACCTGGCCACCTCGGCGCTCGACGCGCCCGTGGTCGGCTGGTCCTCCTACGACGGCACCGGGCGTACCCATCCGACCGCCGGGGACGCGGACGAGCCGCCGTACGAGACGGGGGTGGACGCCCTCCGCGACGGCTGGCGGCTTTTCCAGGCGTCGCAACTCATCCCGCCGTACCCCGGGAGCGAATACGACACGTCGTTTCTCAAGCACGAGTTCTTCTTCGAGAAGCTGTCGTAGCTTAGGGTGTGGATCGCCCAAGAAGGTCCGGGAAGGGAGCGGGATGCCGGATGTCCGCCCGCTCCGGCCGGGAGATCCCGAGCGGATAGGCGGTCACCGTCTCGTCGGCGTGCTCGGCTCCGGCGGGCAGGGAACGGTCTACAAGGCTGTGGCCGACGGCGGTGGCGAGGTCGCCATCAAGCTGCTGCACAGCCACCTGAGCGGGGACGACGACGTCACCAAGGGGTTCCTGCGGGAGGTGGAGGCGGCGCGGCGGGTGGCGGCGTTCTGCACGGCCGCGGTGCTCGACGTGGGGATGCTGGACGACCGGCCGTACATCGTGAGCGAGTACGTCCCGGGCGACACGTTGCAGCAGGTCGTCCGGTCGGCCGGGCCGCGGGCGGGCGGGGCGCTGGACCGGCTGGCGATCTCCACGCTGACGGCGCTGGCCGCGATCCACCAGGCCGGGATCGTGCACCGGGACTTCAAACCGGGCAACGTGCTCATGGGGCCCGAGGGGCCGATCGTCATCGACTTCGGGATCGCCAAGGCGCTGGACACCACGACGTTCGCGTCGGGGCCCGTGGGGACGCCGACGTACATGTCGCCTGAGCAGTTCGAGGGCCGGCGGATCGGGCCGGCGTCGGACGTGTTCAGCTGGGCGGGGACGATGGTGTTCGCCGCCACCGGCCGTACGCCCTTCGCCGGGGACACGGTCCCGGTCATCATGAACGCCATCCTGAGCGGCACCCCTGATCTGTCCGGGGTGCCGCCGCACCTGCTGGACCCGGTCCGGGAGTGCCTGGCCAAGGACCCGTCGGCCCGGCCCATGCCCGCGGACCTGATGCAGCGCCTGATCCGGCGAACCGGCCCCGGCATCACGCCGGAATCCGCCGGCCGCGCCGCGGTGGGAACCCCGTCCGGGCCGATCGGCTCGGCGGGGGCGGGCATCCCCTCCGGTCCGGCGAGCCACCCGCCCGCCGGTGCCCCGCCTGGGCCCGCCGGTCAAAGGCCGGGCGGCGCGGCCTCCGGGGCGGCGGGGCGGCCGTCCTCGGGCCCTCACGCCGTGCCGGCAGGCCGGCCGCCTGCGGGTTACCGTCCCATACAGGCGTTCCCGCCGCCTCCGGTGCCTGCCGGGGACGTTGAGACCGCGCCGAGTTCCGGCAAGTGGGTCAGCCGCCGGGCCGCGATCAGCGCCGCCGCGGCCGCCGCGGCCACCGCCGCCGTTTCCGCGTTCGCGATCCTCCGCCCGGGAGGCGGGGTGCTGCGGCCAGAGGGTGCCGCGTCCTCCTCGCCCAGTGGCAACGCGGCCTCGTCCTCGGCGTACGCGAGCTCACCCGCCGTCAAGACGAACTCCACCGGCACGAACTCGGCTTCCTCTCAGCCGGCGACGCCCGTCACCACGGCTTCCGCCTCGACGGAACCGTTCGGGACGCAGCTCGGGAAGCCCGTGTCCTTGCCCGGCGGATCGGGCGCGCCCGCGGCGCTGAGCGCGAGCGGGGCGGGCGTCGCGTGCGGCACAGCCAACGGGACGGTGCTCGCCTGGGACCTGAACACGGCCGCGGTCACCAGGCTCGGCGACGGCGGAGGCCGTGCGACATCCGTGGCGTTCGGCCTGTACAACGGCGACACCGTGGTGGCGTCCGGGCACTCCGACGGCAGGATGCGCTTGTGGAGCCCTTCGGGCCGGAGCCTGGCCTCGCGCCGGGCCGGGGACCCGATCATCGCCGTGGCGGTCGTGGGCCAGCGGGCGATCGCGGTCTCGCAGAAGTACGACAACATGAAGGACTACCGCGGCACCGTACGGCTGTGGGACATCGCCACGGGCAAGCAGATCGGTGCCACCAGCACCGAGCACTGGCAGGGCATCAGAGGGCTGGCGTTCGGCTGGCTCGGCGACGACGACGTGCTGGTGACGGGCGACGGCAAGCAGACCATCCGGGTGCGCCGCCTGTCCACGGGAGTGGTCACGCGCTCGTTCGACGCCGGCCGGATCGGCGGCATCGAGCTGCTGGCCTGCGGCGCGTGGAAGGGCAAGCCCATCCTGGTCTCCACCCACCTGGACGCCACCTTGCGGGTGTACGACCTGGCCACCGGTAAGCGCAGGAAGAAGTGGACGTTCAGCGACCGGAGCCCCGACGACCGGGGCGCGACGGCGCTGGCCGCGGGGCAACTCGGGGACGTGCCCATCGCGGCCGTCGCGCACGCCCCGTGGGGCGGCGAGGTCATCGTCCGCGTCTGGAATCTCGACACCGGCGACGTCATCGGCGTGCTGGGGCCCGGGGAGGGCGGGGCGATCCGCACGCTGGCGCTGGCCGACCTCGCCGGGCGGCCGGTCATCGCAGGCGCGGGCGAGGACGGGTTGCTGCGGGTCTGGAGCCTGGGTCCCGCCTGACGCTCATGCGTCCCGGCTCGTCACATCACCGTCTGTGGCGATGGCGGACGCGCCGCCTGCGCCGCCGGCCCAGCGCCCAGCCCACCGCGAGGAACACCGCCCCGATCGGGGTACGTGCCAGCCTGCGCAGCAGCATGGCCTTGAAGAATCGTTTCATGTCGTCCTTCCCTGCCCGCAGCAGGGCTTGCGACTCGTTGCTGTTGTGTGATGTCGTGCCGCATCGTCATCAAGGAGGCGTTGTCATGCCGTTCATCGTCGATCTGACCAGCGGGACCGTCGAACGCGCATACCGCGCCGGCGAGCCCGGCCACTACGGCGGGTCCATCCTCGGATTGCGGCTGATGGCCGAGCGCACTCCTGCCGGGCTGGATCCCCATGACCCGCGATCGTTGTTGTACGTCGCGGCCGGGACGCTGGGCGGGACGCGGGCGCCCGGGCTGGCCAAGGCCGTTTTCCTGGCCAAGTCGCCGTTGACCGGGGTGGCCGGGGAGGCGCATGCGCTGGGGCCGTTCGCGGCCGGGATGCGGGGCGCCGGGGCCAAGGCCCTGGCCGTCACCGGCCGGGCCGAACGGCTCTCCTATCTGCTGATTGAGGGTGGCGAGGTCTCGTGCCACGAGGCCGGGGAGCTGCGCGGGCTGGGCACCGCCGCCACGACGGACGCGTTGCGGACCCGCCATGGAAGGGACGCCCACGTCGCGGCGATCGGGCCGGCCGGGGAGAACCTCGTGCGGTACGCGAGCGTCGTGACAGACCACGCCTACGCCGCCGGCCGGTACGGGATCGGCGCGGTGTTCGGGGCCAAGAACCTCAAGGCGATCGTGTGCGTGGGCGACGCGCCGGCCGAGGTCGCCGATCCGGAGGCGGTCGCGGCGATCGACGCCTACTACCGGGACTCGCTGGCCACCAACCCGCTGGCCGCGCTCCAGGTGGGTGAGCCCGGGTTCGCGGGGTGGGTGGGCGAGCCGCCCGCGCCCGGGTACGCGGCCGTACGGAACTTCTCCGTCACGGGCGCGTCCGGCCTGCGGGTTCCGGAGGCGCGGGACTACGACGGGCGGGCGGTGGCGATCAGCGGCGCCTGTCCGGGGTGCCCGAACGACTGCCTCAAGGTGTACGCCCCGCCGTCCGCGGGCGAGCGCCGGTCGGGCGGGCTCGGGCAGGAGGCGTTCCTGTCGCTCGGGTGGAATCTGGGGATCGACGACCTCGACGCCGTGCTGGAGGCGAACGCCCTCTGCAACGATCTCGGGCTCGACCAGGTCTCGCTGGGCGGGACGCTGGCCTTCGCCATGGAGTGCGCGGAGCGCGGGCTGCTGCCCGGCGGGCCCGCGTTCGGGGACGCCGCGGCGCTGCCCGGGCTGATCAGGGACGTCGCGGCTCGCGCGGAGGAGCTCGGCGCTCTGCTGGCCGAGGGGGCGGCTCGGGCGGCCGGGCGGCTCGGGCCCGAGGCCGCGCGGTACGCGATGACCGTCAAGGGCGCCGAGCTGCCCTGCTTCGACCCGCGCATCCAGCCGGGGATCGGGCTCGGGTACGCCGTCGCCCCCAACGGCCCCCGCTACGACGCCCTCGAGCACGATCTCGACTTCGATCCCGTCGCCGGGCTGGTCTACAGCTTCCCCGAGGCGCGGCGGATCGGGGCCGAGCCCGCCCCGGCCGGGCAGGTCGACGCCGAGCGGGGGCGGCGGAGCGCCCGGCTGCTGCGGCTGTGGAGCGGGCTGGACGCGCTCAACCTGTGCGTGTTCGCCTCCTCCCCCACCAGGCCGCTGACCATCGACCGCCTGACCGCGCTGGTCACCGCCGTGCTGGGCCGGGACTTCACCCTGGAGGATCTCCTCGGCGCCGGGCAGCGGCGGCTCGACGAGATGCGCGCGTACGCCGAACGCGAGGGCATGGGCGCCGGGCGCGACGAGTTGCCCGCGCGGATGCACGAGGAGCCGGTCGCCGAAGGCCCCCACAAGGGCGCCGTGCTGGACCGGGAGGCGTTCGGGCGGGCCCGCGACGCTTTCTACGCGGAGCTCGGCTGGCCGAGCGGCATCGGGGCGAGCTGATGGTGCACTGCTACCGCATGCTGGGCTCGGTCGAGGAGGCCGAGGACCTGGTGCAGGAGACGTTCCTGCGGGCGTGGAAGGGGCTGCGAAGCTTCGAGGGCCGATCGTCGCTCCGGGCGTGGCTGTACCGGATCGCGACGAACGCCTGCCTCGACGCCCTCGACGGCCGGGCGCGGCGCGTCCTGCCGCACCACCTGGCGCCCCCGTCCGATCCCAGCGTGGACCTGCCGCCGCGCACCGACGTCCCCTGGCTGCAGCCGTTCCCCGACCGGATGTGGGAGCCGGCCGCGCCCGGCGATTCCGGGCCGGATGCCGTGGCGGTCTCCAGGGAGACGCTGGAGCTGGCGTTCCTGGCCGCGATCCAGCACCTGCCGCCCCGGCAGCGCGCGGTGCTGATCCTGCGTGACGTGGCCGGCTGGCCGGCCAAGGAGGTCGCGACGCTGCTGGAGGGCAGCGTGGCCGGCGTGAACAGCGCGCTGCAGCGGGCACGGGCGACGATGCGCGAGCACCTGCCCGAGCACCGCATGGACTGGGCGCCGGCGGCCGAGCCGTCGCCGGAGGAGCGGGCGGTGCTGCGGCGGTACATGGACGCGATGGAGCGGGCCGACCTCGCCGCCGTGGCCACGCTGCTGGCCGCCGACGTGCGGGCGACGATGCCGCCGTTCCCGATGTGGTTCCGCGGGCGGGCGGCGGTCATGGCGTCGCTGGAGGCGAGCTGGGACGCCGACGCTCCCTGGTACGTCGGATCCTTCCGCATGGTGCCCGTCGGCGCCAACCGGCAGCCCGCGGCGGCGGCCTACGTCCGGGCGCCCGGAGACACGACCTTCCGCGCGTTCGCGGTCGGCGTGCTCCGCATCGAGGCGGGGCTGATCACGGAGATCACAGCCTTCCACGACACCGGCCTGTTCGCCGCCTTCGGCCTCCCCTCCGAACGCGACCGATGAGTCCGCACCATGGCGGTTCGGCGCACTCCCAGTCGGCAACCGCACCTTCCACACCGGCCTGCGGAGCCGGGTGCGCAGGTTCGGATCCTGCACGGGGGCACGCAGAACACGGGAAGCATCTTCGGACACTCATCATGCAGTGCCGGCGGCCGCGCAATCGAAAGACGGGGCCGATTCGCCTTCTCGTACGCAATGGTGAGCCGCGGGTGGAAGCGACGGCCGGCCAAAACTTTACCCAATCCCAAACCCGCTGCCAGCACGGCATTTCAGGCCTCCTGGCAGGCCGACACACCGATATCCGATTTGCCCCTCTTGTGTCATCTTTGGGATATATGTACCTTTTGCGTAATCGCGGCACATGTCCAGGCGAGCTTCTCGTCACATCATTGCCGCTTCGTTGACCGGACCGTGCGTTCGTCCTGGAGATCCTCAGGGCAACGCCCGGCCGCCGAATCCGCGCCTCGCGGAGCCGGGGACCCATCCTCTTTTCGGGGTGAATCGGACGCCAGCCCAGGCTGCGCCCGTAGGGCACTTCCACGCCCGAACCCGTCAGCTAACCCGGTAGGCGGCATGGAAGCAAGGAGTCAATGCCCTCATGCCCAAGCCCCGGCTTGCCGCAATCGCCCATACCCTCAAGAACCAGCTCGATCTCCCCAGCAAGCGCTTCAGCCTCGTCATCGGCGGTGCGATCCTCGCCGGAACCACCGCCATCACGGGCGTGACCGGCACGGCGCTCGCCTCGTCCATCGAGCACAGCTCGGTACACGAGGCTCACCCGGAAACCGCATCACTCACGTACGGCGTGGACGTCTCCAGGTACGAGTCCGACTTTGACTGGAACGCCAGCCCGGCCGAGTTCGGCATCATCAAGGCCACCGAAGGCACGAGCTTCCGCGACGCCTCGTTCGCCAGACACTGGCGTGAGATGGACAAGAAGGGAATCGTGCGCGGCGCCTACCACTACGGCCACCCCGGCAACGACCCCATCGGCGAGGCCGAGTACTTCCTGTCCATGGTGAACTCCCAGCCCGCCAAACCCGGCGACCTGCTCGTCCTGGACCTGGAAACCAGCAACGGTAAGTCCGTCGCCGAGGTCAACGCCTGGGCCAAGGCATGGCTGTCGCACGTGAAGACCAAGACCGGAATCACCCCGATGCTCTACAGCGGCTGGAACTTCGCCAACGCCTATGGCAAGGGCCTGGCCGAATACCCGCTGTGGGTCGCCCACTACAGCAAGCCCAAGGGCGAGCTCACCCCACCCGCCGACTGGAAGTCCTGGACCATCCACCAGTACACCGACTCCCCCGTCGACCAGAACGTCTCCGCACTGACCCCCGACCAACTGCGCAAGCTGGGCCGCCCTGCTGTCTGACCGAGCAGACGGAGATGGCAGCGGCCATCACCCGACGGTGGAGGTTGGGACAGCCGCCCGCGTGCCCTTTCCGACCTTCACCGCTCCACTTCTGCCCCGCAATGCATCACGGGCACCTGGCGACGCGCTGCTCGGCCCGCGCCTGCAGCGAGGCCGGCAGGCCGCTCCGTAAACCAGTCAGCTCCTGGGACGACAAGAGCACGGCAGCACCACATGGGCATGGTCAGGAAGGACAACCAGAACGCCTGACGAACTCACTCACCCGCTCCCCGGGAAAGTCCTCTGCCCGGAACGGCTGAACCCGCATGAAGAACCCGGTCGGTGCGATGCGCTTCACGCACGTCAACGCGTATCCGACGCGATTTCGACCGGTACTCAGCACGTGGGACATGAGCAGGTCCCTTAGTTCCGCCTGGCTGATGGCCGGCCAGTACAGGTGCACGCCGTCGACGGTCTCCCGGTCCAGGAGCCCTGCGCGGCGAAAATCGCCCCACGAGGCCATCCCATCCAAACTCCTATAGCATATAGTAGATCAGACGAGTGAGCTGGTCGACACCTTCGCGGCGCCCTTCGAGCGGTTGCTCCGCGACGGCGTGCTCGATGGCTCGCTCCGCGAAGTTCCTCCCACCGTCACCGCCACAGTGCTGTGCAAAACCGCCGGCTGGGGCTATGTCCACCTGCGCGCCGGCCACGAGTGGCCGCCTGAGCGCGCCAGGGACGCCGTCGTCGACCTGGTCACGAACGGCCTGCCGCCGTAAGGCGTTCCTACGACGCATCATAGGAGCCATCCCGTATGCTCTGACCATGAGGTCAACGGAGGCGGGACGGCCGGCGGGCATGCTGCCGCGTCTGCTGCTCCTCGTCCTCCTCATGCTGGGGGTGGCCGCGATGCACACGCTCGGCCACCTCGTCGGCCCCGACGCGCCTCAGCCGTCCGCCACCGGCATGCTCCATGCGGAGGGTGCGCACTCCCCCGTGCCGGACTCCGGATCCGGCGATGCGCCGAGCGGGGCTCCCGACCCGGCGTCCGTCTGCCTGGCGATCCTGGCCGCTCTCCTCATCCTGGCACCGCTGGGTCCGCGCATCGCAGGCCTGGCCGGCGCCTGGCTGCGATCGCATCCCGGATGGCGCGTATCACGGCGGCTTCGCGGCCCGCCTCCTCTGTCACTCATCCTGACGCGCACGGTCGTGCTGCGGACGTAGGCGTTCCGGCCCGGACCGCTGGAGCCGTCATGCCCAGCCTCGTCCGGTCTCCGCCCGTCCGTCAGCGCAAACGTCAGCGAGGCATCAACCATGCAGCAGATCACTCGGCGCGTCCTGTTCCGGGGCGGTCTCGGTCTCCTGGGCGGGGCCGCCCTCACCGCCTGCGACCAGAACCGCACCCCCACCTCCTCCCCCGCCTTCATCGGCCCGGCCAGCGACCAGGTCCGCGCCGCCGAACAGGCCCGCCGTCCCGGCGCGGTACGCGACTTCACCCTCGTGGCCGCCGAGAGCGAGGTGGATCTCGGCGGCCTGACCACACGAACCTGGGCCTACGACGGCCGTATCCCCGGCAGGGCGATCCAGGTGAAGGCCGGCGAGGTGATCCGCGCCCGCCTGTCCAACACCCTGCCCAAAGACACCAGCATCCACTGGCACGGACTGGCGCTCCGCAACGACGCCGACGGCGTCCCGGGCGTCACTCAGCAGCCCGTCGCGTCCGGAGCCACATACGTCTACGAGTTCACCACTCCCGACCCGGGCACGTACTGGTTCCACCCGCACACCGGCACCCAGCTCGACCGCGGGCTGTACGCCCCGCTGATCGTGGAGGACCCGAACGAGCCGCTCACGTACGACGGCGAATGGATCGTGATCCTCGACGACTGGCTGGACGGGGTCACCGGCACGCCGGACGAGGTGCTCGCCGAGTTGTCCGGCGGCATGGGGGGCATGGACCACGGTGGCGGTACGCCGGAGGAAATGCCGGGCACGGATCACGGCGCCATGACTCCGTCCCCCTCCGGCACGGCCAAGCACATGCTGATGGGCGCCACCAGCCTGCTGCTCGGCGGGGACGCGGGCGACGTGCGCTACCCGCACTTCCTGCTCAACGGGCGGATCGCCACCGCACCGGAGACCTTTCGCGCCAAGCCCGGCGCGCGGCTGCGCATCCGGATCATCAACGCGGGCGGCGACACCGCCTTCCGCGTGGCGCTGGCCGGACACCGGATGACCGTCACCCACTCCGACGGCTTCCCCGTACAGCCGATCGAGACCGACGCGCTGCTGATCGGCATGGGCGAGCGCTACGACGTGCTGGTCACCCTCAAGGACGGCGCCTTCCCGCTGGTCGCCCTCGCCGAGGGCAAGAACGCGGTAGCCCGCGGCCTGGTCAGGACCAGCCGTCAGGCCTCGGCGCCCAAGGCCGGCCTGCGCCCGCGCGAACTGGAGGGCGACGTCCTCCGCTACGCCGAGCTCCGCCCGGCCGAGGCCGTGCGGCTCGCTCCCAAGAACCCCGACCGCACCATCAAGCTGGAGCTCACCGGAAGCATGATGGCCTACGACTGGGGGATCAACGGCAAGAAGTACGACCCGAAGATCATCTCAACGATTCGGCCGGGCGAGCGGGTCCGCCTGTCATTCGTCAACCGCACGACGATGTGGCACCCGATGCACCTGCACGGCCACACCTTCGCCCTGGCGGAAGGCGGCATCCGCAAGGACACCGCCATCGTCCTGCCGAACAGCAGGCTGGACGTCGACTTCGACGCCGACAACCCCGGCCTGTGGATGATCCACTGCCACAACATCTACCACGGCGAATCCGGCATGATGACCCTGCTCGGCTACCAGCAGACCTGACGCGACCACCACCCGCCGGGTTCAGCGACGGGCAGCGAGCTCAGGCGCATGGACCACAGGCTCCGCGGATCTGTCGAGCTTCGCCGGCCAGACCATCAGAATCCTGATCGAGGCGGGCGACACGGCGGGCGGCAGCCTGGTTGAGGCCGCCGTGGACGATGTCAGGATCACTCAATAAGAACGTGAGATGTGCCGGCGTTGGCCTGTGTGCTAGATCATGCCCACGCCGACACATCTACTCTGAAGAATAAGTGATCCCTTATCGGCCTCAGAACGCGGGGTGCACCGAGGTCTCGGCGAATCTACGCGCGTCCGTCCCTCGGGATGGATCGGTCGTCGCCGCGGGTCCAGACCGCGACCGTGCGGAGCTCTTCCCGTGTGTACGGCTCGCCGCGCAGCGAGCTGCCCTCTGCCCGCACGAGCACTCGATAGAGGCCGGCCACGGGGGTGGGTACGGTCCCGGTGAACTCGCCGTCGGCCACCTCGGGCAACGGCATCCGGTGCGGCTTGGCGGCGGGCCCGCTGACCACGGCGCCGACCGAAGCCGTGTGCGCGAGCGGGATCCCGGCCTCCGCCAGCGACGCGGTGATTTGCGCGTCGCCGCCGGGACGGCGGGAGGACTGCTTCACGGCGATCGCCATCCGGATGGCCGAGCGGGCCTGGACGGCCAGGGTGCAGGGCAGGCCGTGCGTCTTGATCCGGTTGATCGTCTCGAAGTCCCTGCGTTCCTCCAGTTCGTTGATGATCCGCTTCAGCTCGTCAGGGTCGATGGACAGATGGGCCTTCCACTCCCCGCCGACGGCCCCGGCAGCGCCGGGCTGGGCAGGGCCAGCCGGAGCACGCGGTGGTTGGCCGTGGCGGCGAGCTGGGCGCCGTTGGTGTCGTCGATGCGGGTACGGTCGGGCGCTTCGAGCGCGACCACCTCCCCGGGCAACGTACGGTCGCCGATCACGAGAAGATGCGCCTCACGCCGTCGCTTCAGCGGCGCGACGGGGTCGGCCGCCGGTGTCGCGGCAGGAAGACGCCTGTTCATGGCGGATGGCCGCTTGACCGGTTTCGTCGTCTCAGGAACGGCTTCCATCCCGGCGAGGACCACCGCACCCGTCGCCAGGACGACGATGATCACTGCGGACAGCAGGTAGATCGCCGAGAAGCTACTACGATCCATCGTCTCGTCAGACCGTTCCGACGTTCGTGCGCAGAGCCGAAATGACGTCTCCTTATCGATTGCTACTACGCAATATAGTTATGTTGGGCGATGTTAGTGCAGGCGGAGGTGTTTGCGTAGCCAGCGGGTGACCGGCGGCAGGGTGGCCAGACGGAGTGGCAGATCCCGCTTCAGCAGGTCCAGCCGGTTGGCGGGCGCGTGGGAGCCGGTGTTGCGGCGACCCATGGCTTGACGTTCTTCGGCTTCGGGACGCAGTTCGGTCTCCCACTCGCGCAACGCCGCCGGGATGTCGCCCGGATGGCGGCGCAGCGCCGTGCCCAGGAGTTCGGCGCCTCCGACGGCCAGGGAGGAGCCGTAGCCGGCGAAGAGGGTGACGCACCAGGCGGCGTCGCCGAGCAGCACCACCCGTCCGTCGCTCCAGCGGTCGGCGACGATCTGGGAGACGCTGTCGAAGTAGACGCTGTCGGCCGACATGTCCCGGATCAGGTCGGGAGCCGCCCAGGCGACGTCGCGGTAGGCCTCCGCCAGTGCCCGCTGTGGCCCCTTGGCCAGCTCGGCAGCCGGGTCCGCGGCGCCGTACGTGAAGAAGGCCGCCGTCCGGCCCGGCCCCAGATTGGCGATCATGAAGATGTGGCCGACGCGGGTGACGGTGGTGAAGGCGCGTTCGCGTGCGCCGTCCGGCAGGTGATCCAGCGTCGTCGCGGCGACCACGTGGCCGAGGTCGCGGCGGAAGCCTTCTTCTGGACCGAGAACCAGCTCGCGCACCTTCGAGTGCAGCCCGTCCGCTCCCACCAGCAGGTCCGCGTCGAGTACGGTGCCGTCGTCGAGCTCGGCCCGCACACCGTCCTCGTTCTGCTTCACCGCGGTGAGCGTGGTGCCGAACCTGATGGGCGCCGCGCCTTTCACCGCCTCGTAGAGCGCTTCTTCGATGTCGCCGCGCATCAGCGTCAAGCCGCGGTCCCCGAGCAGCGCCTGCACGGTGCGGTGCGGGACGGTGAAGCGGTGCCGGCCGCCCGGTTTCCGGTAGACCATGTCCACGGCGCCGGCGTGGCGCTCGCGTAGTGCGGGCAGGACGCCCATGCGCTCGGCGGCGTCGTAGCCGCGGCCGAAGAAGGCGACGACGTATCCGCCGCTCCTGCGGGCGGAGGCCCGCTCGATCACCACGGGCTCCCAGCCGATCTGGTGCAGCCGCAGCGCGGTGGCCAGCCCGGCGATGCCCGCCCCGACGATGACGGCTCTGCTGGTCATGGTTGTTCCCTTCGGTTGTGGAGGACAACGAGGGCGATGACGACGACCACGGCCATCAGCCCGGCGGCGACGCCGAACCCGACGCGGTACCCGGCAACGAGTGCCTCGGCGGGCGCACCCGGCGTGGTGGCGGTCGCACGGACCGCGACGCTGGACAGAACGGCGAGTCCCAGCGCGCCCCCGAGCTGGGCGCTGACGTTGAGGAGCGAGGAGGCCACGCCGCTGGACGAGGGCGGCACACCGGTGAGGGCGGCCGTGGTGAGCGGGACCACGATGACGCCGAAGCCGAGTCCGACGACGAGCAGCGGCGGCATGACGTCCGCCATGAGGGTGCCGCCGGCCGAGAGCCGGGTGAACAGCAGAAGCCCACCCGCCGTGATCAGTGATCCCGCGGCGATCACCAGGCGGGTGCCGAAGCGCCTGACCAGCAGCGGGCCGAGGGCGGATCCGGCTATGAGGATCACCGTCAGCGGCACGTACACCAGTCCGGTCATCAGGGCGGAGTAGCCCAGCACGCCTTGCAGGTAGAGGGTGGCGAAGTAGAAGACGGCGAACATCCCTGCGCCTCTCAGCGCCTGGATGATGTTGGCCCCGAGCAGCGATCGGTTGCGGAACAGCCCCAGCGGAACCAGCGGCTGTCTGGCGATGCGGGCTTCGTGGAGCACGAAGTAGGTGAGCAGCGCGGCGGCGGCCACGATCAGGGTGAGGGTGCGTGCCGAGGACCAGGCGTCGGCGTCGGTCTGCAGGACGGCATAGGCCATCAGCCCCACCCCGGCCGTGGACGTCAACGCGCCAGGCAGGTCGAACCCGCGGGAAACACGGGGAGGCCGTTCCCCATCGGGCAGCAGCCGCCCGGCCACCAGCAGGAGCAGGCCGACCGGCAGGTTGACGAAGAACATCCAGCGCCAGCCCGGTCCGTCGGCGAACAGCCCGCCCGCGATAAGTCCCACGGTGCTCGCGGCCCCGGTCGCGGCGCCCCAGACGGCGAACGCCCGGCTTCGCGGCGGCCCTTCGGGAAAGGTCAAGGCGATCAGCGCCAGCGTCATGGGGGCGATGAGCGCCGCACCCAGGCCTTGAACGGCCCGGGCCGCCACCAGCACCCCGTCGCTCTGCGCGAACCCCGCCGCCGCCGACGCCACGGTGAACAGCGCCACCCCGCCGAGCAGGACACGCCGGTGGCCGTAGAGGTCACCGAGCCGGCCGCCCAGCAAGAGGAATCCGCCGAACACCACCATGTACGCGTTGACCACCCAGGACAGCGTGGCGGCGGAGAACCCCAGGTCGTCCTGGATCGCCGGTAACGCCACGTTGACGATCGTGACGTCCACACTGTCCAGCACCTGGGCCAGGCACAACACGCCGAGCACAGCAACGTGTCTGCCGGTCCAGACGAACTCTCGCGTCTCCATAGGCCTCCTCAGCCGAGAATGAGCATCTGCTCATAAGGTATGAGCAGATGCTCATTCTCGGCAAGGCCCAGCGCTGATCAGGTAGATTGGGTGCTCATGTCACCGCGTGGCGTTGCGATCCCGGACGTACGGCAGCAGCTCTTCGACGCCGCCGAGCGCGTGCTCCTGAGCAAGGGCCCCTCGGGTCTGACCGGGCGCGCGATCACCAAGGAGGCCGGCTGCGCCACCGGCCTGCTCTACAACCACTTCACGGATCTGGACACCTTCCTGGCCGCGCTCTTCCTCGACCGCGCCGACCGGGCAAGCGCCGGAATGGCCCGCTTGCCGGGCCTGGCGGGCAGCGGTGACATGGTCGACAACCTGATGGGCGCCATCGAAACGCTGTTCGCCGGCAACCTGCTTGCCCTCGCCGGGCTCGCCATGGCCAGACCGTCCATCATCAGCCACCTGAGCGACGCGCTCGCCGACGGCACGCTGGACATGGATGCCAGCGAACGCGCCTTCGCCGCCTACCTCCGCGCCGAACAGGAACACGGCCGCATCCACGCCGACGCCGACGTCGAATCGCTCGCCCTCGCCCTGGTAGGAGCCGCGCATCAACTCCTGCTCACCCGCGGCCCTCAGGCACCCGGCCTCCGCGACCGCATGCGCAAGACGGCAACGACTTTGATCGCAGGTGTCAGACCGCAGGCGTAGCAGGAGTGCGTTCGGTCCTCCTACGCGGCTTGGCAGTTCTCCACCGGCGCGTCTGTCACAGTGGGCTCGCCGGCGGTCCCGTACCAGACCATCAAACGGAACACCAGCACCTACGGCGCGCACTTCGCGGAGGTCCGGGTCGACGAGGACACCGGCGAGGTACGGGTCTCACGCTGGGTCGGCGCCTTCGACGGCGGCCGCATCGTTTCGCCCAAGCAGGCCGCCGGCCAGATGCGCGGCGGCATCATTCAAGGCATCGGCATGGCGCTGATGGAGGATACGCTGCTCGACGAGCGTTCAGGCCGGATCGTCAACGCCGGCCTTACAGGCATACCGCTGGTTGATTCCCTTTCTCGAGGCGGACGAGACGAAGGCCACCTGATCAGTCCCGGGTGATGCCCCAAGACCACAGAAGACGGTCATGCTGATCCGCCTCCTGGAACGGGTGCCACCGGACGAGCCCGGCTCCCGGAGCACTTGCCTCTGCCGAATCAACAGAGCCATGACCCGCCCGGGCACTTGCCGTGCCGAGGCGGGTCAATGACATCAGAGCCGGTCGAGGATCTTCTGCAGCTGCTCCGCCTCGGCTTGCTGGGTGGTCTCGATGGTCTTGGCCAGTTCCTTGGCCTTCGGGTCCGAGCCGTTGGCCTGCTCGGTCTTGGCCATCTCGATCGCCCCGTTGTGATGGGCGATCATCTGCTGGACGAACAGCTTGTCGAACGCCTTGCCCTTGGCGGCTTCGAGCTTCTTCATGTCCTCCTCGGACATGACACCCGGCATGCTGTGCCCCATCCCACCGGAGTCGGGGTGGACGCTCCAGTCGGTCAGCCAGTCCTTCATGGTCTGGATCTCCGGCGCCTGAGCAGCTTTGATCTTGGTGGCCAGCTCCTTGACCTCGGGATCGCTCGCGCGCGTCGACGCGAGGCCGGCCATCTCGACCGCCTGCTCGTGATGCGGGATCATCATCTGCGCGAACATGACGTCCCCATCGTTGAAGGTGGCAGACGGCTGCGCGCTGCTCGCGGTGGCGGCAGGCGCACTGCTGCTGCTCATCCCCTCATGTCCGGCCATGGAGCCGCCGCCGCCCCCGCCACAGGCGGTCAGCAGAGCGAGCGCACCTGCGGCGGCGGCGAGGGAGATCTTGCGGTTGATACGCATGGTTGTCCGGTCTCTCGAATCGTCGGAACTGCCGGCCTGTTCGCGGACGGCCTCGAAGGCCCGTCCGCACGGGTCATCGGCCTATATGCGCAATATCGAGAGACTCGCCGGCCGCGGGGACGTGGGCTTGGGCGGAGGCCGGGCGACCTGCCGGGCCGGTGACCGCACCGCCCCGCCGCCACCGAGTCGCCGCCCCGCTCTGATGGAGGCGGCTACCAGCAGCACGACCACGAGCGAGGTCAGTATGGCCAGGCATACGCTGGTCGGGTCGCATCCGGGCATCTCATGCTCGGGAACGAATGCCCGGAGTCCCGTCGAAACAGCGATCAGGGGCTCTTGAGCGATGCCCATGCCGTGTGCATCCGATGGAGAGCCACCATGCCGGCAGTCGACGTGTCCCAGGGTGTGCATGCCGTGTACGCCCAGGGCCAGGACGACGAGCAGGAGGCCGCGCGCGGCTCGCAACGCTACGCGTCGCCGCACGACTCCCATCGGCCCTCCCTGGCGATCGGCACGTCACGAAGCCGTCAGTCTACTAACAGGCCTCGTAGCAACCCGCCCAAGCCGTCCGGGTGCCGCCATGGAGAGGTACGGCACCCAGCCCGCCGGCCGTTCACGAAGAAGCGCTTTCCTCGCGCCGTTTTTCGCCGAGCGCCGGGGTCAGACGGCGGTCAGTTCGTAGCCCGCCTCCTCGACGGCCTCGCGAACGAGCGTCTCGTCGATTGGGTCATCCCCCGTCACGGTCACCTTGCCGGTGGCCAGATCCACATCGACAGCCGTCACACCAGCGATCTTGCCGACCTCGGACTTCACCGTACCCACGCAGTGGCCGCAGGTCATTCCGCTCACGGTGTATGTAGCGCCGGTCATCTCGATCCCCTCGTCATCAATACCCTCAACAGGTATTGGCCGCCTGCACGATACGACAGAGATCTCATGCTCGACAACCCTGACCCCCTAGGGGTATATGAGACCTGTCTCACGTCAATCACGTATAACGCGTCCGCCGGATGCTCCACCCCCAGGTGCCGCTCGACCGGCGCGAACGCCTCGCGGGACTCTTCACGGTGACGGCGCTGCTCGCCGGTCCCACCGTCCTGGCCGCGGCCCCAGGCGTGGGCGCGTTTCTCGCCCACCACTGCCATTCCTTCCTCGTCGCGCTCTAGCTCGATCTTCTACGAAGATTGGTAGTAGGCGGTTGTAGACTCGCGCCCATGACGTACATGGGTCGCCGGCTGCGCACGGGCGCCGCAGGCATCGTTCTGGGGCTGGCCCTGGCGAGCTGTGGCCAGGCGCCGCCGGAGCTCGGCGGCGCGCCTGAGCCCGATCTGGGTGTCGGCCATGTCCACGGGCTCGGCGTCGATCCCGCCGATGGTGCCCTCTACGTCGCGGGACATTACGGACTGTTCAAGGTCACGTCTCCGACCGCCATGGCCCAGGTCGCCGACCGCGACCAGGACCACATGGGCTTCACGATCGCCGGCCCGAAGACCTTCCTGGCCAGCGGACACCCCTCCGCCGAGGACGTCTCACCCGGGCTCCCGCCGCACCTCGGCCTCATCAAGTCGACGGACGCGGGGATCACCTGGAAGACGATCTCGGGGAACGGCTCCGCCGATTTCCACTCCATCCAGCCCGCCGGCGACATCCTCTACGCCTTCGACAGTCAGACGTCGAAGATCTGGCGAAGCCTCGACGGCGGCGCCACCTGGACGCAGGGCACCGAGGAGAAGGTGATCGACCTCGGGGCCGGCGCCGACGAGTCCTCGCGTGTGTACGTGACGACGCCGGACGGGCTGAAGATCAGTGAGGACGGAGGGGTGAACTTCACCGACGTGGTGAAAGCGCCCTTGCTCAGCCATGTAGACGTCCTCTCCGGCGGATTGCTGGTGGGGCCTGGAGCCGACGGGAAGATCCACACCAGTCAGGACGACGGCAAGACCTGGTCGGCCGCCGGCGCACTCCCCGGCCAGGCCGTCGCGTTCACGGCCGTGGACCGGCAGCGCCTGCTGGCCGCCCTGGAGGACGGGACTGTGCTGGAGTCGAAGGACGGCGGGAAGACCTTCGACACCGCCTTCCGCGCCGCCGGCTGACCGGTCGTCCGAATCCACGATGAACCACCGTGAGCAGGCAGCTTCGCGTGAAGGGGGCAGGCCATGAGCGATCACACCCAGGCGCACCATGACGACGGCAAGGAACACAGCACCGCGGTCCTCGATGTCAGCGGGCTGCAGTGGGCCTCCGAACAGAACGTCGTGGTGGCCACGCTGAGCCGCCGCCCCGGTGTGCTGCACGTGGAAGCCAACCCCGTTGCCCAGACGGCGACGGTGAGCTTCGACCCGCGCCGGACCTCTCTGGCCGAGTTGCGCACGTGGGTGATCAAGTGCGGGTACCACTGCGCAGGGCAGTCTGTGCCCTCCCACATCTGCGATCCGATGGCCGAGCCCGACCCACCCGGCACAGTCACGCTGGAGGCTCCGCACGCCGGCCACCCGGCTCACACCGAAGAAGCGGCCTCCCCCCACGACATGATGGGGCACGGGGGCCATACCGGGATGTCCATGGCCTCGATGGTGGCCGACATGCGCAACCGCTTCCTGGTCGCCGCGATCTTCTCCATCCCGATCGTGTTGTGGTCGCCGATCGGCACCGAGGTGTTCGGGCTGGACCTGCCCGTCCCGTTCGGGCTTCGCCAGGACGTGTGGGCGCTGCTGCTCAGCCTGCCGGTGATCTTCTACTCGTGCTGGATCTTCTTCGACGGAGCCGTACGCGCGCTTCGAGCACGGACACTGGACATGATGGTGCTGGTGGCCGTCGCCGTGGGCGCGGGCTGGCTGTACTCCCTGATCGTGACCCTCACCGGAGGCGGCGAGGTGTTCTACGAGGCCGCGACCGTGCTGGCCGCTTTCGTGCTGCTCGGCCACTGGTTCGAGATGCGCGCACGGGGTGGCGCCAACGACGCCATCCGGGCCCTGCTCGATCTGGCGCCACCGAAGGCGACGGTCATCCGTGACGGCGAGCCCGTCGAGGTCCCGACAGCCGACGTGATGGTCGGCGACCTGCTGCTGATACGTCCTGGCTCGAAGATCCCGGTCGACGGAACGGTCGAGGAGGGTCAGAGCGAGGTGGACGAGTCGATGGTCACCGGCGAAAGCCTGCCGGTGCACAAAGAGGCCGGCTCGGCGGTCGTCGGCGCGACCATCAACCGCAACGGCACCCTGCGAGTGCGTGCCACCAAGGTGGGGGCGGACACCGCCCTGGCGCAGATCGTCAAGCTGGTCCAGCAGGCTCAGAGCTCCAAGGCGCCGGGACAGCGGCTGGCTGACCGGGCGGCGTTCTGGCTGGTCCTGGTCGCCTTGATCGGGGGCGGTCTCACGTTCGCGGTCTGGCTGCTCCTGGCCGGTCAGCCGTTCGGCGTCGCGATCCTGTTCGCCATCACGGTCGTCGTCATCACCTGCCCGGATGCGCTCGGCCTGGCCACGCCGACGGCCATCATGGTCGGTACCGGGCTGGGGGCCAAGCGCGGGGTGTTGTTCAAGAACGCGATGGCGCTGGAGACGTCCGCCCGCATCCAGGTCGTGGTGATGGACAAGACCGGCACGTTGACCAGGGGCGAGCCGGAGGTCACCGATGTCATCGCCGGCGACACGGTGGCGGCGGAGGAGCTGCTGCGCCTGGTCGCGGCCGTGGAGCGGGAGTCGGAGCATCCGCTGGCGGAGGCGATCGTGCGCCATGCCGACGGTCTGGGCCTGGATGCGATGAGAGCCGAGCGATTCGAGAACGTTCCTGGCCACGGCGCCATTGCCGAGGTCGGCGGCCGGAAAGTGGTGGTCGGCAACCGGCGGCTGATGAAGCGCGAAGGCGTGACGCTCGGGAAGATGGCGAGCCGGAGACAGGAGATGGCCGAAGGCGGGCGTACGGCTGTGATGGTCGCCGTCGACGGCACGGCGGCCGGCGTCATCGGTATCGCGGACGCGGCTCGCGAGACCTCACCGGCGGCGGTGGCCGCTCTGCACGAGCTCGGCGTCGAGGTGGTCATGCTCACGGGAGACAACGCCGCCACCGCGGAACGCATCGCCCAGCAGCTCGGCATCGACACGGTGATCGCCGAGGTGCTGCCGGGAGACAAGGCGGCCAAGGTCGCCGAGCTTCAGGAAGGCGGACGTAAGGTCGCCATGGTGGGAGATGGCGTCAACGACGCCCCGGCTCTCGCCCAGGCCGATCTGGGCATCGCCATCGGTGCCGGTACGGACGTGGCCATCGAGACCGCCGACGTCGTGCTGATGCGCTCCGATCCCCTGGACGTGCCCACGGCGCTGCAGATCGGCCGTGGCACCCTTCGCAAGATGCGGCAGAACCTCGGCTGGGCGATCGGCTACAACGCGCTCGCGCTGCCCATCGCCGCCGGCGTTTTCGAGCCGGCGTTCGGGCTCGTGCTCCGGCCAGAGATCGCCGCGCTCTCGATGTCGGGCTCCAGCGTCATCGTGGCCGTCAACGCCCTGGCGCTCAAACGGCTGCGCCTGCCCGCTGCGCGAGAAGTCCGGTCAGGATGACCGTGACGAGGCGGCGGGCGGCGTCCTCGGAGGGCAGTTCGCCGGCCGCCGAAACGGCGTGCAGGCAGTAGGTGGCGAGTTCTTCCGGCGCGACGTCGTCTCGGAAAGCGCCGGCTCGCGCGCCTTCCGCCACGAGGTCCCGGATCATGTCGTGGAGCTGCCCCTGGGCTCGGGCAATCTTCTCGTCGCGGTGCAGGAAGGCCACGAGCGCGTTGTCGCCGTGTCCGCGGGACCGCTGGCCAATGAGGGCGTAGGCCTCCAGCACGGCTCGGAGCCGCTCTTGGGCGTCGCCGGCCTGGTCGCGCACACCGGCAAGGTGTTCGAGGTGGGCGGCGATCTGCCGTTCGTGCCGGGCGAGCAGGATCGTTGCGACGTCCGGGACGTATTTGTACAGGGTCGCGCGTCCGATGCCGGTCTGCTCCGCGATCTGCGACATGGTGACTGCTCGCAGCCCGTGCTCCGCGACGAGCGCCGACGTGTGGTTGAGGATCGCGTCGCGGTCCTCGTCTTCCTGGCTCTCGCCGTCATCGGCTTGACGAGCAACGACGCTCAGACAGACAGCGCGGTGCTCGCGCTGGTGTTGCTGCTCTTGGCCACCGTGCTGGCGGTGTACAAGCCGCGCGGCCGCACGCGATACGCGATCAGGACACGCCCCACCGCATCCAGTGCTGCAGCGCCCCAGCGATGAGCTGGACGGCGATCGCCGCAGCCTGTTCCATGCGGATGGCTCCGAGCCGGTGTTCGCCCGGAGCCATCCCGAGTGGTCCTACTTGAAGCGGCGTAGCCGCAGGCTGTTGCTCACCACGAACACGCTCGAGAACGCCATCGCCGCACCCGCGATCATGGGGTTGAGCAGGCCCAGCGCCGCGAGCGGCAAGGCGGCCACGTTGTAGGCGAAGGCCCAGAACAGGTTGCCCTTGATCGTGCTGAGCGTCCTGCGCGACAGCCGGATGGCGTCGGCGGCCACCCGCAGGTCGCCGCGGACGAGGGTGAGGTCGCTGGCCTCGATGGCGGCGTCGGTGCCGGTGCCCATCGCGAGCCCCAGGTCGGCCTGGGCGAGTGCGGCGGCGTCGTTGACCCCGTCGCCCACCATGGCCACGACCCTGCCCTCGCTCTGGAGTTCCTTGACGACGTCGACCTTGTCGGCGGGCAGCACCTCGGCGATCACCTCGTCGATACCCACCTCGGCGGCCACCGTCTTGGCCACGGCCTCGTTGTCGCCGGTCAGCAGCACCGGTGTCAGGCCGAGGGCCCGCAACTGCTTGATGGCCTCGGCGCTGGTCGGCTTGACCACGTCGGCCACCACCAGCACCGCCCGCGCCTGGCCGTCCCAGCCCACCGCGACCGCAGTGCGACCTGCGGCCTGGGCCGCGTGCAGGGCCCGCTCCAGGTCGGGAGTGAGGTACTGCGACCACTCCTCCAGCAGGCGGGGCCTGCCGACCAGGACCGCGTGGCCGTCGACGATGCCCTGCACGCCGAGTCCTTCGATGTTGGCGAAGTCCTCGACGGTGGCGTCGGAGCCGGCGGCGCGGGCGATGGCCTGGGCGATCGGGTGCTCGGAGGCGTGCTCCAGCGCGCCGGCCAGGCGCAGCACCTCCTCGCGGCTCTCGCCCTCGGCCACGTGCACGTCGACCAGGGTCATCTTGCCCTCGGTGACCGTGCCGGTCTTGTCCAGCACGACCGTGTCGATCTTCCGGGTGGACTCCAGCACCTCGGGGCCCTTGATGAGGATGCCGAGTTGGGCGCCCCGGCCGGTGCCGACCAGCAGCGCGGTCGGGGTGGCCAGGCCGAGCGCGCAGGGGCAGGCGATGATCAGCACCGCCACCGCGGCGGTGAAGGCGGCGCCCACGCCGTCGCCGGTGCCGAGCCAGAAGCCGAGCGTGCCGAGCGCCAGGGCGATCACGATCGGCACGAAGATGCCGGAGATGCGGTCGGCCAGCCGCTGCACCTGCGCCTTGCCGGTCTGCGCCTCCTCCACCAGCTTGGCCATCTGCGCCAGCTGGGTGTCGGCGCCGACCCGGGTCGCCCGGACGATCAGCCGGCCGCCCGCGTTCACCGTCGCACCGGTCACCCCATCGCCAGGCTTGACCTCGACGGGCACGGACTCGCCGGTCAGCATCGAGGCGTCGACCGCCGAGGTGCCTTCCTCGATCACCCCGTCAGTGGCGATCTTCTCGCCAGGACGGACGATGAACCGGTCCCCGGCGGAAAGCTGCTCGACCGGCACCCGCCGGCCGTCGGCCAGTTCCACGTCTTTGGCGCCCAGTTCCAGCAGGGCTCGCAGCGCGGCGCCCGCCCGCCGCTTGGAGCGGGCCTCGAAGTAGCGTCCGGCCAGGATGAACGCCGTCACCCCCGCCGCCGCCTCCAGGTAGATGTTGCCGGAGCCGTCGGTGCGCTCGATGGTGAACGCGAACGGGTGCGTCATCCCAGGCGTGCCCGCGGTGCCGAAGAACAGCGCCCACAGCGACCAGCCCAGCGCGGCGATGGTGCCGATCGAGATCAGCGTGTCCATCGTCGCGGCGCCGTGCCGCAGGTTGGTCCAGGCAGCCTTGTGGAACGGCCAGCCCGCGTACACCACCACTGGTGCCGCCAGCACGAGTGACAGCCACTGCCAGTTGGTGAACTGCAGCGGCGGGATCATCGCCATCGCGATCACCGGCACGGCCAGCACCACGGAGCTGATCAGGCGGCTGCGCAGCGGCTGGAGCTCGTCCTCCGGCTCCTGCTCGGCCGCCTCCTGCTCCGCCTTGGGCGGGGCGGGCAGGGCGGCGGTGTAGCCGGCTTTCTCCACTTCGGTGATGAACTGCTGCGGGTCGACCCCTTCGGGGAAGGTGACCTTCGCCTTTTCCGTGGCGTAGTTGACCGTGGCGGTCACGCCGTCCATCTTGTTGAGCTTGCGCTCGATGCGGTTGGCGCAGGACGCGCAGGTCATGCCGCCGATCGAGAGCTCGACCGCGTTCTGCCGGTCATCGCTGACCTGGGACATCAGCGTTCTCCTTTCTCTCGCTCAGTGGCTGTGGTTGTCGCCGTGCTCGGTGGATGTGGGTGTGGGAGTGGGCTTCGGGATCGCCGGCCGCTCGCCCGCGCCGAGGGTGAAGTCGGCGGTGCGGACCTCGCCCTCGTGCTGGAAGTCGAGGAAGAGCCGGTAGTCGCCGGCACTGGGCACCTCGGCGTAGAAGACGATCTCGGGCCCGGCCTTGGTCTTGCCGTCGCCGGGCTCGCCGTCCGGGTGGACGTGCAGATAGGCCAGATCCCGGGCGCGCAAGGCCACCAGGTGGCCATAGGCGCCGAGGTAGGGCTGCAGGTCGGCGACCGGCTTGCCGTCCTTGCTCACCTTCAGGGTGAGCTTGCTGGACTGCCCGGGCGTCAGCTCACCGTCGAGGGTGACCTCGTATCCGTCGACGCCGGCCGTACGGCTGGTCCCGGGAAGTGCCTTGGGCGCGTAGTCTCCGGCCACGAGCAGGTCGGTGCCCAGCGTCAGAGCGCTGCCTCCGGTGGGGGCGAAATCGGCGAACGCGCGATACGTCCCCGCGTCCGGGAGGGTGAGCTTGACCGACCAGACGCCGTCGGGCGTCATCTCGGGGTGCACGTGCTGGAAACTGCCGAGGTCGCGGGAGACGACGATGAGGTGCAGCTTCTTGTCGTGCTCGACCTCGTAGTCAGTGACCGGCTTGTTGTCGGGCCCTGTGACGGTGAAGCGGAAGTCGGTCGGCTCATCCGGCTTGATCGTCGCGGTGAGCGGGGTGAGGGTGTAGCCGTTCGCGGACACTTGAAGCCCTCCGGGGGTATCGTTCTTCACCTGCTCGGTGGCGTGCTCCCCGTGTCCCGCGCTCGCCGTCGGCGTCGCCATGGTGGTCATGGCGGCATGGTCTTCTGCCGGGGGTGTCCCGACCGGTCCCACCGCCTTGCCCGCTCCTAAGGCGCCGCCGAAGACGACGGCCAGCCCCAGGACATAGGAGCCGAGCTTCGCTGCGGTATTCATGAGTTCGCCACTTCGTACCCGGCCTCCTCGACCGCGGCGACGATCTTCGCCGTGTCGATGGGACCGTCGCTGTCCACGGTCAGCAGCCCGGTGGCCAGATCCACCTCGACGTTGGTGACGCCGGCCACCTCGCCGACTTCTTCCTTGACGGAGCTGACGCAGTGGCCGCAGGTCATGCCCTTGACGGTGTAGGTGGCGGTGCTCATAGCGATCTCTCCTTCAATGGGTTCAATGCGGTCAGGAACGGACAAGTCTGGCGATGGCGTCGGAGGCTTCCTTGACCTTCGCCGCGGCCTCCGGGCCGCCCTTCAGGGTGGCCTCCGCGACGCAGTGGGCCAGGTGCTCTTCGAGGAGCGACAGGGAGAACGACTTCAGCGCGCTGGTCGCCGCCGACACCTGGGTCAGGATGTCGATGCAGTACTTGTCGTCGTCGACCATGCGCTGCAGGCCGCGGATCTGGCCTTCGATGCGGCGCAGTCTCACCGCGTGGTCCTGCTTGGTGGCGGCATATCCGGGCATGTCAGTCCTCCCTCGGGTTCGTCACCCACCACAACACTATACCCCCCTATGGTATTCCTGGAAAGCCGGAGCGCACTTCCGGGCGGCTAGCCCGCCGCCGGCGGTACCCGGAACGCTCGCCGCCGTGCACTTCGTCAACGACGCGATCACCGCGATGCTGGGCGCCTTAGGAGCGGCTCTGAGCAGCAAGGTCGCCCTCAAGCAGATCGCTCAGGCGAGAGCCACGAAGCGGTTCCAAGCATCCGTCGATCCGATTGCGCAAGATGTCGGCGTGACCGTATGGCGGGCGCTTTCGCCGTTCATCTGGACGAAGATCCACCAGGTGCATTGGACCCAGCACGGGCTGCTTGGTATTGCCGGCCGGGGAAACCAGGTGCGTACGACGTCGGCAAGCTGACGGATCATGCCCAGCAGGAACTTGTTCGGAGGGCACAAACGGTTGTCCGGCCCTCCTGGATGTCCGGATCCGCCGGGATCGGCCTCGACCTGTTCGGCAAGCCCGAAGACCTTCCACCCGGCTACGCCGACCGTGTGCACGCCGCCTACCCCCGCCTTGGCGGTGGTCGCGCTGACCGACGCGATCGTCGCTCACGCGATGTCCGACCCGCGCAAAGGACCGCCGATGACCTTGCCCGGGGAGATCCTGCACCAGCGGCACCCGTCCTTGCCGTACGAGACCTGGGACATGGTGCTGGACTCCGGCGGCTGGGGCGACCGACAGGACGGCAAGGCCAACACCAGACCGACGATCTCGGCTATCACCCGGTCGCTCCATCCCGCTGATCCGCGAGTACGCGGGCCGCTGGAGGGAGCACGGCGTCCAGGTGCGGGTCGCGCCGGTGATCCCCACCCGCATGCCCGTCAACGACCGGCGCACCGCGATCGTCCAGGCGACAGCCTGGGCGTTCGAGGCGGGGATACGGGCCGCCCGGCTCGGCCGGCTCGACTGACCGCCGTGCCACCGGTCGCCGCCATGCCAGAGGCGAGAGCGGCCGCGCCGGTCACTGAGGCAACATGCCCGACTCCCGGAACTCCCGTGAAGCCGGGGCCACCCTGCCGAACGCCACGCAGCCGGCACGCATACCTCCCTCTAGCCGGTGCTATCGCGGCTAGTAGATGGATTCTCTGGAGCGAATCGGCCTGATCTGGCCAATCACACCTCACACTTCTGTACCATTTCGCCCAGGTTTGAAGACTTACGAGGAGGCATCGTAGTGGTCGTGCTGACAAGGCTGGGTCGAACAGCGTTGGCCGCAGCGCTCGCCTTGATCGCACTGACCTCGAACGCCCAGGCGGAGCCGTCACCCGTCAAGGCCAGGGCCAAGCTGGTGAAGCTGAACGAGAAGGCCGACCAACTCGTCGAGCGGTACAACCAGGCCACGGAGACGTACAAGAAGGCCAAGAAGAAGTACGACACCGTCAACGCCGAGTTCAGCCGCAAGGGCGCGCAGGCCGACGCCTTGCGCAGCGACCTCGTCACGGTGGCGGTCAACGACTACCAATTCGGCCCGTCGACGGGCTGGCAGCGCTTCGTCGTCCAGGGCAGCCCCGAGCAGATGCTCGCCGGCATGGCCGCCGTCCAGCAGATCGCCCTGGCCAGGGCGGAAAAGCTGCGAGCCTTCGAGGCGGCGACCAAGGAACTGCGCGAACGACGGGAAGAGGCCCAGAAGGCCCTGGCAGAGGCCGAAACCGCGCGCGCCAGGGTAGGCGACGAGAAGACCAAGGTCGACAAGCTGGTCAAGGAGCAGACCAAGCTCCTGCGCAGGCTGGGCGCCTTCCGGACCGGCAATCCCAACAGCCCCGGCATCCAGTACACCGGCCCTGCCTCCGGCAACGCCCGCTCTGCGCTGGAGTTCGCCTTCTCCCAGATCGGCAAGCCCTACCTGTACGGCGGCACCGGGCCGGGCTCCTACGACTGCTCCGGCCTCACCCAGGCCGCCTGGCGCACCGCAGGGATCGAACTGCCCCGCACGACCTACACACAATGGGCGTGGGGCGCCGGCCGCCGCGTCTCGCTGGGCGCCCTGCAGCCTGGCGACCTGCTGTTCAGCAAGGGGCTCGGGCACATGGGCATGTACGCCGGCAACGGCAAGATGGTGCACGCACCCCAGACCGGCGACGTCATCAAGGTGTCCGTCCTTGACGATTACTGGCGCAACCGCCTGCTCGGCGCCGTCCGTCCATGACAGTGCCGCCGAGTCACTCCTACGGCACTCATGGTTGTGAAGATCGGCCACGGCAATAGTGCCGGCAGGTTCGTGCCGACCTCGTCACCAGAGACCTTGAAAGTTTCGGCAGACGCCGCCGCGACGACGTCGTGACGGTCCGACGCAGTGGGAGCCGGCTCACGGCCTCGATCTTCGCCGGCCGGTTCCGTGTCCGTGCTTGAGCAGAAGGAACGTCCTCCTCAGCAGGCGTTTTGATTCGTTCCCTACTTCTGGGTCCCCCGCCGAGCCGGCGCACCAGGCGGCGACCCTTCCGACGCGTCAACCGTCCGAGCCTGTCCGCGCCCGTCCCGTGCGAGGCTTGTCCTCGGGCTCCGTCGCTGCCGAGCCCTCGCCGCCCTGGCCGTCCTCGCCGCCCTGGCCGTTCTCTTCGTCCTTGAGGTACGCCTCCGGCACCTCGGTCGGGATCGGCACCAGTTCCTTGCGGGCCACGAACGTGTCGAGCAGCGAGAGCAGCATGGCCAGCACCGGCACCGCCAGCAGCGCGCCCACCGCCCCGAAGAGCTGCGCCCCCAGGATCACGCCCGCGAACGCGACGCCAGGATGCATGTTCACCGCCCGCCCGCTGATGCGCGGCTCCAGTGTCAGGTTCTCCACCTGCTGGTACAGGATCGCCCAGGCCAGCGCCGCCACCCCGATCCAGGGCCGGGGCGAGACCAGGCCCACGAAGGTGGGCAGCGCGATCGCGATGTACGTGCCGATCGTGGGGACGAACTGGGCCACGATGCCCGTCCACACGCCCAGCGCCAGCCACGAGGGCATGCCGATCAGCATGAACACGATGGCCGAGGTGGTGCCGTTGATCGTGGCCAGGATCAGCCGGGCGGAGACGTAGCCGCCTGTCTTGACCAGCGACACGTCCCACACGGTGAGGAAGATCTGCTGCATGCGGCCGGGCAGGAACTGGGCGAGCCAGCGCCGCAGCCGGGGACCGTCGGCTGAGAAGTAGAAGGTCAGCAGCAACAGGGCGAAAGTGTTGAACACCGCCGCAGTGATCGTGCCGAGCAGGCCGAGCACGCCGCCGACCAGGTCCTGGGCGTAGGTGGCGGCCTGTTGGGGGGTCAGGTTGATGGAGCTGAGGATGGTAGAGATGTCGTACTTCGTGCCGAATCTGGCGTTGATCCAGTCGATGGCGCCGGTGACCACCTCGGGCAGCGCCCGCACAAGTAGCGCGGCCTGCTCGACGAACAGGTTTCCGAACAGGAAGAGGAAGACCCCCGCGAGCAGGGCGATCCCGATCATCACGAGGATGACTGCGGCGCCGCGGCGCATGTGCCGGGCCAGCCGGCCCACCGCGGGCTCCATCGCCAGCGACAGGAACCAGGCCATCACCACAACGACGACCAGCGAACCCGCGTCCGTGAGGACGAAGCGGATGAAGTACACCACGACGACGACTGCGACGATGGCGAACCCGACTCGCCACACGTTGGAGGCCGAGAGAAGCACCTGGACCGGGGCGGCAGCCTCGGGACGGGACTCCCGAGGCTCGATCGGCTTGGTCATGGCACTCTCCTGACCGGACCACGCGACGATATGCCTCACCAGCATCTCTTCCCCGTCCGGAGTGCGTTGTGCGCGGCCGGATCAGCCCTGTTTCAGCGGTGGCCGGCACTGGCTGGCGCGCAGCTTGACCGGTTCGATGGTGGTGGGACAGCGGCAGGTTCATCGACGTCGGCACCGGCAAGCCGGTGGGCGCCGCGTTCGGGCCCACGAACGCGCTCGCGATCAGCAGAGGAGGGCTCCTCGCCGCGTACGAGAGCACCACCGGGCGGGTCGGGCTGTGGAATGTCGACGGGCCGAAGGCACTGCGTCCCGCCCTGCCCCGGGCCGCCGACGAAGTCCACTTTCTGGCCTTCTCACCCGACGGCAAGACTCTCGCCACCGCCTCGGCGCACGGCCTGCTCCAGCTCTGGGACGTCGGGGCCAGGCGGCGGCTCGGCGGGTCCTACCTGCTGCAGGAGGGCCAGCCGTGGTCGCTCGCGTTCAGCGCCGACGGGGCGGCCGTGTACGTCGGGGTGGAGGGGGCCGTCCGCGCGGTTTCCGTTGACGGAGAACGGGTCGCGAAGGAGGTGTGCGCGCGGGCCGGGCGCTCGCTGTCGCCCGCCGAGTGGGAGCGGCACCTGGGCGGAGCGCCGTACCAGGACGTCTGCCCTTGATACCCGAGTGATCGCCGCCGCCGGCCGGCCCCCTGCAAGAGCGCCGGCCGATCGCCGCCCCGGGCCGGGTGATCCATGGTGGCGGGGGTAAGGGACACATACCGGAGCGGGGGAAGGAGAGGCCGGTGCAGAGTGAGGGTGAGCTTGCGCTGGGGGGATTGCTCGATTCCACGCACCTGGCCGCGATGGAGGACCTCCCGGGCCTGGTGGCCGAGCACGCGCGCCTCATCGGCTTCTCCCAGACCATGATCTACGTGTCCGACCTGCAACAGCAGCGCCTCGTGCCGCTGCCCGGACAGCTCGACGCGTCCGGCGAGCCCCTCGAGCCCATCAAGATCGATACCACGCTGGCGGGCCGCGCGTTCCGCACGGTGGAGATCGTCCAGGCCAAGCCCGAGTCTCAGGGTGAGGGGCCACGGCGGCTGTGGTTGCCGCTGCTGGACGGCACCGAGCGGGTCGGGGTGTTCGGGGCGACCGTGCGCGAGAGCGGCGAGCTGGTCGAATGGCGGGCCAAGCAACTGGCGGCGCTGATCAGCGTGCTGGTGATCAGCAAGCGTCCGCACAGCGACTCGTACGCCCGGCTGGTCCGCGCCCGCCCGATGACCCTCTCGGCGGAGGTGCTGTGGAACCTGCTGCCGCCGGGCACGTTCGCCAACGACGACGTGGTGGTCGCCGCCGCGCTGGAGCCCGCGTACGAGATGGGCGGCGACGCCTACGACTACGCGATCGACGGGAACCTCCTGCACATTTCGCTGTTCGACGCGATGGGGCACGACACGTCGGCAGGGCTGACCGCCACCGTCGCGATAGGCTCGTGCCGCCACAACCGCCGCCAGGGCATGGGCCTGCCGGAGATCAGCGAGGCCATCGACGCGGCGATCAAGGAGCAGTTCACCGGCCGGTTCGCCACCGGTATCCTGGCCCGCCTGGAGCTGAGGAGCGGCCTGCTGAGCTGGGTCAACCGGGGCCACCACCCGCCGCTGCTGATCCGCGGCGGGCAGTGGGTGGCCACGCTGGAGAGCCTTCCCGTGCCGGACCCGCCGATGGGCTTCGGCCTGGGGTTGTCCGCGGGGCTGCGCCGCTACCAGTTGCAGCGCGGGGACCGCCTGCTGTTCTACACCGACGGCATCATCGAGGCGCAGAGCCCGGACGGCGAGCTGTTCGGGCTGGAACGTTTCATCGACTTCGTCGTCCGCCACGAGGCCGACGGCGTGTCGGCGCCGGAGACGCTGCGCCGGCTGATCCAGGCCATCCTGCGGCACCAGAGCGGGCTGTTGCAGGACGACGCGACCGTGATGACGGTCGAGTGGGGCGGCGACCACCCGCGCCGGCTCATCCTGTGACGCCGCTGTCCGGCATTACCTTCTGCAGGGCTTTCGCCGGTGTAGCGGGGAGATTGCCCTGCTGGAGCCCCGGGTAGGCCGCCACCGGACGTTTCCGACCAGCGCAAAGGAGCGCGGCCTCATGCCCTTCAACCCGTTGCAGGAGCGGGGTATCCCGCTGGACGAGCAGCTGCGTGACTGGCGCGAGCTGAACGTCACGCCCATCGATCCCGATCACGCCGATCCGTACACCCGGTGCCGGATCATCACGATGAACGGCATCGAGGTCGAGGCGATCTTCTTCAGCCACCAGCTCGCCCGCCACTGCCCCGACACCGACCTCAAACGGCAGCTCGCGCGGGTGCGTCACATCGAGGCCCAGCAGCAGAAGGCGGTCAACTGGCTGCTGCCCGGGGTGTCCTCGGTGCTGGAGACCACCATCGCCTACGAGCAGGTCGCGGTGGACCTGACCGCGTGGGTGGCCCGCATGGAGCCGGATCCGTATCTGCGCCAGGCCTACGAGTTCGGCGTGCTGGAGGACTTCGACCACCTGTACCGCTACGCCAACCTGTACGAGATGATCGAGCACCGCAAGGCCGAGAAGATCGTCGACGACCTGACCGAGGTCATGCCGGGACGGCCGACGTACCTGCACCACCGGGACGGCCGCGACAACGTCCGGGACCCGTACGACAGGAACAGCACGGTGCCCATCTCCAAGCTGCACGCGCTGACGATCATGTCGGCGGAGCAGCAGACGATGAACTTCTACATGAACGTCGGGCCGACGTACATGGAGCCGATCGCGCGGCAGCTCTACCAGGAGATCGGGCTGATCGAGGAGGAGCACGTCACCCACTACGAGTCGCTGGTCGACCCGGGCGAGAGCTGGTGGGAGATGTTGCTCAACCACGAGTACAACGAGTGCTACCTGTACCACTCGTTCATGGAGACCGAGTCCGACCCGAAGGTGAAGAGCATCTGGGAGCTGCACCTCAACATGGAGCTGGAGCACCTGCGGCTGGCGGCCGAGCTGTTCAAGCAGCACGACGGGCGCGACCCGGAGCAGGTGTGCGCCCCCGAACTGCCCGCCCCGGTGACGTTCGAGCCGAACAAGGGCTACATCCGCGACCTGCTCGCCACCCAGATCGACCTCACCACGCTGGGGGCGGGCTATGTGCGCGAGGCCCACGAGCGCTTCGAGGAGATGCAGCGGGCCGTCATGGACGGGGAGCGGCCGCCGTCGGAGCGGGTCATCGACGACAACCGCGCCAGGTCGGGCCGGGAGTACCGCCTGCAGACCGAGGGCGAGCACCCCGTACGCGGCCTGGCGCTCAACCGCTAACGGTGGAACAAGCGGGCGGGTACGGCGTCCGCCAGCGCCTTGTAGCCGGCCGGGCTCAGGTGCAGCCCGTCGCCCACGTCGTACGCGGCCGACAGCCGCCGGGGGCCGGCGGGGTCGCGGACCGCGCGGTCGAAGTCGATGACCGCGTCGAACCTGCCGCTGGTGCGGATCCACTCGTTGACCGTCTGCCGGGCACCCTCGCGGTATCCCTGCGGGTCGTCGTAGGAGTTGCCGCCGAAGGGGGTGAGCGTCGCCCCGTACACGGCCAGGTCCTTCGCGTGAGCGCGGACGATGATCTGGTCGTAGGCGGCGATCAGGTCGTCGGCGATCTTCTTCTGCGCGTCCTGGGTGGCCGCGGCGGTGCCGATGTCGTTGACGCCCTCGAAGACGATCAGCCATCTGGCGCCGCTGCGGGCGAGCACGTCGCGGTCGAGCCGGGCCAGGGCGTTGGGGCCGAGGCCGTCGTTCAGCACCCGGTTGCCGCCCGCCGCCTGGTTGGCGACGGCCACCCCGGCGGTGCGGCGGCCGGCCCGCAGCCGGTCGGACAGCTGGTCGGGCCAGCGGTTGTTGAGGTTCGTGGTGGAGCCCCTGCCGTCGGTCAGCGAGTCGCCGAGCAGCACGAGCGCGGCCGTGGCGGGCTTGGACCAGACCTCGAGGGCGCTGAGGAAGTACCAGTGGTCGACGGGGGTCGCCCCGGCGAGGTCCTGGGAGTCGGCCTGGTTGCCGGTCGCCAGGTAGGAGGTGGTGCGGGAGCCGGGGTGCGAGGTGATGGCCTCGGAGGCCTGGCCGTCGGCGAGGTACGCGGTCACGGTGAGGACGGAGCCGGGCGCGAGCGGCAGGTCCAGCGGATCGGACACCGTCTGCGCGCCGACCGGGACGACCGTGGAGGGACGGCCGTAGAACGTCACCGGCCGGGCGGTCCCCGGCTGGATGGCGCTCACGCCCGCCTTCCCGCCGGCGGGGAACGCCACGGTCACCCGGGTGACGGGCAGCGGCGCGCCGCCGAAGGCGTTGGAGAAACGCAGCCGCAGCCGCTGCCCGCCGGCCGACACCCGCACGGTCTGTCGCAGCGTGCTGTTCGGCCATGACCAGGTCGTCCTGGGTGTAGGGCGCGGGCGGCATGTTGTGCGGCTCGGTCAGCTGCGGCATCGCGGTCCAGGTGTCCACCCAGTGCCCGCCGGGGACGCCTCCGCTGCCGAGCGCGGGCGAGGCCGTCAGCACCCCGGCCCCGAGCGCGGCGACGATCACCAGTTTCCCTCCTCTGCCCATGACGCCACCTACCTCCCGAAACATTTCCACCTGATACCGAATATTTCCGACGAGGACGGTAGCGGATCCTCACTCTTGTGTCTGCCACGATCTCGGCCGGTAGAAAGTTTCACGCGGTCACGACCCGACCCGCCTCCCGAAGGCGGGCGGCTCAAACCGTCAGCGTGGTGCGCGGCACGGGGACGAACGTCGCCGAGCGCAGTTCCAGGGTGCCCTTGCGGGCTCGGGTCTGCGGGGAGACGTAGACCGGGGCGTCCTCGGGGAACGGCAGCAGGCGCAGCTCGACGGCGCCGTGCTCCAGCAGGTCGCGGCGGAAGCGGCGCAGGCCGATCTCCCAGGGCGGGCCGTGCCAGAACTGGTCGGCCACCAGGCGGCCGCCGATGAAGGCACGGCCCACGTCGCCGGACCAGTCGAGGCGCAGCAGCACCTCGTCGCCGCCGTCGAGGAGGCCGGCGGGCACGGGGACGCGGTAGACGGCGGCCCCGGCGAAGTCGGCGTCCGTGGGCGCGGACGCCCGTCCGGAGTTCGCGTCGACCACCGTCCGCCTGGGCGGGCCGGCCCCCGCCACCTGCTCGACGACGGCGACGGTGGGCTCGGCGTCCAGGTCGGGCAGGTGGACGATCCCGAAGACGCCGTCGGTCGAATGGCCGGTCCCGAAGACGCCGTCGGTCGCGTGGCCGGTCCCGAAGACGCCGTCGGTCGAGTGGCCGGTCCCGGGGTGCGCCGCACCGCCGGCCGCCCGGTCGCTCGTGGCGTGCGCCGCACCGCCGGCCGCCGTCAGGGGCGGGAACACGCGCAGCCGATCGCCGGCGTGACGGCCGCCTCCCGCCTGCGCGCCGCCGTACAACACGAGCCGGTCGCCGTCGATGACGGCGGGACGGGCGCTGAGGATCAGCCGGTCGGCGCCCCGGACCCGGCCGCGCGTGGCCGTGAGCGCGCTCTCTTCGTCCAGCACGAGCACGTGCGCCACGGACCCGTCGGCGGCGGTGACGCGCAGCAGGCAGCCGGGGCCGGGGCGCAGGCCGCGCACCACCGTCGCGCCGCCCCCGGTCGTCACGGTCACCGGCTCACCGCCGCTCTCCGCCGCCGGCGGGCCGCCCATCGCGGGGCCGTCGATCGCGGCGACCGTGGCGGCGTCGAAGGCCAGCTCGACCGGGATGCCCGCGACCTGGGCGAGCACCACGGCCGGGCCCTCCAGCGCGCACACGGGCTGGGCGGACGCGGTCAGGAGGGTGCTCGCGCCGACCGGCCGGACAAGCGGCCACACGAAGTACGCCCCGGACGGCACGGTGACGGGCTCGCGCGGCACCACCAGCTCCCGATCCCCGAGGGCGACCGTGAACTGGACGCCCTCATGCGCGGGCAGCGTCTCGACGGGCTGGTGGTTGTTGACGAACAGGAATCCGGAGCGGCCGTCGGAGCGCACCGACCAGCGCAAGGCCCGGCGGTCGGCGGTGTCGGCCGGGGCGTCCGGCGGCATGGTGAGGGTCATCGGGGCGAGGTCGGCGCCGTCGGAGGCCAGCCACAGATGCTGGAGGCGCAGCCGGACGTAGGACTCCCGGAACTGACCGAACTCGCCCAGCGGCGCCTGGAAGTCGTAGTTGATCACCGGGCAGTCGTTGGGATAGCCGGTGGCGTGCGACTCCTGCAGCGTGCTCAGCTCGCCGATCTTCTGCGAGGCCCCGTGGTACAGGTAATAGCCCTGCCAGACCGACCCGCTGCCCAGCTTCACCAGCGACAACGCGGCCACGTCGGCCGCCGCGACGATGGGCCGCCGGTGGTAGGAGGTGTACATGCCGCCGCCCAGCTCGCAGGTGGCGAACGGGTAGCCGGCGAGGTGGCCCTCGTCCGCCCCGCCCCCGCCGGTGGTCCGCAGGTCGGCGCCGATCGAGTCGTCGTCCCGGCCGGGCCCGAAGAAGTAGTGCGCCCGGCTCTGCGCCGGCCAGCCGTCGTGCGCCGTGTCCCAGGCGGCCTCGGCGTACCCGCCGAACAGCGGGATCACCTCGGCGGGCGGCAGCCGCGCGTGGCCCCATCCGGTGGCCGTCCACAGCGGCGCGTCGATGCCCGCCTCCTTGGCCATGCGCTTGAGCGTGAGCAGGTGGCCGGGCTGGTCGTGCAACTCGTTCTCCACCTGGACGGCGACGACGGGCCCGCCGTCCCGCCTGGTCAGCCCGCGCAGCTGGAGACCGATCTGCCCGAAGAACGCCCCGACCAGGTCCAGGTAGCCCGGGTCGTCGGTGCGCGGCACGCAGTCCTCGGCCAGGAGCCAGTCGGGGAAACCGCCGTTGCGCGACTCGCCGTGCGCCCACGGCCCGATCCGCACCACCGCGTCGAGGCCGGCATCCGCGCAGGTCGCCACGAACCGGCGCAGGTCGCGGTCGCCGCTCCAGTCGAAGCGGCCGCGGCGCTCCTCGTGCAGGTTCCAGAAGACGTACGTGGCCACGGCCGTCACCCCGCCGGCCCGCACCTTCAGCAGTTCTTCGCGCCACTCGGCGGCCGGATAGCGGGCGTAGTGGAACTCCCCCGTCACCGGGAACCACGGCCGGCCGCCGCGCCACAGGGTGCGCGAGTCCACCGTGATCGCGTCAGGCGGTCCGGGCTCCTCCCCCATGGCGAGATGACCGCGGGCGGGCGGCTCGGGTGTTCCTGGGACGGCGACTCTCAGCACCCGCCGATCGTAGCCGGGTTTGGGGCACCCGATTTGACGCCATTGACATCTCCGCAAAACGGACTCTACGGTGTGCGAAACGTTTCGACTTTCCCGGGTCGGAGGGGCATGTCCTCCCTGCGTGACGTGGCCGAGCGGGCACAGGTCGCGGTCTCCACGGTCTCGGCCGCGCTCAACGGCACCCGCCCGGTGGCGGCGGCCACCAAGCGGCGCATCGAGCAGGCCGCGGCCGAGCTCGGTTACCGCCCGAACCTGCTGGCGCGCGGTCTGCAGAGCAAGCGGACCCGGATCCTGGCGCTGCTGTTCCCGGCGCCGCGCAGCGGTTTCGGGCTCACCGAGACGCAGTTCGCGACGAGCGCCGCCGAAGCGGCCAGGGAGCTGGGCTACCACCTGCTGCTGTCCCCCGAGAACGCCGGCCCGATCGAGGAGCTGCGCCACCTCACCGGCCTGGGGCTGGTGGACGGCGTGCTGCTCATGGAGGTGCGCCTCGACGACGAGCGGACGGAGTTCCTGACGCGGGCCGGGGTGCCGTTCAGCATGATCGGGCGCACCCGGGAGCCCGGCTCGATCGACTACGCCGACATCGACTTCGCGGCCACGGCCCGCGACGCGGTGGCGCACGTGGCCGGGCTGGGGCATCGCAAGCTGGCCTTCTTCAACCTCTCGACCGACGCGTACGCCGACGGCTACGGCCCCGCGATCCGCGCCGGCGCGGAGTTCGCCGCGGCCGCCCGCGCCGCGGGCATCGGGTACGTGGACGGCTTCCGCCCCGGCTCGGCCGAGGAGGGCCGGGGAGCGTTCGAGCGGCTGCTGGAGACGCATCCGGACGTGACGGCGCTGGCCGTGATGGACGACCACGCGGCGGCCGGCGTGATCGCGGGCGTGGCGGCACGCGGCTGGCGCATCCCCGGCGACCTGACGCTGATGCTGGTGCTGTCGTCGGCCAGGGTCGCCGAGATGTTCCACCCGAGGCTCACAACGCTGGAGCCGCCCAGCGCCGAGCTGGGCCGGCTCGGCGCGCGCATGCTCATCGACCGGCTCGACGGCGACGGGCCGCCGCAGCAGCGGCTGGTGCCCTGCCGCCTGGTGATCGGCGACAGCTCCGCCCCGCCCAGGAGCGGCTCATGAACGCCCTCACCCGCGGGCGCGGGCTGCTGTTCGGCGGGGACTACAACCCCGAGCAGTGGCCGGAGCACGTGTGGGCCGAGGACGCCGAGCTGATGAAGGCGGCCGGGGTCAACCTGGTCACGGTCGGCGTGTTCAGCTGGGCGCGGCTCGAGCCGGAGCCGGGCGCGCGGGACTTCGGCTGGCTGGACCGGGTCATGGACCTCATGGACGGGGCCGGGATCGCGGTGGACCTGGCCACGCCGACCGCCTCGCCGCCGCCGTGGCTGGGACACCGCTGGCCGCAGACGCTCCCGGTGGACGAGTCCGGACACCGGCTCTGGTACGGCTCGCGCAACCAGTTCTGCCCGTCGTCGCCGGTCTACCGGGAGCGCGCGCTGGGGATCGTGACCGACCTGGCCGACCGGTACGCCGGCCACCCCGCCCTGGCCCTGTGGCACGTGGGCAACGAGTACGGCCAGGTCTGTCACTGCGACGAGTCGGCGGCGGCCTTCCGCGCCTGGCTCCAGGACAAGTACGGCGACCTGGCCACGCTGAACGAGGCGTGGGGCACGACGTTCTGGAGCCAGCGCTACAGCGACTGGGCCGAGATCGTCACCCCCCGCCGCGCCCCGTACCTGATCAACCCGACGCAGCAGCTCGACTGGCGGCGCTTCTGCTCCGACGCGCTGCTCGCGCACTACCGGGCCGAGCGCGACATCCTGCGCGGGCGCACCCCGGACACGCCGGTCACCACGAACTTCATGGGCCTGTTCAAGCCCGTGGACTACTGGTCGTGGGCCGGTGAGGAGGACATCGTCTCCAACGACTGCTATCCCGACCCGGGCGACCCGCTCTCGCCCGCGCGCACGGCGCTCACGCACGACCTGATGCGCGGGCTGGGCCGGGGCCGGCCGTGGCTGCTGATGGAGCAGTCGGCCGGCGCCGTCAACTGGCGCCCGCACAACCTGCCGAAGCCGCCGGGACAGCTCCGGCTGGAGTCGCTGCAGGCGGTGGCGCGCGGCGCGGACGGGCTGTGCTACTTCCAGTGGCGGGCCTCCCGCTTCGGCGCCGAGCGTTTCCACGCCGCGATGGTGCCGCACGCCGGGCCGGACACCAGGCTGCACGCCGAGGTCCGCGCGCACGGCCGGGAGCTGCGCGCACTCTCCTCCGTCGCCGGGCAGCCGGTGCCGGCGCGGGTGGCGCTGGTGTTCGGCTGGGAGAGCTGGTGGGCGCTGGAGGAGCGCGGCCGGCCGAGCGACCGGCTCAACGCGACCGATCAGCTGCTCGCCTATTACGTGCCGCTGTGGGAGCGCGGCGTGAGCGTGGACGTGGTGCCGCCGTCGGCCGGCCTCGCCGGATACGCGCTGGTCGTGGTGCCGAACCTGTTCCTGGTGAGCGACCGGGACGCGGCCGCGCTGACGGACTACGTACGCGGCGGCGGGGTGCTGATGGTGGGACCGTTCTCCGGGATCGTGGACGACCGGGCGCACGTCCGCACCGGACGGTTCCCGGCGCCGCTGCGCGAGGTGATCGGGGCGTCCGGCGAGGAGTGGCTGCCCGTGGACGGAGAGGTGCGCTGCCGCTGGAGCGGCGGGGCCGAGTTCACCGCGCGCACCTGGACCGAGCTGATGGCCGCCGAGGGCGCCGAGGCGGTGGCCGAGTTCGCCGGAAGCGGGCGGCCCGCGGTGCTGCGGCACCGGGCCGGCGAGGGCGTCGCCTGGTACGTCGCGACGATGCCCGAGCCCGCCGCGCTCGCCGAGGTCACCGCGCGGGCGCTGGCCGACGCGGGCGTGCGCGGCGCCGTGCCCGGCGGAGCTCGGCTGCCCCCGGACGTCGAGGCGGTCCGCCGCGGCGACGTGCTGTTCCTGCTCAACCACGGCGCCGAGACGGCGAGCGTGCCCGTCCCCGGCCCGGCCGAAGACCTGCTCACCGGAGCCACCGCCGACGGCGCGGTCACGCTGGCGCCCCGCGCGGTCGCCGCGCTGCGCTCCCACGGTTGACCGCGACCGGCGGGCGTCCCGCGCCCGCCGCCTTCGAGAACGGATGTGCATGAAGTTCAAAGACGGCCACTGGCGGATGCGTCCCGGGGTGCGGGCCGCGTACGCCGCCGCCGCCCACGACGTCACCGCGGACGCCTCCTCCCTGCGGGTGCTCGCGCCGGCCCGGCCGATCACCCGCCGCGGCGACACCATCGACGGCCCGGTCCTGCGGGTGGACGTGTCGTCGCCGATGCCGGACGTGATCCGCGTCCGCACCGTGCACTTCGCCGGGTCCGTGCCGCACTCCCCCGCCTTCGCGGTACGCGACGACGCGCCCGAGGTGAAGATCGCCGTGACCGGCGAGGAGGCGAGCCTGACCAGCGGCGCGCTCAGCGTGCGGCTGCGCAGGGACGCGCCGTGGGAGATGACGTTCAGCGCGGCCGGGCGCGAGCTCACCCGCAGCGACGGCAAGAGCCTCGGGATCGTGCACGACCCCGAGGACCGGCACTTCATGGTCGAGCAGCTCCGGCTGAACGCCGGGGAGCTCGTGTACGGGCTAGGCGAGCGGTTCGGGCCGCTGGTGCGCAACGGGCAGGCCGTCGACATCTGGAACGACGACGGCGGCACCACCAGCGAGCTGGCCTACAAGAACATCCCCTTCTACCTCACCAACCGCGGCTACGGCGTGTTCGTCAACCACCCCGGCCGGGTGTCGTTCGAGGTGGGCTCGGAGACCGTGTCGCGGGTGCAGTTCAGCGTCGAGGGCCACGACCTGGAGTATCTGATCGTCTACGGGCCGACGCCGGCCGACGTCCTGCGCCGTTACACCGCGCTGACCGGGCGTCCCGCGCTGCCGCCCGCGTGGTCGTTCGGGCTGTGGCTGTCCACGTCGTTCACCACCGGCTACGACGAGGCCACGGTGACGTCGTTCGTGGACGGGATGGCCGAGCGGGACCTGCCGCTGAGCGTGTTCCACTTCGACTGCTTCTGGATGCGGCAGTACCGGTGGTGCGACTTCGAGTGGGACCCGGAGGTCTTCCCCGATCCCGTGGGCATGCTGCGCCGGCTCAAGGAGCGCGGGCTGAAGGTCTGCCTGTGGGTGAACCCGTACATCGGGCAGGCGTCGGGACTGTTCGACGAGGGCATGGCGGCAGGGCACCTGCTGCGCAGGCCGGACGGGACGGTCTGGCAGGATGACCATTGGCAGGCGGGGCGGGCGCTGGTGGACTTCACCTCGCCGGCCGCCCGCGAGTGGTACGCGGGCAAGCTGCGGGGGCTGCTCGGCATGGGGGTGGACGCGTTCAAGACCGACTTCGGCGAGCGCATCCCGACCGACGTCGTGTACGCCGACGGGTCCGACCCGGAGCGCATGCACAACTACTACACCCTGCTCTACAACCAGACCGTCCACGACGTGCTGGCCGAGCGCGGGCCCGCGGTGCTGTTCGCCCGGTCGGCCACGGTCGGCGGGCAGCGGCTGCCGGTGCACTGGGGCGGCGACAGCGAGTCGACGTACGAGGCGATGGCCGAGTCGCTGCGCGGCGGTCTGTCCCTGGGCCTGGCCGGGTTCGGGTTCTGGAGCCACGACATCGGCGGGTTCGAGGGGAAGCCGGATCCGGCCGTGTTCAAGCGGTGGGTGGCGTTCGGGCTGCTGTCGTCGCACAGCCGGCTGCACGGGAGCGGGTCGTACCGGGTGCCGTGGCTGTTCGACGAGGAGTCGGTGGACGTGCTGCGCGCGTTCACCCGGTTGAAGGCCCGGCTGATGCCGTACCTGTACGGGGCCGCGGTCCAGGCCGCGGCGGACGGGCTGCCGGTGATGCGGGCCATGCAGCTGGAGTTCCCCGGCGACCGGGCCTGCGACCACCTGGACGCCCAGTACATGCTGGGGCCGGACCTGCTGGTGGCCCCCGTGCTGTCCTCAGAAGGGGACGTTTCCTACTACGTCCCCGAGGGCGTGTGGACCCGGCTGCTGGACGGCGAGAGCGTCACCGGTCCCGGCTGGCGGACTGAGCGGCACGGGTTCGGAAGCCTGCCGCTGCTGGTGCGGCCGGGGGCGGTGCTGCCCATCGGGGCCCGCGAGGACCGGCCCGACTACGACTACGCCGACGGGGTCACCCTGCAGGTCTACCAGCTCGCCGACGGCGCCGCCCGTACCGTCGCCGTGCCCACGGTGGACGGCGGCGCAGGCGCGGTGTTCGAGGTGTCCCGCACCGGCGACCGCGTACGCGCCCGCCGCGTGGAGGGGCCGCCCGTGCGCTGGAGCCTGCAGGTCGCCGACCTTGAGACGACACCGGGCGGTGTGCGGGCCGCCGCCGATCCCGGCACCGACGACATCGAGATCATCCTTTGAGGAGCAGCATGACCATCGTTTTCCCCGGCAACTTCCTGTGGGGCACCGCCACCGCCGCCTACCAGGTCGAGGGCGCCTGGAACGAGGACGGCCGCGGCCCCTCGATCTGGGACACCTTTTCTCACACCCCCGGCCTGGTCACCAACGGCGACACCGGTGACGTGGCCTGCGACCACTACCACCGCCTCGACGAGGACCTGGACATCCTCGCCGAGCTGGGCGTGGGCGCGTACCGGTTCTCCATCTCCTGGCCGCGCGTGCAGCCCGGCGGGCGCGGGCCGCTCAACCAGCCCGGCGTGGACTTCTACAACCGCCTGGTCGACGGCCTGCTCTCCCGTGGCATCGCCCCCGTGGCCACGCTCTACCACTGGGACCTGCCGCAGGAGCTGGAGGACGCCGGCGGCTGGCCGCACCGCGACACCGCGCTGCGCTTCGCCGAGTACGCCCACCACATGGGCCAGGCGTACGGCGACCGCGTGCACACCTGGATCACCCTCAACGAGCCGTGGTGCTCGGCCTACCTCGGCTACGCCTCCGGCGTGCACGCCCCTGCCAGGACCGAGCCGGCCGCGGCGCTGGCCGCCGTGCACCACCTCAACCTCGGCCACGGCCTGGCCGTGCAGGCGCTGCGCGCGGTGATCGCCCCGACCGCGCAGGCGTCGGTCACGCTCAACCTGCACCACGTGCGCGGCGTGTCCGAGGCCGACGCCGACGCGGTGCGCAAGGCGGACGGGCTGGCCAACCGGGCCTTCCTCGGCCCGATGCTGGAGGGCGTCTACCCGCGCGACCTCATCGACGACACCGCCGCCGTGACCGACTGGGCGTTCGTCCGCGACGGCGACGAGGCCGCCGCCTGCCAGCCGCTCGACGTGCTCGGGGTCAACTACTACAACCCCACGCTGGTACGGCAATGGGACGGCGCCAGCCGGCGGGAGACCGCCGACGGGCACCAGGACGGCGCCGCCTCGCCGTGGATCGCCTGCGAGGACGTCGAGTTCGTCCAGCAGCCCGGCCCGTACACCGAGATGGGCTGGAACATCGACGAGACCGGCCTCACCGAGCTGCTGCTCCGGCTGCACCGCGACCATCCGTCCCTGCCGATGATGATCACCGAGAACGGCGCCGCGTTCGCCGACGTCGTGGACGCCGACGGCCGGGTCAGGGACGAGCAGCGCGTCGACTACCTGCACCGGCACCTGTCCGCCGTGGCCGAGGCGATCTCGGCCGGGGCGGACGTGCGCGGCTACTTCGTGTGGTCGCTGCTGGACAACTTCGAGTGGGCGCACGGCTACGCCAAGCGGTTCGGGATCGTCCGCGTGGACCCCGGTACGAAGCAGCGCATCTGGAAGGACAGCGCCCACTGGTACCGCGACGTGGTCGCCTCCGGCAAACTCCCCGGCTAGGGTTTCCTGCCGACGAAGGTGTGGTACGTGATGCCCGGAGTGGCCTGGTCTCCCCCGTCGGGACGCCACTCCGGGAGCGGCACCAGGCCCGGCTCCAGCAGCTCGAGGCCGTCGAAGAAGGCGAGCAGCTCGGCGCGGGTGCGCCGCGCGTCTTCGGGTCGCCGAGGATCTTCTCGGGCTCTCGGGCGTCGGCCTCGATGAGGGTGGTGGAGGCGTCCGCGGCGAGCGGCGCCTGGCCGTGGACGAGCACGATCGGGTCGTGGTCCACGTAGACGACCTTGGCGCCGGGGGCGGCGGACTGGGCGATCTCGTGGACGTTGCCCTGCGTGGGCAGGCCCGAGCCGATGTCCAGGAACTGGCGGATGCCGGCCTCGCCGGCCAGGAAGCGGACCGTGCGCCGGAGGAAGGCGTAGTTGTCCTTGCCGCCCAGCATGTAGTCGTAGATGTAGTCGTAGACGCGGGCGACGCTGGGCTTGGTGGTGTCGATTCCTGACGGCGCGCTCTCGGGCACTGTCCGCTCGTCGAATCGGGGTGTCGGCGGCAGGCGTCGAAGTCGCCGTCGGCGCTTTACGCGAAGTGACAAGTCCCGGTCAGGCCGAGCCGGGCACTTTACGCGAGATGACGAAGACAGGGTTCGACGGGGTGGGCGAAGCTGATCCGGACCGAGATCCTCCCTCACAAAGGAGCTTCCATGGACGTGCAGCAGACCGTCGCAGGGATTCTGGCAGGCGAGATTCACGTCGAAGTCCCACCGCACAAGATGAGGCCCGAGGACAGCCTGCGCGACATCTATGGCCTGGATTCCATCGGTTTCGTGGAACTGCGGGTGCAGTGCGAGGACACCTTCGGCATCGTCATCACCGACGACGAGTTCGCCCCGGACAACTTCGCCACCCTGGGCAGCGTGGTCACGCTTGTGGAGGACAAGGTCCGAGCCCTGTCCACGGCCCGATGAGCGCGCGAGTCGCGACCCCCGGCCTGTGCGAGATCTCCGAGTCCGCGCTCCAGGACGTTCTGCTGAGCCAGGAGACCCATGTCGATCACTACGGCGGCAGGCGGCTGCCGATCGCGTGCGTGCGCGGCCACGGCATCGAGATCGAGGCCGTCCACCTCGCCGCCGGGCGCAGGGGCGAGCCGCTGCACCTGCTCGACGCGAGCGGCGGATACGGCAGCGCCTGCCTCGGAGCAGGGCACGAGGCCATGCGGCAGTCATTGGAACGTTGCATGCTTCAAGGCGGGTACGTCACCGACGAACTCGCCTCCCTGGAGCGCGCCCGGCTGCTCTCCTGGCTCTTCGGCGACGGCGGACTCTGGACGGGCCACTTCCCGCCCGGCGAGTACCACGTGGCAGGCAGGAACTCGGGCTCGGAGGGGCTGGAGCTGGCCTTCCGGCTCGTGCTGGAGTCCCGCTTCGACCACCGCCGGCTCCGCTACCGGCCCGGCATGGCTGAGCGGAACACCATCCTGGCCTTCGAAGGCGCCTGGCACGGTTGGACCTCCGGGCTGCTCCCCCTGCTCAACCGCCGCCACTACACGATGGGGCTGCCCGGGCTCGCCCCGCTCGACCAGTACGGCGTGCGCGTCGACCACATCCCGTTCGGCGACCTCGCCGCCCTGCGCGAATACTTCGTGGCCAACGCCGGCCGGCTGCTGGCGGTCTTCACCGAGCCCATTCAGGGGGACGCCGGAATCCTGGTCCCGCCGGCCGGATACCTGCGCGCGCTGTCCGGCCTGTGCGCCGCGGAGGGTGCGCTGCTCGTCGCTGACGAGGTGCTGACGTTCGCCAAGTCCGGGGCCATGTTCGCGATGCGCGACGAGGGCGATCCCGTACCCGCCGACATCACGGTCGTCGGCAAGAGCCTCGGCATGGGCGTGCTGTCCACATCGATGGTGATCGCCAGACGCGGCCTGAACGTCAGGCAGACCGGCGCGGTCGCCACCTCGGACCTGCGGCCGATCACCTGCGCCGTCGTGCACGACGGGCTGCGGCACATCGTCGCCGCCGACCTGATCGGGCACTCGCGGGAGCTCGGGGCCAGGCTCTCCGCCGGGCTTGGGACGGAACTGGTGGAACGGTTCCCGCGGACGTACACCGCAGCCCGGGGCGTGGGCGTCCTGCACGGTGTCGAGCTGTCGCCGGCCGCGGCGTCCCGGGTGCCGGAGCTGCGCGAGAGCCTGGCCGCGGCGGGGGTGTACGTCGAGTTCATGGCGGGCGCGGGACGGCGCTCCGGTGGCCTGCGCTACATCCATCCCACGATGCGTGTCGCACCGCCGCTCGTCACCACGCCCGCCCAGGTGGACGAGATCATCGCCCGGCTGGCCGAGGGCACCCGCCGCTTCCAGACCGCGTCATGAGACGCCAGATCGAGCACGTCGACACCGACGCGAGCGGCGTCGTGCATTTCTCGCGCCACGTCTCCCTCATGGAGACGGCCGCCCTAGACCTCCTCGACGAGCACGGCGCCGGCCTCATGGCTCTGGCCGAGCACGGCGTCGGGCTCGCGGTCACCGAGATGCGGGCCCGCTATCACCGGCCCTGCGGCTACCGGGACACGGTGTTCGGCGAACCTGTCGTCGAGCACGCCGGCGGCGCCGCGTTCCGGACCCGCGTGACGCTGTTCCGGCTGGAGCCCGACGGCCTCCGCATCGATCTCAGCACCGGCCACCTGGTGTTCGCCGCCGTCGACCTCGGTTCGGGGCGCGCCAGGCCGCTGCCCCCGGCCGCCCGCCACACGCTGAAGGGACTCATCGCACATGCTGACCTCCACCCCGAAACCCGGGAGCCCGACGCGCGGGGAATCGTCCCCGCCGCCCAGGACGCTGGGCTTCTCCGAGCTCAAACGGTGGCTGCGGCACCGGCACCCGATGATCTACCTCGACCGGATCCTCGACCATGAGCCCGGGGTCTTCCTGAAGAGCTCCCTGATGGTCTCGGGAAACCTGGACGCGATCGCCGGCCACTTCCCCGAGCGCGCCATATATCCGGGAAGCCACCTCATGCAGGCCTGCGCGCAGTCGGCGATCATCCTCTTCCAGATGGGCACCAGCCCTCTCTCCGACGACGAGATCACCCTCGTCGGCTCCATGAAGTCGCGCTTCACCAGGATCGTCGTACCCGGCGATCACGTGGTCTTCGACGTGCGGGCGGAGCGGACGAGCGGCGACGTCTTCTTCTTCGCGGCCTCGGCCAAGGTGGACGACGTCCTCGCCGCCTCGTTCAAGGGCAACCTGATCAGGACCACGCTCGACGCCCTCGGACGCCAGCTGTGGTGACCCCCGACGCCGTGGTGATCAGCGGCATGGCCTGGTCCACACCCCTCGGTGACGGCCTCGGCGAGGTGTGGGCACGCCTGTGCGCGGGAGCGGGCGGGATCGCGTCCGTGCCGTCCCCGCACCGGCTGCGCAACGACCTGGCGGCGACCGTGCCGCATCCCCCGTACGGCGACGTGGAACCGCGCAAGCGGCAGGTGGACCTCGCGGCCCGCACCCTGGTGGCCGCCTTCCGCGACGCCGGGCTCGTCCCGGGCGACCAGCGGGTCCGGCTCGTCTGCGGAACCAGCTTCGGCGCCCAGCTCGACGGCCCGGAGACCGATGGCTGGGCCGCCGAAGCGGCCGAGGCCGCGGGCCACCCGGATGACCCGGTGAGCGTGGTCACCGCCTGCTCGGCGGGCTCCGACAGCCTGCTGGTGGCGGCGTCCCTGATTCGCGGCGGAGCGGCGCGCGTCTGCGTCGCGGGCGGCGCGGACGTCCTCACAGAGGCGAAGCGGCTCGGCCATTCGGCGCTCGGGACGATGAGCCCCACCCGGCTGCGCGCCTTCGACCGCGCCCACGACGGAATGATCCTGGGAGAGGGGGCGGCGTTCCTCGTCCTGGAGTCGGCGCGGGACGCCCGCGCACGCGGAGCGCGCGTGCACGCCGTGTTACGCGCCGCCGCATCGGCCAACGACGCCGCCGGCCTCACCGCCCCCGACCCGTCGGGACGCAGCGTGGTAGCCGCCGTCCGCCGCTGCCTCGACCACGCCGGCGTTGCCCCCGAGCGCATCGCCGTCGTGAGCGCGCACGCCACCGGCACCACGCTCAACGACCAGGTCGAAGCCGCCAGCCTGCAGGAGGTCTTCGGCGGCGCGAACCCGGGGCCGGTGGTCTTCGGCACCAAAGGCGCGCTCGGCCACAGCCTCGGCGCGACCGGCGCCATCGAGGCCGTGGCCACCGTGCTCGCGCTCACGCAGGGACGGGTGCCGCCCCTGGCCGGGCTGACCGCCCCGCTGCCGGGCCTGTCACTGCGCCTGCCGGGCGCCGGGGGCGCGCGGGTGACCGGCGCGTCCGGCCTCAGCCTCACGCTGGGGTTCGGCGGGTTCAACACCTGCCTGCTGTTCGAGGTCCCCGGCGAGAGGCGGGCGGCGTGATGGAGCCGGTCATCGTCGCCCACGGCGAGGCGAGCGCCGCCGACCCCGCCGAGTTCTCCGAGAACCGGCCCTCGTTCTTCGCCGATCCGATCGCCTGGCTGGTCGCGGCCGCGGTCGAGCGCGCTCTGGACGGCGTCCGGTTGGAGCCCTCGGCGGCCGGAATCGTGGTCATGAGCGACGCCGCCGCCCTGCCGACGTCCCGGGTCATCGCCGGCGAGGCCCGGCGCGGCAGGGTGTCGCCGCTGCGCTTCGCCGGGGCGAACCCGGGCATCCTTGCGGGCCTGTCGTGTGTGCGGTGGGGGCTGCGCGGCCCCTCGCTCGTCCTCGCCGGGGCCTTCCCCAAGGTCGCGGACACCGGGTTCGCGGTCGCGCGCGGCTGGCTGCAGGACGGACACGCGCGGCACGTCGTCTGCGCCACCTACCGGACGGCTCCCGCGGACGGCCACACCGCCGGCTGCGTGGTGCTCGGCGTCCCCGGGGGAGCGACGTGACGGCCGCCGACCCCACGCCGCATCTCGACCTGCCGGAGGTAGCCGCCTTCCTGGAGCGGGTGGCCGACGAGTCCCCGGCCCCTCGCGAGCCGCTGGACGACACGCTGGGCCACCTGGCCGGGCTCGGACTCCCTCCGGGCACGGTCGTCGTCCTCGCCCTGGCCAACTCCGCCCACACCGTGCAGCTCCACCTGTCCGCGCTGCTGCTCGGCCTGGTGCCGCTCGCCGTGTCACCGTCGACTCCGCCGGCCCGCGTCCGCGAGCTGGCCCTGCGGCTGGGCGCCCGTGCCGTGGTCGCCCGCCGGCTTGTCCCCGAGATCCTGGGAGTGGCGCACGCGCGCACCGTGGGTCATGCCGAGGCCGTACTTCTGCCGGGCGGCGAGCAGCGGCATCCGGCGGGCCGCGTCCTGCTGTCCACCTCCGGCACGTCCGGGATGGCCAGCGCGTGCCTGCACCGGCTCGGCGGGCTGCTGCGCAACGCCCGGCGGCACGCCGCGTCGGTGGGGATGGGCGGCGATGACGTCGTGCTGGTGAGCCTGCCCCTCTACTACTCGTTCGCCCTGGTGGCCCAGGTGCTGGCGAGCTACGTGACCGGCGCCCGCGTCGTGGTCTCCGGCCCGCCGTTCTCCCCCGGCGCCTACCGCCGGACGCTGCTCAAGCACGGGGTGACGCACTCCTCGCTCACGCCGTCCGTCGCCCGGCGGCTGACAGACGACGAGGAACAGCTGCCGGCCGGGCTGCGCGTGCTGACGGTCGGGGGCGACCGGCTACCCGCCGAAGCGGTGGCGCGCCTGCTGTCGGCACGGCCTTCGGGCCAGCTGTACCTGACCTACGGCCTGGCCGAAGCCGGGCCGCGGGTCTCCACGCTCGCGGCGCACGCAGAACCGGCTCACCGGCACGCGTCGGTCGGCTTGCCGCTGCCGGGCGTGCGGGCCTTCCTCCGGCAGCCGGACGAGGCGAGCTGCGGGGAGCTGATGGTCGAGTCGGACACCGTACTGGTCCGTAAGCTCGGCGGCCAAGCTCCCGGCGGCCGTGGGCTCGTCCGCCCCGGGTTGGTCGCCACCGGCGACAGGTTCCACATCGACGACGACGGATACCTGTACTTCCGGGGGCGCTTGTCTGACTTCGTGATGATCCGTGGCGAGAAGGTGTCGCTGGTCAGCGTGCGTCAAGCCGTCCAGAGCCTGCCTCAGGTGGCGCACTGCACGCCGCGCGTCGGCCGCGACGAGGACGGCACGGCCGCCCTCGACCTGGAGATCGTGCCCGCCGACCAGCGGCCCGGCATCGAGGAGTCGATCCGCCACGCGCTCCGGACGATGCTCCTCCCCGCCGAGCGCCCGCGGCGCATCCTCATCACCGCCCCCGATCCGCTTCTCTTCCAGAAGTGAGTGACGTCCATGAACATCGTCATCCTGCACCGCATCCCGTTCGCCAAGATCCGGTACGACAGGTCCATCGACCACGGCCGGCACACGGTCCGCTACCTCATCCCGAGCGCGTTCGACGACCTGCCCAGCACCGTGGAGCGCCGGGTCCTCGGCGTCCCGTCCGACGACGTACTGGCCCTGGCCGAGCGGCACGCGGACTGGCTCGGGGACGCCGACAAGCTCATCGCGCGCTCGGAGTACGATCTGCTCACGGCAGCCCGCCTGCGTGCGAAGTTCGGCATCCCCGGCGACCTCCCCGCCGACGTGCTGCCGCTGCGTGACAAGTGGCTGATGCGGGTGCGAGCCGCCGAGGCCGGCATCCCGCAGCCCGCCTTCTGGAGCGTCGAGGACTTCCGCCGCGAGCCGCCCGGCGACGGCACGTACCTCATCAAACCCAGGCTGGAGGCCTCCAGCACGGGCATTGAGACCGGTGACGCCCGGCACATTGCCGCCAGACTCGCGGCCGGCGTCGATCCGGACGCGGTCTTCGTCGAGGAGTTCGTGCCAGGCGAGATCTGGAACATCGACGGCTACGTGCGCCGCGGCGAGATCGGCGCCGTGGTCAGCAGCGTCTACGTGGGAGACTGCCTCGGCTTCGCCCACGGCAGCCCGCTCGGGTGCGCCCAGGCGCCGGACCCGCCGCAGGCGCTGTCGCTGTTGCGCGAGACCCTGCGCACACTCGGCCAGCGCGACGGCTGCTTCAACTTCGAGTGCATCCGCGCGGCGGACGGCCGTTTCCTGTTCCTGGAGACGGGCAGCCGGGTCGGCGGAGCCGGGGTGGCCGAGACGTTCGAGCTGCGCACCGGCGTCAACCTCTACCAGAAGGACCTCGAGCACCAGCTCCACGGTCACATCGAAGACACACCCCGCCGCCCCTGCTCCGACTACTACGGCTGGTTCGTCTTCCCCGGGCACCACCGCACCCGTCCCGCTGTCGTCCGCTTCGACCCGGCCCGCTTCGGCGGGCTCCTGCGCTCCTTCGTCAGGAACGACCGTCCCGCCACACGCTTCGGCCAGATCAGCTACGCGCCGGCGGCGACGCCCCTTTCCGGAGTCGTGCAGGGCAGCGCGGACGAGGTGCGGCGCACGCTGCGGGAGATCTGTTTCGAGACCGAGGTCGTGGAGCGGTGATGGCCACTGCGTGTTTCGTCGTCATCGGGTACAACAACACGCGAATCTACGACGTCCGCACACTCCGCGACCTCGGCCGGCGCCTCTACGGCGCGAAGGTCGTGCTGGTCACCGACCAGGTGAGGCCACAGGACCACACCGCCGCCGACGTCGTGCTCGGCATGCCGTTCCAGCCCGCCGAGCAGGCGGCCGAGCGGATCAGCGGCCTGCTGCGCGGGCGCGGCCTGCGGCCGATCGGCATCCTGCCCTTCGCGGATCGGGGCGTGCCGCTGGGCGCCGTCCTCGCCCACCGCCTCGGGCTTCCCGGCACCGACCCCGAGCGGGCGGCGGCCGGGCTCGACAAACGGCGCTTCCGCGCGATCGAGGCAGCCGCCCCGGCTCACCCTGCCGCGTACGCGCCCCTGCCGAGCCTGCCGGTGGACACCCTCGCCGAGTTCGAGGCCGCCGTGGAGCGGCTCGGCGGCACCGCCTTCGTCAAGCCGGCCGCCGAGGGCAACAGCCGGGGCTGCCAGACCGTCTCCGGAGTGGCGATGTGCCGGGAGGCATGGGCGGCGCTGGCGCCGTACCGGGACGGGGGCGTGCTGGTCGAGGCGCTCGTGCGCGACGCCCGAGAGTACAGCTGGGACTTCGTCGGCGGCGCCCGGTGGCTGACGGCCAAGCAGACGTCCCAGGATCGATTCCGCGCCGAGATCCAGCAGATCGTGCCCGCGCCGTTGGGGCCGGAGGAGGCCGCCGTCCTCGACCGGTGCGGCGAGCACGTCAGGCGGCTCGTCTCCGGCGGCGATGGCGCCTTCCACAACGAGCTGTTCTTACGGGAGGACGGCGTCTCGGCGGTCGAGACCAACATGCGGCCGGCAGGCATGCGCATCTGGGACCTGGCCCGGCTCGCGTTCGTGGACTTCGACCCGTGGCGGGAGTGGTTGCACTGGTCCACCGGCGGCGAGGCACGGCACGGGCAGCCGGTCACGCGTGCCGCCGCCGGCATCCGCATGCTGCGGGCTCCCCGCGACGGGATCCTGTGCGCGCTGCCCGACGTGCCCGCCTTGGCGGCCGAGCTCGGCATCCCGCTGCACGAGGCCGCGTTCACCGCCTCTCCGCATGAGCGGGTCAACGGTGACGTATCCGACAACGCCGGCTTCGTCGGACATATCATGCTTATCGCAGACGACGCTGGGACGCTCGCCGAGCGGCTGGAGCTACTGTCCGCGGCCGTCGAGAAGCAGATGGTCGTCCATGCCAGATGAACGGCCGCGCGCGTGGCGGGCCGGGACCTTCCTGGGCCTGCGCGCGTTCTCGACACTCGGCGACCAGCTCCTGCAGTTCGCGGTGCCGCTCATCGTCTACCGGGCCACCGGGAGCATGGCGCTGGCCGGGCTCGCCTTCCTCGTGGAATGGCTGCCGCGGCTGACGTCGCTGCCCCTGGCCGGGTTGCTCGCCGACCGGTTCGGCGGGCACCGGCTCTATGCGGTGTCCGACTGCCTGCGTGCCGCGGCCTGCCTGCTCACCGCAGTCGCGCTGGCGTCCTGGCCCGAACAGGCCTTCGCGTTGACGGCGGCGCTCATGGGCCTGTGCGCCTTCCTCTACGCCCAGGCGTTCATCGCGCTGGAGTCGACGGTGCCGCAGCTCGTGCCTCGGAAGGACCTCGCCAAGGCCCAGAGCCTGCTGCAGGTGATCAACGACGGCTCCGGCGTGCTCGGCCCCGCCCTGGGCGGCGCGCTGCTGATCTGGCTCGAGCCGGTGCGGCTGTTGTGGGTAAGCGGGGCGGCGTTCGCGCTGAGCGCGTGCGGCCTGCTCGCCCTCAGGGTCCTCGGCTCTCCCGCCGTGCCGTCACCACGGCCGCGGCGGGGTACGGCGGGAAGCACAGCCGGGAGCATCGTCCGGGACCTGCGGACCGGCGTCCGGGGCCTGGCCGGCCAACCGGTCCTGCTGCTGCTGATCGGCCTGGCCATGGTGGTCAACCTCATGGTCGGCCTGGCCCTGGCCACCGCGGCGGCGCTCACCATCGGCCACTTCGGCCTGGGTGACGCCGCCTTCGCGACCCTTCAGACCTCGGTGGGGGCGCTGTCCGTCGCCGCCTTCGTCCTCATGCCCTGGCTGTTGAAACGGGTGTCGGTCTACCGGATCGGTGCCGTGTCCTTCGCCATCATCATCCTCGGCGGCGCGCTGATCGCCGTCGCGCCGTCCTACGCGGTCTACGTCCTCGGCTACGGCCTGTGCGTTGGACTGTGTGGACTGTTCAACGTTTTCATCCGGGTCGAGCGCCTGCACTGGATCTCGCCGGACGAACGCGGGCGCGTCATCAGCCTCGTCGTGCTGCTCAACCAGCTCACGTTGCCGCTGGCGGGGCTGCTGGTCGCGCTGACCGCCGCATGGCTGCCCGTCCACGTCCTCTTCCTCGCGGTCACGGCGCTGGGCGGCGCCGCGTACGCCCTCATGGTCCGGCCCCTTCGCGAGCGGGCCGCGACGGCGGCGTGAGCCGGTCGTCGGATGCCCGCCACCTCACTCGGCGGCGGCCAGATCATCGAGCGCCCGCGAGGTAGGCAGCTCGCATGGGACACTCGCCGGGACCCTGCCCGCTCTGGCGTCCTCGTCCGCGCCCGCCCAGCTATCTTCCCCCAGGGTCACGTGCCGGATCCCGTGAGGAACCGTTCCACCGCGGCGGCGCCCTCGGGATGACGGCGTTGCACGCTGTGCCCGGCGCCCTTGACGACGACGAGCCTGCCCCGCGGCGTTCGAGCGGCCTGCTCGATGGCCCAGGCGACCGGAGTGGACAGATCCCGGTCACCGTGGAGGAGCAATACCGGCATGGTCAGCGTCCGGGCCGGTGCCTGGGGCATGGGCCTGGACGGCGGCCACCGCAGGCACGCCTGTACGTAACCGTGCTCCGCGACGGTCTTGCGCTCGAACGGCCACACCGAGGACTGGCGGTGCACGGCGCGGCGCAGAGCTTCCTCCCGGCCGTCGAGCGGCGCTGATGAGTCGCCCCACGGCGCCTTGGTGACGTCGGCGCAGAGCGTGGCGTAGTGGAGCCCGGCGCTCAGCTCGCCCGCGGAGGCTCCGCCCTCGCTGAAGGCGGCGATCAGCGCGCCGAGATCGGCCGGATCACCCGCCGCCGCCTTCCGCAAAGCGTCCAACGCGCCGAACCTGGTGTGCTGGGGATCGATGATGCTCAGGATGGTCAGCACTTGCAGGACGCTCACGCCGTTGTCGTAACGGCGTACCGTCCGCGCGAGCGCGGCGGCCGGGTCGAAGCCGCACTGTTGCTCTTTGCAGGCCAGCCGGAGCACCGTTCCTGAGTGCCGCATGGCGGACTTGATGAACGGGTCGATGTTGTCCTGGGGGACGACGGAGTCGAGCACGAGCCTGCGGACCTTGGCGGGGTGGGTCAGCGCGTACTGCTGGGCGACGAAGGTGCCGTAGGAGACGCCGTCGAGTGTCCATGATCCGACACCGAGTGCGGCCCGCAGGTCGTCGAGGTCGGCGACGGTGTCGGCCGTGGTGTAGTGGTGGCGGGTCTCGCCGAGAATCGCCGAGCACTCCTCGACCGCTTCCCTGGAGGGCGGCAGGATGTCATCGCCGCCGGTCTCCTTCTGCAGCCGCGGGCAGTCGATCGCGGCGTCACCGGTGCCTCGCTGGTCGAGCATGACCAGGCGATAGTCGTCCACCACGTTCTTCAGGGAGTCCGACAGCGGACCGAAGTACGGCACGCCCGGCTGGCCGGGGCCGCCGGCCAGCAACAGCAGCACGCCCTTCGGAGCGGTCGCGGCGTCCGACGTGGCGACCTTGAGACGGACGGTGCCAGGCACCTTGCCGCTCCGGTCGAGCGGGACAGACAGGTAGGCGCAGGTGACACCGGTCAGTCCCGGGCAGGGCCGGGAATCCTCAAGACGTGGCGTGGAGGCCTGCGCCGAGGGGACGGCCGAAGGCGCGGCGGCGGAGGGGGCGGACAGAGACGCGGTGGCGACGAGCACCGCGGCGAGAGAACGTAACAACATGCCGCTCATGCTCAAGGGCGGACACACTCCGCGCGTTGGACATTCATGCGGAGATCAAGGACCTCAGCAGGCTCGGCGGCTCGCCGACGTGACGCCGCATCACGCGCGTCAGGTGCGACTGGTCCGCGAAGCCGTATCGCCCCGCGAGCGCACGTAATGAGTGCTCACCCGCGTACAGGTCCTCGAGTACGGCGCGGACCCGCAACTCGTTCCGGTAGGCGGTCAGCGTCATACGGGTGACTTCCTTGAACAGCCGGCTGAGGTGATGCGGCGAGTAGCCGACCAGCTTGGCCAGATCGTCGAGCCCGAGCAGCAGCCCGCCGTCGACGAGCGCCGCGCGCACCTGCGTGACCGCGCGCCGGTGCTGGACCTCGATGGCCGGGCTGCGCCGCACAACCCGGTCCGGCGCCGGAACGAGCCGGATCAGGGAATGCAGGCGGTCACTGAGTTCGAACCCGTCGACTCCTCGCCGGCAGGCAGCGATCAGCGTCCGGTGAACCAGGTTGAGGGCGGTGGTGGTGACGAAAGGCCCGGCAGGCAGCCGCAGGGCGAGCTCCGCCGGCAGTCGTATCTCGGTGCCGACGTCGCTGGTGCCCACGGGATGGGCGACCTGCCGCTCCTCGCCCTCGCGCAGAACGATGCCGCGGGTGGAGTCGAGGTAGCTCTCCCTTCCGTCGACACGGTGCAGGAACGCACCGGCACGCTGCAACCACAGGGCATGGCGGGCGCCCGGGTGCGGCTCGGTGAAGCGGCGGTGGTCGTTCAAGCACGTGATGTCCACGATGCACATGTCCGAGGCCATCCCCAAAACCCGTCCGCGTCCCCGCATCAGACCATCTCCGTCGTCTCGCGCTCCCCGTACGTTCGACGGGCAACCCCCTGGACAACTCTTGCGCGCACGCGCAGGCGCGTCCAGACTCCGGTACGGCGATCCCGGATGGGTCTTGTAGTAACGTGCCATCAATTCCGCATGCGCGACGACCGGTGAGATGTCTGTGCTTTGTTTGTCATTCCGCCGGACAAAACAACCTGACTCGAGCCTGTATTGCCTGCGAGTTCCGTCAGCCGGCGTTCGAGGACGGGAACGCCGAGCCACTGATAGCTGGGCAAAGAACGGCTCACCCATTGGGCGGAGCGCGACCACACAAAACATCGCCTGTGGTGACATCAACACATCCCAATGGCGCGCAGGAGCGAATCCGGTCCTGACCGTCCCCGGCGAGCCGCGGCCATTCAACTTCGGACGGATCTACTCCCAAGGGGTCACCCTGTCCTGCACCAATCCTGATGGATGAGGGAAGCGGCCGCTCACCGAGCGACTGGATCGTCCCAGGCACCGGCCAGCATGCGGGTCACGGCGGTGCTCAGTACGCGTACGCCGCGTGTGGAGCTCGGCTCGATCCCGACCAGGTCGCGTGTCCGGCGCAGGCGGTAGTCGAGGGTGCGCGGATGGATGTGCAGCGAGGTGGCGGTGCGCAGTCGGTTCATATCGTTGCAGTAGTAGGCATCCAGCGTGATGACGAGGTCAGGTCCGCTGCTCAGCCGCTGCGCGATCTCCCGCAGCCAGTGATCCACCTGCGGTGTCTGGACGGCCCCCAGTTCGGCGAAAACGTCGGCCACGCTGTACGGTCGGCGCGGCACCCGCTCGATGGGTGCGACCTGGCTGACTTTCCGTGCCAGCACGACCGAATGGGCCAGGGAGCGCCGATGGCCGTGGGCGCTTCCCACCGAGCACGGCCTCCCGACGATCTCGGCGACATCCCGTGACAGGGCGAGCCCGGTGCTCTCCGCCGCGGTCGCATGGTGCGGATCCAGACTGCGGCACGGGACCAGGGCTACGAGCTCGCCGGGCTCCTGCCAGGTCAGGGGTAGCCGATACTGCTCCAGCAGGGTGGGAAGGATCTTCTGCCGGCGGCTCTCCGACAACGGCGGCAGCTGATCCACGGCGACGCGTATCACCGTCGCCAGGTAGTGCTCGGTCACCGGCATGCCAAGGCTCCGGCCCAGCTCAGCCGCCATCGGATCGTCATGGAGGATCATGGTGGCCAGCAGCTGGGCGCGGGTTGCCACCGACAGAAAACGCTCATGTCCCCTGAAAAAGCCGCGGGTGTACGCCGTCTGTGCCCTCACGCCTTGCCGAGCGAGCCAGCCGAGCACGCGCATCGTGTCGTTGAGGTCGTCCGGTCCGGCCGCTTCGTAGATCTCCCGCAGCGTGAGCCTCGCGTGCACCGCAAGCAGGTGCCGCTGGCAGGCCAGCGAAATGCCCTGCGTTCCTCGTTCCTCCCCAACCGACTCGAGGTGGTCGAGATCGGATTCCAGCAGCGGCTCGTCGGCCGCGACGAGATCGGCCGAGCGGCGCCGCATGACGACCGCGAAGTCCAGCATTGACGCTCGGACCGTGGATTCGATGGCCTGGAAATCGGCGACCTCTGAAATACAGGTTTCCACAACCCGCTGGGCGTTGGCCTCGGCGCGACGCTTGAACGCGCCGAACAAGTCCCCCATGGCGAATCCCCCGTCATCCGTGCTTGTTCGGGTTTCTTCACGCGCAACCAGGCATTCGTCCGAGATGCGAATCCGGATGAAGTGGTCGAGTGCGTGTTCACATCGCCACGGACACAAGGCCGGCGAGACGGGCCCGGAATGATTTAGCACACGCCGCCTCCACGACCGCCTCCACGATCGGCACACAGCGGACTACATCATCGGTGGCATCAATCTCAACGCCTACCGCCGTTCGGTCATGAACAGCGACACGCTTACGCGAGGCTCCAGCAACGTCCAATCGACGGACGCCCGCAAGGACACCTGTTCCACGGATCCGCACATCAGGCCGCGACGTGCACGCGCACGCTTTCGATCAGCGGCCCAGCTCGGCCCGCAGCAGGCGGGCGGCGCCGGCCATGGCGCGCAGCTTGCCCTCGGCCGACTCCCTCGGCAGGTACTTCATCCCGCAGTCGGTCGCGATGACGATCCGCTCGGGCGGCACCCGCTCGAACGCCCTGCGCACCCGCCCCGCCACCAGCTCGACCGGCTCCACGTCGGGCGTGGACAGGTCGATCACCCCGAGGATGACCGTCTTGTCCTTCAGATCGGACAGCACGCCCAGGTCGAGCCCGGACTGCGCGGTCTCGATCGACACCTGCTTGACAGGGCAGCCGGCCAGCTCCGGCAGGAACGAATACGCCTCCGGCCGCTCGTGAATGATCGCGGCGTACCCGAAGCAGATGTGCACCGCCGTCGTGCCGGTGACGCCGTCCAGAGCGGCGTTCAGCGCCGCCAGCCCGTAGGCGCGTGCGGCCTCCGGCCTGGCCTGCATGTACGGCTCGTCGATCTGCACGATGTCGGCCCCGGCCGCGAACAGGTCCCGGATCTCGGCGTTGACCGCCGCCGCGTAGTCCATCGCGGCCGCCTCGGCATCCGGGTAATGCTCGTTCTGCGCCTGCTGGCTCATCGTGAACGGGCCCGGCACCGTCATCTTGATCGTGCGGTCGGTATGGGCCCGCAGGAACCGCAGGTCCTCCACCTCCACCGGGCGCGGCCGGCGGATCGGGCCGACGATGCGCGGGACGGGGTTGGGGTGACCGCTGCGATCGAGCGCCGTACCCGGGTTGTCCACGTCGACGCCGTCCAGGGCGGTGGCGAAGTGGTTGGAGTAACTCTCGCGGCGGATCTCCCCGTCGGTGACGATGTCCAGCCCGGCCCGTTCCTGGGCCCGGATCGCCAGCTCGGTGGCGTCGTCCTGCGCTTGCGCGAGGAACTCGGGCGGGATCCGCCACAGCTCCCTGGCGCGCACGCGCGGCGGGAACCGCCCGGCCAGCTTGGCGCGGTCGATCAGCCATTCGGGCTGGGCGTAACTGCCGACCAGCGACGTCGGAAGCAGCGGCATGGATGTCACGGGTTCTCCTCCTACCAGCGGTCGAGGTGCAACACGTCGTCGAGCGGCTGGCGCCGCGCGGGCCCGAAGGTGTCCCCGGTGTAATAGGCGGTGGGGAGCAGCACACCCTGGCGCACGTCGGCCGGGATGCCCAGCAGCTCGGCGATCTCACTCTCGTACGCCAGGTGCAGGGTCGTCCAGGCCGTGCCCAGCCCGCGGGCCCGCGCGGCGAGCATGTAGCTCCACGCCGCCGGCAGCAGCGACCCCCACAGTCCGGCCTGGTTGCCCTGGGGCAGCCCGCCGGGCACCTCGATGCAGCCGATCACCAGCACCGGCACATCGCCCAGGTGCTCGCCCAGGTAGACGGCGCTCTCGGACACCCGCCGCTGCGTGGCGGCCCGCACCGGGTCGTCCTGGAACAGCGCCCCGGCGGAGGCGCCTGACTCGTAGTAGGCGCGGAAGGAGCGGCCGTAGTAGTCGCCGATCGTCTTGCGCAGCTCGGGGTCGGTGACGACGATCCAGTGCCAGCCCTGCCGGTTTCCGCCGGTGGGCGCCTGGAGCGCGATCTCCAGGCATTCGCGGACAAGGTCCAGGGGGACGGGGCGGGTCAGGTCGAGGCGCTTGCGGACGCTGCGGGTGGTGGTGAGCAGTTCGTCTGCTTCGATCGTCATGCCACCAGCATGTCAATTCAGCGGGTGATCCGCAGGGCCCATTCGACCGAGTCCGGGGCCTGGATCCGTACCGTCATGACCTTCCGCTGACCGAGATGCCCCGCTGCCAGTGGGAGGGGCACCACTTCCTCCGGCGCGGAGTCTCGTACTCAGTGCATGGGCGCTGCGCTGGAAGTGAATCGAGTTCTTTGAGCCCGGAGCCCGAAGCGGACACAAGTCGAGAGGAGTCGGGCAAGCTGGATGACCTGCGCGGATGACTTTATCGGCAGGCACAATGTCCGAAACCCTGTGCATTACGGAAATCCGTATGTAACATCCGGTTCGTCTACAGGTCGGTGGCAGGAGGCGGTCCCCATGCGGGCTTGGCTCATCGCGTTGCTGGCGGCGTCCTCAACGCTGCTGTCCGGTTCGCCCGCCGCCCACGCGTCGCCGCCCGCTGCTGCGGACGGCTTCCGCCCGCCCTTCTGCACGTTGAACGCCGGCCGCACCACCCTGACCGTCAGATCGGGTGACCTCAACCGCGCCGTCCTGGTCTACCTTCCCGCCCGCTCCCGTGGACGCGCGAACCTGCCGATGGTGCTGGATCTGCACGGCAGCCAGAGCACCGCGGCCGAGCAACTGACGAGAAGCGGGCTGGACGCGACCGCCGACGCCGCCGGCTTCCTCGTGGTGGCCCCGCAGGGGATCATCGATGCCCCTCCCGGATACCGCTGGAACGTCCCCTACGTCACCGGCACCGGCGGACCCGACGACGAGCAATTCCTCACCGACACCATCACCACTCTGGCGCGGATGGGCTGCGGCGACCCCGGCCGCGTACTGGCCGCCGGCTACTCGGGCGGAGCGCGGATGGTCTCCCAGTACGCCTGCGACCATCCCGACCGGGTGACCGCGCTCGCGGCGGTCGTGGGTCTGCGCGCCGGGGCGCCGCGCCAGGAAGCGGACGGCTCCTTCGTCCCGGACACCGCCACTTGCCAGCCGGACCGCCCCGTCCCGGTGATGTCGTTCTCCGGAACAGCCGACCCGGTCAACCCATACCCCGGAGGCGGCGCCCCGTACTGGGGTTACGGCGCCGAGGCCGCCGCGAAGCAGTGGGCCACGCTGAACGGCTGCCGCCGCGGCCCGCGCACCATCACGGTCTCCGAACACGTCAGCCGGGTGCACTACACCTCATGCCGGGGTGGAGCGGACGTCGTGTCATACGTCGTCCAAGACGGCGGGCACACCTGGCCGGGCAGTCCCGCGATCTGGCCACCGGCCCTGGGGGCGGTGACTCAGGAGATCGACGCCAACGAGATCATGTGGCGCTTCCTGCGCACCCACACCCGCCGTACGCCTTGATTCACCGCACGGGCGAGGATCACGTACGCGAGCTCCTCGTACTCGCCGGTGGTCAGTTCGGCGTCGGGGTCATGGTTGAGGGTGTGCACGGTGCCGCAGGCGGGGCTGTGCGTCATGGAGGTGTGCTCAGCGGCTCGCTCCAGTCGCCGTCCGCGCCGCCGCCGTCCGCCTGCTAGATCATTCTCTGCACCGGTCGCAAGCGCTGTTGTTGGCGGGATGGAAAGTGCATAGAGTTCAATTGACGATGATCTCGACAGATCGGTCAAGGAGCCCGCCATGAGCGTGCGAACACCGTCCCTGATCATGATCCTGCTCGCCGCCATGAGCCTGGTCGTCACCGGCCCCGCCACGGCTCAGGCGACGGGCCCCGCAAACGCCCAGGCCATCGGCGGCTTCGACTACTCCCGGGGACAAGTGTCCACCACCGGATTACGAGTGCCGTGGGCGCTGGCGTTCCTGCCCGACGGAAGCGCCCTGGTCTCCGAACGCGGCACCGCCAGGATCCTCCGGTTACGCCCCGGGCAGACGCCCGCCCCGGTGGCCACCATCAACGGCGTCTCGGCCACGGGCGAGGGCGGCCTGCTCGGCATCGCCGTGTCACCGTCGTACGCACAGGATCAGTGGATCTACGCCTATTTCAGCACCGGTAGCGACAACCGGCTTGTACGCTTCCGGCTGAGCACCCCGCAGGCCCAGAACGTCATCTTCTCCGGCGTGCCGAGGTCCTCCATCCACAACGGCGGGCGCATCGCCTTCGGCCCCGACGGCCTGCTGTACGTGGCCACCGGCGACGCCGGCAACACCGCCAACGCTCAGAACCTCAACACCCCCGCCGGCAAGATCCTGCGCATGACGCCCGACGGCGGGATCCCGCCGGGCAACCCGTTCGGCAATTCCCGGGTCTACAGCTACGGGCACCGCAACGTGCAGGGGCTGGCCTGGGACGGGCAGGGCAGGCTGTTCGCCACCGAGTTCGGCCAGAACACGACCGACGAGATCAACCAGATCGTGGCGGGCGGCAACTACGGCTGGCCCACGTGTGAAGGCGTCTGCAGCAACCCGTCGTTCCGCAATCCCATCGTGACGTGGCCGACCTCCCAGGCGTCGCCGAGCGGGCTGGCATACGCGAACGGCACGCTCTTCGCCGCCGCGCTGCGCGGGACGCGGCTGTGGACGGTGCCCGTGACGAGCGGCGGCGGGGCGGGCACGCCGGTCGCCGAGCTGCGGACGTACGGGCGGTTGCGCGCGGTCGCGGTGGGGCCTGACGGCTGGCTGTGGGTGACGACCAGCAACCGCGACGGGCGCGGCAGCCCTGTGGCGGCGGACGACCGCATCATCCGCATCCCGCCGACGGGCTCTTGAGAGATCTCTGAGCGGCTTCGCGGCGGCGGAATGGCTCACCCGCGAGCCGCCGTCGCTGCGATGGCTGATTCGTCGCAAGAGCACTCGTGGGCTCACCCGTGCCCAGACCGGCTGTCGTGCCATTCCAAGCCATTCTCGATCGAGCCTCTATCCGCCTTCGACAGCACTCCCCGTAAGTCACGTGATCAACTTACGGGGAGTGCGACATGCGAGAGTCGCACCCTGGACGACTTGCGGCGCATCGTGCAGGCCAGCGGCGGCGAGAGCCTGGAACGAGCAAATCCGCTTTGCCATGCGCTCGTGAGTCCGCTCATGGGCAAGGCAGGAACGGGCCGGCCGGTCGGCCGCATCTGGCGCAGACTGCTGCTCGGCCTGGAGGAACTCGGGGCCGCGTACCATCAACCGGACCTCACCGTGATGGGACCGCCGTACCTGCCGCTGCCGGATCGGACCGTCTCACTCAGTTGCTCGGCCCGGGCTCCGTGTCGTCGCTCGAGTACGGCGTGCCGGCCGACGATCCGCTCGGCTTCACCGACCGGATGCCGTATCCGGAGCGCCTGGAGGCGGCGCGGGCGGCGACCGAACTTGTGGACGCCTGCGCCTCGGCCATGGGGACGATCGCGGCCCATCCCGTTGTCGCGGTCGTGATGGATTTCGATTTCCTCGGCGGCAGTCTGGGCAGCAGCGTCGGCGACACCGTCGTCAGGGCAGCGGCCCTGGCCGGGGAGAGGCGCACGCCGCCGGTCCTGGTGACGGCGTCGGGTGGCGCGCGCATGCAGGAAGGCGCCCTGTCCCTCATGCAGATGGCCAGGACCAGCGCCGCGCCGGCCGCCCTCGGCGAGGAGGGCGTCCTTGTTGTCACGGTGGCCACCGACCCCGTCTTCGGGGGTGTGGCCGCTTCGATCCGGGACCTGGCGCCCGAGCACGTCGAAGTCGTCAACGAGACCCTGGGCCCGGCTGTCCGCCGCCATCGAACGTCCTGGGCCCCCGTTCGGCCCGCTTGCTCGGCGTGGATCGAACTTGGTGGTGGAGTTCTGGCGCGCCGCCTCGATCTCTTCCAGGACTCTCCGGTCGGCGTCCGTGAGTACGGAGTGGGAACAGCATAATGCAATCCGTGTGTCTCGGCTCGTCCCGCTGTGACCTCGACGGCGGGACGGGCCGATGACCGTGGATCAGCCGTGGCCGAGCACCCGCATCGCGGGCAGTGCCCGGTCGTCGTAGCCGAACAGGGCCTGGTTCTCCCAGCCGTTGCCGGACGACGGGTCGGCCGGGTCCCAGCCGTTGCCCTTGACGCCGGTCCAGGTGGCCTCCCAGTGGAACAGGCCGAGGCCCAGACCGCCCGGGACCTGGCGGACGATGTCGGCGACCTTCGCCAGCATCGCGGCCTGTCCCTGTGGAGTGGCCTGGTAGCCGGGGTACGGCTCGGGCGACAGGATGATGTTCTCCCAGCCGTCGTCGTCGGCCGTGGTGAACGGGTACGCCGTCTCGACCACGACCACCGGCTTGCCGTACCGGGTGGCGACGTCGTTGATGTTGGCCTGGAACACCTCGAGCGTGCCGTGCCAGTACGCGTAGTAGGACATGCCGATGATGTCGTACCGGATGCCGTTGGCGTCGGCGTTGTCGAACCACCACCGGTAGAGCCCGTTGTCGCCGCCGTTGGCCAGGTGCAGCACGACCTTGGTCGAGCCGGAGACCTTCTTGACCGCGTCGTAGCCGGAATTCAGCAGCGCGGCGGTGTTCGCCCAGTCGGAGTTGGAGCCGTCCGGCCAGAGCAGGCCGCCGTTGATCTCGTTGCCGACCTGGACCATGTCGGCCGTGGTGCCCTGGCGGCGCAGGCCGTCGAGCACGTCGTACGTGTGGTCGTACACGGCCTGCTTGAGCTGGTCGAACGTGAGCGGCTCCCAGGCGGCGGGCTTGAACTGCTTGCCCGGATCGGCCCAGGTGTCGGAGTAGTGGAAGTCCACCAGCAGCTTCATGCCCTGCGCCTTGGCGCGCTTGGCGACGGCGAGGACCTGGGTCTTGGTGTTGTAGCCGTCGGCCGGGTTGACCCAGACCTTGAGACGGATGTAGTTGAGCCCGGCCTGCGACAAGATGCGCAGGGCGTCGCCGCGGCGGCCGCGGGCGTCGCGGTAGACGCCGCCGAACGCCTCGGACTTGGCGAGGCTGGAGACGTCGGCTCCCCTGATCTGGAGACGGGGCTGCGCGTCGGCCGGGAGTGCGACCACGGCGAGGGCTAACACGAGCGCGGTCAGGATGCGTTTCATGAGGGCTCTCCCTGGGGTTGGGGGGTGTCCACGACGACGGTGACCGCGCCGGGCGCGACGGTGACCGGCCCGTCGTGGCGTACGCCGTCGAACACGCTCGTGCCGGTCACCCTCTCGACCGTCACCGGCTCGTCGCCGTGGTTGATCAGGAAGGTGTGGTCACCCCGCCGTACCACCTCGAGGGTGTCGGGCAGGCCGCGCGGGCGGGAGACGTTCGCGTGGTCGAGCACCTGGGTGAGGAGGCCGGGCAGGCCGGTGACAGGGGCGGTGGCCAGGTACCAGGCGGTGCCGGCGCCCAGGTCGTGGCGGGTGAAGGCGGGATGCCCCGCGTCCGGTCCCGCGGCGAAGTCCCGGACGGCCACCGCGCCGGCCGGGCGGATCCGCTCCGACCAGATCCGGGCCGTGTCACCGCCGGTCAGGGCCACGGTCTCGTGCTCGCGCAGGGGGTGGAACTCCTCGATCGACAGGCCGAGGAGCTCGCGCAAGGCGCCGGGGTGGGCGCCCGGGTGGATGGTGTCGTGCTCGTCGACGATGCCGGAGAAGTACGACACGAGCAGGTTGCCGCCGGCTTCGACGTACCGGTGGAGGTTCTTGGCGGAGGCCTCGGTGAGCAGGTACACGCTGGGCGCCACCACCGCCCGATATCCCGAAATATCGGCGGAAGGGTGGACGAAGTCCACCGTGACGTGCTCCCGCCACAACGCCTCGTAGAAGGCGTCCACCCGCTCCCGGAACGTCAGGTCGACCGACGGCCGCCAGTCCAGCTCCAGCGCCCAGTACGACTCCCAGTCCCAGACGATCGCCACCTCCGCCCGCACCCGGCTCCCCTGCAGGCCGGCGAGCCTGCGCAGGTCGGCGCCGAGCCGCACCACCTCGCGCCACTGCTCGGAGTCGGTCCCGGCGTGCGGCACCAGCCCCGAGTGGAACTTCTCGGCCCCGAACCGCGAGGCCCTGAATTGGAAGAACAGCACGCTGTCGGAGCCGCGGGCCACGTGCGCGAGGCTGTTGCGGCGCATCTCGCCGGGCCGCTTGGCGATGTTGCGCGGCTGCCAGTTGACCGCGCCGGTCGAGTGCTCCATGAGCATCCAGGGCGCACCGCCCGCCACCGACCGCGCCAGGTCGGCGGACATGGCCAGGTCGATGTGGTTGTCGGGCTGCTCGGCCCGGAGGTAGTGATCGTTGGCGATCACGTCGAGCTCGCGGGCCCACTGCCACAGGTCGGCGGACTTGCAGTTGACGGTGCCGGCGAAGTTCGTGGTCACGGGCAGGTGCGGGGTGATCTCGCGGAGGATGTCGCGCTGGAGCGCGTAGTGCTCGCGGTGCTGGCCGTCGCTGAAGCGGGCGTAGTCGAGACGCTGGGCCGGGTTGACGGCCGTGTGGTTGAAGCGGGGGGCGTCGATCTGGGACCAGTCGGTGTAGGTCTGGCCCCAGAAAGTGGAGCCCCAGGCCTCGTTCAATGCTGAAACGTCGCGATATTTCGCCTGGAGCCACTGGCGCCAGGCCGCCACGCTGTGCTCGCAGTAGCACTCGCCGAGCGGCGCGCCGTACTCGTTGTGCACGTGCCACATGACCACGGCGGGATGGTCGCGGTAGTGCTCGCCCAGCGCGCGCACCAGGCGCGCGGTCGCCTCCCGGAAGGCCGGGGCGCTGGAGCAGGCGCTCTGCCGGCCGCCGAAGCCGATCCGCGTGCCCTCCCTGGTCACCGGCAGGACGTCCGGGTGCGCGGCGATGAACCAGGCGGGCGGGGCGGCCGTGGGCGTGGCCAGGTTCACGGCGACGCCTGCGGCGTGGAGCCGGTCGATGATCTCGTCCAGCCAGCCGAACTCGTAGCGCCCCTCGGCCGGCTCCATCAGCGCCCACGAGTGAATGCCCAGGCTGACCAGGTTGACCCCGGCCTCGCGCATGAGCGCCACGTCCTCTTCGAGGACCTCACGCGGCCACTGCTCTGGGTTGTAGTCCCCGCCGAAGGCGATACCAGCAGGACGCTCCGGATACATCCATCCCCCTTGAGAAGCTTCTGTGAACGTGCACAGTAACGCCGACCAGGCCGCCGAGGGAACAGCCGTCCATGGTTTTCCCTGTTCGCGCGTGCAGTTAACGAGAGCGTAACGACCCCTTGACGGACATTTCCGGCCTGCTCCACTCTGTGCACGTTCACAGAACTTTACGGAGGTACGCATGCGCGCCAACCGCCTTGGAGCCCTTGTGGCCGTCGCCCTCACGGCCACCCTCGCGAGCTGCGGGTCCAGCGAGCCCGCCGAAAGCCCCGAGGCGGCGCAGAGCCCCACGGCCGCCGCCCAGGGACCGGTCAAGCTCACCTTCTGGACCTGGGCCCCGAACATGGACAAGATCGTCGAGGTCTGGAACAAGGCCCACCCCGACATCCAGGTCACGGTCAGCAAGCAGGCCGGCGGCGACGACGCGGCCGCGAAGTATCTCACCGCCAGCAAGGCCGGCAACCCGCCGGACCTGGTGCAGGCCGAGTACCAGCACCTGCCGTCGTTCGTGGCCGCCGACGCGGTGGCCGACATCAAGGCCGAGACCGCCTCGGTCAAGGGCGAGTTCTCCGAGGGCCTGTGGGGACTGGTGACGCTGGGCACCGAGGGCGTGTACGGCCTCCCGCAGGACAGCGGCCCCATGATGCTCTACTACCGCAAGGACCTGTTCGACAAGTACGGCATCGAGGTCCCCAAGACCTGGCAGGAGTACGCCGACGCGGCCCGCGAGGTGCGCAAGAAGGACTCCAAGGTCTACCTCGGAACGTTCTCCAGCAAGGACCCGGGAGCGTTCGCCGGGCTCGCGCAGCAGGCCGGCGGGCAGTGGTGGTCGATCAGCGGCGAGTCCTGGAAGGTCAACATCGCCGACGAGCCCACCACGAAGGTCGCCGACTACTGGGGCGGCCTGGTCAAGGAGGGCGCCATCGACGACATGCCGTTCTTCACCCCCGAGTGGAACAAGGCGCTCAACGACGGCAAGCTGCTGAGCTGGCCGTCGGCCGTGTGGGCGCCGGGCGTGCTGGCGACCAACGCGCCCAAGGCCAAGGACAAGTGGGCCATCGCACCGATGCCGCAGTGGAACGCGGGCGAGAACCACACCGGCTTCTGGGGCGGCTCGTCCGTCGCCGTGTCGTCCAAGACGCCGAACAAGGCGGCCGCCACGCAGTTCGCGACCTGGCTCAACACCGACCCGGCCGCGGTGGAGCTGCTGGTCAAGGAGGCCGCGATCTACCCGGCCACGACCAAGGCCCAGTCGGCGCTCGGCGAGGCGCCCGAGTACTTCTCCAACCAGCCCGACTTCTGGCAGCAGGCCGCCGCCGCGTCCGCCGGCGCCCGCGGCTTCACCTTCGGGCCGAACGTCGGCGTCACGTACAACACCTTCAAGGACGCCTTCGACAAGGCGGTGCAGAACAAGTCGCCGTTCGCCGACGCCATCCAGGCCATGCAGGACGCCACAGTCGCCGACATGCGCAAGTCCGGCTTCCAGATCGCATCATGAAGCGTTCGGCTCCCTATCTCTTCCTGACCCCCGCGATCGTGCTGTTCACGCTCTTCCTCGCGGTGCCCATCGGCTACACGGTCTACCTGGCGATGCGCCGGACCAAGGTGTCGGGGCTCGGGCTCGGGAAGGGTGCGCGGCGGGAAATCTTCGTCGGGCTCGACAACTTCGCCGCCGCACTGTCCGACGCGGAGCTGTGGAACGGGTGGCTGCGGGTGCTGGGGTACGGCGCGCTGGTGCTGGTCGTGATGCTCGGCCTGGCGCTGCTGTTCGCCCTGCTGCTGGACTCGGCACGGGTACGGCTGGCGAAGTTCTCGCGAATCGCGATCTTCCTGCCGTACGCCGTGCCGGGTGTGGCGGCCACCCTCATGTGGGGATTCCTCTACCTGCCCTCGCTCAGCCCGATCAAGGATGTCCTCGACGTCGACTTCCTGGGCGCCACCGCCGTCACGTACTCCATGGCGAACGTGGCGGTGTGGGGCGGGGTCGGCTTCAACATGCTCGTGCTCTACACCGCGCTCCGGGCGATCCCACGCGACCTGTACGAGGCCGCGCGGCTCGACGGCGCCTCCGAGGTCCAGATCGCGCTCCGGGTCAAGATCCCGATCCTGACCCCGGCGATCATCCTCACCACGGTGTTCTCGATCATCGCCACGATCCAGGTGTTCACCGAGCCCAGCACGCTGCGCCCGCTGACCAACACGATCAGCTCCACGTGGAGCCCGCTCATGAAGGTCTACCGCGACGCGTTCGTCACCGGCGACCTCTACTCGGCCGCCGCCACCTCGATCGTCATCGCGGCGATCTCGCTCGTCCTGTCGTTCGGGTTCCTGCGCGTGGTCCGCAACCGCGCCTTCGGGGAGGGCTGATGGCCGGGATCACCGCCGCCACCACACACCGCCGCGTCCGCGTGGCCACGGGCCGGCCGCTCGGCATCGCGCCTACGGCACTGCTCCTGGTCGGCGCGATCTACTGCCTGTTCCCGGTGTTCTGGGTGATGATCGCGGCGACCAAGTCGCCGGGCGAGCTGTTCAGCACCGCCACCCTCGCCTTCGGCACCGGCTTCGCCGACAACGTGACGCAACTGTTCGCCTACCGCGACGGGGTGTTCTGGCTGTGGGCGGTCAACACGCTGATCTACGCGGGCGGTGGCGCGCTGCTGTCCACCGCGGTCTCGGCGATCTCGGGGTACGCCCTGGCCAAGTACCGCTTCCCCGGCCGGAACGTGATCTTCAACGTGCTCATCGGCGGCATCCTGGTTCCGTCGGTGGTGCTGGCGATCCCGCAGTACCTGCTGTTCGCCAAGATCGGCCTGGCGGACACGTACTGGGCCGTCCTGCTGCCGCAGATCCTGCACCCGTACAGCATCTACCTGGCACGCATCTACGCCGCCGCGGCCATCCCCGACTCGCTGCTGGAAGCGGGGCGCATCGACGGCGCCGGCGACTGGACCCTGATGTCGCGGGTGGCGATGCCGCTGATGGTGCCGGGCATGGTGACGATCTTCCTGTTCCAGTTCGTGGCCATCTGGAACAACTTCCTGCTGCCGTTCATCATGCTGGGCGACGACGGCAAGTTCCCGCTCACGGTCGGCCTGTTCACGCTGCTGCAGGCCGGGTCGAACCAGCCGTCGCTGTACAACCTCATCCTGACCGGAGCGTTCCTGTCCATCGTTCCCTTGATCGCGCTCTTCCTCACGATGCAGCGATACTGGAGGACAGATCTGTCCTCTGGAGCCGTCAAGTGAAGCGTCCCACGATCCACGATGTCGCCGCCGCCGCGGGTGTGTCCCGCGGCACGGTGTCGCGTCTCCTCAACGGGGACAAGTACGTCAGCCCGGCGGCGCGCGTGGCGATCGAGCGGGCCATCTCGGAAACCGGCTACGTCGTCAACCGCGCCGCCCGCAGCCTGGTCACGCAGCGGACCGGCTCGGTGGCGATGGTGCTGTCGGAGCCGCACGAGAAGCTGTTCGAGGACCCCAACTACAGCACGCTCATCCGGGTGGCCATCAGGATGCTGGCCGAGCGGGACCTGTCGCTGGTGATGATGCTGGCCGGCGACGAGGGCGACCGTGAGCGGGTGGTCCGCTACGTCCGCGGCGGCCACGCCGACGGCGTGCTGCTGGTCTCGACGCACGCCGGCGACCCGCTGGTGGAGGCGCTCGTCGCCGGCCCGCCGGCGGTCTCCTGCGGCGCGGTCATCGGGCACGAGAACGTCATCCCGTACGCGGCCGCCGACGAACGGCTCGGCGCCCGGCAGATGACGGAGTACTTCGTGCGCCAGGGCCGCAGGCGCATCGCCATGATCACCGGCCCGATGGACACCCCCGGCGGCATCCAGCGCCTGGAGGGATTCGCCGAGGTGCTCGGGCGCAAGGCCACCCAGAAGCTGATCGCGCACGGGGACTGGACGCAGGCCAGCGGGGAGCGGGCGATGGCCGAGTTGCTGCAGCGGGCGCCGGACGTCGACGCGGTGTTCGTGGCCTCGGACCTGATGGCGGCGGGTGCGCTCGCCACGTTGCGTTCGGCGGGCCGGCGGGTGCCGGACGACGTGGCGGTGGGCGGGTTCGACGACTCGTCGGTGGCGCTCTCGACGCATCCGCCGCTGACCACGATCAGGCAGCCGCTGGCGGAGATGGCGCAGGAGTCCATCCGGCTGCTGCTGGCGCTGCTCGACGGGGCCGGGCACGTCGATCCGGTGATACTGCCGACGGAGTTGGTCATCAGGGAGTCGGCGTGATCCGGCGGTGACTGTGTGACGTATTACCTGAAAGCGTCGATATTTCACCATTCGGTAGCGTTACGATCACGCAAGTCCTGACGTACCCGGAGGAGCCGGCCGTGGCCGACAGCGAGCAGGAGCGCGCGCCGCGCGGGATCGACACCACGAAGCCCAGCGTGTCCCGCGTCTACGACTTCATGCTCGGGGGCAAGGACAACTACGAGGCCGACCGCCAGATGGCGCGGATGGCGCTGCGGGTGGCGCCGGACGCGCCGCAGGCCGCGCGGGCGAACCGTGAGTTCCTCGTCCGCGTCGTGCGCCATCTCGCGGGCCAGGCCGGCATCCGGCAGTTCCTGGACCTCGGCTCCGGCCTGCCGACGCGGGGCAACGTCCACGAGATCGCCCAGTCGGTGGCCGCGGGCGCGCGGGTGGTCTATGTGGACCACGACCCGATCGTGCTGATCCACGGCCGCGCCCTGCTGGCCGTGGACGCCGGCACCACGGTGGTGGAGGCCGACCTCAGGGAACCGGACGCGATCCTCGGCCATCCCGACGTCACGCGGCTCATCGACTTCGCCGAGCCGGTGGCGCTGCTGATGTTCGGCATCCTGCACCACCTGGCCGACCACGAGGACCCGGGCGGGATCACCCGGCACCTCATGGACCGCCTGGCCCCGGGCAGTTATCTGGCCGTGTCCCATTTCCACAATCCGGGAGAGGCGCTTCCGGAGGTGTCGCGGCAGGCGTACGCGGCCGAGAAGATCTTCAACGAGACGCTGGGGACGGGGCGGTGGCGTACACGCGAGGAGATCCTCGCGTATTTCGACGGGCTGGAGCTGCTGGAGCCGGGGCTGGTGCCGCTGCCGGAGTGGCGGCCGGAGGCCGAGGACCGGGCCGAGCCCGGGATCACGTACCACACGTTCGTGGGAGCGGTCGCCCGCAAGCCGTGACCCGCACACTTCCCGCGCTTACCGCTTCCTGCCGGTAAGCCAGTACCACGTTTCCTTCGCCACTCGCGGGATTCCCCGGGCCGTCTCCTCTTGTCGAACCACTCGGGAGTCTTCCCAGGTCGTGCGCCTGACGACCCATTGACCGCCTTCCGAGATCAGCTCGAGCTCAATACCGTCACAGTGCATGACGTATCCGAGCACGCGGGATCGGGAGCCGCGCCGGTGGTACGGCGACCACTCGACCTTCATGGCCTATCCGAGCGATCGGCCGCAGTGTGCCGGATAAGGTTCGGGCATCTCGTTGGCCCGTCGAGTGTGCCGAGGCTGTGCGATCTACGAGGGTACGTCTTGACGGCCACGTCGAACGCGACCACCAGGTCTGCCGGGCTGAAGGAATCTTTCGGCCCGGAGGAACGGTTCGGCTTCAGTTTACGGCGTTCTCCGGTGCTGACCCGGGTTCTGGGGTTCAGGTCCTGTGAGCCGGGAACGAAATCGGCGGAGTCGCCGGGGGGTAATACTGGCTCAGGGATTCGTTCTGTTCTGGGTTGGGGGCAGTGGTGGGTCCAAGGGTGATGAGGGGGATGGCGGCGGCGGGGACGGTCCTGATCGCGGCCGCCGTGAACGTGGCGACGGGCATGCTCACCCAACGCTGGGACGTAGCCTGGTGGGCGGCCACGGGCGTCCTGGTCGTGGTCGGCGGCGGGCTGCAGTGGTGGTTGACGTACAGCACCGGTGATCCCGCCAGGTTCGTGACGGCCTCGGGGGACGGCGCGATAGCGGGCGGGCGTGACGTCCGGGGCGTCTCCACCAAGGTCTTCCACCCCGCGTGGCCGGTGACCCGTCCTGACTCCGAGGGTGAAGGGGTGATCGCGTCGGGGCAGGGAGCCGTCGCGGCCGGCGGCGACGTCGTCAACGCCCATACGGAGGTCGGAGCCAAGGCGGAGATTGGCCTGGAGGAGCGGCCTTCATGATCTTCCGGCGGCGCAGGGTGGTCGGTGCGGTCCAGGCATCCGCTCCCGGGTCGATCGCGGCCGGTCGGAACGTCGTAAATCCCCGTACCGAGATCCACTACCACTACGACTCCGGCAGCACGTCCGCCTTCAGCGGGCTGCGGGTGCCGGTCGACGGCGCCACGAGCAGCGTGCTGCACGAGCTGCGGCAGACGATCAAAGTGCAGTTGCTGGAGGAGGTGGCCGTTCAGGAGTTGAGCGACCCGCCGCTGAAGGTGACCTGGAAGCGGTACGAGGGGAACGTGCTGGCACTCCCCGGGACCCCGGTGATCCCGGAGCGAGGCGGCCTGGACGACATCGCCTCACTGTTCGCGGAACTGCCCAGGAAGCGGATGGTTGTCCTGGGCCCGGCCGGGGCGGGCAAGACGACGGCGGTCACACTTCTGACGTTGAAGATCCTGCAGGACGCCTCGCCCGAGACCCAGGTCCCGGTGATCTTCCCGCTCTCGTCCTGGAACCTCGGCAAGGAGTCCTTACACGACTGGATCGCAAGAACGCTGCGCGACCTGTACGCCGTCGTCCATTCCGAGAAATCGGCGCTCTCGCTGACCCGGCGGCGACACATCATCCCCGTACTGGACGGGCTCGACGAGCTACCGTGGTCGCTGGTGCCGCAGGCAGTGACCGCCATCAACCAGGCGTTCGCGGGCGCGGATCCGTTCATTCTCACCTGCAGGACCGACGATCTGGAGGCCGCGGGCGCCCGGGGGCGGTCGCTGATCTCGGCGGACGCGGCCCTGGAGCTGGCGCCGGTCGAGCGGGGCGCGGCGCTGGAGTTCGTCGCGGCCAACGCGACCGAGGCGCACAAGAAGGCCTGGGATCGGGTGGGGTTGGCATTGGCGGACACCGCCGATTCGCACCCGATGACCCCGATACTCCAGCGTCCGCTGACGATCTGGTTGGCGCGGGCGGCGTTCCGCGGCGAGCAGGTGCTGCCGGAGGATTTTCTCGATCGCGCCCGGTTCCCCGACACAGCGGCCATCGAGGGGTTCCTGGTCGACGCGATGGTCCCCGCCCTGCTGAACAGGGCGAGGCGGGTGACGCAGGGACTCAGACGGCCCTTTCGTACCCTTCCTTCCGCGCGGCGGACGCGGGAGGTGTTGGCGTTCCTGGCCGTGGTGATGACCAACCACGGCGGCCGGAGGTTCGCGTGGTGGACGCTGCCCGGCCATATCGCCCCGCGAGAGCGCAAGTCGATGGTGTCGTGGCTGGTCATCTCGCCCGCGATCCTGCTGTCCGCGCTGACGATCCCGGTCGCCTTCCTCATGGGCTCGTCGGTGACCAGCGTGCTGCTGGTGCTCGGCATGCTGACGGTGATGGTCGGCGGTCAGGTGCTGGTGGCCCGTTACCATGCCTCACTCGGCACGAGCATCGTGGACTCTTTCAGTGATTTCACCTGGATTCCCGTGGCCGGGATCGAGTACACGCCGAAACCGGCGCCCCGGCTCGTCGACCAGGACGCACGCAGGAGCGTGCGGGCCGAGCGCCGCAGGGCGATGCTGCGGGCGAGGCCGCCGCAGTCGTTCTACCTGATGGTGTTCGCGTCCTTGGTCTTCTTCCGTTCGATGGGCGAGTTGCTGCCTGCCCTGCCGTTTCTGATCCTCCTCGGCGGGACCCACGTCCTGACGTCGATCCCGCCGACGAGCCATCCGAACCGGGCGAAGACCAGCTGGGGGCCGTACCTGATGTCCCGCCTCTGGCTGGCCTTCCGCGGGGTCCTGCCGTTCCGGCTGGTGCCGTTCCTGGAGAAGATGCGGTACGCGGGGCTGTTGCGGCCGGTCGGCGCCACGTACGAGTTCCGCAACGTCGAACTGCAGAAGGCACTCGCCAGGACGCCGGGCGCCAGGCTGGAACCGAGGCTCGAAGTCGTCCCGCCGCTAGTGCTGACGGGCGCGGAGCTGCATGTTGGCGCGGTCAAATCCCTGATCGGGAAATGCGTTACCGTGCAGGCCACGGCACCGCGGTCCCTGTCCCACGCGCTGGCCGGCACGGCGGCGATCTACGCAGGGGCGGCGCTCGCTGGCAGTGAGGACGTCCCGGCCGCGATCGTCCGGCTGGCCTCCGCGTTCGAGGCGGACACACCGGAGACGGTGGACACGTCGCTGCCGCACACGAGCGTGCTCGCGGCCTTTCCCCACCAGCACCTTCCCCACAGCCCGGCCGAGCTGCGCCGGGCGGAGTCGGACCACCTGCGGTTCGACTTGGACGACGCCGTTGCGGCCTACACCGCGCTCGCCGAGACCCTGCGGGCACGCCGGGGACGGCAGGACGTCTCGGTGGCGCGGCTGGTCTTCCGTACGTCCCTGGTGCTCGTCGACCGTTGCCAGGACGGCGACTTCGGCGACTTCCTGCGCGCGCAGGAGTCCCTGGCCGAGTCGGCCGACCTCCTTGCGAGGGCTGTGGGGGCCGATCACGCTGAGACGCTCTCGGTGCTTGTGGTGCAATTCGTGCTGGACGGCTGGTTCATGGGGCGGGTGCCGTACGAACGCTGGCGCGGGCTACAGGACGGCCAGGAGATCTCCCTTGATGACCCAGACTGACCATACAGAAAGTGCCCGCGAGTCCTGTCGATCCGCGGCGTGGCGCGACCTACCGGAGGCTTTCCCTGATGTGGCTGAGGAGCACAATGCCCACCCCTGCTCTCGATGCCCGATAACGAATGGTCGGGTCGTGCGGTGGAAGGTGCCATCCGGCAACCAAGGGCCTTTCGCTTGTACCCGGTCAACGGGACGTTGGCTCACATCTCTGAACGACGAGACTGCACATCGCGGGCCACTGACTAAAGGGAGGTGCTGCCGTCGCTCACACCGAGAAGAATGGTGATGAGGTCCAGAGGCGCGCCCAGCAACAACGTGGTGTTGGCGCTGACGGCAGAGATCTCCCGGGCCGCAGCGCGTGCACCGCCAGGAGGTGGCCGCGTTGCGTGAAGCGCTGGGAACGCGCGCACGGCGAGAACTTGGTCTTGCGGCGGAGCTGACGTACCGCCGATCCGACGCGGCGGCAGAGCCGGCCGAGTAGTTCGAGAGCCAAGTGATTGGCGCCCGTGTTTCCACATCGCCGGCGCCTGGGAAACCGAGGGCCGGCGCCGACCAATCGTGCGGGTTGGAGCGCTGCAACAGGGGGCTGCTCGGCTGGCTGGCGCAAGGCACTGTTCGCTGCTCGAAGGAGCGGCGTGGGGGACTGACGGCCGCCCGCGCCATTCGAACGCTCTCGAACGCCGATATTCCGGATGAAGCAGACTCCAGCGTTAAGAGTGACGCATCCGTATCCCCTGCATACGGTAGGTCAGCGAGTACCTTCCCCCAGGAGTCACGATGACCGAGGAGCCAGCGCGGCGCCGAGTTCGTGTCGGCAGGCATCGGCACCGTGGAGAACTAGTGGGGCAACGCGGATCCGGCGGCGCAGAAGGAACTGCTCGCCCTGCTCGTGGATCACATCGTCGTCAAGCCGGCGCCCGGTCTTGGGAACGATGTCGGTGAGCGGTTGGCGCTGGTGTGACGGCACACCGGCTGACGTCGATACCGTCGTCCTACGTCCCCATGTTGGCGGACCGAGCAACGTGGCCCCGCCGCGCTCCCGTGCTGGCCGGCTGGCGGCGACGCCACCTATGGCTTCCTCGACCCGCGCTGTGGCACAGTGACATCGCCTCATCTCGGCGAAGGGTGCCCTGGCCACGAAGCGCCCATGGTCCAGTGCCGAGCGAAACCCCCGATAGAGGGGCAAAGGATGGTGACGAATGTCCGATTGGGCCGAGATTTCGTCGGGAGCGACAGTTCGTCTCTTCAGCACCCCTGGTGATCTTGCCTACCAGGACTTCTCCCGCCGGTTCTATGAGGTGGCCGCCGAAGCTGGCATTCCCACCGTGCCTGACCCCTTCGACGGTGACCTGGTTCCGTTCCGTCAGGCGGGGCAGGCGGCGGTGCGTGAGGTCGGCGAGGACGACAAGGCGGGTGGCGCCATGGAGGCGCTTCTCTTGATCTGCGTCTTCATCGGCACCGAGGCGGGCAGTTGGGTTGTGGGGCAGGTCTGCACCCGCCTGTGGGATCGGCTGCGGGGGGCCTTCTCCGCAGTCGGCTCCGACAGCCGGGGCGAGCTGGCGAAGCACTCCATCGTGGCGCGCACCGTGTACGGGCCTGACCAGATCGTCGTGGAGGTCGAGATGTCCTTCGACGCGGCCACCCCGCCGGAGGAGATCGGGAACGTGATCGCCGAGGTACAGCGTCGCAGTGTCGATCCCGGTCTCAGCAAGGCGATCGTTTCCTACCGTTGGGCGGCGGGAGAACTCGAAGGGCCGACCACCCGGCCCTTGCCTGAAGAATGAGCCTCTCAGACGCCGTAGTAGGAAAAACCCGCCCAGAAGTAAGGTCGGGCGTAGGGGCGCGCGGCATCCGGGAGCGTCGGCCATGGGGAGGCGACATCACCGAATCGTGAGCGTAGGTACGAGTTTTTCTCGGCGACGGTCGTGTCCCGGACAGCCTGCTGAGCCCGCCGGAGCGCGTTCCGCGGGGTGTACCCATCCGCGAGGTGGTCATAGAAGCGGGAGAACAACTCGCCGGTTCCGGCTCCGGGGACCCGCCACAACGATCCGATGACCGTGGGCACTCCGGCGTGCACGAGCCAGGCGGGAAAGCCCAGGGCCTCGTCGAGATCCGCACCGCCGATGCGCGCGGTCTCGCACGCGGACAGTACGGCCAACCGGATGCCGGTCAGGTCGATGCCGAAGAAGTCATCCAGGGTCAGCAGCTCGTCGTGGGCGCATATGAGTGCGCTTCGGTGAGGATGGGCGAGGTTCGCCGTGCCGTGGCAGGACAGGTGCGCCACCGCCGCGGTCTTGCAGCCAAGTGCTTCCACGATCGCCGCTCTGGTGGCCTGCTCGTGACGTAGCCGCATGTGAGGGCCCGGGAGCCGGTGCGCGGCCCGCGCCTCGAAGTGAGAATAGGTCAGCGGCGCCGCCGAGACGGGCGAGGGCTCGTCGACGATCAGAACCCCGGAGTCATGGGCACGCGCCGCGAGCTGGGCCGCCACGTGCAGGGTGCGTGCGTTCGGTGCGTAGGCAATGCTGAGTTCGTCCATCACCCAGCGCCGGGCCGAGGGCCGGCTCTGGTCCGCGGTCCATGCCGCGTGTAGGGGGGCCAGTCCTAGCATGCCGCAGCACACCAGGGTGATCTCGGCCTGCCGGAGTTCCAGCGACAGCGGTCCCATGACGGCGTCGTAGAGCCAGTTGGTCAGGTCGTCGAGGGCTTTCACGCGCGCTGGCTGGTCGAGGTCACCGGAGTCGAGCCAGGCGGCGACGCGTCCGCCGAGATCGCTTTCGCTCAGGTGAGGCAGGAAGATCGGGATCACGGCATCGTCCGTGACGATCAGTGCCTGGCCCTCCTTTCTGGCGGCTGCGACGTATACCAGAGGCCGGGCGGCGGATACGGTGGCCAGGTCGGCTGCCGCGTCTGCTTTCTGGAATCCGGCGCACCCGGGCACCGTCCGGATCTCTTCGATGATCTGGTCGAGCCGGTCGCGCGCCCGGTGCAGGGCGGTACGGTCAGCGATTTCGGTGCGGCGAATCCTTTCTGTCGCCGTCAGCGCGTTCAGCTGGCCGGCGGCTTGGCGATAACGCGTGGAAAGATCGTGTCTGCCAGCCGCGTCCAGGAGTGACAGGTCGGCGGATTCGGCGGTCAACCGCCTGGTGAGGAGGGTGGCTCGGCCACGTTCCAGTGTCTCGGCCGCTTCCCGGTGCCGCCCGGATCGCGCCAGTGCGTACGCACCCGCCGCGGTGACGGAGGTCATCGCACCTCGGCCGCGAGCCCCGTGGTCGTCGACGGTCTGGGCTTCGCTGATGCGGAGCATCAGGGCCAGTGCCTTGCGGTAGTAGCCGGCGGCCACGGCATGGTCGCCGCGATCGCCGTACCAGTCGCCAAGATGGGACATCGCCCGCCATGCGGACTGTGGCGCGTGCACCGCGCCGAGTTCGTAGACCTTCTCGAACACAGGACGGAACTCCGTGTCGGCGGCGTCGAGCTGCTTCAGCGTCAGTCCGAGGTTGAACCCGGCTATGGCCCGGTCGGTGTCCGTCAGTGTGGTGTTGGTGAAGCACGAACGCAGTAGGTCGATGACGTACTCGTCGGAGCCGCGGTAGATTCCGAGCTTTCGCTGCTGCCAGAGGGTGGTCGCCAGCCCGGTCCGTATCTTGTCCCGCACCGACGGCTCGTCGGCCGGGACCGCGCCGAGCGCTCGCTCCAGGACCTCCCCCGCGTCCAGCAGAGGTTGCAGGTCGGAAGAGGTCTCGTGCCTGGCGAAAAGGGCGTGCCCCAGCATGTAGAGGCGCTCCCCCAGATACGGCGAGTCGGCCGGTGTGTCGTCAACCGCCTGGTGCAGCATCGGGACCGCTTCGCCGAGCGCGGCGACATCGTCGATCATCTGGTGCCGCTCACAGAGCGTGGTGCCCAGGTTCGCTAGGTAAAGCGTGTGGTCGGGGCCGTCGGGGGTCGTGGCGACGGCTTCGCGGAGCGCGACGATCGCGGCGTCCACGTCGGCGACGCGGCCGGTGAACCGCGCCCGGTCGCGCAAACCACCGGCCCGCATGTTCAGGAGGTAATTGCGCCGCCCCCCTTCTGCGCCCTCGGCGAGATCGCTGTCGATCACGTCGAGCGCCGTCTCCAGCGTGTCGCGGCCGGGGTTGCCGAGATATGTCCTGTACGCGGAATCGCTTCTGGCCGTGGCCAGGGCATCCAGGAACGGGTTCTCCGGCATCTCCAGGCCGGCCTCGGCCATGCTCCATCGGTCCACGACGATCACGGGGCGTCCGGAGAGCCGGTTGGTCTCGGCCGCCATCAGGCGGTTTCTCTCGCGCATGGCGGTCTGCATCTCGTTCTGACGGGCTTCGGCGAGTGCCAGGTCGATGCCGACGACCTGGCACCGTTCGAGCAGCCGGATGCGTGCCTCGGTGAGCTGACCGGCCTCGTCACCGGCGCGGTCGCGCAGCGTCGCCACGGCGATGGGAGCATGGAGGAGCGGCCGCTCGCGCAGAAGCTTGCCGGCCAGGTCCAGGTCGGCGGCCAGGTACGTCGGGCCGAGGTCCGCCCAGTCCGCTTCCCATTCGGCGGCGAGGTCGTCCACCATCTGGCTGCGCTGTGCCATCCGGGCGGTGAGGCGCTCGGGGTCGCCCCCATCGGGGATCTCGACCAGTTGGTCCGGGAAGCGTGTGCCGAACGTCGCGAGGTAGGTCTTCAGCAGGTCCGCCGCCTCGGCGTCGCTCGTGGCGTTGAACGCCTGGTAGAGGCCCATGGCCATGCAGCCCTGCTCAGGCCCGCGTGTGCGGGAGGCGTGGAGGAACTGGGCCGCGAGGTCGAGCTCGTCCCGCATGTGATCGTCGACGAGGCCGGCCGGATCGGCCAGACCATGTTCCACGATCAGCATCATGGCCTCCAGCAGCTGCCAGGCGTCGTCGCTGAGTACTTCGGGATGCTCGACGAGGAGGCGGCTGCGCTCAGCGAGCGTGCTCTCCGGGTCCCACAGGTCGCCGAGCAGGTCCATGAGCCGCATGACTGCGGCGTTGCTGCCATCGTCCAGTTCGGCCTGGGCGCGTTCGTTCGCCGCGATCATTTGTACGACGTGCGCCTGGACGAAACCGAGAGCCCGTCCGGCGTGCCAGCAGCGCCGCAACAGGTAGGCCCGCATCTCGGACACGTGCGCGAACAATTCGTCGCCTTCGGTCCGCGCCGCGTCGCGTCGTTCCTCGAACTCCCGCCACCACAGCGGAGCGACGAACTCGGGAAAGGCGGCCACGAACCCCAGCATTTCCGCGCCGCTGCTGATCGACATGAGATCGTCGGCAAGCGCCATGTATCGCTCGTGTCTCGTCTCCGCCGGGACGTCCCCGAACCGGTTGATCATGCCAGCGAATTCGCGGTCAGCCCCGAGGAGCGCGTTATGAAGAACCCACAACCGATACTCGCACTGATTCCGCACGCCGTCCTCTGCGCCTTCGACCTCCTTCCTCAGCTGCTCTCGATGATTCTCGGTGACGGCGGTCAACAGTTCAGGGTGGATACGCAGGAAACGCGCCGCCCGGGCGGAAGAGGTCATCAAGCAGAATGCACGGAGCGCACCGTAAAGCCGTTCGGACTGGGCCGCCTCTATGTACTTGTACAGATCCATGCTGCAGCCCTTCCGCTTTATGCCGCTCTGCAGGCGTCATCAAAAGAATCGCAGACCACCGAGGGTGTGCCAACGATGCGCTGGACTACCGACCGACTGACGAATGCCTGCCCCGCTTCGAAACCTCGTGCGTACGGTCTGAGGTGGGATGCCTCCGGCTGAACTATGCAGCGCTGCGGGACTCGTTGATCGCTCCGCTGGGAGGATCCGTTCCGGCAGGCCGCCAGCGCCCTGCCCGACCGCCGAACCGCCGATGAGCCGGGCGACCGGCTCCCCTCGTTCGCCGGCACGCTGACGACAGACGAGATGTGGATGTGTGCGTTCCTCGGCTGGCCGCGCGAGCCGCTTCCGTTGCGTCGCCTGGACTTGTCGCGGTGCCATGGGCACGTTCAGCACGCCGGACATGCGCCGGTCCCTCTCGTGCAAACGGACCTCCATGATCCAGAAGTCCTTTGCTCAGACGTCGCGGTACATGTTCTCCATTTACAGGCATGTTCGGGCCGCTGCTCGGACACGTGTTGCAGCGTCCCCGCAGCCCTATCGGTAACACGTTTTGTGCCTTGGGGTGTTCACGAATGGGCTCGATCTCGGGCGGACGAGGGACCGAGAAGATCGCTTCCCGGGATCGATGTGATCGTTTCCCAGCCGAGGGCGTCCGCTGGTTCGACATCCCGCCTCCACGATGACGTCACGCCGAACGACGCAGAGACCTCCGCTCTCATCAGCCGCCGGCCACGATCGTGCTGGGCAGCCTCGGGCTTGCGTCCGTCCAGCCGGATGCGGTCACAGCGGTCCATGAGGTGAGCGTTCCCGTACGGTCGTGCAGAAATGGCCGCATCAACGATGGATCCGGGCACCAAGCGAATGGTGTCACCCGATCGGGCTGAGGCGAGCTGCGGTCGCGAAGAGATCGATCGCAGCCTCCTCCTGACGGCGACCCTCGGGTCAAAGATCAAGTTCGGTCGTCATGGCGCTCCGTGGTGTGCCTTCCGCCAAATGGAGGCGATGCTGGCGGACGGCTTTGGCCATGTTCCAGCCCAGGATGCCGGTCACTTTGTGGTCGGTGCCGGTCGCGGCAACGAAGCGGCCTTCGCCGGGGTTGCCCTCCAGTACGACGGTGCGAGGGCCGGCATAGCCGTACATCTGGATCTTCACGTCGTAGTGGTCGGCGCATTCTTCCAGCCGCTGATCGGCAGCAGCCAGTGATCCGAGACAAACCAGTCGATTGCCGTGCCGGATCTGGCGATGATGGAGCCATGAGGAACCGCAACCCGCGACCGCGATCCCATCGCGAGATCATGGCCGAGTTGCACGGCTCGCTGGACCGCCGCTACCGCCCGGAAGATGTCGCCGACCTGGTGCTGCTGGCGCTGGAGGGGCGGCTGACCCGACGCGAGCGTGTGGTGCTGGAGCGCGCGGCCAAGCACTCCTCGCGAAGCGCGGCGTGGTTCTCCTCCATGTCGAGCGACTACGCCCGTCCGGTGGGCGGGGCACGGCAGGTGGCGGCGGCCGCCCGGTTGTTCGGACAGTCGGCGGAGGTGGATCCGGACAATCCGGAGTCGCTGCTGGAGTTCGCCGCGAGCATGGGTCGCTCGATCCGATGGACGCCCGACCACAGTGACTTCCTAGCCGACCGACTCAACCGACGGGCCCGCGACGTGGCCGGGATGGACCTTTCCAAGCGCCAGTACAACCGGCGGTTTCGGATGCTGCGCAGGGTCTCTGCCAAGGCCGGGACACTGGCCGTTGAGCAGGACAAGCGGCACCTGCTCATGGTCGGGGTTACGGGATTCGCGGCAGAGGTGCCGCTGGAGCGGTTCGCTGCGGACACCGACGCCGCCTGCTTCGTGGCGTACTACAGCGCGCGCCGCAAGCTGCGCAGGGAGTTCAGCCTGGCCGGGCGGGAGAATCCGTTCGACGAGATCGCTTCGCTGCTGCTGGATCGGTGCACGAGCCACTCGGACTGGTGGATGATCGCTCAGGTGCGCACCAGCCCGGACGTGTTGGAGCACCTGAGCGAGCAGGAGCGGGGCCTGCTGCTCGGCCGCTGGTCGTCGGTCCTGCGGCGCAGTGCGGCCATGCTGCGCGAGCGCTGGCGGCCAGGTACCGACCGGGAGACGATGATCGTCCGGCGTGGCCACGACTCCACCACCTGGAACAACCTGGCCGTCGCCTACAACGCGGCCCGCGCGGGCTGGCTGGCCTGCCTGTCCGCGCTGAACGCCCTGGAACTGCTGGACGCGGCATGTCCCGGCAAGGTGATGCGGCTGATGGCTGCCGACCTGGCCGCCTGGCACCGTGCCACCGGCGGCGATCTCGATCCCAACACGAAGGTGTGGGCAACGCTACCGCCGCCGTGGGCGGTGCTTGACGGTACCGCGACCTGTACCCGCGCCGATGTCGAGTCCGCTTGCCGTCGCGTCGGCCTCGATCCTGCCTCCTCTGGCTGGACGGCGGCCGCGCCGCCGCGGGCCACGGCAGTGTTCCGGCCCACGCCGGAGCTGGTCCACGGCGTGACCATCGGGGACCCGTCATGGGCGGCGCTGCTGCGACGGGCTGGAGTCTTCAGCGGCAAGCACGTCAAACAGGAACTCGCCGCCGAAGCCCGGCACGGGCTGCAGTCCGGAGTCGTGCTCAGTGATCTGCCTGTGGAGGAGCATCCCGCATAAAAGAGGTGGCGCAAACCAGCTGGCGCCGAGCAGACTGGAGGCGGCCACGCCGTAGTTCAGTGGTAGAACGCCTGGCTCTTCTTCCAGGTGGACGCCGGTTCGAGCCCGGTCGGCGATGGGCGAGGCCTCGTTGTAGCTCAGTGGTAGAGCGCCCGGCTCGGGACCGGGTGGACGCCGGTTCGAGCCCGGTCAACGAGGCCGCCCAGCTTTGCCCTTACCGCTTCCGTCACGCCGTCCAACGAGCCAGCGAACGTTGCCGCCCAGGATCGGGTCGATCCCTCCCACACGCCGAAACTCCCAGCCCAGCAGGGCGCACGTCTGAGCGGTCACCGTGAACGCCTCCACGTCCGCCTCCGACACCCGAGCGTCGGCGCGGACGTCGATGACCACGCCGGCCTTCGAGAGGTGTTCAGGAGTGTGGTTGAACAGCGACGATGACACACGGGCAAAGATCGCTTCCCAAGATGCGCGTGATCGTTTCCCAGCCGAGCATCCGAGGTCAGCGTGCTGCGTCGGGCATACGGACCGTTATGTACGGATGTGCCTCTTCCAGCCACTCGCTGGTCAGCCTTGCTCCAGTGGTCTGCTCGATGACCGCGAGCCAGGCGGCGATCCAGTCGTAGTCCTCGTCGCGTTCCTCGAACTCGACGAAGAAGTCTGTCATCGCCTGCAGCTCAGGCCATTGGCCGATGCCGGGATAGTCTTCCGGGGTCCCGGGGAAGAACGCGTCGATCGCCAAGATGAGCTCGCCCCCGGCTGCGAAGCTCAGCCGATTGTGGAGGTTGACGTTCCACCAAGCGCTGTAGACCCGAGCACCCTGACTGAGCCGCTGCAGCACGGAAGGGACTGATCCGAGGTAGTCGATCTCCAGGAGCATGGCGGCGGGACCGCACCAGTCGATGAGCACGGGATAGGCGTCCTCAGTAGGAGGCCCGGCGGCCCTGAATGATGTCGGCTCATGAAGCTGGTATGGCGTGCCCCCGCTGAGCCGGACGGCGATCTCGTCGAGTTTGACTGCACGTCCGCTGTCCGGCACCACTACCGACCAGCACATGGCCACGTCCAGCCAAGGGTGGCTGGAACGGAGTTGCCGGTAGTGCTCGCGCAAGCCGGTGATCGGCGGTTCTCCAGTGTTCACACATGGTCCCTTCGCTCGGTCGGACGGATCGTCGAGATCCTCGCAGGAACCGCATGCAACTGGTAGATCGTCGCTTTGTTGGTGAGGCCCTGTCGGATCTTGCAGACTTTGGGGTCAGCGATGCCATTGCCGCCTACAGTGTGGAGTTGCATCTATGCGTTGAGTGATGGCGGCCGGCGTGTCGAACGTGGCCTGGCCGAAGGTAACGGTGGCGGCGTCCTGGGAGGGGTCCCGCGCCACGTAGGTGAACAGGTGCGCTAGACGGCGGTGGGTGTAGTCGGCCGCGCCGTCGTAGGCGACGCGCGGTGTGTCTCCGGGTTCTCGCGCCACAGACATGCGGTGACACACAAGCGCGCACCAGGGCTAGTATCTAGGCGGCAGTTGCTGCTGCCTCCGCCAGCACGGTGCGGCCCGGACCCGTACGGTGCGCCAGCAGCGGGAAAGAGGCGAACGCCTTGTCAGCTTCATGCAGACCACTCTTTTCTGCCGGTGCGCCGGTCCGGGCAGCCGTACCGCAGATTGGCACTACATGCCCAAGAACAAGCCCGCCTGCTGGCGGCAGGAGTACACGGGCGAACCCTACGAAGCAGCTCTGGAATGGTATCGGCGTAATGGCCTGCACCGCGGCCTTGTCCCGGACGCTGAAGATCCGTCCCAGCAGAGCCTCGAAGCCGCTGTCCTCGTCACCCTCGCTCGTTCCGTGTCCCCACCGGCGTTACCTCCCCCCGCAGGGTCGATGTTCGGTCTGAGCGGCGTCACGCCCGACGTCGATGCGTTGACGCTCTGGCCCGCCCCCGGACAACTGCCCAATCGTCTCGCTCGGCTGCTGTCCGCCCGCTCGTCCAAAGGCGTGGTCGGCGCGCCAGGGCTTCGCGCCCACGTTGGCCGCCGCAGCGGTCGGCTGATGGTAGGGCGCATCAGCGGAGGTCGCGTGATCGCGATCAGGGCCACGCCCCGTGAGGCGCACGAAGCGCTGGACGAGGCTCGATCTCTCGCACTCCAGGCAGGTCTGGAGCCGCCCTGGGATCGTCAGCACCAGTCCGCTGAGGAGGCCTCTGCATGGCAACGCCTCGCCTCGACGCTTCCCCGCGAGGATTGGCCGGCATGGAGCCGGGGACTTCGCCGGATCGGACTGCTGTTTCGGGACACCGGACTGCTACCAGCATGGACCAGCCGGCCCCCCACACCTGAGGAGGTCACCGGCGCCAAGCCGGATCGGCTCAGGCCGAGACCGGTCGGTGGCCAGCAGCACGTCCTCCACGGTGTGGTCGCAATGACCTCCGCTGACGACAAGGGCGGCCTGGGCGTCACCACCGCCGCGATGGCCCTCAGCCTGCTCGCCGGCTTCCTCGATGATCGTCGCATCCACGTGGTGGCCGATGCCGCCTACCACGGCAAACCACTGCGCACTCTACCCACAACCGTGTCATGGACCTCCCGCATCCCACGCAACGCCGCCCTCTATGGGCTGCCACCCGCCCCGGCCGGTAAGCAAGCGGCGCGGCCCCTCACCAAGGGCGAGCGGCTCGGCCAGGTCGCCGAACTGGCCGCCGCCCGCTCCTGGACGATCCACCGGCTGCGCCTGCACCACAAGCAGCCCACCATCCGCGTGGCCGAGGTCCTGTTGAGACCGCGACACGCCGCGCGCCCTCATCATCGAGACGCTGGAGTACACGGCCGCGGCCCTGATCGCCCGTACCGGAACCGGGCGGCGTATTCCGCGTCCGCTTACGGATCCGGCACTGTACAGGGCCCAGGAATGAGGTCAGCGGGAAACGATGCCGAGTTCGGCGAGCAGCCGCCAGACATCCGTCGAGGGAACTCGATCGAGCACCTTACAGTCGGGCCCATGTCCCTTCTTGGCGGTGCAGACCATGCTCGGACAGTTACCGATCAGAGACTTCGCCCGATTCGTGGCATCGGCTTCGTTACCGTACAGCGCCGTCAGGCGAGGGGCGTCGAGACGCTTGTCGAAGTCATGGAAGGTACGGTGGGCGGCTCTCAGGCGGTCCTGAACGCCCTTCGATGTCTGAGCACCGGACAGTCGTGCCGCGAAGTGGAGCAGCAACCAGAGCTCGAAGCATGGGTGGGAGAAGGCGACGTGCACGCCCGCTGCCTCGGCCCGTGCGTAGGATTCCTCGACTCTGCTGTGATCGTCCCTGTCGAAGAACGCCCACACCTGCTCGCGCCGTGGATCGTCTATCTCGCCGAGCTTCTCCAGAGCCCAGCTCACCACCTCGTGAGGCTTCAGCCCCTTGCGCTTCCACAGGACATGGATCTCGAAGGCCGGTGGATCGCCGCCGAAGCGCTCCTCCAGGAAGCCCAGATAGTCGCGCTCGGTGCTCTCTCCTTCCACCACCGCATAGATGACCTTGCGCTTGCGGCCTTCGGTCACCACGCGTGGTACCCGGGCGCCTCCGGTGGGCGGGCCCTTCCTTCGTACCCTGCTCACACGCCGCCCCCGGCCGAACGCCTTTCTACCTCCAACGCCATGCCGCCGAGCCCGATGCGAGGCACACCGCCATATCGGCCGCGCAGGTATCCGCGTTCGAGACTCTCGTCCGCCCGAACGCCCACGGCCGTGAGCGGATAGAGCTCGGACTCGCCGGTCTTCCGCTTCTCGGTGATCCACACCTGCTCACGGTCCAGAGGGCGTTCGACATGCGCCTTGCTCAGCAAGGTCACATCGTGCCCGGTGAAGACGAGCTGCGCCCCCCGCGGGTTGGCAACGGGATCTTCGAAAAGCCGGACGACCTCCGCGACCAGCAACGGATGAAGGCTGGAGTCGAGCTCGTCGACGAGCAACATCGCTCCGTCGTCGAGCGCTTCGAGGAGCGGCCCAAGGAACACGAACCAGGCAAGAGTGCCGAAGGACTCCTGCTGATGCATATCGAACGGGACCGGGCCGTCCTTGCCGAGGTGGATGAGGGAAACCTCGGGCGTTTCCTCTCCCCGGTCGTGGACCTCGAGCCCGACGACACCCAAGTCGGCGACGGCCAGCAGGCCTTTGACACGCTGGTGGAACCCGGGTTTCAGCAGCTCCCATCTCATGTGCGCGTCACGCTGTCGCAGATCGTCGCCCGGCTTGACCAGCCAGAGATTGTGCTTGAACCAGTCATGCAACGGCGCCAGTTGTCTCATCTGAAGCGATCCCGCCGCGGTGAGGAACAGGGCATTGGGCCTGGTGTAGTCGATCAGAGGCCGTTTGGCGCCCTTCAGCCAATCGCTGGGAAACCGGTATTCCGGCTGCCCTCGCTCGGGCCGCTCGGCATCCCGTTCAAACCAGACCTGCCGCCGGCGGCTTCCGTGCGGGTACACGTGCAGCCATTCCGTCTCCACGCGTACATCGGACACTTCAAAGCCGTAGACGTACCTGTCATCGCCGATGACCACGTCCACCTCGAACAGGGATGCTTCGTTGGCCGCCTCGCGCTCCAGTGCGAAAGGCCGCCTCGGCACGCCTTCGGCGCGGACCCAGTCGGCCACCGAATCGAGCACCGCGTGCCGCATCCACCGCATGGCGTCCAGCACGTTGGTCTTTCCTGAGGCGTTTGCGCCAAAAATGGCGGCTACTGGGGAGATGCGCAGCCCTCCGGCGGCACGTGCGGCGCGGTCACTTCCGTCCGGGGCGAGCAGCGACAGCTCGAGTTCCCCACGAAACGACAGGACGTTCGCGGCCCGGAATCCCACAAGCATGGCGCGCCCCCAGCAAAGACAGGAAGGAGATCCCTATTTTACGTCGCCTCTGACGGAAAATTCACGAAGATGGCATCGAGATACCCGTAGATGCTTGATCGTTTATTTGAGTCATCCAGAGTGCACGCCGGCGTAGACCCAGCGGCCGTCGACGCGGACGAAGCGGCTGTGCTCCTCCATCTCCCCCGGCCGCCCGCGTTCGACGTAGTGGGCGCGGAAGCGGACCGTGCCCTCGGTGTGCACGACGCTGCCGCCCGTGGTCTCCAGGACCTCCAGCCGTACCCAGCGCATCCGCTTGTCCAGGTCCAGGTGGGCGGGGCGGGAGGACGGGTGCCAGGTGCGCAGCAGGTAGGCCGCGTCGCCCATCGCGAACGCGCTGAAGCGGGACCGCATGAGCTGCTCGGCCGTCGTGGCCACCGCCTCACCACGGTGCAGCCTGCCGCAGCAGTCCTGGTAGGAGGCGGGCAGGCCGCACGGGCATGATCGAGGAGGCATGCGCTCTATTGTGCCCCCAAGTGGCCGGCGAGGCCGGTCAGCGTCGGGCCGAGCGGGGCGTCCAAGGCGAGCGTGGCGTGGGTGTCGCCGCCGGTCGGGCCCTGGTTGACGATGGCGATGGGGATGCCGAGGGCGGCCGCCCTGGCGACGAAACGAAGTCCCGACTTGATCACGAGCGAGGAGCCGAGCACCAGCAGGGCCCGGGCGGCCGTCACGGTCGCGAAGCACTCCTCGACGCGCGGGCGTGGCACGTTCTCGCCGAAGAAGATCACGTCGGGCTTGAGCAGGCCGCCGCAGCCCGTGCAGTCCACCACCCGGAAGCCCGCGACCTGCTCGTCCGTCAGCACGGCGTCGCCGTCGGGGTTGATCAGGCCGGTGGCCGCCCAGTCCGGGTTGGCCTCGCGCAGGCGGTGGTCCAGCTCGGCCCGCGAGCTGCGTTCGCGGCAGGACAGGCACACGACGCGGTCGAGGCCGCCGTGCAGCTCGATCACTTGCCGCGCCCCCGCCGCCTGGTGCAGGCCGTCGACGTTCTGGGTGACGATGCCGGTGACGAGGCCGTGGCGTTCCAGGGCCGCCACGGCCTGATGACCGGCGTTGGGTCTCGCCTGGCCGATCTGGCGCCAGCCGACGTGGCTGCGGGCCCAGTAGCGGCGCCGGGCCTCCGCGCTGCCCACGAACCGCTGGTACGTCATCGGCTCGGCGCGCCTGGCCCGGCCGGTCGGCCCGCGGTAGTCGGGGATGCCCGACTCCGTGGACAGGCCGGCCCCGCTCAGTACCGCCACGCCTCCCCTGCCGACCAGGTCCGCCAGCGCGGCGGTCCCGGCGAGCGGAGCCTCCGTGGTGCTTTGTGTCACAACACCCATAGTGCCCGATTCAATCGCCGGTCTGTTCCTCCGCTTCCGCGATCCGCTCCGCGCGCCACAGGCGGCGCATCTCCGGGCAGGTCGCCAGCAGCTCGTCCAGCCGCCCCCGGCCGGCGACGCGGCCGCGGTCGAGGACGATGATCTGGTCGGCGCGTTCGAGGGCCGCCTGGCGGTGCGAGACCACCAGGACCGTCTCGGGGCCGCGGCCGGCGATCCTGTCCCACAGCAGCCGCTCGGTCTCCACGTCCAGCGCGGACGACAGGTCGTCCACGACCAGCAGGTCCGGGGTCCGGACGAGGGCGCGGGCGGCGGTGGCGCGCTGGACCTGGCCGCCGGACAGGCGCACGCCGCGCGGGCCGACGACGGTGTCCAGGCCGTCCGGCATCTCGGCCAGGTCCTCCTCGAACGCCGCCAGTTCCAGCGCCCGGCCGATCTCGGCGTCGGTGGCAGGCCAGCCGAGGAGCAGGTTCTCGCGAAGGGTCTCGGAGAACAGGCGCGGGACCTGGCCGGCGTATGCGGCCCGGCCGGGGACCAGGAAGGTGCCCGGGTCGCCGACCGGGACGCCGTTCCAGGAGATCGTCCCGCAGTCCAGGGACAGGAGGCCGAGCAGGGCTCGGACCAGGGTGGTCTTGCCGGCGCCGACCGCGCCGGTGACGACGGTGAAGGTGCCGCGTTCGAGGCACAGGTCCACGTCGCGGACGCCGCGATCTCCGTCGTGCCGGACGGTCAAGCCTCGGGACTCCAGCACCTCCAGCCGGTCCCGGTCCGATGATCGCACGGCCGCCGGCGCGGGCGGGTCGTGGTGGAGCCAGACGCCGTTGTTCCTGGACAGGTCGTCGGCGCTCTCGTGGGGTGCCATCAAGCGCGTCAGCCGTTCCGTCGCGACGGCCGCCTGGGGCAGCCGGTACAGGACCGTGCCGATCGATCGGGGCAGGGCCGTCAGCCAGCCGATGTAGCTGGTGAACAGCGCCAGGTCACCGACCGTGAACTCGCCGCCGCGCATCGCGGGCGCGGCCAGCAGCAGCACCAGCCCGATGCTGAGCTCGATGGTCGTGCCGGTGGCGGCGTCGAGCAGGTCGGTGGCGAGCCGGTCCTTGACGGCGGCGTCGCGCCGCCGCCGGTTGTGCTCGCGCAGCCGCTCCAGCGCCGCCTCCTCGGCGCCGGCGGTCTTGATCGCGAGCACCCCGCCGAAGATCTCGCCGATGCAGGCCGTGACGGCCGCGCCGAGCGCCCGGGCCCGCTGGTGCAGCCGCCCGATCGCCCGCCGGAGCGCCCTGCTCAGCACCGTGATCGCGAGCATCGGCACAACCAGCACCAGCGTGATGACGGGGTCGATGGACGCCATGATCGCCAGCGCGGCGACGGCGAAGAGCGTCGTGCCGGCCAGGCTGACGCTCTCGTCGGTGAAGTCGACCGCGTCGGCCACGTCGTCGCGCATGCGGGCGACCGCCTCACCGGAGGAGTGCGGCAGCCGTGCGGCGGCAGGCCCGCGTGCGGTCAGCACCGAGCGCAGCACATTGGCCCGCAGCAGGGTGGCCGCCGCCGTCCACCAGTAGACGCCGTACGTCCACGCGATGACGATCATGATGCCGCGGGTGATCTCCACTCCCACGAAAGCCGCGCACAGCCAGAGCGACAGCGAGAGGCTCGCCGGCCGGTGCCCGCCGAGCTGGTCGAACAGCTGCTGCAGCACCAGCCCGCCGCCCAGCGGGATGACGTGGACCGGCATCCAGAGCAGCGCGCCGACGAGGTAGCGGCGCAGGTCGAAGGTGGCCAGCCGGGTGGCGACCAGCATCACCGGCTTCACCGGTCCACCCCCGCCAGGTCCAGCAGGCGGCCGTACCGGCTGCGCGGGTCGGCGGCGAGGTCGGTGCGGCGGCCGTACTCGATGATCTTGCCGTGCTCCAGCACGGCGATCTTGTCGACGCGGGACAGCGAGGAGAGCCGGTGCGCGATGATCACGCCGGTGCGGCCGTCGAGCAGCCGGTCGATGCTCTGCTCGATGCGGCGTTCGGTGGCCGGGTCGAGCCTGCTGGACGCCTCGTCGAGCACGACGACCCCGGGGTCCGCCAGGAAGGCCCGCGCGAACGCCAGCAGTTGCGCCTCGCCCGCCGACACCCCGGCAGACCCGCTGGGCAGCTCGGTGTCGAGCCCGCCGGGCAGCGTGGCCAGCCAATCCCCCAGGCCGACGCCGTCGAGGACGGCGCGCAGCCGATCGTCGCCCGGCGACGGCCGGAACAGCGTCAGGTTGTCGCGCACGCTGGCGGCGAAGAGCTGGACGTCCTGCGTGACGACGCCGATCCGGCGGCGTACGGACGCCGGGTCCGCCTCGCGCAGATCGATCCCACCGGCGGCGACCGTGCCCTCGACCGGGTCGTAGAGTCGCAGGACGAGACGGGCGAGCGTGGTCTTGCCGCTGCCCGTGCGCCCGACCAGGCCGAGCGTCTCCCCGGGGGCGAGATCGAGGGTGATGCCGGACAACACCTGCTCGTCGTCGCCTGGGTAGGCGAAGCTGACGCCGTCGAGGCGCAGGCCGAGCGCGCCACGAGCGGGCAGCGGACGCGGGCGTGCGGGATCGGCCAGTGTGCGCCGCTCGGCCAGCAGACCGCCGATGCGGGCGAGCCCGGCCAGCGCCGCCTGGTACTCCCTGATCTGGTCGATCAGCCGCTCGAACGGCGCCCGCACCATGAGCGTGTACTGGAACAGCAGCACGACCGTTCCCACCGTGAGGGCGCCCGTGGTCATGGCCCAGGCGGCCAGCCCGAGCGTGATCGCGGTGCCGGCCGCGAACGCCACCGACGTGCCCGCCAGGAGCGTGGTCCCGACGCGGGCGTCTTTGTTCTCGGCGCGGAACAGGGCGGCGCTGATCTGGTGGAAGCGGTGGACGGCGTGCTCGCCGGCGCCGTTGGCCCTGATGTCCTCGGCGCCGGCCAGCCGCTCTTCGAGGGTGCCGAACAGGGTCGCGCTCGCCGCCCGTGACCTCGCCGCCGACGGGACGGCCGCCCGCTGGGCGCGGGCCATGCCGTACCCGATCAGGACGCAGTACGCCAGCAGCGCGCAGCCGATGCGCCAGTCGACGCCGAACACGATGACCACCACTCCGGCCAGGAGCAGCACGCTGGCCACGACGTCCAGCAGGAACGCCACGACGAAGTCGGCGACGGCCACCACGTCGCCGTCCACGCGCTCGATCATCTCGCCGGGCGTGTGGCGGCCGTGGTAGGCCAGGTCCAGGCCGAGCGTGTGCCCGGCGAGCCGCTCGCGCAGCCGGTTGGTGCCGTCCCAGGCCAGCCTGCTGGCCAGCCAGGCGGTCGCCATCCTGGCGGCCTGCCCGGCGACGGCCAGCGCGAGATAGGCGAGGGCGATCAGCGTCAGGTGGCGGATGCCGGCGCCGCTGATGGCGTCGTCGACGAAGCGGCGGGTGATCTGGGGCGCCGCCAGCGGGAGCGCGGTGGCGGCGGCGATGGCCGCGGCGAGCGCGGCGGCGGGGCGGGGTCCCGGCCTGAGCAGGCGCAGGACGGTGGTGCTATGCGGTGGAATCCCCGGGTCGAACGATCTCAAGAAGCGTCATGCCCTTTGTCTCGAAGGAGTCGGCGTGCTGGGGGGACATGAACGCTTCGCGCATCTGGGGCCTCCTTGGTCGCAACGGGCAATCGCTGCGGGCGAGTACAACAGCACAGCGCCTCCCGGGGCAACCGATTTACCGGCCGGCCGCCCATTGGAGGAGGCAGGCGAGCCGCAGTCCGGCGTACTGCTCCTCGTCCGCGACCCGCCACCAGAGGTCGCCGGGAGCCGGGAGCATCTCGGTGACGAGCACCTCGGCGGGGTCGCGTCTGGCCAGGTCCTCGACGGCGAGCGGGTCGCAGAGGTCCACGTGGAAGGGCTGGGGTTCGGCGGGGTGGTGGACGATGACGTGGCGGGGCAGGCCGTGTTCGGAGCGTAGCCGGTGGATGGCCGTCCAGCGGTCGAACGCGTCGGCGCCGCGCTCGCCGGGCAGGCGGAACCGCCAGCGGGCGCGCTGGTAGACCAGGGTGCCGATCACGATGCGGGGCGTGCGGGTGCCGAGATCTATGGTCATGTCGGGACTGGCCGCGACCGGGACGCTGTGCTCGCCCGGTGGGGTCGGGTAGATCGTGTCGCGGTCGTCGTGCAGGTCCGACAGCAGCCAGGTCGCGGAGGCGAGGTCCGGTCCGATGGCGGTGAGGTGCGGGGCGGGCAGGCAGGGGTGGTACCGGTCGCCGGCCCGGGGCCACAGGTGGGCGGTGGCCGTGGCGATGTCGCGGGTGCTCAGCCGTACGATGTCCGGCCCGCCGGACGGGTGCCGATGCCCGTCCGGCCGCTGCCGGAGTGCGCCGGACACGAGCTGCCGCAGTGTTCCGCCGAGTTCGCGTATCCGGTCGGGCCCGGCCGGCCGTGAGATCGCGTCGCCGGTGGCAGGCGGCGGCGCTGTCCGGTCGTGGGGCGCGGACCGCGTCGAGTCCTCGGCGTCCTCCCTGGCGAGGAGCGCTGCCAGGTAGCACAGCGGCATGACGCAGGACAGGGCGTTCCCGAGACGGGCCAGCGCGGCCCCTCCGATCGTGACACGCTCGCGGCCGGGCAGCCCGTAGCCGCCGATGGGGATGCGCTCGTGGCCGGGCGGCCGGGCGGCCGTCTGCTCCCGTCCGGGCGGCCCGGCGTGCAGTGGTTCGGGGGCGGACGGATCGAGGTGGACGTAGCGGGTGGGGCCGGGGAGTGGCGCCGTCTCGATGGCGGTGGCTAAGCGGCGCAGGTGCCGGTGCGCGGTCGCCGTCAGCAGCCGGGAGCGCCTGGCCGTGCCGTCGCCGGGGCGGCGGGCCAGCGGGTGCTTCACGATCGCCTGGGAGAAGGCGGGGGCGGCGACGGAGATCGCGTGGCGGACCAGCTCGTCGTCGCAGGCCTCGGCGACCTTGCGCCGGGTGACGAGCCAGGCGGCGGCGTGGGCGCTTCTGGCGGCGGTTCGCGCCGAAGCGGCCGCCACGACGGCGGACTGCCAGCGCCGTGCCCAGCCGCCCAGGCCCAGCGTTTCCAGCAGGCGGATCTCGTCGCCGCTCAGGGGCACACCCGTGCGCACGCTCTCCAGGCAGCGTCTGGCGTCCGCGCGTGGTCCGGGCGGCAGGCGCAGGACCGAGGCGCGCAGGGCGGCGGCGCGTTGCCGGAAGCGGTGGCGTTCGGAGGCCAGGCGGTGGTGGGTGGCGAGCATGCGTTCGGTGAGCCGGCTGAGGCCGGGGTGGCCGAGATCGTCGATCAGCCGGGCGGGGAAGCCGGTGGCACAGACGAAAGCCCAGGGGTGCAGCTGGATGACCAGTTCTCCCCCACCTGCCGGCACCCTCCAGAAGAGCTCGTCGTGTGACGCGCCGGAGGCGAGGCCGGTCGCCGGGTCGCTCATTCATGCCCCCTCAGGCCCCCTGCTCGGGCCGGCTGGGCCGTCAGTCGCTCCCGGGCGGGCCCTGTCAGATCGTCCAGGGCGTGAGGGCCGGCGACCACCTCCGCGCACGGGTCCCAGGCGGGCGCCGGGCCGGGCGGGTCGCCGGCGACGGTGCAGGCGGCGAGGCGCCCGGGGAGCAGGCCGGGGAGTCGTCCGAGCCATCGCCTGATGAGGTGCGCGACCTGCGGGGGCCGCATGGTGTCCGGTGCGTCGAAGTCCATCCATCGGACCAGGTCGTGCCCGGCGGCGGGCGGGAAGCGGACGCTGTGGCCGGCCCAGGACGAGCGGATGCCCATCCGGTACGGCCGCAGCCCGCCCAGCCGGATCCCGCCGGCCCCGTCCGCCAGCAGTTCCGCCGACTCCTCCGCGACGTCGGCGGTGATCCCGGGCGCGCCGACCGCCAGTTGGCACGTCACCGGCACGCCGGGCGGGATGGCGGTCATCAGGCGGCGCAGGTCGACGGTGATGCCGTTCATGCCGGTCGCGGCGCCGAGGAAGTCCACCCGCGTCACCGTGATCGTCAGACCCCGGCAGCGGGCCAGCGCCTCCGGGGGGAACGCGGCCGCCCGGCCGGCGTCCAGCCACCCGGCCCAGGGCCCGTCCGCCGGGGGCGGGCACGTCCCGGTCAGCCAGCGCACCCGGTCGCCCGGCTCGCCCCGTACGTACCACAGGGCCCGGATCACCCGGTCGGGTGTCCAGCTCCGGCACCGGACCCCGGCCAGTGCCGGGACGCGCCGCAGGGCGGCGCCGTGCTCGGTCACGAACCGCCCGCACAACGTCACCCGGTCCGCCCCCAGCGAATCCACCAGCGCGAACGCGGCGGGAAGCTGGTCAGCCCAGTCCACGACCACGTGCGCGTGGCGCCCGCCGGCGACCGCCTCCCGGGCCAGCTCGATCTCCGGGCGGAACAGCTCGCACCGCAGGGCCGCGCGGAGCACGTCGCGGCTGCTCTGCGGGCTGCCCTCGATCAGCTCCAAGCCGTCGATCGTGAGCCGGACGGCGGGGTCGCCGGCCAGGCCCAGCGCCGTGCCCATCGCCCGGAGGTGGGCGTCGTCGAACGCCTTGCGTTCCAGGATGGCCGCGGCCGCCCGCCCGAACAGGGCGGTGAGCGGTTCGCCGGCGAGTCGTTCCGCGGCGGTCCGCAGGTGTGCGGGGTCGGCGAGGCGTTCGACCATGTGCTCGTTGAGGTCGAGGGTTTCCGTTCCTGCGGGTGGCACTATCTCGGTCGTGAAGTCGGCCAGAGGGGGCACGACGAGCAGGTCCATCAGCCGCACTCCCCCGATGACGGCGACGGCCACGGATACGGGCACGGGCTGAGGCTCGTACCCGAGCCAGGGCTCGGGTTCCGCAGTCCGCCCGGATCCCGGCGCTGGGCCGGGCGCAGGTAGACGCAGCGGAGCCGGGCGGCGAAGCGCTGCCCGCCGTCGCGCAGCCAGCACTCCTCCGGCCCCGGCAGCGTCTCGGTCAGCATGAGCCGTTCGGCGGTGCCGGCCAGCCGGGCCAGTTCCTCGATGAGCGCGGGGGCGCGGGTGTCGACGTAGACGGATCTTCGCCCGGTGGCGGCGAAGGCGGCGGCGAAGAACGTGACCGGCAGGTCGTGGGCCTCACGCAGCCGGGCCATGGCCAGCAGCAGCTCCCGGTCGCCCCCGGCCCGGCCGAGCGCCTCGAACGCGGCCGCGGGCTCCCGCCAGCGACGCCGCGAGATGACCACGTTTCCCCAGGTCAGGCGGGGCAGCCGAGGCAGGTCAGGCAGGGCGGGCGGCTGGATCCTGGGCAGGGCGAGCGCGGTGTGCAGTGCGGTGTCGAGCCCGCCGTTGTGGAACATCAGCGGCTCGTCGGTGCCCTTGGCGCGCAGGACGGCGTGCCGGCCGTCGGAGTGCACGTACAGGTCGTCGAGCCCGAGTCGGCGCCGCCGCGGGTCCGCCGCCGCGCCGCCGGACTCCAGGACCGGGCCGGGGAACTCCAGGGAGGGCAGGCCGTCGGCGCGGGGCGAGACGACGTTCAGCGCGGTGAAGCCGTTGAGCGCACGTCCAATGGCCGCGTCCCGCTCGGCGGCGAGCGCGCCGCCGTCCCGGCGGAACTGCAGCTCCCACGGCGTGAGCAGGGGCGCGTCGTGCAGCTCGGCGAGGACCAGCGGGGTCACGCCCGGCTCGTACGCCTCCAGCGACGGCGCGGCGACCATGACGTCGGCCGCGCAGAGCACGGGCGCGGCCGGCGGGACGGGCTCGCCGAACAACGCGGAGAGGTCCAGGGCGGAGGCGCCCGGGGACGCGTCGCGGACGAGCCCGGCGATCCGGTCGCCGTGCTGGACCTCCAGGTCGCCGGCCGCGCCCAGGACTTCGGCCAGCTCGAACGAGCCCGTGCCGAGCCGCCCGGCGAGCAGCCGGTTGGTGCGCAGCCGGGTCAGCTCGGCCTCCTCGGCGAGCGGGCCGAGCGCTCGGGGCACACGTTCGCGCAGGTCGCCGGCCAGCGGGTCGCCGATGGTGACGTTCAGGGCGCCGGCGGCGGCCTCGTACACGATGACGCGTTCCTCTGCGGCGCGCCCCGCCCGCTGGCCGCCGCCGGTGAGGGCCTCGATGCGGCTCTGCACGGCCAGTTTCACGTCGGGCGAGGCCTCGGGGTAGCGCTCGAGGAGCCCGGCGATCTCGTGGACGCGCCGTCCGGCGGGCAGGCCGGTCCCGGCGGCGGGCCGCTGGCCGGCGAACGCGCGGAGCCGCTGCGCCGGTACGCCCCGTGCCGCCACGAGCCCCCGGTCCGGCACGCCCGGGGGGTCGTCGGGCAGCCGGTCGCGGAGCCAGCCGAGCACGTCGGGGACGGTGGCGGGCGGGCACAGGTCGTGGGTGAGCAGCCCGCGGCGCACGGCCACGGCGAGGGCGGCCGAGGCCCGCTCCATGCCCGTGCCCGAGTCGGCGGCGATCTCGGCGAGCGTGCGGCGGCCGTCGCACTGCCCGGCGAAGGCCGCGCCGTCGTGCGGCGTCCCGGTCCCGGTCCGGCGCCTGGGCACGAGCCCGGCGACGAGCGCCGGGTCGGCCAGGATGCGCTGCTGGAGCGCCTCGCCGACGCGGGCGGCGGGGTAGGCGACCCGCCGGGACAGCTCCCGGTGGCCCGGCCAGGTGTAGCCACTGCTGTGGCCGGGCTCGATACGGCCGATGTCGATGGGCGCGTAGAAGCCGGTGGCCGCGCACCGGGTCGCCAGCCGCTGCATGTGCGGGGCGAGTTGCCGCGCCGCCTCGGACGGGCCGCGCCGCAGGTCGCGGTAGGCGGCCGGCGCGGAGCAGACGAGGGCGTCGAGGAACCGCTCGTCGGCGAAGATCCCGGCGGCCGCCGCCCTGGCCGCCGCCGCGTCGCCCGCGAGCGCGTCGGACAGGGCCAGCCGGGCCTCCTCCAGCCGGCCGGTCACCCGGTTCCAGTCCGCCAGCCAGTCCTCAGGGCCGGGCGTTCCGGGTGGCAGGGGGCGGAGCCGGCGCAGGCGGCTGCGCACTCCGCGCGGCAGCCGCCCGCCTCCCGCCCGGCCGGGGTGCGGTCCGGCCGGGCGGGCGTCCCGGCGGGCGGGCGCGCCGGAGCTCGCGGCGAGCAGGTCGAGCGCCTGCCGCTCCAGCCGTACGACGGCCGCCGCCGTCTCCGCCGCCCGGGGGTAGACCAGGGACAGGACCAGCTCCCAGGGGAACCCGGCGCTCCGGACGACCACGGTCGGCAACAGGGTCCACTCGTGATCGTCCATGTGCCGGTCTCCCTTTCTGATAACAAATTGGAAACGTACTTAACTCAGATGCTTACAAGATCGTTTTTCTCTGTCAATGCGTTCTTCCATGAGAAACAAATGAGATGCCGCCACCTTCGGCGATTGCGGGTCATGGAGAATTGCCAGCCAACGCCAGCCAACGCCAGCAAATGCCTCCAAATGGGGCAACGGGTGTTTACTTTCCATAGTCGGGCCGCGCGTCCTGCCTGCACAGCGCCCCGCAGGATTGGGAATTCCAGCCGGAAGAATGGCAGGACATTTCACCGTTCCCGCAAAAGGCAATTGTTGTTTTCCCGGCCCCTCCGGGTGGGCATGATCGGGTCGTGGGGAATGACGGACGGCGCCGAGGCCTCTCCGCGCCGGTGTTCGCAGCGGGGCTCGGCGGTGTCACCGCGGCCGTGGTCGGGCTGGACGTGGTCACGGGGACAGCCGTGCGACTGCTGCCCTTGCTGATCTTCCTGCCGTCGATCGTCTCGGGGCTGGGCACCGTGTGGCAGACGGCCGCCGCGTCGGTGTGGGTGGTGCTGATCGTCGCGGGCACCCTGGCCCTGTACGGCACGGAGCCGGATGACAACCTGCTGGCGGCCGGGTTCACGGCGGTGTTCGGCCTGGTGAGCGTGCTCGGCTGCCGCTACCGGGTTCGGCGCGAGGAGGAGGTGCACCGGCTGCGCTCGGCGGCGGCCGCGCTGCAGCGGCAGATCGTGCGCCCGCTGCCGCTGCGCACCGGCGACGTGGTCGTGGACGGGCTCTACCAGCCGGTCGAGGAGGACGCGATGGTGGGCGGCGACGTGTACGAGGTGGCCGCCTCGCCGTACGGGACCCGGATGCTGATCGCGGACGTGCAGGGCAAGGGGCTGCCCGCGATCGGCACCGCGCTGGCCGTGCTGGGGGCGTTCAGGGAGGCGGCCTACCGGGAGGACACGCTCACCGGCGTCGTGGAGGCCCTGGAGTCGGCGGTGGCCAGGCACAACGTGTTCGCCACGCGTACGGGCGAGCCCGAGCGGCTGGTGACCGCGCTGGTGCTCGGCATCGGGCAGGAGCAGAGCGTGGAGGCGGTCAACTGCGGGCACATCGCGCCGTACGTCATCCACGACGGCGACGCCTACCAGGCGGTGCTCGGCGAGCCCGCCGTCCCTCTCGGGCTGGCCGCGCTGGCCATGGCGCCGCGCCGCAGCACGCGCTTCGCCTTCCCCGACAGGGCGGCGCTGCTGCTGTGCACCGACGGCGTCACCGAGGCCCGCGACCGCCGCGGCTCGTTCTACCCGCTGGAGGAGCGCCTGCGCGCGTGGGCGCTCGCCCCGCCCGCCAGGCTCGCCGAGACGCTGGACGCCGACCTGCGCCGCTTCACCGGGGCCGCCCAGCGCGACGACGTCGCGGTCCTCACCGTGAGCAGGGCGACGCGGGAGGCCGACAGGACTCCGTCGGACAGCCTGACAACCGTGTGAACCGATCCGACCATCGGCGCGTATCTCCACACATCGGACACGTGTTCCATGGAGGTGTCGTGGAGCTCAGCCTCTTGCGTACACAGGCCCACAGCCCGTCGTACTTCACACTGATGCGTAACTCGTCAGGAGAGCGCGCACCAGTGGATTTCTGCATTCCGTGCAACCCATACTTCCCGACGCCCGACATCTTCGAGCACCTCGGGAGGAATCTGGAGACGATACTGAAGTTCTATCCGAGTGACGCGGGCACGATCACCTCGGAGCTCTGCTCAACACTCGGGCTCCACCCCCAGACCGTCGCCATGGGAAACGGGTCGACGGAGCTGATCACCTGGATCGACCACCTCCTGGTACGGGAGAGCCTGGCGGTGCCGATCCCCACCTTCGGCCGGTGGACCGACCAGCCGCTGGAGACGGGCAAGCGGGTGGACATGTATCCCCTGCTGGAGAGCCGCAACTTCGCCCTCGATGTGAACGACTACGTCTCGTTCATCCGCATGCGGGGCTCCCGCGTGGCGGTGATCTGCAACCCCAACAACCCTGACGGAGGCTACCTGCCCAAGCACGAGGTCATCCGCCTGATGGACGAGCTGATCGACCTGGACCTGGTGATCATCGACGAGTCCTTCGGCGACTTCGTGGACGCCGAGCCGTACCCGGGAGTGGCGGACGAGGCCGCGGTCCGGCCCAACGTGATCGTCCTGCGCAGCCTCGGCAAGAACTTCGGCCTGCACGGCGTCCGCTTCGGCTACATGGTCGCCAACCCGGCGCTGACCGCCAAGGTGCGCGGCGCGCTGCCCAAGTGGAACCTCAACTCGTTCGCCGAGGTCATCGTCTTCATGATGAAGCAGTTCGCGGGCGACTACCGCGAGAGCCTCAAGCGGCTCAACAACGACAGGCGGGCGATGTTCCAGCAGCTCAGCGCAATGCCGGGGCTGGAGGTGCTGCCGTCACAGGGCAACTTCCTGCTGGTGAAACTGCCGCCGGGGCACGACGGGGTGCCGCTGCGCGACCACCTGCTCCAAGAGCACGGCGTGTACGTCCGCGAGTGCGGCAACAAGCTGGGCACGACCAGCCAGTTCCTGCGGCTGGTCGTACGGCCGCAGGAGGACGTGCGGCGGCTGCTGATCGGGATGACGCAGTTCTTGTACTCGGGCAGCCTGCACGAGATCCCGGTGATCGGCCTGCACCACCGGCACGCCAACCCTCTGTCCGCTTGAGCGTCAGCGCAGCTCGCACAGTTCCCCGAGGCCCTCCTTCGTCACGCAGGGCTTGAAGGTCGCGTTGTTGAACCGCACCTGGGACAGCGGGTGCGTCCGCGCGAACTCCATGAACGCCGCCGCCGGCGCTCGCGGCGTACGAGCAGCCGGCCACCTAGCCCCAGCGGGGCCGGTACGGCCTGGGAAGCTTGAGCCCGCGCTCCGCCATGACCGCGCGCAGCCGGTCGGGGTAGTCGGTGATGATCCCGTCCACGCCGTCGTCCATGAGTTTGCGCAGCGTCGGCTCGTCGTCGACGGTCCACGGGATGACCTTCAGCCCCAGGGCGTGGGCCTGGCCGACCATGTCCTTGGTGACGTACGGGACGTAACCGGGGTCGGTCACCTTGCCGTTCTGCGGGAACCCGTGCACCGGCGAGAACGCGTCCGCCCCGAACGACGTGACGGCCTTGAGCGGGTCGCCGCCGAAGTCGTCGATGTCGATGCCGCCCAGCCACGGCGAGGCGCCCGGCTGCCCGGTCTGGAGGAAGTCGCGGTTGGTGAGCGCCACGAGCGGCAGGCGCGGCTCCACCTGCCGCATCCGCATCAGCGCGCCCCAGTCGAAGCTCTGGATCGTGACCTGCCGCAGCATCCCGGCCCGCCGGATCTCGCGCAGCGTCACCTGCACGAACTGCTCCCGCGGCGCGGTCTCGTGCGGCGCCCCGGCCTCGACCTTGGTCTCGACGTTCAGCTTGACGCCGCGTGCCCGATACCGGTCGACCAGCTCGAACACCTCGCGCAGGGTGGCCATCGGCGCCCCGGGCACGGCCCGCTGCCCGGGGAACTCCGGCAACGTCCGCGACCCGCAGTCCATGGTCCTGACCTGCCGCAAGCTGAGCGTGTTGACGTACTTGCCGACGTACGGGAACTCGGGGTCCCCGGGGTCGGCGGGCGCGGTGTCCTGGCACTTCCTGTCGCTGATCCGCCTGTCGTGGGTGACGACCGCGTGACCGTCCTCGGTGATCTGCACGTCGAGTTCCAGCGTGCTGACGCCCAGCTCCAGCGCGTTGGCGAACGCGGCGAGCGAGCTCTCCACCACCAGCCCGAGCCCGCCCCGGTGCGCCTGCAGATCGAACCCGTGCCCCTGGTCGGCCGCGGCCGCCCCGGGCACGGCCACGACCGCCGCTCCCAACGCCGCCGCCACGACCACATGCCATCTCTTCATAGCCAGACAAGATCCGGCATGTGGGATAAGGGCGGGCGTACATGAGGTGATCGCGAGACGAAACCTTGGAACGTATGTACGATGCCCAGGGCTCCAGGACATTGTAAGCTGTCCCGGCTATCCCCTTACACCATAAAAAATCAGACATGGAAGGGTTCCGTGGTCTCCAGCCCCCAGGCAAGCAGCGTGCGCCATCGCGATCACACCGCCGCCGACAGCCACGACCTCATCCAGGTCCGCGGCGCCAGGGAGAACAACCTGAAGGGCGTCTCCCTCGACCTCCCCAAGCGGCGCCTGTCCGTCTTCACCGGAGTGTCCGGCTCCGGCAAGTCCTCGCTCGTCTTCGACACGATCGCCGCGGAGTCGCGGCGGCTGATCGACGAGACGTACACGGCGTTCATCCAGGCGTTCATGCCGAGCCTCGCCCGCCCCGACGTGGACGCGCTGCGCAACCTCAGCGCGGCGATCATCGTCGACCAGGAGCGAATGGGCGCCAACGCCCGCTCCACCGTGGGCACCGTCACCGACGCCCACACCATGCTCCGCATCGTCTTCAGCCGGCTCGGCGTCCCCCACGTGGGCAGCGCCTCCGCCTTCAGCTTCAACCGCGCCGAGGGCATGTGCCCGGAGTGCGAGGGGCTGGGCAAAGCGTCGGAGATCGACGTGGACGAGCTGGTCGACAGGGAGCTGTCGCTGAACGAAGGGGCCATCAAGGCCCCGGGCTTCGCGGTGGACAGCTGGCCCTGGAAGATCATGGCCGAGTCCGGCCTGTACGACCCCGCCGTCAAGGTGAAGGATTTCACCCCCGAGCAGTGGGAGGACCTCCTTCACAAGCCCCCCACCAAGATCAAGTACGGCTCCAACAACTTCACCTACGAGGGGCTCGTCAGCCGGGTCAGGCGCAGCTTCCTGGGCAAGGACCGCGAGTCCATGCAGCCGTCGGCGCGGGCGTTCGCCGATCGGGCGGTCAAGCTGGCCACCTGCCCGTCCTGCGGCGGCTCCCGGCTCAACGAGGCCGCCCGCTCGGCCAAGGTCAACGGCAGGAACATCGCCGAGTGCTCGGCCATGCAGATCAACGACCTGGCCGCCTTCCTCCGCGACATCGACGCCCCGGCCGTCGGCCCGGTGCTGGAGGGGCTGCTCTCGACGCTGGACTCGCTGGTCGAGATCGGGCTCGGCTACCTGAGCCTGGACCGCGAGTCCGGCACGCTGTCGGGCGGCGAGGCGCAGCGGGTCAAGATGGTGCGCCACCTCAACTCGAGCCTCACCGACGTCACGTACGTCTTCGACGAGCCCACAGCCGGGCTGCACCCGCACGACATCCAGCGGATGAACAACCTGCTGCTCCAGCTGCGCGACAAGGGCAACACGGTGCTCGTCGTCGAGCACAAGCCGGAGACGATCGCGATCGCCGACCACGTGGTCGACCTCGGGCCGGGCGCGGGCGCCGCCGGCGGGCAGCTCTGCTACGCGGGCGACCTGGACGGGCTGCGCGCCTCCGGCACGCTGACCGGCCGCTACCTCGACCACCGGGTGACGCTGCGCGAGGACCTCCGCAAGCCGTCCGGTCACCTGTCCATCGAGGGCGCGTCCCTGCACAACCTGCGCGACGTGAGCGTGGACATCCCGCTCGGGGTGCTCACCGTGGTCACCGGCGTGGCCGGATCGGGCAAGAGCTCGCTGATCCACGGGTACGTGGCGGGCCGCGAGGGCGTGGTCGTGGCCGACCAGTCGCCGATCCGCGGCTCGCGCCGGAGCAACCCGGCCACCTACACCGGGCTGCTCGACCCGATCCGGGCGGCGTTCGCCAAGGCCAACGGGGTCAAGCCCGGCCTGTTCAGCGCCAACTCCGAGGGCGCCTGCGCGGCCTGCAAGGGCATCGGCCTGATCTACACGGATCTGGCGATGATGGCCGAGGTGGCGTCGGTGTGCGAGGAGTGCGAGGGCAAGCGGTTCACGCCGGAGGTGCTGACGTACACACTGCGCGGCAAGAACATCAGCGAGGTGCTCGGCATGTCGGTTGCCGAGGCCCGCGAGTTCTTCACCACCGGTCAGGCCAGGACGATCCTGGAGCGGCTGGCCTCGGTGGGCCTGGGCTACCTGGGGCTCGGGCAGCCGCTGACCACGCTGTCGGGCGGCGAGCGGCAGCGGCTCAAGCTGGCCATCCACATGGCCAAGAACGGCACGACGTACGTGCTGGACGAGCCGACCACCGGCCTGCACCTGGCCGACGTGGACCAGCTGCTGGCCCTGCTGGACCGCCTCGTCGAGGACGGCAACACGGTCATCGTGATCGAGCACCACCAGGCCGTGATGGCCCACGCCGACTGGATCATCGACCTCGGCCCCGGCGCGGGTCACGACGGCGGGCAGGTGGTCTTCACCGGCACGCCGCACGAGCTCGTCGACACGGGGACCACGCTCACGGCGATCCACCTGCGCGACTACGTGGGACGGTAGCAGCGAGGCCGCCGGGACGTGACGTCCCGGCGGCCCCGTCGCGGTCACAGGTTGAACTGGCCGCTCTCCACCACGACGCGCCGGCTCCCGTCCACCTCCAGCTTGCAGTTGATCTTGTAGCGGTCTCCGTTGGTGCCGCCCTTGGTCGCCTGGCCCGTGGCGAGCGACCGCCGCCTGGCCGGGCCGCTCTGGACGATGTCCCCGGTGTGCGAGTGCCACGAGGGCCGCAGGCCGCCGTGGCGGTGCACCGGGAAGCACCAGACCTTCATCGAGCGGGTCCGGCCGCAGGTGGCCCCGCCCTTGTAGGTGTAGCGGTTGCCCGAGGGGTTCCACCATGCTTTGACACGGATGCTGCAGCCGTGACCGCTCCTGAGGACGGTCGAGTAGCCGGGCGCGGCGTTCTCGGCGGACGTCGCCGCGCCGGCCGCGGCGGGCAGGCCGACGAGTGCGCCGCATCCGACGGCCAGTCCTGTGAGGGTCGTGGCGATGGTTGATCTCACGGGTGCCTCCTGTTGGTTGGTTCCGTCGACGTCGACGCTGATGCATGGCAAGGTTGGGGGGCACCCCCTTGACGTTGCGCATCAAAGGCAGCAACAACCGCAGCAACCCTCGCCCCTGCGGAGGAGACGCATGGCACGGGGAGGACGCAGGGATCGGCCGATCGACCGGGGTTCCGGTCCCGTCGCCGAGCTGGCCGACGACCTGAGACGGCTGCGCGGCGGCCTGTCGCTCGAAGAGGTCGGCCGGCGCATGGGATACCACTCCAGCACCGTGTCGCGGCGGCTGAGTCCGGACGAGCTGCCGCCGCTGGAGTTCGTCAGGGCGTACGTGACGGCCTGCGGCGGCGATCCGGCGCCCTGGGAGGAACGCTGGCATCAGATCAGCGGCGCCGGGCCATCTGACGATCACCCGGAGCCCGCGCGGCGCCGGTCGCGGGCGTACGCGGCCGCGGCCGCGGCGCTGGCCGTGCTGGCGGTGGCCGCCACCGTCGCCTGGCTGACGATCCCCCGGAGCCCTCAGGCGGCGCCGGACGTGGCCTCGCCCGCGACCGGTCCTCCGCCGCTCGCGGCGGGACGCGGCTTCCCCTGGGAAATCGAGCGCATGAGCGTCCGCATCCTGTCGCGCCGCTTCACGCTGTCCGGCACGGGAGACGTCGAGATCTGGGCGAACATCGCCTGCCCGCCGGGCACCGGCTCCTACTGGATCGCCCTGCGCCCGATCGGCGACCCTGCGCGATACGCCTGCGGATCATGGCAGCACCACACGTGGCCGGGCGTCCAGCCGGGCACGCACCACTTCGAGCTGTGGAAGAACGCCGACAGCCGGGTGGTGAGCGGGCGGGGCGTGCTCAGCGCCACGGTGGACGTCGTGGAGGTGTCTCCCAGCCCCACGCGGCACTGACCGCCCTCAGACCGCCAGGCGGGCCAGGACGCGCGCGAACTCGGGAGGCGGCGCGACGACGAGCCTGGTCTGCCCGTCCTGAACGATGATGTCGGCCCTGATGAGCGTCAGCCGGCCTTTGTGCCACCAGTAGACCTGCGGGCTGAGGCCGTCCGTGCGCACCGCGTGCACGCGCATCCGCTCGATGGCCCGCACCACGCCGATGCCGTCCACCGGATGCACGAGCACCGTGTACGGATCCGGCAGCACGGCCAGCACCCCGTCGGCCGGCACCTGCACGTAGTCGCTCAGCCAGCGCAGATGCGTGGCGGCGGAGGGCGAGTGGCCGGTCAGCCGGGTCACCGGCGTCCCCGACAGCTCGATGCCCTCCACGAGCAGCCGCTCCTCGCGGCGCACGTTCGCGACGGCGAGGTCGAGTGCCCGCGCGGTCGGCACCGGCCAGCATCCGGCCTCCTCGGGCCGCACGACGCGCGAGCCGACGGTGAGCAGCTCGACGAGGTCCGCGTTGAGGTGGCGGCCCACCACCCGGGTCAGGTCGGCCAGTTCGTCCACGGACTCCACACGGGTGCGCAGCAGCGGCCCGGCCTGGTCCAGGTCGCACACGTCCAGCCGCTCGCCGGCGGTGGCCACGGCGTGCGCGAGGTGCTCGGAGACCAGCACGGGCCAGTCCTCTCTGGCCCGGCGCCCGGCCTCGCGCCGCAGCCCCGTGAGCCTGACCACCAGCGGCGTGTCTGCGGCGAGGGGCCCCGTGAGCGTGACTGTGGCGCCGTCGGAGGCGAAGCGGCAGGCGAATCCGCGGGATTCCGCGACGAGCGCGAGCAGCGAGTCGAGGTCGACGTCCTCGGCGGGCCTGCGCGCGGGCTCCCGATCACGCCTGAACAAGCTCACGCGACATGTCCCTTTCTGTCGGATTCGTCCCTCCTACCTTGCCTGCTCCCCCTTCTCGAAGGTGTCAGCCAGGGAGCACGATTCGGTATCGATACTCCCAAGTCTCCCCAGCCACATGCTTATCTGAGGTGACCCATGTCCCATCGGGAGCCCCGCCAGAATCGGCACTCCCAGCGGCTCCAGCCGGTCCCTCAAGACCGGGTACGGGTCCCCGCAGTCCACCCACGACCCGAGCGCGATCCCCCGCACCCCGTCGAACACCCCGGCCTGCAGAAGCTGGGTCAACATGCGGTCGATCCGGTACGGCTCCTCCCCCACGTCCTCCAGGAACGCGATCCGGCCCGCGAACGACGGCTGCCACCGGGTGCCGCACATGGAGGCCAGCAGCGACAGGTTGCCTCCGTACAGCACGCCCTCGGCCCGGCCCGCCACCAGCACCCGATCTCCCCGCACGGGCCCCGCGACGCCGGACAGGGCCGCCTGGAGGCTCTCCCACGTGCGCGGATCGGGGCCGTCCTCGCGGGCGATGACGTCGCAGGCCGCCATCGGGCCGTGCAGGGTGGGCACGCCCAGCTCGATGGCGAACGCGTTGTGCAGCGCCGTGATGTCGCTCGACCCGACGAGGACCTTGCGGCCGGCCCGGGCTCCGGCCCGCATGGCGTCCCAGTCGAGCAGGCCGAGCAGCCGGCCGGCGCCGTACCCGCCCCGGGAGCAGAACACCACGGAGACGGCCGGGTCGCACCAGGCGGCCTGCAGGTCGGCGGCCCGGGCGGCGTCGTCGCCGGCCAGATGGCCGAGTCCCCCGCGGTCGAGCGCGTGCGCGCCCACCACCACCTTGAACCCCAGGCCCTCCAGACGCTCCACACCGCGCTTGAGAAGGACGGGGTGGGGCGGGCCCGACGGCGAGACGATCGCGACGGTGTCACCTTGCTTCATCGATCAACTCCTGGACGAACGCCGGCACTGCCTGGCCGATCGGCTCGTTGACGACCCGATCGGCGAAGGGATCATAGGGCGTGGGCTGGGCGTTGACGATCACCAGGCGGGCGCCCGCGTCGAGCGCCTCCCCGCACAGGCCGGCGGCCGGGTGCACGGTCAGCGAGGTGCCGATCGCCACGAACAGGCGGCAGGAGCGGGCGGCGGCACGGGCCGCGGCCATGACTCCGGGCTTGAGCGACTGGCCGAAGGAGATCGTGTTCGCCTTCTGGATGCCGCCGCAGCGCGGGCACGGCGGGTCGTCCTCGCCGGCCGCCACCCGGGCGAGCACCTCGGGCATGGGCGTGATCAGGTCGCAGGACAGGCACTCGGCGCGGCGCATGGTGCCGTGCAGCTCGATCACCTTCTCCGGCGAGGACCCGGCGGCCTGGTGCAGCTCGTCGATGTTCTGCGTGATGAGGGCCCGCAGCAGGCCCGCGCGCTCCAGGTCGGCCAGGGCCCGGTGCGCCGCGTTCGGCCGCGCGTCCCACGCGGGATGGTCCAGTCTCGCCCGCCACGTCCGGCGCCTGACCTCGGGATCGGCCAGGTAGCGGTCGATGGTCGCGTTCGCCTCGGCCTGCGGGTCCTTGGTCCACACTCCTTGCGGCCCGCGGAAGTCGGGAATGCCGGAATCGGTGGAAATGCCCGCTCCGGTAAGGACCGACACTGGCATTGGCTCGTTCACGTGGAAAACGGTGTCACACTTACCTTCCGTATGCGACTTCCGCCCCACATTCTCGTGGTCAACGGCATCAAGGTCCGCCGGCCGGTCTTCCTGCTGGGAGCTCCGCATTCCGGCGCGGACCTGCTGGCCCGTGCCCTGAAACGCTCCCCAGGCTTCCACGTGACGATGGGCCGCGCGAGCGTGGCGCACGTGGTGTACGCCTTCGCCCGCAAGCCGTCCATCGGCCGCACCTCCGGCGCCGTGCGCGTGCTGCGCGACGCGCTCGCCGAGTCGTGGCAGGTGCTGCCCGGCTCCTGCGGGCACTGCGCCCAGCCGTGCAGGGAGGCGGGCGGCGTCACCGGCGCCGGGCCGTGCGTGGCCACCGGCGACATCGTCAGGTTCGGCGACGGCAGCCCCGATCTGATCTACAGCGCCCCGGTGCTGCTGCAGGCGTTCCCCGACGCCCGGTTCGTCCAGCTCATCCGGGACGGCAGGGACGTCGCCGCCGACATGCTCGACGACTCGGCCTGCCTGGCCTGGTTCCGGCCGGCGATGCTGACGAAGCAGACCGAGTTCCCCAACGCGTTCCTGGGCGTCAACAAGGACGAGCACCTGAACCGGTGGAAGGGCATGCCGGCGGCGGGCAAGTGCGCCCTGCGCTGGCGCAGCGCCGTGCGCCTGAGCGCCGAGCTGCGCAGGACGCTGCCCGCGGAGCAGCTGATGACGCTGCGCTACGAGGACCTGGTGCTCAAGCCGGCGCAGGCGGTGGCCACGCTGGCGGAGTTCCTGGAGACGAGGGTGTCCAAGGTCCCGTTGTACGGCCGCGCCGCCAAGGCCGGCTCCTGGCGCTCCCGCCTCCGGCCGGCCGACCTGGAGCTGGTGGAGAAGGTGGCGCGCGAGGAGCTCACGCGGCTGGGCTACCTGACGAGCTGAACTGGGTGCGGTAGAGCTCGGCGTACAGCCCGCCGCGGGCCAGCAACTCCTCGTGGCCGCCGCGCTCGGCGATCCGGCCCTCGTGCACGACCAGGATCTCGTCGGCCTCCCTGATCGTCGACAGCCGGTGGGCGATCACCAGCGACGTACGTCCCTCCAGCGCGGTCTTCAGCGCCACCTGCACGGCCGCCTCCGACTCGGAGTCGAGGTGCGCGGTGGCCTCGTCGAGCACCACCACGCGCGGCGCCTTGAGCAGCAGCCTGGCCAGCGCGAGCCGCTGCTTCTCGCCGCCCGACAGCCGGTAGCCGCGGTCGCCCACGACGGTGTCGAGCTGGTCGGGCATGCCCTCCACGAGATCACCGATCTGCGCGGCCCTGAGAGCCTCCCAGATCTCCTCGTCGGCCGCCTCGGGCCTGGCGTATCGGAGGTTGGCCGCGATCGTGTCGTGGTAGAGATGAGCGTCCTGCATGACCACGCCCACGGTGTCGCGGAGCGAGGCGAGCGTGGCGTCCCGGACGTCCATCCCGTTGATCCGGACCGCGCCCTCGTTGACGTCGTAGAGCCGGGAGACCAGCGACGTGATCGTGGTCTTGCCCGCGCCCGAGTGACCGACCAGGGCGATGAGCTGCCCGGGCCGGGCCGTGAACGACACCCCCTTCAGCACGGGGTGCGAGGGGCCCGTGTCCTGCCTGGCCACCGACTCCAGCGAGGCGAGCGAGACCTCCTCGGCGGCCGGGTAGCGGAAATGCACGTCGTCGAACTCGATCGTCACCGGGCCCTCCGGCACCGGCGTCGCGTCCGGCTTCTCCGCCACCATGGGCTTGAGGTCGAGGATCTCGAAGACGCGGTCGAAGCTGACGAGCGCGGTCATCACGTCCACGTGCACGTTGGACAGGGACGTGAGAGGGCCGTACAGGCGCATCAGCAGGGCGGCCAGGGCCACCAGGGTGCCCAGCTCGAAGGCGCCGGAGACGGCCAGGACACCGCCGATGCCGTACACCAGGGCCGTGGCCAGCGCCGCGACCAGGCCGAGTGCGACCCGGAACACGGTGCCGTACATGCCGACCGTCACACCGACGTCCCGGACCCTGGCGGCCCTGCTGCCGAAGATCGCGGCGTCGTCCTCAGGGCGGCCGTACAGCTTGGCGACCATGGCTCCGGCCACGTTGAACCGCTCGGTCGTGACCGAGCTCATCTCGGCGTCCAGCTGCATCTGCTCGCGCGTCAGCGCCGACATGCGCCGGCCGACGAACTTGGCCGGCACGATGAAGACCGGCAGCAGCACCAGCGCGACCAGCGTCACCTGCCACGACAGCACCAGCATGGCGCCCAGCACCAGGATCAGGCTCACCACGTTGGACACCACGGACGACAACGTGCTCGTCAGCGCCCGCTGGGCGCCGATCACGTCGGTGTTGAGCCTGCTGACCAGCGCGCCGGTCTGCGCCCGCATGAAGAACGCCACCGGCATGCGCTGCACGTGGTCGAACACCTCGGTGCGCAGATCGTAGATCAGCCCCTCGCCGATGCGGGCCGAGAACCACCGCTGCACCAGCGTCAGCCCGGCGTCCACCAGCGCCAGCGCGGCGATCGCCACGGCCAGGCCGACCACGACGCCCGGCTGCTTGGGCAGGATGCCGTCGTCGATGATCGCCTTCATCAGCAGCGGGTTCGCGATCACGATCACCGCGCCCGCCACGACGAGCAGCAGGAACGCCACGATCTGCTTCGTGTACGGGCGCGCGTAGCGGGCTATGCGCCGGACCGTGCCGGGGCGCAGCCGCTGCTTGGTCACCGAGCCGTCGCGCCGCAACGACATCATCACATTGGGGCCGAAGCCGCCACCCATCATCGCCATTCGGGGGATCCTCCTCCCCCGGAGCAGCGCCGCCGAGCCGTACGCCGATTCCCCGCTCAGCTCACCGCGTAATCCCACCTTCCCAGCACACTACCCCCGGCCGTGCGATCAGCGATGGCGGGCACCGCACCCCGGTCACCCGCCGGGTGGGTGCCGGCGGGTGCGGTCAGCCGAACAGGGCCTTGATGCGCGCGGCCTGTTCCAATCCTTCGGCCACGCTCTGCTCCTCCAGAGTGCGGGCCCTCGCACCCTGGAGGAGTCGCTTGGTCGCGACAGCCGCGTCCCGGTTGGTGGACAACAGCTCCGCGATCTTGTCTTGTACGGCTTGATCCAGGTCGCCCCGAGCGACCACTTTCTCGGCGAGGCCGATGCGCATGGCCTCGTCCGCGTGCACGGTCCTGGCGGTCAGGCAGATGTCGATCGCCTTGGCCAGGCCCACCAGCTCGACCAGGGGCTTGGTCCCCGTCAGGTCGGGCACGAGGCCCAGTGCGGGCTCTTTCATGCAGAACGCGACGTCATCGGCGACGATCCGCAGATCGCAGGAGAGCGCGAGCTGGAATCCCGCGCCGACCGCGTGGCCCTGCACCGCGGCGACGGAGACGATCTCCGGCCGGCGCAGCCACAGGAACCCCGCCTGAGCCTGCCTGACGCGCTGCCCGAAGTCCGCGCCCCCGATCGCGGCCGCCGAGCTGAACGAGCCCTGTCCGGGCACCCCCTCAGATGTGAACATTCGCAGGTCGATCCCTGCCGAGAAGGACGGTCCCTCACCTTTCACGACGACGACGCGCACCTGCTGTGGCAGGCTCTCGCCGATACCAGCCAGCGCCGACCAGGTCGCGAACGTCTGTGCGTTCCGCTTTTCCGGCCGGTCCAGCGTGATCGTCGCTATCTCACCGTCCACCTCGAAGCGAAGCCCGATCTCGGCCAATCGCTCGGCAGAGACGTCCTCCGCATACCCCCCACGCTGTTGCGCCTGTGCTTCCGTCATCGTCCGCTCCCGCTGTCTGAGTGCTGCCCGTCGCGCCCGAGCCTACAGAATATGATTCTGGATGGCCCGGGCGCGACGGCGGCTGACTAGGGACGGGCGGCTGCGGTCGCACGTTCCGAGGCGGCCGTCAGCGCTTGGACTTGCCTCGGGTCGCCCCGCCGCGCCCACGCAGAGTCACACCGGACTCGCTGAGGATGCGGTGGATGAACCCATAGGACCGACCGGTGGAAGCGGCCAGTGCACGGATGCTCTCGCCCTGGGCGTAGCGCTTCTTGAGATCGCCGGCCAGTTTCTCCCGGTCGGCCCCGGTTACCCGGGTGCCCTTCTTCAGTGTCTCGGCCACGAGTACCTCCTGTAGTGCCGGACTTCCGCAGCGTTACTCCGCCATGATCAGTCATTTCAGCGGGATCGGCTACCTACTCCACGGGAAAAGATCCGTACCCACTCAAATTAAGATCAGGCAAGTGCCACAAGATCGGAAAATTCGTCGCTCCATGCGTCTTCAGTTCCGTCCGGTAGCAAGATCACCCTATCTGGTGACAGGGCGTCAACGGCACCCTCGTCATGTGTGACTAGGACGATTGCTCCTGAATACGACCTCAGAGCGTTGAGAACCTGCTCCCGGCTGACCGGATCGAGGTTGTTCGTGGGCTCGTCGAGGAGGAGGACGTTGGCACTCGAGAGCACCAGCATGGCCAGCGCCAGCCGGGTCTTCTCGCCGCCCGACAGGACGCCGGCGGGCTTGTCGACGTCGTCGCCGGTGAACAGGAAAGAGCCCAGGACCTTGCGCAGCTCGGTGTCGGTGAACTCGCCGCCGGCCGAGCGCATGTTCTCCAGCAGGGTGCGGCCGGCGTCGAGGGTCTCGTGCTCCTGCGCGTAATAACCGATCTTGAGGCCGTGTCCCGGCCTGATCGCACCGGTGTCGGGCTGCTCGATGCCGCCCAGCAGGCGCAGCAGCGTGGTCTTGCCCGCGCCGTTCAGCCCGAGGATGACAACCCGGTGACCTCGGTCGATGGCCACGTCGACGTCGGTGAAGACCTCCAGCGAGCCATAGGCCTTGGACAGACCCTCGGCCGTGAGCGGGGTGCGCCCGCACGGCTGCGGATCGGGGAAACGCAGCCGCGCGACCTTGTCGCTCTGACGCTCCTCCTCGGTGCCGGACAGCAACCGGTGCGCCCGGCGCATCATGTCCTGGGCCGCCTTCGCCTTGGTGGCCTTGGCGCGCATCTTGTCGGCCTGCGCGAGGAGCGCACCGGCCTGCTTCTCGGCGTTGGCGCGCTCGCGCTTGCGGCGCTTCTCGTCGGTCTCGCGCTGGGCGAGGTACGCCTTCCAGCCGACGTTGTAGTGATCGATCACCGACCGGTTGGCGTCCAGGTGCAGGACCTTGTTGACCGTGGCTTCAAGAAGCCCGACGTCGTGACTGATGATCACCAAGCCACCTTGATGAGATCGCAAAAAATCACGAAGCCACCCGATTGAGTCCGCATCTAGGTGGTTTGTCGGCTCATCAAGAAGGAGAGTTTCCGCGCCACTGAACAGAATTCTGGCCAATTCCACACGCCGGCGCTGACCCCCGGAAAGCGTTTGCAACGGCTGTGTCAGCACCCGGTCCGGCAGTCCCAGGCTGGAGGCGATGGAGGCGGCCTCGGCCTCGGCGGAGTACCCTCCCAGCACGTGCATCTGGTCCTCGAGGCGGCCGTACCGCCTGACGGCCTTCTCGCGGGTGCGGTCGTCGGCCGAGGACATGCCGAGCTCCGCCTCGCGCAGCTTGCGCAGGACCTCGTCGAGCCCCCGCGCCGACAGGATGCGGTCGCGCGCCAGCACCTGCAGGTCGCCGGTGCGCGGGTCCTGCGGCAGGTAACCCACGTTGCCGCTGGTGCTGACGGCGCCGGCGGCGGGCAGGGCCTCGCCCGCCAGCACCTTGGTCAGCGTCGTCTTGCCCGCGCCGTTGCGGCCGACGAGCCCGATCTTGTCGCCGGGGTTGACCCGGAACGAGGCTTTCTCGATGAGCAGGCGCGCGCCCGCGCGCAGCTCGATGTCATTGGCGATGATCATGGTGGCGGAGCACTCCCGAGCTAGGAAACGAGGGATTGGGGCGTGGGTGCGACGCCGATCAATCGGGAGTATGCATACGCATCAGTGTAGGGCCCCGGCGCAGGGGACCACTTCTGATTAACGTTCCGCCAGGTGCTCGCCGATCAGCGCGAGGTTGTGGATCGCCGCCAGGCCGTACTGCGCGGCGCCGTTGGTGCTCACGAACGGCGCCTCCCGCACCGGTGACAGGACCTCGGGGCCGTCCACCAGCGTGAGCTCCCAGTTCTCCTGGCGCTGCATCGGGTTGGTGTTGAGCTGGTCGCCCTCGTCGCGGCCGAATTTCCGCCACGCCCACGCGGCCAGCCCGGCGTCGCCGGTCCTGGCGGCCGCGTACGCGGTGAGCCTGCTGTGCGCCTGGATCAGCGAGATGCCGCTCAGCCGCTGCCCCACCTCGGCCTCCTGCTGCTCGGGGGTGGCCAGGTAGAGGCGGCAGTAGTCGAGCCACGCCCGTTCGAACCCGGGCACGTCCAGGTCGAGCGCGATCAGCTCGGCGCAGATCTCCGGCAGCCCGAACAGCGACGACAGGTGCGAGACAGAGATCTTGTCGGTCGAGGTGTCGAACCGCCCGGTCTCCAGGTTCAGCCGGGCCTCGCCCGTCAGGAAGCCCTGCGGCAGCGCGCCGATGCCGGCCATCGTGCCCAGCAACCGGTCCCTGGCCCGCTCGTCGCCGTGCCGCTCCCACCGCGTCAGCCAGGCCGCCGCCAGCGAGCCCCAGTCGGTGCCGAGGCCGACCGACAGCGCGGCCGGGTCCGGGGTGTAGACGTCGTGGCGCACCTTGCGCTGCGGGTCGATGACCGTGAACGTCTCCTCGGGCACGCTGAGCTCGTCCATCAGGTCGCCGGTGCGCTCGTCGGCGGTCAGGTAGTAGTAGAACCGGCGGTAGGCGGCGTTGGAGATGCGCAACTGCTTGCAGCTGCAGCCCCAGTGCTGCACGTTGTGGCGACTGCCCAGGCCCTTCCACCGGCCCAGGTGGTAGACGTCGACCTCGCCGGTGTGCCGGGTCATGGCCTCGGCGAAGCGGAAGACGCCGGCCCGGCCCGTGCGGAGATACTGCAGCCACAACCACAGGTCGGGCGACAGCTCCGAGTTGTCCCAGGCGTAGCCGCCCACGTCGTAGCGCCAGGTGTGGCGGTCCGGGTCGTAGGTGTGCATGACGTCGCCGTAGTCCCAGAACCCGTACCAGCGGCGCTGCTCGCGTTCCCTGACATACAGGTCGAACAGGAAGTCCAGGCGGTCCTCGATCGCGGCGTGCGCGGGCGTGGAGCGGTCGGGCAGCTCCCAGACGCCGAACACGCCGGCCTCGCGCATCCGCTCGGGTGAGGCGGCCGGCAGGCCGGGCTCGTTCATCGCGGCCGCGTAGCCGGCCAGGTCCTCGGACGACGGTGTGGCGTCCAGGGCACGCAGGGTCAGCTCATGCGTCCGCGCCACGCCGTGGGCGTCGCCGAAGCCGGGCTCGTAGTCCTCGTAGGTGATCTCCAGGCCCTCCAGCTGCTCGGCGAAGGTGTCCTGGCCCATCCCGTCGTGGTAGAACCGCAGGTCCATGGCGGGGGCGGAGGGCGACCACAGCCAGACGGTGGCGGTGGCCAGGCCGGTGGCCGCGTTCCTGATGTCCAGGCGCGTGGGGTGCAGGCGCCAGAAGTCGCGCAGCCCGAAGCCGAGGCCGCCGCTGACGCCGCCGACGTAGCCGTAGCCGGCCGAGCGGGTGCCCGACGGGATCGTCACCCAGGCGTGGCCTTCGGCGGTGCGTTTGCGCAGCGTGAAGCCGTCGGCGGAGCTCTGGTCGAGCGTGTGGTCGTTCCAGGCGGGGATCAGGTGCAACCGGTTGCCGACTTCGGGGTCGATCGCCCCGCACGGCCTGCCCGCGACCTGCGCCCTGCGTACGGACTCGCCGGGGTCGCGGCGCAGCCCCGTCAGGCCGCGCACGGCCTCGGTGAGGAAGCCGCCCTCCGCGCCGGCCAGCCGGACGTGCCGGTCGTGGAGCTCGTCGCGCATGACCACGTCGGCACGCAGGCCGAGCCCGGCCAGGAAGTCCCTTTCGGGGTCACCGTCCCAGACGAACGTGTGCATGATCCGCACGTCCTCGGCGCCGGCGTAGAAGTACAGGCGGACGGTGAACGGCAGCCAGTCGCCGTGACGGCCCTCCAGGCGCACCACGGCGCGCACGGGACCGTCCTGCTCGACCGTGACGCTCTCGACCACGCCCGTGGCCTGCTCGCGGGCCACGGGGCCGCCCTCGTCGGGGGTGGGCTCGCTCTGCCGGAGGCTGACCAGGCGGACGTCCCTGGCGATCTCGCGGCTCCCGCGCGAGACCGACCGGGCCAGCGTGCCGCCGCTCCTCTCGATCGTCCAGGTCACCACGCCCGTGCCTACGGTCAGCACGCCGCCTTCACGGACGACGGTGACGGGCGTGGCGGGTGCGGCGGGCTCGCGGCCGGGCTCCAGGCGGTACTCCGGGGAGTCCGCCTGGGCGCCGATGGCGTGGGCGGACCATTTGACCGAGCCGTCCGGCCAGGTGGCGGTCACCCAGCTCTGCACGGGCACCGCACGGCCGTCCGCGCCGGCCAGCGCGAACGGCGTGCCGGGCTGGACCGTGCCGCGCGGCCACGGGACTCCCCAGGTCGCCCCCTCCTGACCCGGTCGGTCCAGCCAGCGCAGTGCGGTCATGTCTCTCCTTCGATCGTCGCCCGGGCCGCCCGCGTGTGACAGGGTGGGCGGCCCGGCGGCGGGTCACTCCTTGACGCCGCCGAGCAGCACACCCTTGGTGAAGTGCTTCTGCAGGAACGGGTAGAACAGCAGGATCGGCAGCGTCGCGATCACCACGATCGCGAACTTCAGCCCTTGCTCGGGCGGCACGAACGTCCTGTCCATGTTCGCCAGCACGTCGGCCTGATCGGCGCTGGTCATCTGGCGCACCAGCATCTGCAGCGTCCACTTGCTGGGGTCGGTGAGGTACAGCAGCGGCGACATGTAGTCGTTCCAGATGGCCACCGCGTAGAACAACGAGAACGTCGCGATGATCGGTTTCGACAAGGGCAGGACGATCTTGAAGAAGACGCCCATCTCGTTGCAGCCGTCGATGCGCGCCGCCTCTTCCAGCGCCTGCGGCAGCTCCTGGAAGAAGCTCTTCACGATGATCAGGTAGAACGGGTTGATCGCCAACGGCAGGATCAGCGCCCAATAGCTGTCCAGCAGCCCCATGTCGCGCACCACCAGGTAGGTGGGGATCATGCCGCCGGAGAAGACCAGCGTGAAGATAACCAGGTTGAGTATCAGCGTCCGGCCCGGCAGGTACCGCTTGGCCAGCGGATACGCCATGGTGAACGTCAGCACCAGTTGCACCACCGTGCCGACCGCCGTCACGACGATGGTCGTGAGCAGCGCGCGGACGAAGGTGGGGGTGGAGAAGATGAACGTGTACGTGTCCGTGACGAACTTCTCCGGCCACAGGAAGAACGGCCGCGAGGCGATCTCCGACTCGCTCGCGAAGGACCCCGCCAGCACGTACAGCAGCGGCAGCACCGTGACCAGCGCCAGGCCGACGAGCACGACGATGTTGAACACGTCGAAGGTGCGGCTGCCGAGCGTGTCGTACTCGCTGTTCAGCTTCTTCTTGGGCTTGGGCCTGGTCAAAGTATTAGTCGACATGCCGGGGCTCCCTTAAAGCAGTCCACGCTGGCCGAGGCGCTTGGCCAGCCAGTTGGAGCCGAAGATCAGGATGCAACCGACGACGCCCTTGAACAGGCCGACGGCGGTGGAGTAGCTGATGGCGCTCTGGGTGATGCCGGTGTAGTAGACGTAGGTGTCGAACACGTCGGCCACCGAGCGGTTCAGCGAGGTGGTCATGAGCCAGATCTGCTCGAAGCCGGTGTCCAGCAGGTTGCCCGAGGTCAGGATGGCCATGACGACGATCGTGGGGCGGATCGCGGGCAGCGTGACGTGCCACAGCTGGCGGAAGCGTCCCGCGCCGTCCATGCGCGCGGCCTCGTACAGCTGCGGGTCCACGCCGGCCAACGCGGCCAGGTAGATGATCGTGCCCCAGCCGGTCAGCTTCCACATCTGCTGCAGGATGATCAGCGGGCGGAACCAGTCCTCCTGCGCCATGTAGTCGATCTTCGCGGTGTCCCCGGTGAGGTCGCGGATCCACCCGGAGATCACCCCGAAGTCGGCCGACATCAGCAGGTACGTCAGTGAGAAGACGATCGTCCAGGACAGGAAGTGCGGGATGTACATCACCGACTGGATCGTGCGCTTGAGAATGTTGATCCGCAGCTCGTTCAGCAGCAGCGCGACGATGATCGGCGCGGGGAAGATGAAGACCACGGTCAGGAGCGCCAGGTACAGCGTGTTGAACATCAGCCGGCCGAAGTCGGGGCCGGTGAACAGGTCCTGGAAGTGTTTGAAGCCCACCCAGGGGCTGCCGGAGTACCCCAGGAACGGCACGAAGTCCTGGAAGGCGATGGTGATGCCGTACATCGGCAGGTACTTGAACAGCGCGAAGTAGACGACGCCCGGCAGGACCATCAGGTACAGCCATTTGTAGCGTGCCAGAGACGCGCCCAATCCCGGCTTCCGGCGGCGGCGGCCGGTCGCGGTTGCCGCCCTCGAGGGAGGCGGCGCCAGGTCGGTGGCCACAGCGGCCTCCTTTCATGGAAGGGCCCGGGCACGGTGGCCCGGGCCCTTCAGGCGGGTCAGTTGGTGCCGAGCTTGGAGACCAGGTCGTTGATCTCGGCGGCGACCTGCGTGCCGCCGCTGTCGTACCAGCGCTTGATCTCGCCCTTCAGCTGCTCCTCCGTCATCTCACCCGAAAGGAACTTGATCCGGGCGTCGGGGATGATGTCGTCGAGCTGCGCGCCCTTGGCGACCTTGGTGGGTGACACCACGGGCAGCGCCGGGTTGAACACGGCCGTCTTGAGGTCCTCGTTCATCAGGTCGAAGCCCAGCTTGATGATGTCCTTGTACGGCTGGCCGGACGGCGTGCGCGCGTAGGCGAGGCCGCCGTACGTCGTGTCGCCCTGGAAGCCGAGCTGGGTGAAGGCCTGGTCGACGTTGTCCTGGACGACCCGGACCGCGGGGTCGGTCTCGTTGATCAGCGCGGCGGTGTCGCCATCGGCCTTGAAGTTGCGGCCCTCGATGCCGTTCTGGACCAGGACCTGGCCCTCCTTGGAGCCCAGCTTGTCCAGGACCTTCAGGATGTTGTCCAGGTCCTGATCGGTCCGCACGGTCTGCTTGGAGATCGCGATGGCGTCGTTGTAGCCGGTGAACGGCAGGGAGAACTTCTTGCCGTCGGAGCGCTTCAGGTTGCCGACCATGGCGACCCGGTCACCGTAGTCCTTGTCGCCGTCGTCCCTGAACTTGTCGAGCAGCGCCCGGGCGCGGACGTTCACGTCGATGATGATGCCGCCCTTGCCCTGGAAGAACGGATCGTCCCACTTGGCCGTGTCGTAGCTGGCGAAGTCCGGGTTGACCAGACCCTCGTCGATCATCTTCTTCAGGAACTTGTTGGCCTCGAGGAACTCGGGGGTGTCGAAGCCGGGGACCAGCTTGCCGTCGCGCTCCCCCCACTCGTTCGGGGCGCCGAACCAGGTCTCGAGCGTGTCGTAGGGGCTGGCGCTGGCGTACTTGCCCGGCCACTTCGGGATGATCAGGCCGTAGGTGTCCTTCTTGCCGTTGCCGTCGGGGTCCTTCTCGGTGAAGGCCTTGGCGATGGTGTAGAGGTCGTCGACGCTCTCGGGCAGCTTCAGGTCGAGCTTCTCCAGCCAGTCCTTGCGGAGCATGACCGCCGAACGCAGCATGGGCCGCATCCTGGGGATGGCGTAGGACTTGCCGTTGATGGAGGCGTTGAGCGCGCGGCGCTCATCGATCGGCTTCAGGTTCGGGTACTTGTCCAGCTTGTCGGTCAGGTCCCAGAACGCCCCGGCCTGCGCGGCCTTGACGAACGCCGGGCCGTGCGGGTCCACGACCATGAGCTGCGGCACGTTGCCCGAGGCGAGCGTGACGTTGACCTTGTCGGGGTACTCGGCGTTGGGAACCCAGGTGACCTGGAGCTTCTTGCCGAGGAACTTCTCGACCGCCTGCTGCATCTCGCCCTTCGGGTCGGGCGCGGCGCCGAACAGCTTGGTCATGATGGTCAGCGTGTTCGGGTCAGCGGCGGGCGCTTCACCGCCGGAGCAGGCCGAAGCGGTGAGGGCAGCCGTTAGCGTTAACGCGGCGGCGATGAGCCGCCGGCGACGGGATGCGCTCATGAGTTCCCTTTCGAGTGCAGGCGCGCCTCGTTCTCTTCAAAGAAGCGCAGGCAGAGCCACGTGTTGAGATAGATCCACGCGCCGATACTGATCAACGCCGCGAGGACGGGCGCCGCCGAGGTCGCGTAGGCGATGGCTGAGAGCACCAGCAGCAACAGCACGGACGAAGCCGGACGCATGAGCGCTAGCTGGCACGCTTTGGGCACGTAGGCCCACAGCGGCAGGTCGTAATGCACATAGAGCGGCCCCACGTACGCCCCCACACCGGCCAGTGCGATGAGCGCCACCAAGGTCGCGATCCGCAACGCTCCCGCGCTGGGCCCGAGAGCGGAGAAGTACAGGTAGTTGCCGATCAGGACGGTGGCGGCCAGCGCCATCGGCAGGACCAGCAACGACGCCCGGACGAACTCCCGTCGGTAGACGGTCCAGAATTCGCTCCAAGCATGAAACGTTTCACTCCGGGCGTGCCGCCGAGCCAGCGTGTAAGCGGCTACGGTAGCGGGCCCGAGCCCGAGGATCACGCCCCCCGCGAGGGTGAAGACGATCCAGATCAGGTTCAGGCGAACCGCCCAGATAAGCTCTGAGCAGGCAGCTTGAATCCTGATCGACATGGCGGGATGGTTCATCCGGCACCACCTTCTCGTGGCATGTGCACGGACACGGGGGTGGGTTGTTGCACCGTGGTTCCTGCCTAGTTACAAGCCAGTGAACGGCGGTTGGTGCGAAATTAGTGTTGAATCGACTCAAAGTCAATGTCGAGACACCCGCAGATTTCCGTACTCTCCGATCAGCGGAGCCATCTGCCGGAACCCGACCTTGCCTCCTGCCAGGGCGGAACCGCCGATCGAGCCGTCGTCCTCCCAGCGGAACGAGACCAAATCGTTGATTGAGAAGGTGATCTCCGCCCCCTTGACGTCGAGGCGGATCGCGTAGGGGCCCTGGGCGTCGAGCACGGCCGGCAGCGGGTCGGGACCCTGCGCGACCAGGTGGAAGCCGTGGCTCTTGCGCAGGTTGCAGGTGTGCAGGGCGCGTTCCGACTCCCACATGCGGCGGAAGTAGGAGACGTGGTAGGCGTCGATGTCGCCGTGGTGGTACTGGTCGTACGGGCCGTTGCGGGCCGCCAGGGCGGGGTCGAACAGGTCCTCGCCGTTCCTGCCCCTGGCGTGGAAGAACATGATCGCCAGGCCCGGCTCCCTGATCGGCCAGAAGTCCCACTCCACGCGTATGTCCGCCGGGAACTCCTCGGGGCACCACAGCACCAGGTTGGCCGCCTGGCCGTCGGACGGCGGGCGCAGGCTCTCCAGCCGCATCCGCCCTTGCGGAAACGACAGGGCGCCGTCACCCTCCATGCGGAAGCCCGCCAGGTCCTCGGGGGAGGCGAGCGGGTTCCGGTAGATCTCGATCAACAGGAACTCCTTCGTAGGTTCCGGCTCGGCACACCGCCTTCGCCGTCGGCCGACGCCAGGGGTTGCGACCTGCACCGACGCACCTCACGGGCACACTCCGCGCCTGCCCTCGGCCCGCCCGCGCCCTTGCCCAGCCGATGGGGGCACGGCCCGAGAAAGGCGTCCCCGACCACAGTGGAAAAACAAAAGCGAGCGGAATGCGAACGATTCAGCCGTCTCGGCGCAGGGCGCTGGACGCGCGGACCACCAGGTCGGGCTGGAAGATGACCTGTCGGTGGCGATGCTGCTCAGGCGAAGCGACCTCCTCGAGCAGCAGGTCGATGGCCGTGCGCCCGAGCAGCTCGCGCGGCTGCCGTATCGAGGACAGCGGCACCGCGGCGGCCGCGGCGAAGTCGATGTCGTCGTATCCGATGATGGCCAGGTCCTCGGGCACGCGCAGCCCATGGGTGGCCATCGCCTGTAAGAAACCGAGCGCCATCATGTCGTTGGCGCAGAAGGCCGCGGTGGGACGTTCGCCTGGGGGCAGCGCCGCCACGCGTTCCCCGATGGCCCGTCCCTCGGCCACGGTCAACGCGGGCGCGGTGGAGGTGAGCAGTTCGACGGCGCCGTCCGCGGCGGCGACGGCGCTGATGACGCCCGCGTGCCGGTCGGCCACCTGTTTGATGGACGGCGGCCCGCCGACGAACATGATCCGCCGATGCCCGCGTTCGATGAGGTGAGCACCGGCGATCTGCCCGCCGAGCCGGTCGTCGACCGCCACCGAGCACTGCAGTCCGGTGGCCGGGCTGTCGACCAGCACCACGGGCGTGCCCCTGGCGATCAGCTCCTCCAGCCAGGTGTTGTCCGTCTCGACCGGGGTGATCAGTATGCCCATCACCCGCTGCTGTTCGAGCTGGTCGAGGTGGCGGCGCTCGCGACCGGGGTCGCCGGCGCTGTTGCACAACACCACCATCGTGTCGTTGTCCTCGGCCACCGACTCGGCGCCCTGGGCCACGTCCACGAAGAACGGGTTGGACACGTCGAGCACGACGAGCCCGACCGTCCTGCTGCGGCCCACCCGCAGGTGGCGGGCCACCTCATTGCGGACGAAGCCCAGTTTCTTGATCGCTTCGAAGACGCGTTCGCGTGTGGCGGGTGACACGATCTCCGGGCGGTTGAGCACATTGCTCACGGTGCCCACAGAAACGCGCGCCAGCTGCGCGACCTCCTTGATGTTCCTGGTCGCCATCGATCCTCACGAGGCCGTGCTGCTGAGAACTCGCTCATCATAGCGGGGATCAAGATTCTTTTGAATCGTCTCAAAACCTCAAAACGGTCACAAGGACGATGTTGCCGCCGCAGCCTTCATGCCGTCGAGCATCAGGCCCAGGATTTCGCGGGCTGGTGGCCACGGGTTCCGGCAGCTTGTCCGGATGGCAGGTGACGACGTTGAGCAGGTGGATGACGGCCCGCATCGAGCCCTCCGGCTGCACGTCCAACCTCTATGGGGTGCGAGGTCGTGACTCCGACGAGTCTTCAATGCTCAAGAAGACAGCGGTGTCGAGGTCGAAGCCGATCGGGTCGGGGATGTGCACCGTGGATCCCATGGCGACGCGGGTGATGGTCCGGCGCGCACGCACGCGAACATGATCGTCATCCCGCGCCGCGCGACCGCCGGGGCCAAGTACCCTGAGGTCATCCTGGAGAGCTGACGCCTGGAGGATCCACCACGCGGACACGAACCGCGCGGAAGGAGGCCGGCGTGTCACGCAGCACGGCGAGCTTCGGATCCGGCACCACCAGGAACGGCTCGCTCTCCAGCGCGAGCAGGGGGGCCAGCCGCCGATCGCCCCGCAGCGCGTCCACCGCCCTGCGGTCCCCGCCGAGCACCACCGCGTCCAGCTCCCCCACGTACGGCGACAGCACCCGCACCGCCGTCTCCACCGCGTCGTCGAACGCCTTGTCCGCCTGGTTGCTCCGCCGTCTGGCGAAACGCTGCTGCGACCACCCGCCCGCCGCCGTACGCCCCTGCACCAGCCGCGATCCCACCTTCGACACCACCAGCGCCGAGCCGTGGAAGACGCCGGCCGCGTACCCGCCGAGCCGCACCAGGAACACCCCCACCCGCCGCTCGGCCCGGGCATGCGCGACGAGCCTGGTGACGTGCGGCGGCCCCGGCTCCATGGGCGGGAACGGCACGTGCAGCTCGGCCAGGGCCCCGTCGGCCGCGCTCAGCCGCACCACCCGCTCGTCTCCCGTCGCCGAGAAGGGTCCGTGGCGGTCGGCGAAGCCGTCGATCCACGGGTGCACGCGCTCGGGCGGCACGACGATCCACCGGCCACCTCCCTTGGCCGGACGCGCGCTCATGCACCGAAGGCTAACCGATGGCTGACCGGCGGCCCGCACGGCGAACCGAACGGCATTCCCCTCCTTGCCAGTAGGGAACTTGAGTGGAAAAGCCGGTGAATTTTGTTTCGAGGGGCTTCTGTGACCCCAGCTCCCGGCGGAATCATCTCTACGTGTCGTCCTCCCTGCTCACAAGCCCCATGGTGGACCTCGACACCGGGGCGGTCATCGCGCACCCCGCCGTCGTGGACCCCTCGGGCACGCTCCGGGCCAACCCGCTGCCCATGATCCTGGAGCTGCCCCTCCATGTGGTGCTCGCGGGCGCGGGCGCGCTCGCGCCGCTGCACGAGGCGTTGCGCCGGGCGGGCAGGCATCCCCGCGAGGCGATCCTGCTTCTCACTGGACCGTGCCACGAGAAGGACCGGCCGCTGCTCAAGGTCGGGCTCAACGGCCTGCGGTCGATCGGCTACCTCCTGGGCTTCTCCGACGTGGGCTCCTACGGGGCCTCGCCGGAGCTGGCCGCGGACTCCTCTCCCTACCTGCTGGCGCTTGACCCGGAGCTGGTGGCGCGCATCCCGGCCGACCACCGGGCGATCGCGGTGGCGCGGTCGGTGGTGACGCTGGCGCGCGGCATCGGCGCGCACGTGATGACGCCGGGCGTGGAACGCGAGGCGCAGGTGGCGGTGGCCCGCGGCCTCGGCGTGCGCCTCGCGCACGGCCCCCTGCTCGCCCCGGGGCCCGACGGCAAGGTACGGGTGCCGCTCCCGGCCGCCGACACCTCGCCGGACGCGGCCCTCCTGGGCCCGCGCGTGCAGGAACTGCTGATCCCCGCGGTGACGCTGCCGGCGGAGGCCAAGGCCGAGGAGGCGGTGGAGGCGTTCGGGCACGAGCCGACGATCACCAGCGTGATCCTGGTCGACGAGTTCCAGAGGCCCAAGGGCAGCCTGGACCGCAGCCGGTTCCTGCTGTCGTTCGCGGCCCGCTACGGCCACGCCCTGCACGGCTCGAAGCCGGCGCAGCGGCTGGCCGACCCGCCCAGGACGGTCCCGCGGACGACCCCGGCGATCGCGGCCATGCAGGCGGCGGGCAAGGACGCCGGCCGGGTCTACGACGACCTGGTCGTGACGGACGAGATGAACCGCTGCCTGGGCATCGTCCGCGTCTCCGATCTGATCAGGCAGGTTACCGCGGTCAGTAGCTGACGGAGGCTCGCCGGCCCGATATGAAGGGGACATGCGCCTGAACAGAAGGGCTCTCCTCGGCACGGGGGTGCTGGCCGGGGTGGCCGCGTGCACGTCCGCGCCCGCCACGCCCGCGCCCACCCCGAAGAAGACCGCCTTCGATCCCATGGACTGGGAGTCCGTCAGGGCCCAGTTCGCGCTCGACCCCGCCTACGGACAGTTCGCCGCGTTCGTGCTGGCCCCGGCCCCGGCGCCGGTCCGCGAGGCGATCAGGAAGCACCGGGACGCTTTGGACGCCGACCCGGAGTACACCCCGCCGGGAGATCCCGACCGGGGCATCCGAGAGGTCGCGGCCCACTACCTGGGCGCCGGGGCGGACGGCGTGGCGCTGACCGACAGCACCACGATGGGTCTCGGCCTGCTCTACTCCGGCATCCGGCTGCGCCCCGGCCAGGACGTGCTGACCACCGAGCACGACTTCCTCGCCACGCACGAGGGCCTGCGGCTGCTGACCGAGCGCACGGGCGCGAAGGTGCGCAGGGTCCGCCTGTACGACGACCCGGCGAAAGCCTCCGCCGACCGCATGGTGTCGGCGATCAAGGACGGGCTCGGCCCGCGGACGAGGGTGGTGGCGATCACCTGGGTGCATTCGAGCACGGGCGTACGCGTGCCGGTCCGGGCGATCGCCGACATGCTGGCCGAGGCCAACAAGGGCCGCGACGAGCAGGATCGGGCGCTGCTGTGCGTGGACGGGGTGCACGGGTTCGGCGCGATGGCCGACGGGGTGAAGGACCTGGGCTGCGACTTCCTGTCCAGCGGCACGCACAAGTGGCTGTTCGGCCCGCGCGGCACCGGCATCGTGTGGGGCCGGGCCTGGGACGCGGTCGCCCCGGTCATCCCCAGTTTCAGCGGGGCCGCGTTCGACGCCTGGCAGAGCGGCGGCTCGCCGGGGGCGAGCACGGTGGAGCTGATCACGCCGGGCGGCTACAAGGCGTTCGAGCACCGGTGGGCGATGCCGCAGGCGTTCGCGTTCATGAACGCCATCGGGAAGGACCGCGTCCAGCAGCGCACGCAGGAGCTGGCCGCCGGGCTCAAGGCAGGCCTGCGGGGGATCCCGCACGTCACGCTGGCCACGCCCGAGTCGCCGGAGCTGTCGGCAGGGCTGGTGTGCTGCTCGATCCGGGACATGCAGCCGCTGGAGGCGGTGGATCGGCTGCACGGGCAGAAGGTGGTGGCGAGCGTCACCCCGTACAACCCGTCGCTGCTGCGCTTCGGCACCAGCATCGTGACCACGCCCGAGCAGGTGGACCAGGTGATCAAAGCCGTGGAGCGGTTGCGATGAACTGAGCGGAGCCGTACGGGCCGTTGATCGAGACCCGCGTGCGCCTGCTGACGTGCAACGTCGGTATTGGAGCCGCCGTGGCGCCGGTCAGGTCACGCGGCTCACCAGCCCCGTGTCCAGGGCGTAGTAGGCGCCGATCACGGTGGCGGTGCCGTACAGGAGGGGGTCGGCTCTGAGGCGGGCGACGGTGCGCAGGATGTGGGCGCGGACCATGGGCTCGACCTGGCCGTCGCAGGTGGCGTAGGCGGGTTCGAGGGCGGCGACGATGCGGGGCAGCTCGCCGGGCAGTGTCTCCCCCCGCCGTAAGGCCCGGGCGGCCGCGGTGACCGCGCCGCAGTGCTGGTGGCCTAACACCACGACGAGCGGGGCCCGCAGGGCCTGCGGGCCGTACTGGACGGCCGCGGTGACCAGCGCGTCGAGGGTGTGCGCCGCCGTACGGACGACCAGCAGGTCTCCGATCCCGACGTCGAAGACGACCTCGGGCGGGACTCGGGAGTCGATGCACGACAGCACCACGGCCTGCGGCGACTGGCCCGCCGCCAGGCGTCTTCGCCACGCGGGGTCCTGGCGGGGGCGGCGGGACGTGCCCCCCGCCCAGCGCCGGTTGCCCTGCTCCAGCATGGCCCACATCTGCCTGGCGTTACCACGCCATGCAACCATTTCGTCACGCACGGCTCCGATATGCCCGCCGGGCGGGTGGCCTATCGGACAGATGTCACAGGCGGCAGGCGTAGATGTCGGTGACCAGGATGGCTCTTGCGCCGATGTCCCACAGCTGGTCCATGACGTGCTGGTGGCCCTTGCGCCGGACCATGGCGCGTACGGCGACCCAGCCCTCGCGGTGCAGCGGCGAGACCGTGGGGCCCTCCATGCCGGGCGTGAGCGCGATGGCTTCCTCGATGCGCTCGGCGCGGATGTCGTAGTCCATCATGACGAAGTCGCGAGCGTGGACGACGCCCTGGATGCGGCGGACGAGCTGGTCGGCTCCAGGTGTGCCGGGCGTGCCCTGCCGCTTGATCAGCACGGCCTCCGACCGCATGATCGGGTCGCCGAACACCTCCAAGCCGACGTTGCGCAGCGTGGTGCCGGTCTCCACGACGTCGGCGACCGCGTCGGCCACGCCCAGCCTGATGGCGGTCTCGACCGCGCCGTCCAGCTTGATCACGCGGGCGTCCACGCCCTCGTCGGACAGGTATTTCTCCAGCAGGCCCGCGTAGGAGGTGGCGATGCGCCGCCCGTTGAGGTCGTGGACCGACGTCATCGTGCCGGCCGCGGCGGCCAGGCGGAAGGTGGAGCCGCCGAAGCCGAGCGGCATGATCTCCTCCACCGGCGCGCCGGAGTCGATCAGCATGTCCCTGCCGGTGATGCCGACGTCGAGGGTGCCCTCCCCGACGTAGACGGCGATGTCGCGGGGGCGCAGGAAGAACAGCTCGCAGCCGCTGTCCTGGTCGACGACGAACAGCTCCTTGCTGTCCCTGCGGGGCCGGTAGCCGGCCTCCTTGAGCATGCTCTGGGCGGCTTCGCTGAGCACGCCCTTGTTGGGTACTGCCAGACGCAGCATGTCAGGTCCTTCTTCTCCGATGGCTTCTCCAGGGCGGGGGTGGGCGCTAGGGCGCCCTAGAGATGCTTGTAGACCTGGTCGAGTCCGATGCCCTTGGCGATCATGAGCACCTGCACGTGGTAGAGGAGCTGCGAGATCTCCTCGGCGGCCCTGTCGTCTGACTCGTGCTCGGCGGCCATCCAGGTCTCGGCGGCCTCCTCGACGACCTTCTTGCCGATGGCATGGACGCCGGCGTCGAGTGCGGCCACGGTGCCCGAGCCCGCGGGCCGGGTCCGGGCCTTCTCTGACAGCTCGGCGAACAGCTCTTCGAAGGTCTTCATGATCTCTCTCGTGGATCGGCTGACGTGCTTGACAAGCTTAGTCTGCGCCAGTGGGTGACGCCGCCTCACGTCCGCCACGCGAGACGGCCCGGATCACTCGAGGACTTCTTCGCCCGCGTGATCTTCTCCATGCCCTGAGACGCGGCTCCATGCCCTGAGACGCGGCGAACACGATCACGTTCGCCTGCTGGTGCACCATCCCCCCAAGGTCGCCGTCAGCAGGCTGGTCAAGTACATCGACGTACAACGCCGCCCCCGCTGACCCCCAGGGTCCGCGCCTCAGCGCTCCGGGTGTCCCGCCCCTGGTGGGCCATCTCCTGAAGGGCCAGATCCCCGCTCTGTAGGACGTGGCCGCCACTGTGAGCTTGGTACTCGGCCACGCACGTCTTACGTCTCTCGACGTGGCGCGTCAGGAGGAGCCGGCTCTTGATCGGGCGGCCGCCGAAGCCGGCGAACGTGACGTCGTACACCTCGGCGCGTTCGGGAGGTACTCGCGCAGTTGCGCGAGCGGCATGCCGACGAACACCGACTGCTCCTCTTCCAAGGGCGGTGACGGCCGGCAAGACGCAGCGTAAGAGATGTTCCCAGCCACCGCTGATACGGTTCAGTGAAAGTTTCAGAGAGGAGCATGGGTGAAAAGGCCGACGATCGCCGACATCGCCCGGCGGGCCGGCGTGTCCAAAGGGGCCGTCTCCTATGCGCTGAACGGCCTACCCGGCGTGTCGGAGGAGACCAGAGCGCGAATCCAGGCGATCGCCCAGGAGATCGGCTGGCGGCCCAACGTGGCCGCGCGCTCGCTCAGCGGCGCCAGAGCCGACGCGATCGGCCTGGTCCTGTGCCGCCCCGCGCGCTTCCTCGGCATGGAGCCGTTCTTCATGGAGTTGATCAGCGGCATCGAGGGCGAGCTGGCAGCCAGCTCGTGCGCACTGATGCTGCAGGTGGTGCCCGACCACGAGGCCGAGATCGCGGTCTACCGGCGCTGGTGGGGCGAGGGCAGGGTGGACGGCGCGATCCTGGTCGACCTGCACACCGACGATCCCCGGGTGCCGGTGGTCGAGCGGCTCGGCATGCCGGCGGTGGTGACCGGGCACCCGTCGGGCGCCGGCTCGCTGCCCGCGGTGTGGTCGGACGAGGTGGTCGTGTTGCGCGAGGTGATCGAATATCTCGCGGCGCTCGGCCACCGGCACATCGCCAGGGTGGCCGGGCTGCCGGCACTGCTTCACACCAGGATCAGGGACGAGGCGTTCGCGGAGATTTGCGCGGAGGCGGGCGTGCCCGAGCATCCGATCGCCCACACCGACTACACCGGCGAGCAGGGTGCCAGGGCGACCAGGCGGCTGCTCAGCTCCCGCTCCAGGCCCACCGCGATCGTCTACGACAACGACATCATGGCGGTGGCGGGGCTGTCGGTCGCCCAGGAGATGTGCCTGGACGTCCCCGCCGAGCTGTCGATCGTGGCCTGGGACGACTCGCCGCTCTCCCAGGTGGTGCGGCCGTCGCTGACCGCGGTGACCCGGGACATCCCCGCCGGCGGCGCGCACGCCGCGAAGACCCTGCTCCGGCTGATCGAAAGCGGGGAGACGGGGAGCCTGGAGGGGCCGCCGGCGAGCCTGCTGCCCCGGGGGAGCACCGCTCCGGTGCGCCGAGACCGAACCGTTTCACCGGCCCCATAGGCACGGGCCGCCCCCGTGAGAAGGGGAAACATTTTGGCAACCTCTCAGGCTGGCTATTGTACCTTATCCGTTTAAGTGGTGAGATCCCTACACCACAGGTATTGGGTGCCGGTCGTGGGATGCCCTCGCACATCCGCACGCCCAGCGAAGGAGTACGACGCCCATCCGGCCGATAGATCGGATAGCCCCCATGCGACGAATGATGGCAGCGTGTAGCACGGTCCTCTTGGCGGTTCTGAGCGCGGCCTGCGCCACGAGCGGCCAGACGGAGACCAAGCAGGCAGACCAGAACGCCCCCGCGACCCTGTCCTTCTGGTCCACGGGCGGAGATGACGAGACCGCGACCTTCCAGAAGGCCGCCGACCTCTACAAGCAGAAGCACCCGAACGTGACGATCAAGGTGCAGACCCTGTCGTGGTCCGACGCGTACGCCAAGCTGCTGGCGGCGGCCACCAGCCGCAGCGGACCCGACATCATCTCCGGCGGCATGACCTGGACCATCCAGTTCGGCGCCAGGGGCGCCATGGTGGACCTGCGTAAGCACGGCCTGGAGTCCCTCAAGGCGCAGGCGCTGCCCGCTCAGTGGGAGTCGGCCATCTCCCCCGACGGCTCGGTGTACGGCGTGCCGCTGGACATGTCGACCCTCGCGCTCTACTACCGCACCGACCTGCTGGAGCAGGCCAAGGTCGAGCCGCCCAAGACCTGGGAGGAGCTGACCGCGGCCATCGCCAAACTCAAGGCCGCCGGGGTGAAGAAGCCGTACAGCATGGACTGGGGCAACCTCGACTGGATCGGCTACTTCAACTACCTCTACCAGGCGGGCGGCTCGTTCTACACCGCAGACTGCAAGCCCTCGCTCAACACCCCGCAGGCCGAGCAGGCGCTGACGTACTGGGTGGACCTCTACCGCAAGCACGGCGCGCCCACCGCCACCGTGGAGGGCTCCGACGCCCTGGACACCGGCACCGCGATGGTGGTGGCGGGCAACTGGATCGCCAAGGGCATCGACGTCAACAAGCCGAAGCTGAAGGGCAAGTGGGCGATGACCACGATCCCCGCGGGCCCCTCCGGTCCGACCGCCTTCATCGGCGGCCGGGCGATCGGCGTGACGTCCTTCAGCAAGCATGTCCAGACCGGCGCGGACTTCGTCAAGTTCATGTACAGCGACGAGGCCATCACCGCGATCGCGGACGAGGCCAAGAAGCGGAACCTGTCCTACATCCCGCCGCGTCCCGACAAGATCGTAAACGGCTCGGTGTTCACTCCCGAGCAGGCCCAGGTGTTCGAAGCCTCGATCAAGACCGGCAAGGCCGCGCCGGGCTGCCCCGGCTGGGACGAGAGTGCGCCGGACGTGGCCAAGCAGCTCCAGTCGGCGATCCTCGGCAAGGCGGACGCCAAGACCGCGCTGGCGGAAGCCGCCAAGGTCATGGAGCGCAACGCCGGATAGCCGCCCGCCGGGACCGGCGCCCGCCGCCGGTCCCAGCGGTGGACACGAACCCGATCCAGGAGTCTGACATGGCCTCCCCCCTCCCCTTGGGCAGCAGGCTGCGCCGCTACGGCACCTCGTACGCGATGCTGCTGCCCTTCCTCGCGCTGTTCGCGGGCTTCCTGCTCTGGCCGCTGGCCAACTCGCTCTACCTGAGCTTCACCGAGTTCGACGGGATCAATCCCGCGGTGTTCATCGGTCTGGACAACTTCGCGCAGCTGGCGGAGGACGCCAGGTTCCGCCACGCGCTGGGCAACACGGCCCTGTACGTGGTGGGGTCGGTCGTGCTCGGCACGCTGCTGTCGCTGGGCCTCGCCCTGGCGTTCAACGGCACGAGCTGGCCGCACCGGATCTTGCGCACGCTGTTCTTCCTCCCCTCGGTGACCTCCTCCATCGCGCTCATGCTGATGTGGAAGTGGGTGCTGTTCCCCAGCGACGTGGGCCTGGCCAACACGATCGTGGAATGGTTGGGCGGCAACGCCGTCGCCTGGCTGGCCACACCGGGCCTGACGATCCCGATCCTGGTGCTGATGTCGGTGTGGGGCGGCATGGGCTACGGCATGGTGCTGTATGTCGCCGGTCTCGGCTCGATCCCCGAGGAGTACTACGAGGCCGCCAGGATCGACGGCGCGTCCACCTGGCGGCAGTTCCGCCACATCACGCTGCCGCTGCTGCGCCCCGTGACCACATACGTGGTGGTGACCGGCCTGATCGGCGCCTTCCAGGTGTTCGAGGCCGTCTACATCGTCTTCCAGCAGGGCGCCAACACCATCGGCGGCGTGCTCGACTCGGGCCTGATGATCGTCCCCTACCTCTACGACCAGGGATTCACCCACTTCAGGCTGGGCTACGCCTCGGCGATCGCCTGGGTGCTCTTCCTGATCATCTTCGTGCTCAGCCTCGTCAACCTGCGCGTGGGCCGCGCCATGAAGGAGCTGTGATGGCCGTCGCCCCGATGGACACGATCGCCCCGGCGCAAGAGACCCGGCCCAAGCCGGGAGCCCGGCCCGGCGGGCGTTCCGGGATCAACGGGCATCTGCTGCGCCTGCCGTTCTACCTGTTGTCGCTGACGATGATCGCGCCGTTCTACTGGCTGGTCATCACGGTGTTCAAGCCGCCGTCGGAGCTGGCCAGGACGCCGCCGTCGTTCGTGCCGCAGTCTCCCACGTTCGACAACTTCTACGATCCGGAGTGGACCGGCCAAGGGGTCACCGGCCACCTGCAGGGCATCTTCCAGCGTTACCAGGTGGACTTCGGGTTCTGGCGGTTCATGTTCAACAGTCTCTTCATCACCAGCGCCATCACCGTCGGATCGCTGCTGATCTGCTCGCTGGCCGCGTACGTGATCGCCAAGCACGACATCAAGGGCCGGCGCACGATCTTCCTGATGATCATCGCCTCGATGATGGTGCCCTGGCAGACCACGCTGATCCCGAACTACGTGATCATGCGGAACCTGGGCTGGCTGGACAGCTACGCGGCCTACATCGTGCCTGCGCTGGCCAAGGCGTTCGTGCTGTTCTTCCTGGTGCAGTTCCTGCAGTCGATACCGAACGAGCTCATCCAGGCGGCCAGGGTGGACGGCGCCGGGGAGTGGCGGATCTGGTGGAGGATCGTGCTGCCGCTGCTGCGGCCGGCGCTCGCCGCGATGTCGATCTTCATCGTGCTCGCGGAGTGGAACAACTTCCTCTGGCCGCTCATCGTCGTGCAGAGCGACGAGATGGCCAACATCCCCATAGCACTGGCCAGGCTCAACTCCTACTTCGGCGGGCCCGACCACCAAGGCGCGATCATGGCGGGCGGGCTGCTCGCGTCGGTTCCGACGATCGTCTTCTTCCTGATCTTTCAGAGGTACTTCACCAAAGGCATCGCGCTCAGCGGTATCAAGGGGTGACCCGGTGCGCCTGGAGCAGTTCGCCCGGCACTTTCCAGAACATCCACGGCAGGTCGAACCCGTAACGCCTCATCCGGCCACCACCTCGTTGACGCAGCGCAGGACGGGTGCGCGGACCAGGGCCCGCTCGTCCAGGCCGGCCGCGCTGATCAGGAACTCGGCCCGCTCGCCCGGGAGCAACGTCACGAGCTGGTCGTCGACCTGCGCGTCCGGGTCCAGCCGGTCGGGGAAGACGGCCAGGTCGCGCAGGAGCGTGCGAGCGGTGACCGTCAGCCGGAGCCCGCCCGGCACGGGTTCGACGGCGGTGTCGTAGCGCGGCTCGGGCAGGCGCAGATCTCGATCGGGCGCGAAGAACCACAACGCCCGCCGCACCGCCGGCCCGTCCGTCGGCCCAACTGCCCCTTCGGACGCGGTGATCTCAATGGTGATCAGCTCGCTCGCCGGATCGCCCGGCCCGGTGACGAACGCGGCAAGCGGCAGAGTGCCGGCCCCTCGCGGCGGGACGTCCAGCGTAAGTGGCTGCCCCGCGAGTTCGACACCGTCGAAGCCCCGCCGTACGGCCCGCGCCGATGCCCGCCACGGCCGCCCGGTGTCGTTGACGGCGACCACCGCCAGACCGCCGTCGCACGGCTGCACGGTCAGCAGCCGGTCGGCGTACGCCCTGCGCAGCGCGTGGAACAGCGGTTTCTTCCGCCCGTCCCCATCCACGGCCGACCACGAGGTGACCGGCCAGCAGTCGTTGAACTGCCACACCACGCTGCCCGCGCAGTGCGGCCAGAGGGACCTGAAGTGCTCGACCCCGACCTGGATGGCCCGTGCCTGGTTGACCTGGGTGAGGAAGTGCCAGTCGTCGAAGGTCTCGGGGACGGGGAAGTGAGGCTTGAGCCCGGCGGCCAGCTTGAGGTTGCCGTCGATCGCCTTCTGGTGGTGCAGCAGGCCGGGAGAGTCCGGCAGCAGCGGCTCGTCGCTGATCGCCCGGCGGATGGTGGCGTAGGTGGCCGGGCCCTGGAAGCCGAACTCCGCGGCCATGCGGGGCCGGTAGTCGCGGTAGGCGGTGTAGTCGCGCTGGTTCCACACGTCCCAGATGTGCATGGTGCCGTGGTCCGGGTCGTTGGGCGGCACGTCCATGGAGCCCGAGTAGGGGCTGCCGGGCCAGTACGGGCGGGTGGGGTCCAGCTCGGCCACGACACGCGGCAGTGTCTCCAGGTAGAAGCGCCCTCCCCAGCTGCGTCCCTGGAGCGACTCCTGCCAGCCCCAGTTGGCGTAGCCTTCGATGTTCTCGTTGTTGCCGCACCACAGGACCAGGCTCGGGTGCGAGCTCAGCCTGGCCACCTGCTCGCGCGCCTCGGCCTCCACCTCGGCCCCGATCGGATCCTCCTCGGGGTAGGCGGCGCAGGCGAACGGGAAGTCCTGCCATACCAGCAGCCCGAGCCGGTCGCACAGGTCGTAGAAGTCCTCGCTCTCGTACAGGCCGCCGCCCCACACCCGGACCAGGTTGACGCCCGCCTCGCATGCCTGGGCGAGCCTGGCGGCGTAGCGGTCGCGACCGACCCTGGTGGGGAAGCAGTCGTCGGGGATCCAGTTCACTCCCTTGACGAACACGTCGGTCCCGTTGACGGCCAGTTCGAACGCGCCGCCCTCGGTGCGCAACCGCACCTCGCGGAACCCGATCTGCCGGCGCCACACGTCGTCGCCGGCAGTCACCTCGAGCTCGTGAAGCGGCTGCTCACCGTACCCCCGCGGCCACCACAGCTCCGGGTCGGGCACCTCCAGCGTGATCACGGCCTCGCTGCCGCCCTCGGGGACCACGGCACGCCCCGACACGCCCTTGATCGCCGCGGTCACCTCGACGGCGCGCGTCTGCTCGCCCTTCTCCACCTGGACGTGCACGTCCACCCTGGCGAGCCCGTCCCCGAGGGCGACCAGCGGCCGGACCCCGGCGATCCGGGCGCCGCTCCAGGCGTGCAGGCCGATCGGCCGCCAGATGCCCGACGTCACCAGCGTCGGTCCCCAGTCCCAGCCGAAGTTGCAGGCCATCTTCCTGATGAACTGGTACGGCTCCGCGTACGCACCGGGCCGCTCCCCCAGTTCCTCGCGAAGCTTGCCGGCGTATTCGTACGGCGAACCGAACGTAATACTTAACCGGTTCTGGCCCTCGCGCAGCAAGTCCTCGACAGCAAAGCGGTACGACCGGTGCATGTTGGCCGTCTCCCCCACCCGGCTGCCGTTGAGCTCGATCAGCGCCACCGTGTCGAGTCCTTCGCACACCAGGTCGGTCCGCTCGTGCCCGTCCGGAGTCCAGTCGAAGACGGTCTCGTACAGCCAGGCAGTGCGGCCGATCCAGGCGAGGGCCTGCTCGTTGTCGTCCAGATAAGGATCGGGGATGAGACCGGCGGCGAGCAGGTCGGTGTGTACGCAACCGGGCACCGCGGCGGGCGCGCCGACGTCGCCGTCCACCGACCGGACGGTCCATGACTCGTGCAAGGCGCGCTGAAAGCCCATTGGCCAACTCTCCGGACATAGATGGGGCAGTAGGCAACATACCAGGACCTATTCCCCCATTAGCAATGGTTCTCGACCAGATTGCTGAACCGATTCATGCCCCTTTCACGCCACCGATCGCCCGAGCACGGGCGCCGAAAATGGCCGAACGATTGCCCAGCGGTGCTCTGGTCGCGTCCACCCTGGCGACGGACGTCGGACGGACACTCAGAGCACTGGGCGGAGGGTACTTCCGCATGGTCTGCCGGCAGGCCGAAGGATTCCGGCTCTCGTACGGAGAGCCGGTCGCGGCCGCTCGCCGGGCCCGGAAACGGCAACGCCCGCCGTGCCTCCCTTGCGGAAGGCACGGCGGGCGGTTCAGCGATCAGTGCCGAGCACAGCGGCCGGGCAGGCCATGGATCAACGCTTCACGCGAGATCCATAGCCGGCCGAAGGCCGGGATCAGCGCTCGAAGCGGGTACCCGAGTTGCGGCGGAAACCGCCGTTGCCACGGTCCTCGCCGCGACCGCCACCGGAGCGGTAACCGTCGCGCGGGGCACGGTCGTCGGTACGGGGGCCGCGGTCGCGGTCGCCCGAGAACGGACGCCCACGGTCGGCGCCGAAACGCCCGCCGCGGTCCTCGGACCGGAAGCCGCCACTCCGCTGACCCTGACCCTGACCGTCCTGCCGGAGCGGTCGGTCGTCGGAGCGGTAGCCGCCGCGCGGCCCGCCGTCACGGCGCCGGTCGTCGCCGAACGTCCGCGGCTCCGTGGCGTGCCCGCTCGGCCGCTCACCCTCGCCGTGATGCCGCGCGCCGCCGAAAGTGCGGTCACCGTCCTCGTGGCGACGCGGACGACGATCGTCCGGCGCGAACGACCGCTCGCCGTCGTCATGACGACGCGGACGGCGCTCGCCGTCGAAGTCCCTGCGCCCGCGGCGGCCACGGCGCTCCGAACCGCCGAGCCCGCCCTCGCGCCGAGCACGCAGCGGCTTGCGGACGTCCGGCTCCCACACGGGGACGGCCTCGCCGCTGGGCGTGCGGGCGCCCGTCACCTCGGCGACCCGCGGGTGACCCGGGGTGGCCTTCAGGCGGTACGGGTGGATCCCGGCGCGCCGGGTGAGGGCGTCGGTCGAGCGGCGCTCGTTGGGCAGCACCAGCGTGACGACGGTGCCCTTCTCGCCGGCGCGGGCCGTACGGCCGCCCCGGTGCAGGTAGCTCTTGTGGTCCTGGGGCGGGTCCACGTGCAGCACCAGGCTGATGTTGTCGACGTGGATGCCGCGTGCCGCGACGTCGGTGCAGACCAGCACGTTGACGGAGCCCTCGCGGAACTCGGCGAGGATGCGGGTGCGCTGGTTCTGGCGCTTGCCGCCGTGCAGGCCGCCGGACTTGACGCCGACCCGGGCCAGCTGCTTGCACAGCCGGTCCACGCCGTGCTGGGTCTTGACGAAGATGATCGTACGACCCTCGCGGTTGGCGATCTCGGCGATGACGTCGAACTTGTCGTCGCGCGTGACCTGCATCACGTGGTGCTCCATGGTGTCGACCGGCGAGGTCGCGGGGGCCACGGAGTGGGTGATCGGGTTGGTGAGGAAGCGCCTCACCAGTTTGTCGACGTCACCGTCGAGCGTGGCGGAGAACAGCAGCCGCTGGCCGCCGCTCGGCGTCTGCGCGAGCAGGTCGGTGACGACGGGGAAGAAGCCGAGGTCGCACATGTGGTCGGCCTCGTCCAGGACGCTGACCTCGACGTCGGACAGTGAGCACTCGCCCTGCCGGATCAGGTCGCCCAGGCGGCCGGGGGTGGCGATGACGACGTCGACACCGCGCCGCAGCGCCTCGATCTGCTTGCCCATGGACATGCCGCCGACGATGACCTTCATGCGCAGCCCGAGGCCGCGGCCGAGAGGTTCGAGTGCGTCGTGGACCTGGAGGGCGAGCTCGCGGGTCGGGACGAGGATCATGGCGCGGGGGCGGCCCGGGGCCGGCCTCACACCGGCGATGCGGGCCATCGTGGGCAGGCCGAACGCGAGGGTCTTGCCGGAGCCGGTCTGGCCGCGGCCGAGCACGTCGTTGCCCGCGAGCACGTCCGGGATGGTCGCGCTCTGGATGGGGAAGGGACTGTCAATGCCCTGCTTGGCCAGTCCGGTGATGAGCGGCTTGGGCAGGCCCAGCAGCTCGAACTCGGACAGGCCCGGCTCGGCGACCGCGGCGGACTCGATGGAGTCCGAAGTGGTCTCGTCGAACGAGGGCATGACAGCGTCAAGCATGGTCACGAAAGATCGTGCCTTTCCGTCGAAGTGGCACGTCACTTCTGCGAAAGGACGAGCCAGGATGTACGGCACACGCCGCACACGGTTCAGGGTGCCCGCCACCGTGGCGGGTCAATGACAAAGGGGGGATGCACCAGGGCACCGGCCGCAGGCGATGCGAGACGTGTAATGAGACGTCGGGTACATCTGTTACCAACGCCGGGATGTTATCGGATAATTCCCGGATGGGTTCGGACCTTCCGAAACCCTCGATGGCACGCTGAAACGACTGACGCTTTACGTCAGCCGTAACAGCAGAAAAGATCAGACGTTAAAGCCTAGCATACGAAGCTGCTCGCGCCCCTCGTCGGTGATCTTGTCCGGGCCCCATGGCGGCAGCCAGACCCAGTTGATCTTGACGTCGGACACCATGCCGTCGAGGGCGGAGTGGGCCTGGTCCTCGATGACGTCGGTCAGCGGGCAGGCCGCGCTGGTCAGCGTCATGTCAATGGTGGCCACGGGCTTACCGCCGTCGGCCGGGTCGAGGTTGAGCCCGTAAATGAGGCCCAGGTCGACGACGTTGATGCCGAGCTCGGGGTCGACGACGTCCTTGAGCGCCTCCATGACCTCATCGACGGTGGCGTCCCCGTCGAAATCGGTAGGAGTCTCGACTGGCTTGCTCATTGGGCAGCACTCCTCACAACTGCGTCCTTGTAGGCCATCCACGAAAGCAACGCGCATTTGACACGCGCCGGGAACTTGGCCACGCCCGAGAACGCGACAGCGTCGCCGAGCACCTCCTCATCGGCCTCCACCTGCCCCCTGCCCTGCATGAGCCGGGTGAACTCGTCGACCACGGAAAGCGATTCCTCGATCGTCGAGCCGGTGGCGAGCTCGTGCAGCACGGAGGCGGCGGCCTGGCTGATCGAACAACCCTGTCCGTCGTAGGAGACGTCCAGGATCTTGCCGGCGTCGCCCACCTTGACCCTGAGCGTGATCTCGTCGCCGCACGTCGGGTTCACGTGGTGAACCTCGGCGTCGTACGGCTCACGCAGCCCGCGCCCCTGCGGGTGCTTGTAGTGCTCCAGGATCAGCTCCTGGTACATCGACTCGCCGATCATGGCTATGCGAACACCTTCTGAACGTGATGCAGGCCGCGCACCAGGGCATCGATCTCGCCCGTGGTGTTGTACAGGTAGAACGACGCCCGGGTGGTCGCGGGTATTCCGAACCGCAGGTGCAGCGGGCGCGCGCAGTGGTGCCCGACGCGTACGGCGACGCCGAACTGGTCGTCCAGGATCTGCCCGACGTCGTGCGGATGGATGCCCTCCAGCGTGAACGACACCGTGCCGCCGCGCCCCTCCAGCGTCTCGGGCCCGATGACGCGCAGGGTGGGAACGTCGCGCAGGGCCTCCAGCGCGTAGGCCGTCAGCTCGCGCTCGTGCGCCTCGATGGCCTCCATGCCGACCCCGGTGAGGTAGTCCACGGCCGCGCCGAGCCCGATGGCCTCGACGATCGGCGGCGTGCCGGCCTCGAACTTGTGCGGGACCGGCGCGTACGTCGAACGGTCCATCCAGACCGCCTCGATCATCTCGCCGCCGCCCAGGAACGGGGGCATGGCCTCCAGCAGCTCGGTCCGCCCCCACAACACGCCGATGCCGGACGGGCCGACCATCTTGTGACCGGTGAAGGCCACGAAGTCGGCGCCCAGCTCGGCGACGTTCACCGGGTGGTGCGGCACGGACTGGGAGGCGTCCAGCGCGATGAGCGCCCCGGCCGCGTGCGCCATCCGAGCCAGCTCGGCGACCGGGTTGACGGTGCCGAGCACGTTGGACTGATGGGCGACCGAGACGATCTTGGTCCGCTCGGTGATCACGCCGGGCGCGAGGTCCAGCCGTCCGTCGTCGGTGACGCCGAACCACTTCAGCGTCGCGCCGGTGCGCTGCGCGAGCAGCTGCCACGGCACGATGTTGGAGTGGTGCTCCATCTCGGAGACGACGATCTCGTCGCCGGGCCCGAGGGTGAAGCGCGGGTCGGTGTTGGCGGGGTTGCCGAAGGAGTAGGCGACCAGGTTGAGCGCTTCGGAGGCGTTCTTGGTGAAGATCACCTCGTCGCGCGACGGGGCGCCGACGAAAGCCGCGATCTTGTCGCGGCTGCCCTCGTACGCCTCGGTCGACTCGGCGCCGAGCACGTGCATGGCCCGCCCGACGTTGCTGTAGTGCAGCGCCAGGTGGTCACGCATGGTCTCGATGACCTGGTTGGGCTTCTGCGAGGAGTTGCCCGAGTCGAGGTAGACGAGCGGGCGCCCGTCGGGCAGCTCGCGGGAGAAGATCGGGAAGTCCTTCCTGATCCTCTCCACGTCCAAGCTGTTCACAGTCATGCAGATGCCTTCGTGTACTGCTCGTAGCCCTCGGCCTCGAGCTTGTCGGCCAGCTCCGGGCCGCCCTCCTCGACGATCCGGCCGCCCGCGAAGACGTGGACGAAGTCCGGCTTCACGTAGCGCAGGATGCGGGTGTAGTGCGTGATCAGCAGCACGCCGGTCTCGCCGGAGGCGCGGAAGCGGTTGATGCCCTCCGACACCACGCGCAGCGCGTCCACGTCGAGGCCGGAGTCGGTCTCGTCGAGGACGGCGATCTTCGGCTTGAGCAGCTCCATCTGGAGGATCTCGTGGCGCTTCTTCTCGCCGCCGGAGAAACCCTCGTTGAGGTTGCGCTGGGCGAAGGCGGGGTCGATGGACAGCGCGTCCATGCCGGCCTTGAGGTCCTTGGCGAACGCACGCAGCTTGGGCGCCTCGCCGCGGACCGAGGTGACGGCCGTGCGCAGGAAGTTCGACACCGACACGCCGGGGACCTCGACCGGATACTGCATGGCGAGGAACAGGCCCGCGCGGGCCCGCTCGTCGACCGACATCTCCAGCAGGTCCACGCCGTCGAGCAGCACCTGGCCGCCGGTGATCGTGTACTTGGGGTGACCGGCGATCGCGTAGGCGAGGGTCGACTTGCCCGAGCCGTTCGGGCCCATGATGGCGTGGGTCTGGCCCGCCTTCACGGTCAGGTTGACGCCGCGCAGGATTTCCTTGTCCTCGACGGCGACGTGGAGCTCGCGGATCTCAAGGGTGGACATGTTGGTTATGACTCCTTCGAGAGCGAGACGAGGACGTCATCGCCGTCGATCTTGACTGTGTAGACGTTCACGGGCTTGGTGGCGGGCGGTCCGGTCGGCTTGCCGGAGCGGACGTCGAAGCACGAGCCATGCAGCCAGCACTCCAGCGTGCCGTCGTAGACCTCGCCCTCGCTGAGCTTCACCTCGGCGTGCGAGCACACGTCGTGCAGGGCGAAGACGTCCTCGCCCTTGCGTACGAGCGCGACCGGGGTGTCCTCCACCTCGATGCCGATGACGCCCCCGTCGGGGATGTCATCGAGCCTGCAGACCTTCTCGAAACTCATCGGCTGAGCTCAGCCTCCACCGCGTTGAGCACGCGCTCGCGGATCTCCTCGATCTGGATCTTCTCGATGAGCTGGCCGAGGAAGCCCTTGACGACCAGGCGGCGGGCCTCGTCGTAGGGGATGCCGCGGGCCTGGAGGTAGAAGATGTGCTCGTCGTCGAGGCGGCCGGAGGCGGAGGCGTGCCCCGCGCCGGCGACCTCGCCGGTGAGGATCTCCAGGTTGGGCACCGAGTCGGCGCGGGCGCCGTCGGTGAGGATGAGATTGCGGTTGAGCTCGTAGGTGTCGGTGCCCTCGGCCTCGACCCTGATGATCACGTCGCCGATCCAGACGGCGTGCGCGTCCACGCCCTGCAGGGCGCCGCGGTAGTCGACGTTGCTCTTGCAGTTGGGCTGCGAGTGGTCGACCAGCAGGCGGTGCTCCAGGTGCTGGCCGGCGTCCGCGAAGTAGACGCCCGCCAGGTCGGCGTCGCCGCCGGGAGCGGTGTAGGACACGCTGGGCGACAGCCGGACGAGGTCGCCGCCGAGCGTCACCGCGAAGCCCTTGAACGTGGCGTCCTTGGCGAGCTGGGCGTGGTGGTGCGAGACGTGCACGGCGTCGTCGTCCCACTCCTGCAGGCTGACGACCTTGAGCGTCGCGCCCTCGCCGACGACGAACTCGACGTTGTCGGCGTAGACCGCCGTGCCCTCGTGCTGGATGACCACGGTGGCCTGCGCCAGGGGCTCGACCACGACCACGGTGTGGCCGAAGGCCGCGCCCTCGCCGCCGCGCCCCTTGACCTCGATGGAGATGGACTCCTCGACCTCGGCCTCCTTCGGCACGGTCACGACGAGCGCCTTCTCGAAGGAGGTGTACGCCTGCGCGCTGACGCGGTCGGCCGGCACGTAGGCCTGGCCGATGCGCTCGTCGTCGCGGCCGACCCACTCGGCCCGCACGCCCTCGGGGGTGTAGGCCTGGGTGATGACCTGCCCGTCGGGGGCCGCCTTGCCGTTGTGCAGGCCCTTCAGGCGCGAGAGCGGCGTGAAACGCCACGCTTCCTCGCGCCCGGTCGGCACCTCGAAGTCGGCCAGGTCGTAGGACGCCTTCTCATGCAGGGTCGACAAGGGCTTCTCGTTCAGGCCCATCAGCCGACGGCTCCTTCCATCTGCAGCTCGATCAGCCGGTTGAGCTCGAGCGCGTATTCCATGGGCAGCTCACGCGCGATCGGCTCCACGAAGCCGCGCACGATCATCGCCATCGCCTCGTCCTCGCCGAGCCCGCGGCTCATGAGGTAGAACAACTGGTCCTCGCTGACCTTCGAGACCGTGGCCTCGTGGCCCATCGAGACGTCGTCCTCGCGGACGTCGACGTACGGGTAGGTGTCGGAGCGGCTGATCTGGTCGACCAGCAGCGCGTCGCACTTGACCGTGCTGGCGCTGCCGTGGGCGCCCTCCTCGATCTGCACGAGACCGCGGTAGGAGGTGCGGCCACCGCCGCGCGCCACCGACTTGGAGATCACGCTGGAGCTCGTGTGCGGCGCCAGGTGCACCATCTTGGAGCCGGCGTCCTGGTGCTGGCCCTCGCCCGCGAACGCGACGCTCAGCGTCTCGCCCTTGGCGTGCTCGCCCATCAGGTAGACGGCCGGGTACTTCATCGTGACCTTGGAGCCGATGTTGCCGTCGATCCACTCCATGGTCGCGCCCTCGTAGGCCACGGCGCGCTTGGTGACCAGGTTGTAGACGTTGTTCGACCAGTTCTGGATGGTCGTGTAACGGCAGCGGGCGTTCTTCTTCACGATGATCTCGACGACCGCGCTGTGCAGCGAGTCGGAGGAGTAGATCGGCGCGGTGCAGCCCTCGACGTAGTGGACGTAGCTGTTCTCGTCCACGATGATCAGGGTCCGCTCGAACTGGCCCATGTTCTCGGTGTTGATCCGGAAGTAGGCCTGCAGCGGGATCTCGACCTCGACGTTCGGCGGCACGTAGATGAACGAGCCACCGGACCACACGGAGGTGTTGAGCGCGGCGAACTTGTTGTCGCCCACCGGGATGACGGAGCCGAAGTACTCCTTGAAGAGCTCCTCGTGCTCCTTCAGGCCCGTGTCGGTGTCGACGAAGATGACGCCCTTCTCCTCGAGGTCCTCACGGATCTTGTGATAGACGACCTCGGACTCGTACTGGGCGGCGACGCCGGCGATGAGGCGCTGCTTCTCCGCCTCGGGGATGCCGAGCTTGTCGTAGGTGTTCTTGATGTCGGCCGGCAGCTCGTCCCAGGACGTGGCCTGCTTCTCGGTCGAGCGCACGAAGTACTTGATGTTGTCGAAGTCGATGCCGGTGAGGTCGGAGCCCCAGGTAGGCAGCGGCTTCTTGCCGAACAGGCGGAGGCCCTTCAGGCGAAGGTCCAGCATCCACTCCGGCTCGTTCTTGAGCGCGGAGATGTTGCGGACGACCTCGTCGGACAGGCCACGCTTGGCCGCCGACCCGGCGGCATCCGAGTCGGACCAGCCGAACTTGTAATTCCCGAGGCCTTCCAGCTCCGGGCGGTCGGTGACAGTCACCTTCCGGTCTCCTTGCTCTTGTCTCTATGTGCGGATTCACCCAGCGTCTGCGGGCTCACGTGCGTTGTGCAGACCCCGTCGCCGTGGGCGATCGTGGCCAGGCGCTGCACCGGTGTGCCGAGCAGCTGCGCGAACGCCTCCGTCTCGGCCTCGCAGAGCTGCGGGAACTCCGCGGCCGCGTGTGCCACCGGGCAGTGATGCTGGCAGAGCTGGTCGCCGCCTGACTTGGCCTTGCTGGCCGAGGCGGCGTACCCCTCCGCCGACAGCGCCTGCGCCAGCACATGAACGCGCTGGTCCGCCGGCACCGTCCGCATGACCGGCTCCAGCCGCTTGAGCAGGCTCGAGACCTGCGAGCGGGCGAAGTCGGCCACCGCTTCCTTTCCCATGCGCTCGGCCAGGTAGCGCAGCGCGCTCCCGGCCAGGTCGTCATAGGCGTGCTCGAAAGCACTCCGCCCCGCGTCGGTGATGGCGAACAGCTTGGCCGGCCGTCCGCGCCCGCGCTGACCGCGCGGCCGCACCGTGCGAGGCTCTATCATCCCATCGGCCAGCAGCGCGTCGAGGTGACGCCGGACGGCGGCGGGCGTGAGCCCGAGCCGCTCGCCCAGGGCGGCGGCCGCGACGGGACCATGCTCAAGAATCAGCCGGGCGACGCGGGCACGCGTGCCGCGCTCGTGGCCTGGCTCCATCATGGGCATGTTTTTCACAACATCAGTGTGCCGTAATTCCTTCCCGCTTCACAAACGGTTCCGAGCAGCTCGGGAATGGAATTTGTCACGCAGGGTAGCCTTACCTAACCCACGGGCGGGCCAGGACGGCGAAGGCGAGGGCCGAGCAGAAGATGAGCCCGATCATGACCCCGGCCATGGGCACGGCAGTGCCGGAGCCGGCCAGCCCGACCAGCGGGGCCGCCAGCGCGCCCAGGGCGAACTGCAGCACACCGAGCAGAGCGGAGGCGCTGCCGGCCACCCGGGCGGGCTGCGAGGCGAGCGCGAGCGCGCCCGTGCCCGGCAGCACCAGGCCCTGGCCCATCATGATCACGAACAATCCGCCCACGATGCCCCACAGGCCGAATCCGGCCAGCGCGGCGGTCAGCAGCACACCCGCCCCCGTCAGGGCGGTGGCCAGCCCGGCGACGACCAGGGCGACGGGCGGCACCCGGCCCGACAGGCGGCCGCCGAGCTGGGCCATGGCGGTCAGGCCGAAGGCGTTGAGGCCGAAGATGATCGAGTACTGCTGCGGCGTGGCGCCGTACACCTCCTGCAGCACGAACGGCGAGCCGGAGATGTAGCCGAACATCGCCGAGAAGGCCAGGCCGCCGGTGAGCGCGTACCCCATGAACGCGCGGTCGCGCATGAGCTGCCAGAAGGTGCGGACGGTGTGCTTGAGACCGCCGCTCTCACGCTGCCCGGCAGGCAGCGTCTCACGCACGCCCGCCAGCACGGCCAGCAGCAGCGCCAGGCCCGCGACGCTCAGCGCCACGAACACGCCCCGCCACGAGGTGAACGACAGCAGCTGCGCCCCGGCGATCGGCGCCAGGATCGGCGCCAGGCCGCTGACCAGCATGAGCGTGGCGAAGATGCGGGCGATGGCCGCGCCGTCGTACAGGTCGCGCACCACGGCGCGCACGATGACCAGGGCCGCGCCGCCCAAGATTCCCTGGAGCAGGCGGAAGGCGATGAGCATGGGCACCGACGGCGCGAACGCGCACAGCAGCGAGGCCGCCATGAACCCCGCCACGCCCACGATCAGCGGCACCCGGCGGCCGCGCACGTCGCTCACGGGGCCGGCGATGACCTGGCCGACCGAGACACCGATGAGGCAGGCGGTGAGCGTGAGCTGGACCTGGGCGGGCGCGCTGAGCATCTCGGAGGTGATGGCGGGCAGCGCGGGGAGGTACATGTCGATGGACAGTGGCCCGATCGCCGACAGCGCGCCCAGGATCACCAGCAGTCCGCGGCGGCCCTCCCGCTTCCTCGCTCGGACGACGGTGGGCGTGGCTTCTGCCACGGACATGCGTGATCCCCTCTCCCTCGCAGGCCGGATGGCCCCACGAGGGCCGAGAGATCAAACCAGGATCCGGTCCTCCGAATTCCCGGTTATCAGATATCTCACTCGGTTTCGTGCAGCTGGATCATCGAGAACGCCGCGCCCTGCGGATCGGTGAGCATGGAGAACGGTCCGGGCGGCGCGTCCATCGCCCTGACCTGGATCCGGGCCCCGGCCCGCTCGGCCGCCGCGCAGGTGGCCTCGAGGTCGGCCACGGCGAAGTAGGTCATCCAGAACGAGGGCGTCTCCCGCGGGAAGTCGGCGGCCATCTCCATCATGCCCGCCACGGCCGGCTCGCCCGCGTGCCACTCGGTGTACTTGACGCCGCCCATGTCCAGGGACTCCGGCCGCCAGCCGAAGACGGCGGAGTAGAAGCGCTCGGCGGCCGCGGGGTCGCGCGTGATGAGCTCGCTCCAGCAGAAGGAGACGGGCTCGTTGACCAGCTCGGCGCCGGGGTGGTTGCCCGCCTGCCAGGCCGCGGCGAAGGAGCCGTCGGGGGCGCGGAAGACCGTCATCGTGCCTTCCTCGAAGACCGGCATCGGCTCGATGGTGACGGTGCCGCCCGCGTCCCGCACCCGGCCGGCGAGGGCGGCGGCGTCGTCGGTGGCGACGAACGTGTTCCAGGTCGAGGGCATCCCCTCGCCCATGACCGGGCCCAGCCCGGCGACCTTCTTCCCCTGGTGGACGAACATGCCGTAGCCGCCGGCCGCCGGGTCGTCGATCATGTCGGCCTCCCAGCCGAAGATCGCGCCGTAGAAGCGGGCGGACGCGGCGACGTCGGTGCTGGACAGGTCGACCCAGCACGGGATCCCGGGGTCATAACCAGTGCGTTGCGACATCGCAACCTCCTGTGACGTGGAGCTATCGTCAGACTCTCACCCCAGGACGGCACTTTCCGGGAAAGGCCGGGGTCAAGACCTGTCCATTTACGACCAAGCTGACCTGCGGCCCGGAGCGCGTGGCGTAGTCCCTAAACTCATGCCCATGGAATCCCCAGCCGTCGAGCCGGCCGTCGAGATCGTCGACCTGGTCAAACGTTACGGCGGTGCCACTGCCCTCGACGGCCTCTCGCTCCGTGCCGAGCGCGGCGCGGTGACCGCCGTCCTCGGCCCCAACGGCGCGGGCAAGACGTCCACGGTCGAGATCTGCGAGGGGTTCCGCGCGGCCGACTCCGGCACGGTCAGGGTGCTCGGGCTGGCGCCCGACCGGCCCGACCTGCGGCCGCGGGTGGGCGTCATGCTGCAGGCGGGCGGGGTGCCGCCGGCGATGCGCTGCGGCGAGTGGCTGCGGCTGGTCTCGCGCTTCCACGCCCATCCGCTCGACGCCGGGGCCCTGCTGGGGCGGCTGGGGCTGGCCGATCACGTACGCACTCCGTACCGGCGGCTGTCGGGCGGGCAGCAGCAGCGGCTGTCGCTGGCCGCGGCCGTGATCGGGCGGCCGGAGCTGGTGTTCCTCGACGAGCCGACCGCCGGGCTGGACCCGCAGGCCAGGCACGCGTGCTGGGAGCTGGTGGGCGAGCTGCGGCAGGCCGGCGTGTCGGTGGTGCTGACCACGCACCACATGGACGAGGCCGAGCGGCTGTCCGACCACGTGGTGATCATCGACCGGGGACGAGTGGTGGCCGAGGGCACGCCCGCCTCGCTGACCGGGGCGGAGCGGCAGCTCAGGTTCCGGGCCCGGCCGGGGCTGACGCTGGAGGAGCTGCTCAACGCGCTCCCGGCTGGCAGCGCGGCCAAGGAGTCACCCGCCGGGCACTACATCATCGAGGGCCAGGTGGGTCCCGAGCTGCTGGCCACGGTGACGGCCTGGTGCGCGACCGAGGGTGTCATGGCCGACGACCTGCGCATCGAGCGGCGCACCCTCGAGGACGTCTTCCTCGAGCTGACCGGCAGGGAGCTGCGATGACGTCGCTGGACTTCACCCCCGCACCCGGCGCGGCGCCGTTCCCGCGCATGGTGCTGGCGCAGGCGGGCGCGGAGATCCGCGCGATGCTGCGCAACGGCGAGCAGCTGCTGCTCACGCTGGTCATCCCGGTGCTGCTGCTGGTCGGCTTCTCGCTCGCGCCGCTGATCGACGTGGGCGGCGGGCGCCGGATCGACTTCCTGGCGCCCGGTGTGCTGGCGCTGGCCGTGATGTCCACGGCCTTCACCGGACAGGCCATCGCGACCGGCTTCGAGCGCCGCTACGGCGTGTTGAAGCGGCTGGGCGCGACCCCGCTGTCCAGGGCCGGGCTCATGACGGCCAAGACGGTCGCCGTGGTGGCCGTGGAGGGCATCCAGGCCGTGCTGATCGTGGCCGTGGGGCTGGCGCTGGGCTGGCGGCCGCAGGGGTCGTTCCTGGGCGCGGCGCTGCTGATCGTGCTGGGCACGGCGGCCTTCAGCGGGCTCGGGCTGCTCATGGCGGGCACGCTGCGCGCGGAGGCGACGCTGGCCGCGGCCAACCTCGTCTACCTGGTGCTGCTGGGCGCGGGCGGGGTGATCTTCCCGCTGTCGAAGTTCCCCGAGAGCGTGCGGCCGGTGCTGGAGGCGCTGCCGATCTCGGCGCTGACCGGCGGGCTGCGGTCGGTGCTCGCGCAGGGCGCGGCGTTGCCGCCGGCCCCGCTGGCCGTGCTCGCCGTCTGGGCGGTGCTGTCGCTGGCGTTGGTGTCGCGGACGTTCCGCTGGGAGTGATCCGGCGGCGCACTCACTCAGGCCGGGCCGTCATTCGGGCTGCGGCTGGGGGCGTTGGAGGGCGCCGTAGCGGCGGCGGGTGAGTGCCGCCACCGCGGTCAGCGGGAGGGCGGCGGCCGCGGCAAGCCCGAACAGCAGCGCGTACCGTCCGTCCTCCGCCAGCGGCCCGGCCGCCCACGACGCGACCGCGCTGCCCACGAACAACGAGGCGGCGAAGAACGCGATCGTGGTCCCCCTGGCCTCCGGTACCACCGACGTGGCCCAGGTCTGCAGCGAGGAGTGCAGGAACGACCAGCCGCCTCCGAGCAGCAGCGCCGTGACCGCCACGGTCGCCATGTTCACGTGCGCCGCCGCGAGCGTGAAGCCCGCGCACAGCTGCGTGCCGCCCACGGCCATCAGCACCGGCACCGGCCAGCGGCCGGACAGCCGCTTGACCAGCTTCGTCAGCGCCCACAGCCCCAGCCCGTACGCGGTGATGCCGAGCCCCGCCACGGCCGCGGCGACGCCCGTGTGCTCCAGCGCGGTGGCCAGGAACGGCATGGTGCCGAGCATGATCGCGCCCTCGGCGAACGCCAGCGCGAAGACCAGCAGGGCCCAGCGCTGCCGGAGCACCGTGCCCACGTACCGCCACATGCCTGGCGCCGCGCTCCCGTCCCGGGGCGGTTCCGGGAGCGAACGCAGCGCGAGTGCGCAGATCAGGGCGCAGGCGGCCGGCACGGCGAAGGCCACCCGCCAGTTCACCAGCCCCGCCACCGCGCCGCCGAGTCCCGTGGCCACGGCCGTGCCGAGCGCGGCGGCGCCCATCAGGTCCGTGAGGGCGCGCTGCCGTACCGCGGGCTCCACCGTGTCGCCCACGTACGTCAGGCCCGTGGGGATCACCGCGCCGAAGCAGGCGCCCGCCACGACCCTGGCCGCCACCAGCGCGCCGAGCCCCGGCATCAGCGCCGACACCAGCCCCGCCAGCGCCGCGCCGAGCAGCGCGCCGCGCATCACCCGCACCCGCCCGAACCGGTCCGACAGCACGCCCCACAGCGGCTGCGTCAGCCCGTACGCCAGGTAGTAGCCGCTGGCGGCCGCGACGGACGCCGACAACGGGACGCCGAGGTCGGTGGCGATCACCAGGAGCATGGGACTCACGGCGAATCGGTCGAAGCTGCTGACGAACGAGGCCACGGACAGGCCCAGCGGGGGCCGGGCGAGGGTGACGGGGAGGGCGGGGGCGTCCATGTAGCACCACCCTAAGTCCAGGAATGTCACACGCCACAAGTACGCTCTAGCGGTCGTCCATCCACCGACGTCTGATGTCCCGACCACTCTGAGGAGCCCCGTGACCGCCTTCGCCCTGGACGATCCGTTCGACCGCGGCTCCGGCATGGCCAGGCCGGGCCACCTGCTGCGGACGGCCGCGGACTCGATCCCGCCCTCGTCGCTGGTGCTGCTGGGGATCGTGTCGGTGCAGCTCGGCGCCGGGTTCGCCAAGGAGCTGTTCGCGACGTTGCCGCCGAGCGCGGTGGTGTTCCTGCGCATCGCGGCCGGGGCCCTGATCATGGGCGCGTTCGTCAGGCCGCGGGTGAAGGGGCTGGGCTGGCGGGACTGGGCGGTGGGACTCGGGTTCGGGCTCGTTCTGGCCCTCATGAATCTGTCGTTCTACGAAGCGCTGTCGCGGCTGCCGATGGGGATCGCGGTGGCGATCGAGTTCCTCGGGCCGCTGGGCGTGGCCGTGGCGGCCTCGCGGCGCCGGTTCGACCTGCTGTGGGTCGGGCTGGCGGGCACGGGCGTGCTGCTGCTGGCGCCGTGGGGCGAGTCGGCGTCGGTGAGCTGGATCGGGATCGGGTTCGCGATGGTGGCCGGGGCCTGCTGGGCCGGCTACATCCTGCTGTCCGTGGCGGCGGGGCAACGGTTTCCCGGCACGAGCGGGCTGGCGTTCGCGATGATCGTGTCGGCCGTGGTGATCGCGCCGATCGGCGTCACGACCGGCGGCACCGATCTGCTGCAGCCGGAGCTGCTGCTCATCGGGCTCGGCGTGGCCCTGCTGTCGTCGGTGATCCCGTACTCGCTGGAGCTGCAGGCGCTGCGGCGCATGCCCAAGCAGGTGTTCGGCATCCTGATGAGCCTGGAGCCCGCGGTGGCGGCGCTGATCGGGGTGCTGCTGCTGGGCGAGTTCCTGGACGTGCTGCAGTGGGCGGCGGTCGTGTGCATCGTGGCCGCCAGCCTGGGCTCGACGAGAAGGCCGGCGAAGAAGAAGTAACCCGATCTCGGATCCGGGGTCGTCCCCGCTGGAGCGCTGGAGGAGAGCCGCCGCGCGCCCAGGATGGGGGTCGCACGGGCGCGCGGCGGAGGGCTCGGCCTCGGTGGGCGGGGTGCCGAGCCCGCGGGAGGTCAGCGGAGTGCGGGGTTCCGCGTGACCAGGCTTGATGCCGCCCCACGCCGGTTATCCGGCGTTCGTGTGCGGCCGGTCGGCGGGACCACGGCCACGGGGCGATCTGCCGGCCGCCTGGCGTCTGAATGTCGCTCAGCCGGCCCGCATCGAGATTACCGCCCACACGGGACGTTCGATCCCCGAATGCCAGAAGTCAGTGCTCGTTCCGAAGCGTCAGTACTCGGCCCGAAACGTCAGTGCTCGGCCCAAATGCCGCGTACGTGGCCGATGTGCTCGTCCATGATCTGCGCGACGGCCGCGCCGTCGCCGCTCTTGAGCGCGTCGAGCAGCGCCAGGTGCTCCCTGGCCGAGTCGCCCAGCGTGCCGCGCTCGGACAGCTGCGACAGGCCGTAGAGCCTGGCCCTGTTGCGCAGGTCGCGCACCACCGAGACGAGGTGGGCGTTGCCGGACAGCGCCAGCAGCTCGACGTGGAAGCGCAGGTCGGCGTCGACGTAGGCGAGCAGGTCGCCGCGCTCGCCGGCCGCGACGATCTCCTCGGCGATGGGCCTCAGGCGCTCGAACTCCTCCGCCCTGCCGCTGTCGGCCAGCCGCGCCACCGTGGGCACCTCGATGAGCTGGCGGATCTCGGTGAGCTCGTCGAGGTCGCGGTCGGACAGCTCCGTCACCCGGAAGCCCTTGTTGCGCACCGCCTCGACCAGGCCTTCCTTGGCCAGGTCGAGCATGGCCTCGCGGACGGGCGTGGCGGACACGCCGAACTGGGCGGCCAGCACCGGCGCGGAGTAGACCACCCCCGGCCGCATCTCGCCGGTGATCAGCGCGGCGCGCAGCGCCTGCGCGACCTGCTCGCGCAGGCTCTGGCGCTCCCCCACCATCGGCAGGTCGAGCCGATCCTCGGCAGCCATCCGCCCATCCTTCCTACTTCCACGCCTCAAAAGCGGCAGCCGCGACCACGAGGTCCTCCCACGCCATGCCCGTGCTCTTGAACACGCGCGGCCCCGGGCCGGCGAGCACCTCCCCGGCGATCAGCTCGGCGAGGTTCCCGGCGAGATGACCAGTGGTGATCGTACCTTGGCGGAGAGGGATCATCACATCTCCGGCCTCCTCCAGGGCGGCCGCCCTGGCCTCGACGACCACGGTGGCGCGGGCGACGAGGTCGCCGTCGAGCTCACGGGCGCCGGGCTCGTGCGACCCGACGGCGACGACGGTGACGCCGTCGCGGGCGAGCTTACCCGCGAACAGGGGCTCTCTGGCGGTCGTGCAGCAGGCGATCAGATCCGCCTCGGCGACCGCCGCCGCCACGGCCTCGCCGCCGCCTGCGCCGGAGTCCTGACCGGCCCCGGTGAGGGGTCCCTGCCGCGGCCGGAGCTCAGGATCGGTGCCGGAGAGCCCGCCGGACGCGACGGGCTCGCCGTCAGGGCCGAGGGTGAGGGCGCGGGCGGGGAGGCCGAGAGTGCGGCAGCGGGCGGCGAGGGACTCCGCGCGGGACACGTCCCGGCCGACGATCGTCACCTCCGTGATCGGGCGGACCTCACGGAAGGCCAGCACGTGCCCCCACGCCTGCGGCCCGCTCCCGAACACCACCAGCTTCCCTCCAGCCGGTCCGGCCAGGTGGCGGACGGCGAGGGCGGAGACGGCCGGGGTCCGCAGAGAGGTGAGGGCGATGCCGTCCATGGCGGCCAGCGGCGCGAGCGTGTCGCCGTCCAGCAGCAGGTACGTCCCCTGGATCCGGGGCAGCCCGCGCTCCGGATTGCCGGGCGCGATGGTGACGGCCTTCACGCCCACGTACCTGCCGGCCGAGGCGGGCATCAGGAGGAGCTGCCCCGCGGGCACCTCCACCACGGGCCGCTGCGGCGTGGCCTCCGGATCGAGCCCCGCCCGCAGGGCGTCCTCGAGGATCTGGACGGCCCGCCCGACGGGCACCAGCCGCTCCAGGGTGGCGGCGTCGAGATACGGCAGAGTGTTCATCGCAGCGTGAACCCCGCTCCGATCGGGTCCTCGGGATCCAGCTCGAAGGTGTGCCTCCCGGTCCGGTACGCCATGCCCTCGATCTCCGGCACGATGCCCTCCGCCACGACGTCGGCCACCCTGGCGTGGAAGACGCTGCCCACGATGCCGCTGTGGATCAGCGCTCCCCGCAGCCCGGAGTCGTGCAGCAGCGCCAGCCGGGCCGCCGTGCCGGACCCGCAGGGCGAGCGGTCCACCTCCCCGTCGGCGAACACGGTGACATTACGCTGATGCGTCACGCCGCCGGCGTCCGGCAGCTCGTCGTAGAAGATCACCCCGTACACACCGGACAACCGCTCGTCCGAGGGGTGCCGGGAGGCCGGGTGGGCGGCGAGGCCGGCCTTGATGCGGCGGGCGTGCCCGACGAGCTCCGTCAGGTGCTGAGGCTCCACCGACAGCCCCAGCGCCGCGGCGGGCACGGACGCGTAGATCGCACCCCCGTACGACAGATCGACGCGCACGCCGCCGGCCTCCACACCGCGCGTGATCACGTACGACGGCACGCTCACGTACGTGACGGCCCGCACCCGCCCCCCGGACATGCGCACCCGAGCCGTGACGCGCCCGGACGGCACGTCGATCACCACGTCCGTCTCGCCGTCGGGCCCGGCCTCGACCAGGCCCTCCTGCACCGCGTACGCGCCCAGCGCGATCGTGCCGTGCCCGCACGCGGTGGAGAAGCCGTCCTTGTGCCAGAAGAGCGCGCCGAAGCGGGCGCCGGGGTCGTCCGGCGGGACGAGGAAGCAGCCGTACATGTCGGCGTGGCCGCGCGGCTCGTGGCACAGCAGCCGCCGCACGTCGTCGAACTTCTCCATGGCGGCCTCGCGGCGCGAGAGCACGTCGGCGCCGGGAATCTCGCCCACGCCCCCGGTCACGATGCGGAACGGCTCGCCGCCCGTGTGGTAGTCGACCGTCGTTATCACAGCTCGAACCCCGCCGGGAACGGGTCGCGCGGGTCCAGGAAGTACTGGGCGGTGCCGGTGATCCAGGCGCGGCCGGTGATCGACGGCACGACGGCGGGAGCGCCGCCCACGGAGGTCTCCTCCAGGAGCCTGCCGATGAACCGCGTCCCGATGAACGACTCGTTGACGAAGTCCCGGCCGAGCGGCAGCTCACCGCGGGCGTGCAGCTGCGCCATGCGGGCGCTGGTGCCCGTGCCGCACGGGGAGCGGTCGAACCAGCCCGGGTGGATGGCCATGGCGTGCCGCGAGTGGTGGGCGTCGGAGCCGGGCGCGGCGAAGTAGACGTGGTGGCAGCCGCGAATGCGGTCGTCCTCGCGGTGCACGGGCTGGTCGGCCGCGTTGATCGCCTCCATGGTGGCGAGCCCGGCGGCGATGATCTCGTTCTTGGCCTTGCGGTCGAAGGGCAGGCCGTAGGAGTCGAGGTTCACGACGGCGTAGAAGTTGCCGCCGTACGCCAGGTCGTACGGGATCTCCCCGAACCCGGGCACGGTGACGACGGCGTCGAGCCGGTCGCAGTACGAGGGCACGTTGCGCAACGTCACCGACACGGCCATCCCGTCCTCGACGGCCACGTCCACCACGACCAGGCCCGCCGGGACCTCCAGGCGCACGGTGGTGACCGGTTCGACGACCTCGACCATGCCGGTCTCGACGAGCACGGTGGCCACGCCGATGGTGCCGTGCCCGCACATCGGCAGCAGACCGGACACCTCGATGAACAGCACCCCGTAGTCCGCGTCCGGCCTGGTGGGCGGCTGCAGGATGGCGCCGCTCATGGCGGAGTGGCCGCGCGGCTCGGTCATCAGCAGGGTGCGGATGTGGTCGAGGTTGTCGCGGAAGTACACGCGCCGCTCGGCCATGGTGGCGCCGGGGATCACGCCGATCCCGCCCGTGATCACGCGGGTGGGCATGCCCTCGGTGTGGGAATCGACGGCGTGGAAAACCCGTTTGGTCCTCATCTCAGCCCTTCTGCCAGTGCCTTCTCGGTCGCGGCCCGCACGACGGCGGCCTGTTCGTCCGTGAGCGGCTGCCTGGGCTGCCTGCACGGCCCGCCGTACCGGCCCGCGAGGTCCATGGACAGCTTGATGGCCTGGACGAACTCCGTCTTGGAGTCCCAGCGCAGCAGGGGATGCAGCTTCCTGTAAAGAGGCAGCGCGGTGGCGAGGTCGCCGGCGACCGCCGCGCGGTAGAGCGCCACGTTGGAGGCGGGCAGCGCGTTGGGGTAGCCGGCGATCCACCCCACCGCCCCGGCGATGGCCAGCTCCAGCAGCACGTCGTCGGAGCCGATCAGCAGGTCGAGCTCGGGGGCCAGCTCGGCGATCTCGTACGCGCGGCGCGGGTCCCCGCTGAACTCCTTGACCGCCACGATCAGGCCCTCCTCGTGCAGCTTGGCCAGCAGCGCGGGGGTCAGGTCGACCTTGGTGTCGTACGGGTTGTTGTAGGCCACGATCGGCACCCCGGCCCTGGCGACCTCGCGATAGTGCGCGACGACCGCCCGCTCGTCGGCCCGGTAGGAGTTGGGCGGCAGCAGGAGCACCGAGCCGCAGCCCGCCTCGCCGGCCTGCTCGGCCCAGCGGCGGGACTCGGCGGCGCCGTACGCGCCCACCCCGGCCATCACGTTGGGCCCCCCGGCCGCCTCGACCGCCGTCTCGATCACCCGGCTCCGCTCCTCGGCGGTGAGCGTCTGGTACTCGCCGAGCGACCCGTTGGGCACGACGCCGTCGCAGCCGTTCGCGACCAGCCAGCGGCAGTGCGCGGCGTAGCCGTCGAAGTCGACGGACAGGTCGTCGCGCAGGGGCAGCGCGGTGGCCACCATGACGCCGTGCCATGGCTTGCTGCGATGTTCCATCAGGGAGTCCTCCATGTCGGGGTGTTTCAGTGGGCGGGTGAGTCGTCGGGGGCGCCGGAACCGGCGATGTCGCTCAGGGCGCCGAGGGTGACGGGCTGGGCGATGGGGCGGCGCGGCGGCTGCTGGGGCTCCGCGGCCAGGCACGACACGGCGTACCCGCAGATGCGGCCCTGGCACCAGCCCATGCCGGGCCTGGCCAGCAGCTTGATCGAGCGGGCGTCGGTGGCGCCGAGCTTCTGCGCCTCGCGTACGCGCGCCAGCGTGACCTCCTCGCACCGGCACACCAGCGTGTCGTCCCGCAGCCACCCCAGCCAACCCGGTTTGACCGGGTACGCCCGCTGCAACGCCTCCGCGAACACCCGCCACCGCTCCCGCCGCCGCACCAGCACTCCGGCGACCTCCCCGGCCCCCGCCGCCTCGCTGGGCGCCGCGGCACCGGCCGATGAGGCGGCGGGTGCGGGGCGGCGGGCGGCGGTGCGGACGTCGGTGACGACGGAGCGGCCGGCGACGCGGCCCTCCAGTTCGGCCAGGCGCCAGCCGCCCACGCCAGTGGGCTCCCCGGCCGCCCACACCCCGGGCACGGTGGTGCGCTGAGCACCGTCGACCTCCAGGACGGGACTGCCGTCCACGTCGTGCCCGGTCCCGCAGCCGAGCTGCACGCCGAGCTCGATCTGCGGCACGAACCCGTGACCCACCGCCACGGTGTCGCACTCCACGACCCGGGTGGCCAGAACGTTCCACCGCCGGTCGAGGCGGGCCACGGTGACGGACTCCACCTCGCGCTCGCCGTGCGCCGCGACCACCGCCTGCCGCGTCAGGTACGGCACCCGGTGCCGGCCCAGGCTCAGCGCGTACCCGGCGGCCTCACCGGCCTTGCCCAGGGCGAGCATGGGATGCCTGGCCAGCCCGAGACCGCCGTTGGCCTCGAGCACGCCGAGCACCCGCGCCCCGGCCGCGGCCAGCCCGGCCGCCACGGGCAGCAGGAACGGCCCGGTGCCGGAGACGACGATCCGCCGGCCCGCCACGACGCCGTTGCCCTTGAGCAGCGCCTGCGCCCCGCCCGCCGTGAGCACGCCGGGCAGGTCCCAGCCCGGGAACGGCAGCGGGCGGTCGTACGCCCCGGTGGCGATCAGCAGCCGCCGCCCGCGCAGGGCGACCGGCCGCTCGCCCCGCGCGTCCGCCGAGCCGGCGGTGCCGGGTGAGCCGCGTGTCACGCAGTGCACCGTCAGGTCGCCGTCCGGCTCGCGGGAGACGCTCCACACCTGGTGGCGCAGCAGCACGTCGGCCCGTTCCCCCAGGGCCCGCGCCTGCCTCAGGAACCGGTCCAGCCCGGGTGCCCTGCCGGGAACGGCCGGATGACGGAAGTACTGGCCGCCGAGCCGCGCCGAGGAGTCCACGAGCGCCACCCGGAGCCCCGCCAGCGCCGCCGTGAGCGCGCCCGCCACCCCGGCGGGCCCGCCGCCGACGACGACCAGGTCGTACGTCACAAGGCCATCGGCTCCGCGATCGCCGGTCACGCCGTCCGTCACGAGACCGTCGTCCCCACGCTTCCCGGCCATCACGACGTCGTCACCTCGTCCCCGGGCGCCGCCTCGGCCAGGCAGGCGCGCTCGGGCGCCCGCCCGTTCACCGAGACCAGGCAGTCGAAGCAGACCCCGATGCCGCAGAACAGCCCGCGGGGCCGCCCGCCGAAGCGGGTCGTGCGCCACGAGCGCACGCCGGCCGCGTGCAGTGCCGCCCCGATCGTCTGACCGGGCACGACCGGCACGGACCGGCCGTCGACCGTGATGTGGAAAGTCACTGGGACTCCAGGGGAAAGCGGTCCGGGCGGAAGGGGCTCAGGTCCAGGTCGGGCCGGTCGCCTGTGAGGACCTGCGCGAGCAGATGACCGGTGGCCGGGGCGAGCCCGATGCCGGCGCCCTCGTGCCCGCACGCATGGTAGAGCCCCGGCACGCGGGGGTCGGCGCCGATGACCGGCAGGTGGTCGGGGCAGTACGGCCGGAACCCGCAGTACGACCTGATGGCCCGCACTTCCCGCAGCGCGGGGAAGAGCGCGACCGCCTGCGCGGCCAGCCGGGCGAGCACCGGCACCGACGTCGTCCGGTCGAACCCGACCCGTTCCCTGCTGGCGCCGATCAGCACGGTGCCCGCCGGCGTGCCCTCGACGACGGCCGACGTCTCCAGCCCGGCCGAGTCGCTGGCCACGTTCGTGACGTAGGCGGCGGTGTAGACCTTGTGCCTGATCAACGGCTCCCGCAGCGGTTCCGTGACCAGGATGAACCCGCGCCTGGGCAGGACCGGCAGGCGCACGCCCGCCAGCGCGGCCACCTCCCCGCCCCAGGTGCCCGCCGCGTTGATCACCGCGCCGCCGAGCACGTCACCGCGCGTCGTGCGCACGCCGGTCACGCGCTCCCCCGACCGCGTGAATCCGGTCACCTCGACGCCGAGGCGCAGGCGCAGCGTGCCGCGGCCGTAGCTGTCGGCGCCGTGCCGGAGCAGACTGGCGGCGGCCAGCATGGGCTGGACCTGGGCGTCCCCGGGGTAGTACACGCCGCCGGCCAGGCCGTCCGCCAGGTGCGGCTCGTAGTCGCGCAGCGCGCCGGCGGGAACGACGGAGTGCTCGACGTCCTGCTTGGCGGCCAGGTCGGCGAGCTGCCGCCGGACCTCGGGGGTCTCGGCGACGACCAGCCCGCCCTTGGCCTCGAACTCGAACCCGCCGTGCTGGGCCAGCGCGCGCCAGAGCCGGTTGGACAGCACCGCCAGCTCCAGCTCTGGGCCGGGCTCCTTGTCGGACACCAGCACGTTGCCCTCGCCCGAGCCGGTCGTGCCGCCCGCCACGGGGCCGCGGTCGAGCACGGTCACGTCGAGTCCGGCGCGCGCGGCATAGTACGCGCAGGCCGCGCCCACCACGCCCGCTCCGACGACGATGACGTCGGACATCACCACCTCCAGAGCTGTAATATGTCACATACCTTCGCGTGGAGGGAAGGGTCCTCCCGCTTGTCGAGGATGCGGGGTTCCCGCAGGAGAAGCCCTGTTCCCGGTGACGGGACCGACTGGCCGGGCCCGTACCATCGATGACGTGAAACTACCCACGGACCATCCCAACGCTCTCGTGCGCCGCCTGTTCTCCTTCTGGGCGCCGACCACGCAGTCCCTGCGGGGCTGGGCGATGGCCTCCGTGGTGGTCAACGCGGGCATCGCGGTGACCGGCGCGGGCGTGCGCGTGACCGGCTCGGGGCTCGGCTGCCCGACGTGGCCGAAGTGCACCCCGGACAGCTTCATCCCGGTCGCGCACCCCGAGGTGTCGATGCTCAACATGCTCGTCGAGTTCGGCAACCGCCTGGTCACGTTCCTGGTGCTGGCCGTCGGAGCGGCGTGCGTGATCGCGGCCTGGCGGATGGCGCCGCGCCGGCGGTCCCTGGTGCGGCTGGCCCTGCTTCAGCCGGCCGGCGTGCTGGCCCAGGCCCTGTGGGGCGGGCTGGTGGTCAACACCATGCTCAACCCGTTCACGGTGGGCATGCACTTCCTCATCTCGACCGGCCTGATCGCCGCCTGCTGGATGTTGTACGCCCGCGCGGGCGAGGGCGACGGCCCCGCCCGGCGCGTGGTGCACCGCGACGTGCGCAGGCTCGGCCGGGCGCTGCTGGCGGCCGTGTTCGCGCTGCTGGTGGCCGGCGTGGTGGTGAGCGGCACGGGCCCGCACTCCGGCGACGAGATGGCCTCGCGCTTCGACCTCGACATCGAGGCCGTGGCCAGAGTGCACGCCGACGTCGCCTACATCGTCGTGGGGCTGTCGTTCGCGTTGCTGTTCGCGCTGCACGTGACCGGCTCGACGCGGGCCGCCCGCCGGGCGGCGCTGGCGCTGTTCGCGGTGGTGCTGCTGCAGGGCGTGATCGGCTACACGCAATACTTCCTGGCCGTGCCCGCCGCCCTGGTCCTGCTGCATGTCCTCGGCTCGACGCTGGTCTGGATCGCCACGCTCAGGGTCGTCACCTCCCTGCGCACCCGCGAGCCGCTGCCCGCCCCGGCCCACTCCCCCACCGAAGCGCCCGCCGCCGTCTGAGCGGATATGCCAGGGTTGATGGTGAAAGGTCCGCCACTCCCCCACCTATGGAAGGGTGCGCTTTGTTACCAAAAGTCCGCCCCTCTCGGAAGGCGCTGCGCCGTACGTACCAGGGTCTGGTACTGGTCAGCGTGCTTTCCCTCGCACCCATGACGTGGGCCTGGCTCAGCAGTTCGGGGCACCGGGTGGCTGCCGAGGGCGCGGACTGGCTGGCCCGGGTGCCCCAGACGCAGGCCGCGCTGGTGCTCGGCGCGGGAGTGTACGGCACCCAGCCCACACACATGCTGGCCCGCCGGCTCGACATCGCCGCCGAGCTCTACCGCGCCGGCAAGGTGCGGGCCCTGCTGCTGTCGGGCGACAACAGCCGCAAGGAGTACGACGAGCCCACCTCCATGCGCGACTACCTGCGGGCCAAGGGCGTGCCCGACGCGGTGATGGTGCTGGACTACGCCGGGTTCGACACGTGGGACTCATGCGTGCGGGCGCGCAAGGTGTTCGGCGCACAGCGGGTGACCGTGGTCACGCAGGAGTTCCACATGCCCAGGGCAGTGACGTTGTGCCGGACGGCGGGGCTGGAGACGTTCGGGGTGGGCGACGACTCCTCCCGGCGCCTGCCCGCGCCCACCTACGTGTACGCCGCCCGCGAGCTGTTCGCCACCGCCAAGGCGTTCGCCGACGCGAAGCTCCTGAACTCCGACCCGGTGTTCCCCGGCCCGCGCGAGATCTCGCTCACCCGCATCCTGGATCAGCCGGGCGCGCCGGGGGCGTAGCCCGGCGGGGGCGTGCCCCTGGCGACCGAGGGGGCGTGCATCGACGGCACGGGAAAGTCGGCGCGGGCGGTGCTCATGCACTCCAGCAGGGCCCGTTGCTCCTCGTGGAAGGTCTGCTCGTCCACCATGTGGCGGGCGGCCCGCTCGTGCAGCAGCCCCAGCTCGGTGGCGGCGAGCTGGTAGTCGCGCATCGCGCGCAACCCGCGCTTGCCGCCGTGCGCCTTGGCCCACTGCCTGGCCTGGCGGCGCCGGGCGAACGCCGACAGCATGAAGATGTCGGCCTCGTTGACGAGCTTGGTCGGCTCGTACGGCGGCAGGTAGCGCTGGATGAGCGCGACGATGCGCCGCCGGTCCCTGAACACCACGCCGATGAGCACGATCAGCACCACCAGCAGCGTCAGGTAGGCGATCACGAGCCCGGCGAAGCCGCCGTAGGAGGCCAGGCCGTTCCACAGGCCGTGCAGGATCATCGCCCCCGACCAGCCGGCCAGGATGTAGAAGACCCGCTCGGAGCCGTCGCGCCGGGCGGCGTGGGCGACGGCGACGCCGATCATCGAGCTGAACAGCGGATGCGCCAGCGGCGACAGGATCCCGCGCAGCACCACGGTGACGGCCAGCCCTTTGACGCCCGAGGTGGAGAGGGCGGCCAGGTAGTAGCTGACGTTCTCGCTCATGGCGAAGCCGAGGCCGACCATGCTGGCGTAGATGATGCCGTCGGTGGGCCCGTCCAGCTCGGCCCTGCGGAACCTGAGCATGCCCAGCAGCACCAGGCCCTTCATCGTCTCCTCGACCACGGGAGCGCCGAACGTGGCCGCGATGTTGCGTGCGCTGTCCTCCGACAGGTTGACGACGTCCTTGATGTAGTCGAGGTTGAGCGAGTTGACCACGCCCGCGACCAGCACCGCGATGCCCGCGCCCCAGGCGAAGGCGAAGACCAGGTTGCTGCGCGGCTCCGGCTCCATCCGGTCCAGGGCCAGCACCCCCGCCAGCAGCAGCGGCACCGGCGCCAGCGCCAGCGTGAGCGCGATGAAGAACTGCACCGGAGCGCCGTTGAGCACGTCGAACGAGAAGGACACGAGAGCGCAGATGCCGGTGAGGACCAGCCCGATGATCAACGCGAACGACGGGCGGTCCTTCAACACCCAGCGTGGATCACGGGTCGCCATAGGGTGACTTTAACGGATCAGAGTGCCGGGGGCCGTGCGGGTCGGCGCAGTGACGATCAAGGCCGCGGACGCCGTGGTCGACCTGGAGCGTGGTGTGTCCGATCGCGAAGCGGTCGTGCAGCAGGTCGGCGAGGCGGGTGCGCACGCCGTGGCAGTCCGAGCCCTTCGCCACGATCACGTGGGCCGACAGTGTGGGATAGCCACTCGTCACCGTCCAGACATGGAGGTCATGCACTTCCTCCACGTCCGATTCGGCCGCCAGGACCCGTCCGATCTCGTCGGGGTCGAGGTCGCTGGGCGCCGCCTGGAGCAGCACCCGGGCCGAGTCGCGCAGCAGCCCCCACCCGGCCTTGAGCATGAGGGCGGCCACGACGAGCGCGGCGATGGTGTCCGCCTGGCGGAAGCCGGTGAGCCAGACGACGACGCCGGACAGGGCGGTGGCGATGAAGGCGTACATGTCGTTGAGCACGTGCTGGAAGGCGCCCTCGACGTTGAGGCTGCGCCTGTCGGCCCGGGACAGCAACCAGGCGGCCAGCGCGTTGACGGCGATCCCGGCCACCGCCGTGACCACCACGACGGGCCCGGAGACCTCGGGCGGCTCGATGAGCCTGCGCACACCCTCATAAACGAAGTACGCCACCAGCAGGAGCAGCGTCACGCCGTTGATCTGCGCGGAGAGGATCTCCGCCCGCTTCCACCCGAACGTGTACGCCCCGCGCGCCGGCCGGGCGGCGATGCGCATGGCGATCAGGGCCAGCACGATGGCGCTCGCGTCGGTCAGCATGTGGGCGGCATCGGAGATCAGCGCGATCGAGTTGGCGATCACACCGGCGACGACCTCGGCCGCCATGAACCCGACGATCAGCGCCAGCGCCCCGGCCAGACAACGCTTGTCGGCGTCCGCCCCGACCGCGGAACCGTGACCGTGACCATGCCCGTGCCCGTGACCATGCCCGTGCCCGTGACCGTGACCTGCGCTCATCCGGTCTCCTTGAGATGCTCGCGGCTCAGATCGAGCAGCATGCGGACGCCACGTAGCCGTCGAGTCCCGCAACACCTGAAGAGCTATTCACATGTGCACTATAAAAGGACCCGCCGCGGCGGCCAAGCCCGGGGATCAGGTCAGCAGCGGGTCGATGGCGACGGCGAGGAAGAGCAGCGCCAGGTAGGCGTTGGACCAGTGGAAGAAGCGCATGGGCCGCAGGTCGACGCCGGTCTTGCCGGCGTTGAGCCGGGCCAGCAGGCGGTGCACCTCCCACAGGCACATCGCGCCCAGCGCGGCGGCCGCGATCGGGTAGAACAGCGTGGTGCCCGCCACCGGCCACAGCGCCAGCGAGCACAGCACGGTCGCCCACGTGTAGGCGATGGACTCCAGGATGACCCGGCGCTCGGTGGCGACGACCGGCAGCATCGGCACCTTGGCTGCCGCGTAGTCCTCCTTGTAGCGCATGGCCAGCGTCCAGGTGTGCGGCGGCGTCCAGAAGAACACCACGCCGAACAGCACCAGCGGCGCCCAGTCGAGCCGCTCGGTGATGCCCGCCCAGCCGATCATCACCGGCATGCAGCCCGCGATGCCGCCCCACACGATGTTCTGGGCCGTGCGGCGCTTGAGGATCATCGAGTAGACCAGCACGTAGAACAGGATCGCCCCGGTGGACAGCAGGGCCGCCAGCCAGTTGGTGGTGACCCACAGCCCGACCGTGGACAGGACCCCGAGGACGATCCCGAAGATCAGCGCGCCCCGCGGCGACACCTGGTGCCTGGCCAGCGGCCGGCGGCGGGTGCGGCGCATCTTCTGGTCGATGTCGCGATCCACGTAGCAGTTGAGCGCGTTGGCGCTGCCCGCCGACAGGGTGCCGAACACCATGACCGAGATGGACGTCCAGAGCGGTGGCAGGCCGCCTGCCGCGAGGAACATCACCGGCAGCGTCGTGATCAGCAGCAGCTCGATGATCCGCGGCTTGGTGAGCGCGATGTAGGCCTTCACGATCGTGCCGATCGTGCGCGGCGCCTCCACCTGCGGTGAGGGGGCCGTCGCCTGCCTGTTGGTCAGCACCGTCAAGGCGCTTCCAGCCTGTGCGGGGTCAACGCGTAACCTCTGATAAAGAGCGGATCCATGGGTGGGCGCCGGTGACGCCTCTGCGAACAAACAAACTGTAGTCGCAGGGTGGGCCGGTCCGGCCAATGGGGGGCTTGCGCCAGTCATGGACACGCGAAGGTGGATATGGAATTGATCGCCAGCTCCACTCGGTTAGGGTCCCTGTGGGCGGGATAGCCAACAGGTATGACCAATGACAACTAGATTCCGGAGATCGAGCACTTGAGCACCGAACTCGTGCCAGCCCTTGAATGGACCGACCTGGACAAGCAGGCGGTCGACACCGTTCGGGCACTGGCGATGGACGCAGTGGAGAAGGCGGGCTCGGGTCACCCCGGCACCGCCATGAGCCTGGCCCCCGCCGCATACCTGCTGTTCCAGCGTGTCATGCGCCACGACCCCACCGATCCCAACTGGATCGGCCGGGACCGCTTCGTGCTGTCGTGCGGCCACACCAGCCTGACGCTCTACATCCAGCTCTACCTGTCCGGCTACGGCCTGACGCTGGACGACCTCAGGCGCCTGCGCCAGTGGGACAGCCTGACCCCCGGCCACCCCGAGTACGGCCACACGGCGGGCGTCGAGACCACGACGGGCCCGCTCGGCCAAGGCCTGGGCAACGCGGTCGGCATGGCGATGGCCGCCCGCCGCGAGCGCGGCCTGTTCGACCCCGACGCCGAGCCCGGCGCCTCGCCGTTCGACCACCACATCTGGTGCTTCGTCAGCGACGGCGACATCGAGGAGGGCATCAGCCACGAGGCCAGCTCCATCGCCGGCCACCAGAAGCTGGGCAACCTCATCGTCCTGTGGGACGACAACCACATCTCCATCGAGGACGACACGCTGATCGCCAAGTCCGAGGACGTGGTGGCGCGCTACGAGGCCTACGGCTGGCACACCGAGAGCGTCGACTGGACCGCCGGCGACAACTATGAAGAGGACGTCCAGGCGCTCTACGACGCGCTGCAGGCGGCCAAGGCCGAGACCGGCCGGCCGTCGTTCATCCGGCTGCGCACGGTCATCGGCTGGCCCGCCCCCAACAAGCGCAACACCGGCAAGATCCACGGCGCGGCCCTGGGCGAGGCGGAGATCGCCGCGACCAAGGAAATCCTCGGCATGGACCCGGCCACGACCTTCCACGTGACGGACGCGGTGCTCAAGCACGCCCGCGAGGTGGCCCAGCGCGGCCGCGCCACGCACGCCGAGTGGGAGAAGGGCTACGCCGAATGGCGCCTGGCCAACGCCGAGCGCGCCGAGGAGCTGGACCGCATCTCCCACCGGGTGCTGCCGAACGGCTGGTACAAGTCGCTGCCGTCGTTCGAGGTGGACGCGTCGATCGCCACCCGCAAGGCGTCGGGCGAGGTGCTCAACGCGCTGGCGCCTGTGCTGCCGGAGCTGTGGGGCGGCTCGGCCGACCTGGCCGAGTCCAACAACACCACGATGAAGGGCGAGCCGTCCTTCATCCCCGAGGAGTTCCAGACCAAGGAGTTCCCCGGCAACCCCTACGGCCGCACGCTGCACTTCGGCATCCGCGAGCACGCCATGGGCGCCATTCTCAACGGCATCGCCCTGCACGGCGGCACCCGCCCGTACGGCGGCACGTTCCTGGTCTTCTCCGACTACATGCGCCCGTCGGTGCGCCTGGCCGCGCTGATGAAGCTGCCGACCATCTACGTGTGGACGCACGACTCCATCGGCCTGGGTGAGGACGGCCCCACCCACCAGCCGATCGAGCACCTGTGGGCACTGCGCGCGATCCCCGGCCTCGACGTGGTCCGCCCGGCCGACGCCAACGAGACCGCGTACGCCTGGAGGACCGTGCTGGAGCACAAGGACCGGCCCGCCGCGCTCTGCCTGACCCGGCAGAACCTGCCGGTCTACGAGGGCACCAGCGCCGACGGCGTCGCCCGCGGCGGCTACGTCCTGCGCGAGGCCTCCGACGGCCAGCCCAGGGTCATCATCATCGCCACCGGCAGCGAGGTGCAGATCGCGGTGGAAGGCCGTGAGCTGCTCGAGGCGCAGGGCATTCCCACGCGAGTGGTCTCCATGCCGTGTGTCGAGTGGTTCAACGGGCAGGATTCCGCATACAGGCAGACCGTTCTGCCCTCGGCGATCAGGGCTCGGGTCGCGGTCGAGGCGGGTGTCGCGCTCGGCTGGCACCAGTACGTCGGCGAGTGCGGCGAAGTGGTCAGCCTCGAACACTTCGGTGCGTCCGCTCCGTATAAAACCTTGTACGAGCAGTTCGGGCTGACGCCCGAACGTGTGGCGGCGGCGGCACATGCGAGCCTGGCCAAGCTTGGCCAGGAAAAGGGCGAGACGACGGGAAACTGAAGAGACCATGAGCGAGATCCTCAATAAGCTGTCCGGCCAGGGCGTGGCCATCTGGCTCGACGACATCAGCCGCGAGCGCCTGCGCAGCGGCAACCTGGAGCAGCTGATCCAGGAGAAGAACGTCGTCGGAGTCACCTCGAACCCGACGATCTTCGCCGGCGCGCTCAGCAAGGGCGACGCCTACGACGTGCAGCTGCACGACCTGGCCGTACGCGGCGTCACCGTCGACGAGGCGGTGCGCGCGATCACGACCTACGACATCCGCTGGGCCTGCGACGTGCTGCGCCCGGTCTTCGACGCCACCGGCGGCGTGGACGGCCGCGTGTCGCTGGAGGTCGACCCGCGCCTGGCCCGCGAGAGCGACAAGACGGTGGCCGAGGCCCGCGCCCTGTGGTGGATGGTGGACCGGCCCAACCTGTTCATCAAGATCCCGGCGACGCTGGAGGGCCTGCCCGCGATCACCCAGGCCATCGCCGAGGGCATCAGCGTCAACGTCACGCTGATCTTCTCTCTGGAGCGCTACCGCGCGGTCATGGACGCCTGGCTGGCCGGCCTGGAGGCCGCGCAGGCCAAGGGGCTCAACCTGGCAACGATCGAGTCGGTGGCCTCGTTCTTCGTCAGCCGGGTCGACAGCGAGATCGACAAGCGGCTGGACAAGGTGGGCAAGCCGGAGCTGAAGGGCAAGGCGGGCGTGGCCAACGCGCGCCTGGCGTACGCGGCGTACGAGGAGGTCATGAACTCCGAGCGCTGGCAGCGCCTGCGGGCCGCCGGCGCCCGGCCGCAGCGCCCGCTGTGGGCCTCGACCGGCGTGAAGAACCCGGAATACGCCGACACCCTCTACGTCGACCAGCTCGTCGCGCCCGGCACGGTCAACACCATGCCGGAGAAGACGCTGGACGCGACCGCCGACCACGCCAACATCACCGGCGACACCGTGCGGCCGTTCTACGAGGACGCCTGGAACGTCATGGCGGCGCTCAAGGAGGCCGGCGTCGACTACGACGACGTGGTGAAGCTGCTGGAGGAGGAGGGCGTGCAGAAGTTCGAGGCGTCCTGGAACGAGCTGCTCGAGAGCGTCACCAAGAACCTGGTTCCGTGATGGAGGTGCTCTACCGCGACGGAGGGGTGGCGTCGGCCGCCTCCTCCGTCGCGGGGCGCCTCGTCGCCGACGGCGTGCCCGCGCGGCTCGCCGCCGGCGACCCCACGCTGTGGGGTGAGGACGCCGAGGCGCGGGCGGTGCCGTTCCGCGTCTCTCGCGAGTTGCTGCCCGGCCTGGACGAGCTCGTGGAGCATGCCCGCGCCGCAGGGCTGACGAACGTGGTCCTGGCGGCGACGGGCGGCCCCGCGCTGGCCGCGGAGGTGATCTGCGACACCGCGGACGTGCCGCTCACCGTGCTCGACACGACCGATCCCGGCCAGGTGCGGCGCGCGCTGGGCGAGCCGCTGGAGTCGACGGTCCTGGTGGTGGCGGGCTCGGCCGTGGAGACCGACTGCGTGCTGCGGATCTACGAGGAGCTGTTCGCGCGGGCGGGCCTTGCGCCCGCGGACCGGATCGTCGTCGTGGCCGACGCGGGCTCGCCGATGGAGCGGCGGGCCGTGGACGCCGGCTACCGCGTCGTGCCGGAGGGCGGCCGCGATGCGGCGGCGCTCGGCGGCGGCGCGGCGGCGGGCGGATGGGGTCCGGCGCTGTCGGCGGCCGCGCTGGTGCCGAGCGCGCTCGCGGGCGCGGACGTCGAGCGGCTGCTCGACGAGGCCGAAGAGGTGCTGCCGTTGCTGTCGCGCGACAGCGGCAACCCCGGGCTCGACCTGGGGGCGGCGCTCGGCGGCGCGGCGCTGGCCGGGCGCGACAAGCTGCTGCTCGAAGACCAGCTGTCGTCCATCGCCGGACTGCCCGACTGGATCGAGCAGCTCGTCGCGGAGTCCACCGGCAAGCAGGGCAGGGGGATCCTGCCTGTCGTGGGCGCCGACCCCCGCCGGACCTCGGACGAGCTGGTCGTCGCCATCGAGTCGGACGTGGGGGACCTGCGCGTGGACGGGCCGCTGGGCGCGCAGTTCCTGGTCTGGGAGTACGCCACCGCCGTCGCGGCCCTGCTGCTGGCGATCGATCCCGGCGACCGGCCGGACGTGGCCGAGTCCGAGGGCAACACGACCGCCCTGCTGACGTTGCCCGACCTGCCCGCGGGCGCGCCCACGCTGGTGGACGGCCCGGTCGAGGTGTACGGGCCGGCGGGCGCCAAGGACCTGCAGGGCGTCTTCTCCGACCTGCTGCACGCGATCCCCGCCGACGGCTACCTGTCGGTGACCGCCTATCTGGACCGGCTGGCCGCGTTCGACGCGCCGGTGCCCGACGGGGCCGACTTCGAGCAGATGACCGACGCGTGGATGATGGCCGACCCGGCCACGCTGCGGGCGCTGCTGGCACTGCGTACCGACAGGCCGGTGACGTTCGGGTGGGGTCCGCGATTCCTGCACTCGACCGGCCAGTACCACAAGGGCGGACCCCAGAACGGGGTGTTCCTGCAGATCACCGGGGTGGTGGCCGAGGACGTCGCGGTCCCCGGCCGGCCGCACACCCTGGGCCGGCTCCAGCTGGCCCAGGCGCTCGGCGACCTGGAGGCGCTCGCGACGCGCGGCCGGCCCGCCGTACGCCTGCATTTGACCGACCGCGCGGCCGGAGTCGCGCACCTGCTCGCAGCCGCACAGGAGGTTTGAGATGACAGACCCGGCAGCACCCCCGGAGGAAGCCGTCACCGCGGAGGAAGCCGTCACCGCGGCGGCGGCCGTCGCGGGCACCGCTACCACGATGGACGTGGTCGCCGCCAACCCGCTGCGGGACCCGCGTGACAAGCGGCTGCCCCGCGTCGCGGGACCCTGCGTGATGGTGTTGTTCGGCGTGACCGGTGACCTGGCCAAGCGCAAGCTTTTGCCGGCGATCTACGACCTGGGGAATCGGGGGCTGCTGCCGCCCGGCTTCTCGCTGGTCGGTTTCGCCCGGCGGGACTGGAAAGACCAGGATTTCGCCCAGCTGACGCATGACGCGGTCAAGGCGCACGCGAGGACGCCGTTCCGTGAGGAGGTCTGGAAGCAGCTGCTCGAGGGCATCCATTTCGTCCCGGGCGAGTTCTCCGACGACGGGGCTTTCGACGCGCTGGCCATGGCGCTGGCCGAGATCGACCAGACGCGCGGCACGGGCGGAAACTACGCGTTCTACCTGTCGGTGCCGCCGAAGTTCTTCCCCTTGGTGGTGGAGCAGCTCAAGCGGACGGGGCTGGCCGACGCGCCCGACGGGTCGTGGCGGCGCGTGGTCATCGAGAAGCCGTTCGGGCACAACCTGCAGTCGGCCCACGAGCTCAACGAGATCACCACGTCGGCCTTCCCGGAGAGCTCGATCTTCCGGATCGACCACTACCTGGGCAAGGAGACCGTCCAGAACATCATGGCGCTGAGGTTCGCCAACAACCTCTACGAGCCGATCTGGAACCGCAGCTTCGTCGACCACGTACAGATCACGATGGCCGAGGACATCGGCATCGGCGGGCGCGCGGGCTACTACGACGGCATCGGCGCGGCCCGCGACGTGATCCAGAACCACCTGCTCCAGCTCCTCGCGCTGGTCGCGATGGAGGACCCGACCTCCTTCGAGGCCCAGGCCCTGCGGCGGGAGAAGGAGAAGGTGCTCAAGGCCGTGCAGTTGCCGGCCAACCTGGGGCTCAACACGGCACGCGGGCAATACTCGGCGGGCTGGCAGGGCGGCCAGAAGGTCGTGGGCTACCTGCAGGAGGACGGCATCTCCGCCGCCTCGACCACCGAGACGTACGCCGCCATCAAACTGGAGATCGCCAACAGGCGCTGGGCGGGCGTGCCGTTCTACCTGCGGACCGGCAAGCGCCTGGGCCGGCGGGTGACCGAGGTGGCGGTGGTGTTCCAGCGGGCGCCGCACCTGCCGTTCAGCAAGGACGACGTCGAGATCCTGGGCCAGAACGCGCTGGTCATCCGGGTGCAGCCGGACGAGGGCATCACCGTGCGGTTCGGGTCGAAGGTGCCCGGGACGGCGATGGAGGTGCGCGACGTGTCCATGGACTTCGCCTACGGCGAGTCGTTCCTGGAGTCGTCGCCGGAGGCGTACGAACGGCTGCTGCTCGACGTGATGATCGGCGACCCGCCGCTGTTCCCGCATCAGCGGGAGGTGGAGCTGTCGTGGAAGATCCTCGACCCGATCGAGGAGTTCTGGGCCACGCAGGGCCAGCCGGAGCCGTACGAGTCGGGTTCGTGGGGGCCGGAGTCGGCGAACGCGATGATGGCCCGCGACGGGCGCGTGTGGAGGAGACTCTAGTGACCGAGCGAAGCGAGGGAACAATCAGACGCGCGACTGTCGCGAGACCGACGAAGGAGGGCTCGTGACGACGTTCATGCTGTCGGACACGACGGCAGGCAAGATCTCGGCGCAGTTCACGCACCTGCGCCACCAGATGGGCGCGCCCGCCATCGGCATGGTGCTGACGCTCGTCGTGGTCTGCGAGGAGCGCCACCAGTACGACGCGCTGCGCGCCGCCACCGAGGCGGCCCGCGAGCACCCCTCGCGCATCATCGTGGTGATCAAGCGTGAGGTTGAGGAGCCCATCAGGCTCGACGCCGAGCTGCGCATCGGCGAGTCCACGCCGGGCGAGGTGGTGGTGCTGCGCCTGTACGGCGAGCTGACCCAGCACGCCGACTCGGTGGTCAGCCCGCTGCTGCTGCCCGACACGCCGGTGGTGGCGTGGTGGCCGGGCGCGGCCCCGGACGTGCCGTCCAAGGACGCGATCGGCGCGCTGGCGCAGCGCCGGATCACCGACGCCAGGGGTTTCGACGACGGCGGCGTCAAGTCGCTGGTGACCAGGGCCAAGGGGTACGCCCGCGGCGACACCGATCTGTCGTGGTCCCGCCTGACGCCGTGGCGGAGCCTGCTGGCCGCCGCGTTCGACCAGCCGGTGGGCAAGGTGCTCGAGGGTGTCGTGGAGGCCTCCCCCGGCAACCCGAGCGCGCCGCTGCTGGCCTCGTGGCTGTCGGAGCGGCTCGGGGTGCACATCCAGGTCGCCGAGTCGGCCGGTCCCGGGATCACCGCCGTGCGCCTGCGGCTGGGCGAGGGCGAGATGGCCGTCGTCAGGACCGACGCCCGGCTGGCCACGCTCTGCCGGCCGGGCCAGCCGGACCGGAACGTGGCCCTGGCCAGGCGGCACACCTCGGAGCTGATGGCCGAGGAGCTGCGCAGGCTGGACAGCGACGAGATCTACGAGGCGGCGGTCAAGCGGTTCGCCCGGACGTACAAGGGATGACCCGAGAGATCGTGGCGGAGAAAGTAGGGTCTGTGAGCGTCCCCAACGTTGTCGTACACCGCGGCGCCGACGTCCTGGCCAAGGCGGTGGCGGCGCGGATCATCACGCGCCTGGTCGACATCCAGTCGGCCAAGGGGTCGGCGTCGATCGTGCTGACCGGCGGCTCGGTGGGCGTCGCCACCCTGGCGGCCATCGCCGAGACCCCCGCCCGCAACGCCGTCGACTGGCGGCGCCTGGACGTCTGGTGGGGCGACGAGCGTTTCCTGCCCTCCGGCGACAAGGAACGCAACGAGACCGGGGCCCGCGAGGCCCTGCTCGACCACGTGGACGTGGACCCCGAGCGGGTGCACGTCATGCGCGGCCCGGACTCGGGCATGACGGCGGAGGAGTCGGCCGAGTCGTACGCCGCCGAACTGCGTGCCGCCGCCCGCCCCGAGGACCACGGCCCGGTGCCGAGCTTCGACGTGATGCTGCTCGGCATGGGGCCGGACGCGCACGTGGCGTCGCTGTTCCCGGGCATGCCGGCGCTGTACGACACACGTTCGGTGGTGGCGGTGCACGGCTCCCCGAAGCCGCCGCCCACCCGGATCTCCCTGACGCTGCCCTCCATCCAGGCGGCGCGTGAGGTGTGGGTGGTGGCGGCCGGCGCGGAGAAGTCGGGCGCCGTCCGCCTGGCGCTGTCGCACTCGGGCCCGGTGCAGGTGCCCGCCGCCGGGGCCCGCGGTCGCGGCCGGACCCTGTTCCTGCTGGACCGGGCCGCGGCCGCGAAAATCCCGCCGGAGCTGGGGCGACCGGCGTCACCGTGATCGCGCAAGCGTCACCATGATCGCCTAAGCGTTCCCCCTAAGCCGGGGACAGTCCAGGTCCCGGGTGCGTGCATTGGGGAAGCCCCTGAGCTGGGATCTCCAGTTCAGGGGCTTTTGCATGTCAGAACGATGTTGGGATCTTGCTGGCATCGCCTTCGAATCCGACGCGGATCGGGCTCGAGATCCAGACCTCTCAGGCGATGGGTACGCGCAGAATGGGAACGCCGTTGTAGTGCCTCCCAAGCGGCGTGGTGCCGTCCACCATGGATGACGCACATTTGAACGGCGCCTCGCCGCCTGACGCCGCGGCCGCGAGCGCGCTATTGTCCATGGCCGTGCCTTGAATGACTTTCGGATCACATCACGTCAGGGGAATATCGAAACCGGGCGCCTTGGCATATTGTTTGGCCCAACTTCGTGCCGATTTCTGGATATTCAGCCGAGAGCCGTCGTCAAGAACGATGGGATCGCTCGACAGTTTATCGAGCACCGACATCACGAGCTCGTCGGCATGCATGTCCCTGGCCGGCATGAGGGCCTGAACCAGCCGTGCGGGATAGCCGGCATCCGGCTGCCACGCGTACACCTGTCCACGGATGACATCGGCTTTCTCGGCGAGAGCCCGGGCGAGATCTTCTCTGTCTCGTACGAAGGCAACTCCCTGCCGCAGTTCATCGGCAAGCGCGTTCAACGCATCCGGATCTTTGCCCTACCGGCCAGATGAGATGGCCTTCGTCGAGTGCCCGTACTCTGACGGACATACCGCCGAATTCCCTCATCGCATCGAAAAATTTAGCGTCTCCGATATTGACGTACCATCCTAGGCGGCCGTCGCCCTCCTTATCGATCCATACGGAGAACGCGAGGCCATCTTGGGACCATGTCGCCTCACCTGTCCTTGAAACGCCGGCCATCTGAGAGAGGGCACCGGAGGGCGACGCATGATCATGTACTGGTGGTCGCGATGACGAGGATGACCGGAGACAGGCCGTGTTTCCGCGAGCGCAACCCGAGTGTCCGGTGGGTCCTTCCAGAGGGGCACTACAACCCCGTGCCCGGGGAGGGAATGCGATGGCTGGACCAGGAGCGGGCCGTCTACGGGCTCCACAACCTCAAACTCCACATCACCGTGTGACTACCTGGCGACCGAGACCAGGAAGACTCGGCCGTCCCCATTACGGGATGCCACCCCTCAGGCCCCCTCCTCATCCCGTCGCTTCTCGGGCTCCTCGGCGGGCGGCGCGATGCCCAGGTGCCGTTCGATGCGCTCCAGGCTCTCCTGGATCTGGGTGAGGCGGTCGTTCAGCACGCGCGGGCCCGGGAAGAACATCTCGGCGGCGTGCTCCTTGGAGCCGCCGCGGCCGACGCGTTCGAGCAGGCGCTGGCGTATGTCCGCGAGGTCGGCGCCCGCGTCCGCGAGCGCCTGGGCGGCCAGCCCCTCACCCTCCCTGATCAGCCCGAGCAGGATGTGCTCGGTGCCGATGTAGTTGTGGCGCAGTTGGAGCGCCTCGCGCAGCGACAGCTCCAGGACCTTCTTGGCGCGCTGGGTGAACGGGATGTGCCCGCTCGGCGGCTTCCCGTCGCTGCCCGACTCGCGGGCGACGAACGTGCGTACGTGCTCCAGCTCCACCCCACAGCTGTCGAGCACCAGGGCGGCCAGCCCCTCGCCCTCGTGGATGAGGCCGAGCAAGATGTGTTCCGTGCCGATGTAGCCGTGGTTCATCATCCGCGCCTCCTCCTGAGCGAGGACGACGACCCTGCGCGCGCGGTCGGTGAAGCGTTCGAACACCGGATGCCTCCATTCGGCTGGAGCTGCCTCCACTATGCGCTAGAAACCCGGCCATGTGGGGTATTTGTTCAGTGTGGATCTTGACGAGGTGGCGGACCGCCTCTATGCGCTCCCGCCACCGGAATTCACCGCCGCACGCGAGGCCGAGGCCCGCGCGGCCAAGGAGGCGGGCGACGTACCGCTTGCCCGCGACATCGCGAAACTCCGCAAGCCCACGGTGTCGGCCTGGGCCGTGAACAAGATCGCCCGCCGGCACCCGGAGGACCTGGCCGAGCTGCTCGACGTGGGGGAGCGGCTGCGCGCCGCCTGGCAGGAGCAGGACGCCGACGCGCTGGCCGAGCTGACCCAGCGCCGGGGCGCGGTCACCGGGAGGCTGAGCAGGCTCATCAGGCAGGCGGGCGACCTGTCGCCCGCGGCGGCCGCCGAGGTCGACCAGACCCTGGACGCGGCCGTCGTCGACGCCGGCGCGGCCGGCCAGGTGCGCCGCGGCCACCTGGTCAAGCCGCTCAGCTACAGCGGCTTCGCGCCCGCCCCGATCCTCCGCGAGCGGCCCACCAGGAGGGCGAAGCCCACACCCGAGTACGAGGCGGCCGAGGCCAGGGAACGCGAGGAGGCCGAGGCCAGGAAGGCCAGGGAGCGCGAGGCGGCCGAGGCGGCGCACCGGGAGTGGCGCGAGGCGCTGGAGGCGGCCCAGCAGGAGTACGACGAGCGCGCCGAGAGGGTCGCCGAGCTGGAGCGCAAGCTCACCAAGGCCCGCAAGAAGCTCGACGACGCGCGGAACCGGCTGGAGGTGGCCCGGCGCGAGGAGCGGCACGCACGCCGGCGGCTGGATCGATGAGCTATGGTGTACGAAACGGTTTCGTACACCTGGAGTGGCGATGAACTGGACCCCTGACTCCATGCCCGGCCTCACCGGCAAGGCCGCCGTCGTGACCGGCGCGAACAGCGGCATCGGCATGCCCACCGCGCTCGAGCTGGCCAAACACGGTGCGCACGTCGTCGTGGCCGCGCGCTCGCCGGAGAGGGGCAAGGCCACGGTGGCGCAGATCCAGCGGGACGTGCCCGGGGCGCAGGTCGAGTACGGCCACCTCGACCTGGCCGACCTGGCCTCGGTCAGGGAGTTCGCCGCCGGCGTCGGCACGGTGGACCTGCTGATCAACAACGCGGGCGTCCTCACGGGGGCCAGGCAGGAGACCAAGGACGGCTTCGAGATGCAGTTCGGCACCAACCACCTCGGGCACTTCGCGCTCACCGGGCTGCTGCTGCCGAAGCTGCTGGCCCGCCCGGGCGCGCGCGTGGTGACCGTCTCCAGCGACGCGCACGCCGCGGGAAAGCTGGACTTCGACAACCTGGACCTGAAGCACGGATATGGGCGCTTCAGCGCGTACGGGCGGTCCAAGCTGGCCAACCTGCTCTTCATGCTGGAGCTGAAGCGGCGCGCCGAGAAGGCCGGGGCGGACCTGATCTCCGTCGCCACCCACCCCGGTGTCACCGCCACGAACATCGTCAAGCTCGGCCCGTTCCAGTTCCTCATGGGGATCTTCATGAAGTCGGCCGCGGCCGGCGCGGTGCCCTCGCTGTACGCCGCCACCTCGCCCGACATCCGCGGTGGCGAGTTCATCGGCCCCAAGCTCAAGCGCCTCACGCCCTCGCAGGCGGCCAGGTCGGAGGAGCTGGCCGGGCGGCTGTGGAACGTGTCCACCGAGCTGACCGGCGTAACATTCAACGAGATCGCCTACAGCTAGAAGGACGTGTACGTGGCTCCACTCGACCCCGAGCGTGAAAGGGCCATTCTCGACGCCACGATGGAGCTGCTGTCGGAGGTCGGCTACGACCGCATGTCGGTCGACCGGATCGCCAAGCGGGCCAGGGCCAGCAAGGCCACCATCTACCGGCGCTGGGCGGGCAAGCCCGAGCTGGTGGTGGACGTCATCTGCCGGCGCTTCGACATGGACGCGCCGGCGGGGCGGGACACCGGCTCGCTCCGCGGCGATCTTGCCGCGATCTTCCGCGGGCTGTGCGAGGCCGTGGAACGCAAGCACACGCTGATCATCGGGCTGTCCTCGACGCTGGTGTCGCACCAGGAGCTGGCGCGCACGCTGCGCGCGCACATGCCGACGAAGGATCTGAGCGACGTCAAGGCGCTGATCGAGCGGGCGGTGGAGCGGGGCGAGCTGGCCGGGCCGGTCGACCCGGCGCGGCTGTTCGCGGTCGCCGAGGCGCTGGTCTGGCATCGCATGATCTTCAGCGGGCCGCCGTTCGACGAGGCGTTCGTCGAGGAGTCCGTCGACGGGGTCCTGGCGCCGGTGGTGCACGCCTGGCCGGCGAGCTGACCGGCGCGGGCCGATCCGCTCAGCCGGCGGCGTGGGCCGGTGAGTCGGCAGCACGCGTGGCGTACGCCAGATGGGCGCACACCGGGAAGCCCCGCCGCGCGTACGGGGCCGCCAGCCGCGCGTAATGGGCCTTGATCCGCTCGGCGGTCTCCGGCAGCTGCCTGGAGATCACCGCGAACCGCGCCCCGCCGGCCTGCACGATGTTCGTCCACCAGGCACTGAGATCCACCTGGTGCCGCCACCGCACGGTCTCCACGGCCGCTCCCTCGAATCCCGCCCCCGCGAGCAGGGCGGTGAAGCGAGCCGGTGTGTCGTTGGCGGTGAAGGGGCGGGGCGGGGGCGCGTACGACACCCCGGCCGCCTCGATGGCGTCGGCGAAGACGTTCGTGGCGGTCATCTCGTCGGCTTTCCACCACGTCAGGGCGACCGTCCCGCCCGGCCGCAGCACGCGGTGCAGCTCCTTGAGCGTCTCCGCGGTGTCGGGCACGTGATTGATCACGTAATTTCCCACTACGGCGTCGAACTCCTCGTCACGGAACGGCAGCTCGGGAAGCGCCGCCCGCCGGATCGTCGCGTAGGGGTGGCGGCGCGCGATCAGCTCCAGCATGACCGGATCGGCGTCCACCGCGGTGACCTCGGCCCCGAGGGCGAGCGCCGCCGCCGTCACCACGCCGGTGCCGCACCCGACGTCGAGCAGGCGGGCCGCGTGTGCCCGCGTCAGCAGCGGGCCGACCGTGTGGGAGCTCAGCTGGGCGAAGCCGCGGTCGTACGCTTCGGCGTCAGTCACACGATGCAGCGTAGCCCAATTCGCGAACCTAACATTCTGGTGTCAAATTGCGGCCCAAAGGCTATTAAATGCGGAAATGTCGGCCTTATGGTCGTCGCCATGACCATCGACGCCTTCATCGACGCGCTACCCAAGGTCGAGCTCCACGTCCACCTGGTCGGCTCGGCCTCGGTCCCCACCGTGCTGGAGCTGGCGCGCCGCCACCCCGGCAGCAACGTCCCCTCGACCGAGGAGGAGCTGCGCCGCTTCTACAGCTTCCGCGACTTCCCGCACTTCGCCCAGGTGTACCGGGCCGTCAACCGCCTCGTACGCGAGCCGGAGGACGTGGCCACCCTCGTCCTCGGCCTGGCCCGCGACCTCGCGCCCCAGGGCGCCCGCTACGTGGAGCTGCAGGTCACGCCGTACGCCCACCACGTCGTCGGCCTGCCCATGCGGGAGGTCACCGAGGCCCTCGACCTGGCCGCCCGCCGCTCGCTGACCGACCACGGCGTGGAGATGGCGTACATCTTCGACATCCCCGGCGAGTACGGCGAGGAGGCCGCCAAGATCACCGTCGAGCACGCCCTCCAGGAACCTCCCGCCGCGCTGGTAGGTTTCGGCATCGGCGGCATCGAACAGGAACGTCCGAAGTTCCGCGACGCCTACCGCGCGGCGTTCTCCGCCGCCCGCGCCGCCGGCCTGCACAGCCTCCCGCACGGCGGCGAGATGAGCGGCCCGGAGACGATCTGGGAGGTCATCGAGGGTTACGGCGCCGAGCGCATCGGCCACGGCATCAACTGCCTCGCCGACCCCCGCCTGGTCGCCCACCTGCGCGACACCCAGCTCCCCCTGGACGTCTGCCCGACCTCGAACCTCTGCACGGGCCAGATCGCCCGCATCGAGGACCATCCGCTGCCCCGCATGCTGGAGGAGGGCCTGTACGTGACGCTGAACAGCGACGACCCGCCCATGTTCGCCACCACTTTGGCGAACGAGTACCGGGTGGCGGCCGAGGCCCTCGGCCTCGGCAAGGCGGACCTCGCCCAGTTGGCCAAGAACGGCGTCCAGGCCTCGTACCTGGTGGAGGAGCGCAAGCAAGCCCTCCTCGCGGAAATCGACGCGCTGGTCGCGAGCGGCTCTTAGGCTGACGCCATCGCGCCGACGGGCAGCCTGGCCTCCACGACGCCGGGGTCCTCGGTGTAGCCGAGCGTGGCGCCCAGGGAGATCAGCAGCCTGCGCATCCTGGTGTTGTCGGACAGCATGGTGGCTCTGACCTCGGCGTACCCGAGATCGCGGGCCGCCCGCACCAGCATCCTGGCCATCGCGGCGCCCAGGCCGCGCCCCTGCCAGCGGTCCTCGATGAGGAACGCCATCTCGGCGATGCCGGGGTCGGGAGTGAACAGCAGGTTGGCCATCGCCACGACCTGCCCGTCGTGCCCCGCGACCATCGAATATCCCCTGCTCCTGTCGCACAGCCGGTCGAACATGCGGGCCGGCATCGCGGGCATCGAGGTGAAGTAGCGGAACCTGCGCGACTCGGGCGAGCACCTGTCGTGCAGATCGCGTACGGCCTCGCGGTAGATCGAGGTGAGCGGGCGGATCGTGGCCTCCGTACCGTCGGCGAGCTTGACCGCGCGCTCGGTGCCGTTCTGCTCGGCCGCCGGCTGGGCGAGCCTGGCGAAGGACGCGGCCCTGGCCGCCTCGGTCAGGGTGAACGCCAGGTCCGCGCGGCGCAGGCGGACAGCCCGCCGGGCGGCCACGGGGACGATGAGCTGGGTCGGGTCGGGGAGATCACTCACCGCTTCACCATAGATCCACCGGGCGTCGTCCGCGCGCAGCAGCTCCGCCAGCAGCTCGGGCAGCCGCCACGGCATCGAGCGCAGCCTGGAAGCCAGCAGCAGCGCCCTGGTGGGCTCGTCGGTCAGCTCGTGAGCCGTGGCGGGGACCACCTGGACGCGGCGGCCGCCGGCCGCCTCCAGCGCCTCGCGCACGGTCTCGGGGTTGGCGGGGATGTCGGCGACGAACTCGTCAACGGTTCCGTCGGTGTCGGACTGCACGCTCAGGCCGAGGATGTTGCCGCCCCTGTCGGCAAGGGCCGAAGCGAGGGAGGCCAGCCGCCCGGGCCGCTCGTCCACCGTGGTGCGGATGCGCAAGAATCCCATGTCTTCGAGCATGCCGGGGAGCTGTTACGCCTCCGCTAACGACATGTTTCGTCATGGAATGAACCTGTATATCCAGATATTGCCGGAGATGGTTGTTTTCCCGCTTGCTCCGCCAGCGAGCGCCACGCGACGTAGGACTCCGTTGAGGATCCATCACGAATTTCGTCGTGAGATGCGGCACAGTGTCCGGATATAGCAGGATACGGGGGCATGAGCGTGCGTGTTCCCTTGTCGTCGGAGTTCGTGAACGGCGACGTGTCCTTCTGGTACCGGTCCACCGGCGTGCCCGCGCCCGGCCCCAGGCTCGACGGCGACCTGGAGGCGGACGTGGCCGTCGTCGGGGCCGGGTACACGGGCCTGTGGACCGCGTACTACCTCAAGCGCGCCCGCCCGTCCCTCCGCGTCGTCCTGCTGGAGCAGGAGTTCGCCGGATTCGGCGCCTCCGGCCGCAACGGCGGCTGGCTGACCGGCGACCTGGCCGGCTCGCACGAGCGGTACGGCGAGGGCGCGCGGCGGCTGCAGCGCGAGATGTACGCCTCGATCGACGAGGTCATCGCGGTCTGCGAGAAGGAGGGCATCGACTGCGACCTGGTCAAGGGCGGTGTCGTGAACGTGGCCCGCACTTCCGCCCAGGCCGCCCGGCTGCGCGAGTCGGTGTCGGAGGCCCGCGCGTGGGGCATCGACGAGACGGACCTGCAGCTGGTGGAGCCGGCGCAGCACGTGCGGGTGGCCGGGGCCCTGGCCGCGTCCTGGAGCCCGCACTGCGCCCGCATCCAGCCCGCCAAGCTGGCCCAGGGCCTGGCCGGGGTCGTACGCGAGCTCGGCGTGCCCATCTACGAGCGCACCCCGGTCACGGAGATCGCCCCGCACCGCGCGGTCACCCCGTACGGCACCGTGACGGCCGAGTACGTGATCCGCGCCACGGAGGGCTTCACCGCCCGCCTGCCCGGCCTGCGCCGCCAGTGGCTCCCCATGAACAGCTCCATGATCGTCACTGAGCCCCTCCCGCCGTCGTTCTGGGACGAGGTCGGCTGGCGCGGCGCCGAGCTGCTCGGCGACATGGCACACTACTACATGTACGCCCAGCGCACCGCCGACGACCGCATCGCCTTCGGCGGCCGCGGCCGCCCCTACCTGTACGGATCCCGCGTCGACGCCCGCGGCCACACCCACGAGTGGACGGTCGAGGCGCTGTGGGGCCTGCTGACCGAGTTCTTCCCCGCCGCCCGCTCGACGTCGGTCGCGCACGCCTGGTCGGGCGTGCTCGGGGTGCCCCGCGACTGGTGCTCGACCGTCCACGTGAACCCGGCGACGGGCCTGGGCTGGGCCGGCGGCTACACCGGCCACGGCGTCACCACGACCAACCTGGCCGGCCGTACCCTGCGCGACCTGATCCTCGGCGATCAGACGGACCTGACGACGCTGCCGTGGGTGGGCCGCAGGGTCCGCCGCTGGGAACCGGAGCCCCTGCGCTGGCTGGGCGTCCACACGATGTACCGCCTGTACCGGGCGGCCGACCACCGCGAGCGCTCCATGCCCCGCACCTCGGCCCTGGCCCGGTTCGCCGACCTCATCACCGGCCACTGACCACCCCGCCTCGCCAGGCGGTCCGTGCGGGCCAGGCGGCCTGGAGGCGGGGCCCGCCGTGAGGCGGCCCAGCGGCGGCAGGGCGGCGGCAGGGCGGCGGCAGGATAGACGTCGCGCCCCCGGCAGGCGGCGGCGAGCGACCACGAAGGAGACCTCGATGAACATCCTCTTCCGAGGAGGGCGCGTCTACACCCCGGAAGGTGTCCTGCAAGCGGCCGTGCTGGTGAAGGACGGCGTGATCACAGCCGTGGGGCCCGAGGCGGAGCTGTCCCGCCTCACCCCGTCCCACGACACGGTGGACCTGAACGGCGGCCTCCTGACACCGGGTTTCACGGACGCGCACGTGCACCCGGTCCAGGCAGGCCTGGAACGAGCGAAGTGCGATTTGTCAGAGATCTTCGGCCTGGATGAATACCTAGCCAAGATCACTGACTACGCCGCGGAAAATCAGGACAAGGAGTGGATCGACGGCGGCGGCTGGGACATGTCGGCGTTCCCCGGCGGTCTGCCCCACCGCGAGCACCTCGACTTCCTCGACCGCCCCGCCTACCTGATCCAGCGCGACCACCACGCCGCCTGGGTCAACAGCCGCGCCCTGGACCTGGCCGGCATCACGAAGAACACGCCGGACCCAGTGGACGGCCGCATCGAGCGCGACGCCGACGGCACCCCGACAGGTGTCCTGCACGAGGGCGCGATGGACCTCGTCGGCCTGCTCACCCCCCGTCCCACCGCCGAGGACCTGGACGACGCGCTGGCGGAGGCCCAGCGCCACCTGTTCTCGCTGGGCATCACAGGCTGGCAGGACGCCATCGTGGGCTCGTACGCGGGCTCCGGCGACCAACTCCCCACCTACCTGTCCGCGGCCCGCCAGGGACGGCTCAAGGCCCGCGTGGTGGGTGCCCTGTGGTGGGACCGTACGCGCGGCCTGGACCAGGTCGACGACCTGGTGGAGCGCCGGGCCGCGGCCGGGGGCCTGGACCGGTTCACGGCCACGTCCGTCAAGATCATGCAGGACGGCATCACGGAGAACTTCACGGCCGCGACGCTGGAGCCGTACTGCCTGTGCGGCGGCACGGGCCTGTCGTACGTGGACCCGCACAAGCTCAAGGAGTACGTCGCCGCGCTGGACGAGCGCGGCTTCCAGGTGCACTTCCACGCCATCGGCGAGCGGGCCGTACGCGAGGCCCTGGACAGCTTCGAGGGCACGGACCCCGCCAACCGCCACCACATCGCGCATCTGCAGATCATCGAGCCCTCGGACGTGCCGCGCTTCGCCGCCCTGGGCGTCACGGCCAACCTCCAGCCGCTCTGGGCCACCCATCACGCCCAGATGGACGAGCTGACGCTGCCGTACCTGGGCGAGCCGCGCTCGTCGTGGCAGTACCCGTTCAAGGACCTGCTCGACCACGGCACGCGCTTCTGCGCCGGCAGCGACTGGCCGGTCTCGAACGCCGACCCGCTCCAGGGCATGCACGTGGCCGTGAACCGCACCGAGCCTGGCGGCTCGCTCCACGCGGGTTACCCGACCGCGCAGACGCCGTTCCTGCCCGGACAGCGCGTCGACCTGGGCACGGCCATGGCCGCGTACACGTCCGGCTCCGCCTGGATCAACCGCTCCCCCGCGGGCGTCATCGAGCCGGGCCGGCCCGCCGACCTGGTGGTCCTGGACCGCGACCCGTTCGAGCTGCCGCCGGAGGACATCTGGACGACGCGGGTGCGGATGACGTTCGTGGACGGCGAGGCGGTCCACGAGCGGCCCTGAGCGGCCCCGGAGAGACACGAAGGGCCCCGGGGACACACCCGGGGCCCTTCGTGCTGACTCGACTACCAGGGGGACTTGTTGGCGCGCAAGCGCTCCAGTGCCTCCTCGAGGATCGCCTTGCCGTCCTTGTCGCTCCTGCGCTCCTTCACGTACGCAAGGTGCGTCTTGTACGGCTCATTCTTCGGCGGGGCAGGCGGGGCCGCCTCGTCCTGTCCAGCTGGGAGGCCACAACGTGGGCAGTCCCACGTCTCGGGGACCGCCGCGTCACTGGCGAAACTGGGGCGCGTCTCGTGCATGTTGGCGCACCAGAACGAGACCCGCACTCTCGGAGCTGCCTCGCCGCGCTCGGCCTCCCCCATGGGGCCGGCGCCGACTCGGCTGCCACGGATCGCGTTGCCACTACCCACGGATGAACTCCTCGCTCGATCGCCCCGCGTAGGAACACGGGGAGAGAATCACTGTCACGCGTTAACTAGTTTTTGCTCAAGGCCTCATGAGCAGGCCGAGAGCGATGATGCAGACGAACCAGATCGTGCCCGTGATCACGGTCAGCCGGTCGAGGTTGCGCTCCACCACCGAGGAACCACCGAAGTTCGACGAGAAGCCGCCGCCGAACATGTCAGACAGGCCCCCGCCCTTGCCCTTGTGGAGCAGGACGAGCAGGATCATGAGAAGGCTCGCCAGGATGAGGGCGATGGAGATTCCGAGTTCCACGGTATGCCTGTTCCTTCAATGCTCTGTTACGCGTGACGATTCAAACTTGCCTCTTGAGGGTACGACCTGCTGTCAAGTCGCACCCCCAGAACGACTCAGTTAGCCTGGCATATCGGAGAATCGGCAGATCTTGGCGAACTCTCCGGCGTCGATGCTGGCACCGCCCACGAGCGCGCCGTCGACATCCGGTTGTGCCATGATCCCTGCGATATTGCCTGACTTGACCGAGCCACCGTAAAGGATACGGACCGCCGAGGCCACTTCGGAGTCATAGAGCTCAGCGAGTCTGACCCGCAATGCTCCGCAGACCTCCTGGGCGTCCTCGGGGGTGGCCACCTCGCCGGTGCCGATCGCCCACACCGGTTCGTAGGCCACCACTATCGATTTTGCCTGCTCGGCCGAGATCTTGCGCAGTGCTCCGTCGAGTTGGCCGAGACTGTGCGCGATGTGGCCGCCTTCTTGGCGCACCGGCAACCCTTCGCCCACGCAGAGGATCGGGGTCAGCGAGTGCCGGTAGGCGGCCTGGACCTTGGCGTTGACCAGGTCTTCGTCCTCGCCGTGGTATTGCCGCCGCTCGGAGTGGCCGATGGTGACGTATGTGCAGCCGAGCTTGGCCAGCATCACGCCCGACACCTCTCCGGTGTAGGCGCCGCCGTCGTACTGGGACAGGTCCTGGGCGCCGTACACGATCCTGAGCTTGTCGCCGTCCACCAGGGTCTGGACGCTGCGCAGGTCGGTGAACGGCGGCAGGACGGCGACCTCGACCTTGTCGAAGTCCTTGTCGTTGAGCGCGAACGCCAGCTTCTGGACCAGCGCGATGGCCTCGAGGTGATTGAGGTTCATCTTCCAGTTGCCGGCGATGAGGGGCTTGCGTTGGGTCAACTCAGTTCTCCAGGGCGGCGAGTCCGGGAAGGGTCTTTCCCTCAAGGTATTCGAGACTGGCCCCGCCACCGGTGGAAATGTGGCCGAAACCATCCTCAGGGAGCCCCAGCTTGCGTACGGCGGCCGCGGAGTCGCCGCCGCCCACCACGGTGAAGGCGCCGGAACCGATCAGCGCCTCGGCCACCGCGCGAGTGCCGCCGGAGAACGCGTCGAACTCGAACACGCCCATGGGCCCGTTCCAGAAGACGGTCCTCGCGTCGGCCAGCTTTGCGGCGAACAACTCCCGGGTGCCGGGCCCGATGTCGAGCCCCTCCCGGTCGGCCGGGATCGCGGTGGCCTCGACCACCTCGTGCTCGGCGTCGGCGGCGAACGTGACCGCGGCCAGCACGTCCACGGGCAGGACGAGCTCCACGCCCCGCTCGCGGGCCTCGTCGAGGAAGCCGCGCACCTGGTCGAGCTGGTCCTCCTGGAGCAGCGACCTGCCGACCTCGTGGCCCTGGGCCTTGAGGAAGGTGTACGCCATGCCGCCGCCGATCAGCAGCCGGTCGACCTTGGCGAGAAGGTTGGCGATGACGCCCAGCTTGTCCGAGACCTTGGCGCCGCCCAGCACCACCACGTAGGGCCGCTCGGGCTCCTCGGTCAGCTTCCTCAGCACCTCGACCTCGGCCACGACCAGCCCACCTGCCGCGTGCGGCAGCAGCCCGGGCACGTCGTAGACGCTGGCGTGCTTGCGGTGCACCGCGCCGAACCCGTCGCCCACGTAGAGCTCGGCCAGCCCGGCCAGCTTCTCGGCGAACGCGCCCCGCGCGGCGTCGTCCTTGGACTCCTCGCCCGGCTCGAACCGGAGGTTCTCCAGCAGTGCGACCTGGCCGTCCTGGAGCGATTCGACGGCTCCGCGCGCACTGTCGCCCACCACGTCCGCGGCGAAGGCCACGTCCTGGCCGAGCAGCTCACCCAGGCGCACGGCCACCGGCCTGAGGGAGTACTTCGGATTGACCTGGCCCTTGGGCCTGCCCAGATGGGCGCAGACGACGACCTTGGCTCCGCTGCCCGCCAGTGCCTTGATCGTCGGCACCGACGCGCGGATGCGGCCGTCGTCGGTGATCGTCTCCCCGTCGAGGGGGACGTTGAGGTCGGCGCGCACGAGCACGCGCCGCCCCTTCACGTCGAGATCTTCGAGCGTGCGCATGCTCATGCTCCTGTGTCCATGGCCTCACTCCGTGAGGCGGGCTCGGTCCCCAAATGCCGCCGCCAGGTGACGGCGCCCCCTCGGGGGTCGGGCATCAGAGGTCGCGGCCCACCAGCTCGATCAGGTCGGCGAGGCGGTTGGAGTAGCCCCACTCGTTGTCGTACCAGCCGACGACCTTGACCTGGTTGCCGATGACCTTGGTGAGGCCGGCGTCGAAGATGCAGGAGGCCGGGTCGGTGACGATGTCGGAGGAGACGATCGCGTCCTCGGTGTAGGTGAGGATGCCCTTGAGCGGGCCCTCGGCGGCGGCCTTGACCGCGGCGTTGACCTCCTCCACCGTGACCTCGCGGCTGACGTCGACGGTGAGGTCGGTGGCCGAGCCGGTGGGGATCGGCACGCGCATGGCGAAGCCGTCGAGCTTGCCCTTGAGCTCGGGCAGGACCAGGCCGATGGCCTTGGCGGCGCCGGTCGAGGTGGGCACCACGTTGAGCGCGGCAGCGCGGGCGCGGCGCAGGTCCTTGTGCGGGCCGTCCTGCAGGTTCTGGTCCTGGGTGTAGGCGTGGATGGTGGTCATCAGCCCCTTCTCGATGGTGAAGGAGTCGTGCAGGACCTTGGCCATCGGCGCCAGGCAGTTGGTGGTGCAGGAGGCGTTGGAGATGATCGTGTGCTTGGCCGGGTCATAGGTGTCGTCGTTGACGCCCATGACGACCGTGACGTCCTCGTTCTTCGCCGGAGCGGAGATGATGACCTTCTTCGCGCCGTTGTCGGCGTGCACCTTGGCCTTGGTGGCGTCGGTGAAGAGACCGGTCGACTCGACGACCACGTCCACACCGAGGTCGCCCCAGGGCAGCTTGGCGGGGTCGCGCTCCTCGAAGACCTTGATCGCCTTGCCGTCGACCGTGATCTCATCGCTGGTCGCCTTCACCTCGTAGGGCAGGCGGCCCAGAATGCTGTCGTACTTCAGCAGGTGAGCGAGCGTCGCGTTGTCGGTCAGGTCGTTGACCGCGACGATCTCGATGTCCTTGCCGCTGGCGGCGACAGCGCGCCAGAAGTTGCGACCGATACGGCCGAAGCCGTTGACGCCTACGCGGATGCTCACGGGAACCAGAACTCCTCGAACAGATGGCGGGCTGAAACCTCAATCACGAACCTTATCGGACCCAAATTGGTTTAGACCACTGCAGCCCCCGGCCATGTGAATGGCCGTTCGACCCACACGTTTTGCGCCGTTCGAGTAAAGTGCCCGACTCATCGGAGTAAATTCGTGCATTCTCTGGGGGCTGAGATGTCACATAACCGGTCAGGCCTACTGCGCGGGCTGGCCACAGGTCTCATCGCCGCGCTGATCTGCGCGGCCGCCGTGGGGGCGGCCGTCATGTTCCAGGACCGCCTTCCCTCCGCTGTCAGAGTGTTCGGCAACGGCTATCCACTGTCCGTGGCCTTGTCTCTCGTCGTCGCCATGATCGTCGCCATGACCGTGGGAACGCGCCGCCGGCGCAGCGCCGTCCTGCCCGTCGTGGCGGCGCTGTACGCGGGAGGCGCGGTGGCGGCCGGCCAGATCACGGGCTCGTCGATCATGTGGAGCGCCACCACCCGCGATCGTGGCCTTCCCCTCGACCTGGACGACATCACCCTGGACAACCTCTCCGGAGGTCTTCCTTACGCGCTGTCCCTCTACCGCGCCCGGCTGACGGAGGCGTGGCCGGCCTGGCTCTCCATCGCCGTGGCCGCCCTCGCCGCCCTCATGCTGGTCACCGCCCGGGTCGTCCGCGCCCGCCGCGCCTATCGTGCCGAGGTGGCGGCAGAGGAGCAGGAGCAGCCGGAGGAGGAGTACCGGGCCCCCTTCGAGCCGGCACAGTCCCCGGCCCAGTCCCCGGCGGCCCAGTCCCCGGCGGGCAACCTGTTCACGCCCCGCAAGCCCGCCCGCGACTGACCGCGAACGACCGCGGCCACGGGCAGCGCCGCCCGTGGCCGCCCCCTCGCAGACCACCACGCCCGCACGGCGCCCGCACCCCGCCTCACAGCACCGCGCCGGCAACGCTCAGCGCCCCTCAACGCTCAGCGCCACGCTCAGAACGCGGGGCCTTTCTCAGGGCGGCATCTCTGACCAAGGCACGCATGTCCAAGGCACGCATGTCCAAGGCACCGCGACCATCAGGCGCCCGGAGCAAACGCTCATGGGGCGAGCATGTCCACGGTCAGGTTGGCCTCGGTGTTGGGAATGCCGAGGTCGGTCGCCCGTTTGTCGGCCATGGCCAGCAGTCGCCGGATCCGTCCCGCGATCGCGTCCTTGGTCAGCGGCGGATCGGCGATCTGTCCCAACTCCTCCAGTGACGCCTGCTTGTGCTCCACCCGCAGCCGCCCTGCCACCACCAGGTGATCCGGAGCCTCTTCTCCGAGGATCTCCAGCGCTCGCTGCACCCGCGCCCCGGCCGCCACCGCGGCCCGCGCCGACCGACGCAGGTTGGCGTCGTCGAAGTTGGCCAGCCGGTTGGCGGTGGCCCGCACCTCGCGGCGCATCCGCCGCTCCTCCCAGGCCAGCACGCTGTCGTGGGCTCCGAGCCGGGTGAGCAGCGCGCTGATCGCGTCACCGTCGCGTACCACGACCCGGTCCACGCCGCGCACCTCACGCGCCTTGGCGTGGATCTTCAGCCGCCGCGCCGAGCCCACCAGCGCGAGCGCCGCCTCCGGACCCGGGCAGGTGACCTCGAGCGACATCGAGCGCCCCGGCTCGGTGAGCGAGCCGTGCGCGAGGAAGGCCCCGCGCCAAGCGGCCTCCGCATCGCACGCGGCCCCCGCCACCACCTGGCGGGGCAGGCCGCGCACCGGGCGGCCGTGGTTGTCGATCAGGCCCGTCTGGCGGGCGAGCGCCTCACCGTCACGGTAGACGCGCACGACGTAGCGAGAGCCCTTGCGCAGGCCGGCGGGCGCGAGCACGAGCACCTCGGCCTTGTGGCCGAACACCTCGCCGATGTCCTTGATCAGGCGCCGCGCGGTGGCGTTGGTGTCAAGCTCCGCCTCGATCACGATCCGTCCGCCCACCAGGTGCAGGCCGCTGGCGAACCGCAGCAGCGTGGAAACCTCCGCCTTGCGGCAGCACGGCTTCAGCACCGGCAGGCGGCTCAGTTCGTCTTTCACCACTCCTGTCATCGCCATAAGCGTTAGTCCTCTCCCCCATTCAGACCGGCTCTCGTCAGTCTCTCGCACCTTCGCGCCACGCCGACCAGGATCAACGCTTCTGGAGGAAAATCTCGTCCAGGACGGAGGCAAGACGTCGTGGGTCATGCCTGGGCGAGCCGTCGGCGGCGGCCACGTCCGCCATGACGAGCCGCGCGCCGAGCGCCGCGGCGGCCTTCTCCAGGGCGTCGGGGTCGTCGACCACCCCGGTGTCGGCGAGCACCACGTCGATCGTCAGGTCGGGCGCGTGCTGCCCGAGCACCTCCAGGTGCTGCTGGGGGGAGAAGTCGTCGGTCTCACCGGCCTGGGGAGCCAGGTTGAGCGTGACGAGCCGCTTGGCCCTGGTCTCGTGCAGGGCCCTGGCCAGCTCGGGCACCTTGAGGTGCGGCAGCACGCTGGTGAACCACGACCCCGGCCCGAACACCACCCAGTCCGCCTCCTGCACCGCCGCGACCGCTTCGGGCCGCGCGGGCGGGTCTTCGGGCACGAGAGAGATGGCCTGGACGCGGCCGGGCGTCAGGGCGCACGCGACCTGCCCGCGTACGGTCGAGATGACGCCGTCGAGCTCCACCTCGGCCACGATGTCCAGTGGCACCGACGCCATCGGCAGCACCCGGCCGTGTGCGCCCAGCAGCCGCCCGACCCAGTCGAGCCCGGCCACGGGATCGCCGAGCAGCTCCCACAGCGCCACGATCAGCAGGTTGCCGACGGCGTGCCCATGCAGCTCACCCTCGCTGCGGAAGCGGTGCTGCACCACCTCGCTCCAGGTGCTGCCCCACTCGTCGTCGCCGCACAGCGCGGCGAGCGCCATCCGCAGGTCGCCAGGCGGCAGCACGCCGAGCTCACGACGCAGCCGTCCGCTGGAGCCACCGTCGTCGGCGACGGTCACGACCGCGGTCAGCCTGTCGGTGACCATCCGTAAGGCGGACAGGGACGCGAACAGCCCGTGCCCGCCGCCCAGCGCGACCACGCGCGGCCCGAACTCGACATGCCGCCCACGCGGGTGCACCACGCTGTGCCTCAGCGGAGCCTCGGCCGCGTGTCCTTGCGAAGACCCGCCCCCGGCCGTACGCCGTTCCCAGGGCGCGCCGCCGTCCGGGCGCGTTATCGGAACCGGGCCGCCGCCCGTGCCTGTGTCCGGCGAAGCCGCTGCCTCGAAGCCCTCATCGGTCACTCCCGCCCCACATCCCGGTGGCTCACCTGGACCTCCATCCCACGGTCGCGCAGGCGGGCGGCCACCTGCTCGGCCATGGCAACACTGCGGTGCTTGCCACCTGTGCACCCCACCGCCAGCGTCGCATAGCTCTTGCCCTCGCGCGCGTAACCGGCCGCGACCACCTGCAGGACCTCCTCGTACGCGTCGAGGAACTCCTTGGCCCCCGGCTGGCCCAGCACGTAGTCGCGCACCGGGGTCTCCAGCCCGTTCATCGGCCGCAACTCGGGCACCCAGTGCGGGTTGGGGAGGAACCGGCAGTCCACGACGAGGTCGGCGTCTACCGGCAGGCCGTACTTGAACCCGAAGGACACCACGTTGAGCCGCAGCCCCGGCCGGTCCTCCCCGCCGAAGTACGCGACGATCTTGTTGCGCAGGTCGTGCACGTTGTGCGAGGAGGTGTCGATCACCAGGTCGGCGTTGGCCCGCACTTCGCGCAGGATCCCCCGCTCCCGCGCGATGCCGTCGACCAGCCGCCCCTCGCCCTGGAGCGGGTGGGGCCTGCGGACGTTCTCGAACCGCCGCACCAACTCCTCGTCGCTGGCCTCCAGGAACACGACGCGCACCCGCACCCCGCGCCCTTCGAGCTCCTCGATGGCCGCGTTGAGGTCGGTGGTGAAGGCCAGGCTGCGCACGTCGACGACGGCCGCCACCTTGTCGGCGGCCAGCTTGACCTTGCCCGCCTCCTCGGCCATCGCGAACAGCAGCCCGGGCGGCAGGTTGTCGATGACGAACCAGCCCAGGTCCTCCAGCGCCTTGGCCGCGGTGCTGCGTCCCGCGCCGGACATGCCGGTCACGATGACGAACGCCGGCCCGGTGCTCATCGCTTCTTTCCGCCCGTCAGTCCCGTCACCGGCACTGCCCTCACGGGTGTCCATGTCAACGCCCTCCCTGACCGGCGCCGTCCGACGGCCCAGCGACCCGGGCGCTCGCCGCACGGCGGCCGTCCTGCACGCCCGGCTCGGTCATCGCGGCACGCCATCCACCATAGCGGCTCGGCCGCGCAGCTCCGGCACGGCCACCGGAACGTCGTGGCGGATCACGGTGACTCTCCCTTCAGCGTCGACACGATCACCTCGGCGAGGGACGGGCCGATGCCGGGAACCTCGCAGATCTCGGCGGCGGTGGCCTCGCGTAGTTTCTTCACCGAGCCGAAGTGCTTGAGCAGCGCCTGCCGGCGGGCCGGGCCGAGGCCGGGCACGCCGTCGAGCGCGCTCTCCTTCACCGTCTTCGACCTCTTGGACCGATGGTAGGTGATGGCGAACCGGTGTGCCTCGTCCCGCACGCGTTGCAGCAGGTAGAGACCTTCGCTTGACCGGGGCATGATCACCGGCTGGTCGTCGCCGGGCAGCCACACCTCCTCCAGCCGCTTGGCCAGCCCGCACACGGCCACGTCGTCGATGCCGAGCTCGTCGAGCGCCCGCTGGGCGGCGGCCGCCTGGGGGCCCGCGCCGTCGACCACGACCAGGTTGGGCGGGTAGGCGAACTTGCGCGGCTTGCCCGTCTCGGGGTCGATGGGGCCGTGGGCGTCCTGGTCGTCGGCGGCCAGCTCGCCGGTCGCGGAGCGTTCCTCCAGGTAGCGGCGGAAGCGCCGGAAGATCACCTCGTGGATCGAGGCGACGTCGCCCTCCTTGGTCTTGACGGCGAAACGGCGGTATTCGCTCTTGCGCGCCAGGCCGTCCTCGAACACCACCATCGACGCCACGACGTTCTCCCCCTGCAGGTGGGAGACGTCGTAGCACTCGATGCGCAGCGGGGCCTGGTCGAGGTCGAGCGCGTCGGCGATCTCCTGCAGGGCCTTGCTGCGCGTGGTCAGGTCACTGGCGCGACGGATCTTGTGTTGCGCCAGCGACTCCTTGGCGTTGCGCTCGACGGTCTCCATCAGCGACTTCTTGTCGCCGCGCTGCGGCACGCGCACGTCGACGCGGGCGCGGCGCTGCTCGCCCAGCAGCTCGGCGACCGCCTCGCTGTCGGGCGGCAGGGCGGGCACGAGCACCTCGCGGGGCATCGACTCGGGGACGGCCTCGGCGTACATCTGCAGCAGGAACTGCTCGACCAGCTCGCCCGGCGTGGTCTCCTCGACCTTGTCGACCACCCACCCGCGCTGGCCGCGGATGCGGCCGCCACGCACGTAGAAGACCTGCACGGCGGCCTCGAGCGGGTCCTCGGCCAGCGCGATCACGTCCGCGTCCGTGCCCTCGCCGAGCACGACGGCCTGCTTCTCCAGCGCCCGCTGCAGGGCCTGGATGTCGTCCCTGAGCCGGGCGGCGCGCTCGTATTCCTGCTCCGCCGCGGCGTCGCGCATCGCTTTCTCAAGGCGCTTGATGAAGCGGCCGGTGTTGCCCGCCATGAAGTCGCAGAAGTCCTCGGCCAGCGCGCGGTGCTCCTCCGGGGAGACCCGGCCGACGCAGGGCGCCGAGCACTTGTCGATGTAGCCGAGCAGGCACGGCCGGCCGATCTGCCCGGCCCGCTTGAACACGCCGGCGCTGCACGTGCGTACCGGGAAGACGCGCAGCAGCAGGTCGACGGTCTCCCTGATCGCCCAGGCGTGCGAGTAGGGGCCGAAATAACGCGTGCCCTTGCGCTTGGCCCCGCGCATGACCTGCACCCTGGGGAAGTCCTCGCCCAGGGTGACCGCGAGGTAGGGGTAGGACTTGTCGTCGCGGTATTTCACGTTGAAGCGCGGGTCGAACTCCTTGATCCAGGAGTATTCGAGCTGCAGCGCCTCCACCTCGGTGCCGACGACGGTCCAGTCGACGTCGGCGGCCGTGGTCAGCATCGACTGGGTGCGCGGGTGCAGCGCGGAGAAGTCCGCGAAGTACGAGTTGAGCCGCTGCCGCAGGCTCTTGGCCTTGCCTACGTAGATCACCCGGCCGTGCGCGTCCCTGAACCGGTAGACCCCCGGGGAATCGGGGATCGAGCCCGATGTGGGCCGGAAACTCAAAGGGCTGCCCGCTGATCTCGCCACGCTCAAAAGCCTAGTAGCCCCCACCGACAAGGTGGGCCCGCGGAGAGAGCGGCCCGCCGCGCCGTCACCCGGCCCGGCGGGCTATCCCCGCACGTACGGTGCTACGCGAGCGTGATCTGATCGCCGTCGACCTTGATCTCCTGCGCGGCCAGCGGCTTCTCGGCCGGCCCCGCGGTGACCGCCCCGTCGGTGATGTTGAACTTGCTGTTGTGGCATGGGCAGACAATCGCGTCGCCCTCCACGCTGCCCACCGAGCACCCTTGGTGGGTGCAGACCGCGCTGAACGCCTTGAACTCGCCCTCGGTGGGCTGCGTGATGACGACCTTCTGGTCTTTGAAGATCGTGCCACCGCCCACGGGAATGTCAGCGGTCTTGGCCAGCGCCGCACCACCCGCTTGGGGCGCGCTGGATGCGGTCGCACCGGAATCGGAGGTGCCGGCGGTCGTCGCGGTGTCGGTACCGCCGCCGCAGGCGGTGATCGCCAGCGCGAGGCCACCGGCGCCCACGCCGGTGATCACCGCCCGGCGGCTACGAAGGTCGTCTGTCATGAGCTCACCCAAGCGCACGCAGGTGAGAAAATGATGAGACGTTCGTCAGGCGAGACGAATACTGTCTCCATCCACCGTGATCTTTTTCTCCTCGAGCGGATCGCTCGCGGGTCCCGCGGTGGGAGAGCCGTCCTCGATGCTGAACTTGCTGCCGTGGCAAGGACAGTTGATCGTCTTGTTCTGGACGCTGCCGACCGTGCAGCCCGCATGCGTGCAGACCGCGCTGAACGCCTTGAAGTCACCTGCCGTCGGCTGCACGACCACGATCTTCTGCGACTCGAAGATCTTCCCGCCGCCTTCGGGGATGTCACTGGTGTTCGCCAGCGCCTTCGCCGTCGACTTCTTCTTCGGGGCCGCGGACGACGCCTCCTCGGCCGGCTCGTCGGTCGGCTCCTCCGCCGGCGCGTCGGTCGGCTCTTCGGCCGGTGGCTCCGCACTCGCCTCCGTCGTCGGCGAGCCATAGCTGGCACACGCCGTCAGGACCGCCGCGAGCCCGGCTCCTCCAGCGCCGAGCATCATCGTTCGGCGCGTCGTTTCCGTCATGGTGTGTCCTCCCAGGTTGGTTCTACTTCAAGTACGTCCGGCCCCTCGCGCCGGTTCAGCGTGCCCGAACCCAATCCCGGCGACCACGCACAATTACCTGTTCACGTACCTGTTCACGCGATCACGATGCCGTCGCCCTCGACCTTGACCTGGAACGAGGCCAGCGGGGCGGTCGCGGGGCCCTTGGTGGCCTTGCCGCTGTCGGCGGCGAACTCGCTGCCGTGGCAGGCGCACCTGATGACGTTGTCCTTGGGAGCGCTGACCGCGCAGCCCTTGTGCGTGCAGGCCGAGGTGTACGCCTTGTAGACGCCCTGCGCAGGTTGCGCCACCACGATGCTCAGGTCCTCGATGACCTTGCCGCCCCCCACGGGCACGTCGGCCGTCCTGGCGATGACCTTGCCCTTGAGGTTGGGCTGCGCCTTGGCGTCTCCCGTGCCGCATCCGGCCAGCGCCAGCCCGCACGCCGCCATCCCCGCCGCGCCCAGCGCCTCGCGCCGCCCGAGCCCGTTTCCGGGCATGGCTGCGCCCCGCCCCTCAACCGTCATGATTGCCGCTGACCCTTCGCGTCGCCGCTGACCCCCTGCAGGTCAGGTATTCACCCGGGAACAACTCTATGGGCGGGACCCCTCGGTCCCATGCGCGGGTGGCGACCGCGGAAAGGCGCCGCTCGTCAGCGAGTGGTAAGCCCACGGTCAGCGCCTGCCCCGAGCCTTGCGGCCATGACCGTTTCGGCAGAGCACCCGCCCGCCGCCCCGGCCCGGCGATCCCGCCCCAGGTGGTGGCGCCGCCCGTGGGTGGCGCCACTGGCAGTGGTGGCGATCGTGTTCGTCGCCTTCTCGCTGCCGCCGTACCTTTCCATGGACCCGAGCCAGTCCCGCGTGCCCGCCCCGGACTACTTCCCGCCGCACTTCGCGGTGCTCTCCCTGCACGTGGTCTTCGGCTCCATCGCGATGATCACCTGCTGCCTGCAGATCTGGCCGTGGTTCCGCGCCCGCCACCCGCACGCGCACCGCGTGATCGGCCGCGTGTACGTCTTCGGCGGCTGCCTCCCCGGAGGCCTGCTGGGATTGATCGTCTCCGTGACCACCCCGTACTTCGGCCCGGTGACGGCCGCCAGCGGCGTGGTGCTGGCGCTGCTCTGGCTGGGCTGCACGCTGGCCGGCCGGCGGATGGCCAGGCAGCGCAGGTTCGCCGAGCATCGCCGGTGGATGGTCCGCAGCTTCGCCCTGACCATGTCCATCATCACGAACCGGCTGTGGGGCGTGGTGTTCACCATCGCCCTGTCGCCGGAGCTGGAGACGACCTTCCACGGCGACGAGACACTGCTGGCGAGCACGGTGGCGGCGCTGAGCGCCTGGCTGGGCTGGACGCTGCCGCTGCTGTTCGCCGAGTGGTGGCTGGAGCGCGGCGGCGCCGAACGCCGCCGCCGCGCCGCGTGACCATCTGCCTCAGACGGACAGGATCTTGCGCAGGAACCGCCCCGTGTGGCTGTCCTCCACCAGCGCGACGTCCTCGGGCGTGCCGCTGGCCACCAGGGTCCCGCCTCTCGAGCCGCCCTCGGGCCCCATGTCGATGATCCAGTCGGCCGTCTTGATCACGTCGAGGTTGTGCTCGATGACGATCACCGTGTTGCCGCCGTCGACCAGCCGCCCGAGCACGCCGAGGAGCCTGCGGATGTCCTCGAAGTGCAGACCGGTGGTCGGCTCGTCGAGCACGTAGATCGTCCGGCCGGTCTGCCGCCGCTGCAGCTCCGAGGCGAGCTTGACGCGCTGCGCCTCGCCGCCGGACAGCGTGGTGGCCGGCTGCCCGAGTCGTACGTAGCCCAGCCCCACGTCGTTGAGCGTCTGCAGATGACGCTTGATCGCGGGGATCGCCTCGAAGAAGCCCAGGGCCTCCTCGATCGGCATGTCGAGGACCTCGGCGATCGTCTTGCCCTTGTAGTGGACCTCCAGCGTCTCCCGGTTGTAGCGGGCGCCGTGGCAGACCTCGCAGGGGACGTAGACGTCCGGCAGGAAGTTCATCTCGATCTTGATGGTGCCGTCGCCCGCGCACGCCTCGCAGCGGCCGCCCTTGACGTTGAAGCTGAAGCGACCGGGCTGGTAGCCGCGGACCTTCGCCTCCGTCGTGGCCGCGAACAGCTTGCGGACGTGGTCGAAGACACCGGTGTACGTGGCCGGGTTGGAGCGCGGCGTGCGCCCGATCGGCGACTGGTCGACGTGCACGACCTTGTCCACGAGGTCCATGCCGTTGATCCGCGAGTGCCGCCCCGGCACCGTGCGCGCCCCGTTGAGCTCCTTGGCCAGCGCGTTGTAGAGGATGTCGTTGACCAGCGTCGACTTCCCCGATCCCGACACGCCGGTCACGGCCGTGAAGACGCCCAGCGGGAACTCGATGTCCACGCCTTGGAGGTTGTGCTCGCGCGCCCCCTTGACCGTGATCTGCCGCTTCTTGTTGCGCGGGCGGCGGATGGCGGGAATGGGGATGCTCCTGCGCCCTGACAGGTATTGCCCGGTCAGGGACGACTCGCTGGCGAGGAGCTCCTGGACCGTGCCGGACACGACGACCTGCCCGCCGTGCTCGCCGGCGCCGGGACCGATGTCGACCACCCAGTCGGCGGCCGCGATCGTGTCCTCGTCGTGCTCGACCACGATCAGGGTGTTACCCATGTCGCGCAGCCTGATCAGTGTGTCGAGCAGCCGCATGTTGTCGCGCTGGTGCAGGCCGATGGACGGCTCGTCGAGGACGTACAGGACGCCGACCAGGCCGGAGCCGATCTGCGTGGCCAGCCTGATGCGCTGCGCCTCGCCGCCCGCGAGGGTGGCGGCTGCCCGGTCCATGGTCAGGTAGTCGAGGCCGACGTCGAGCAGGAAGCCCAGGCGGGCGTTGATCTCCTTGACCACCCGCTCGGCGATGTGCATGTCCCGGTCGGACAGCTTGAGGTTGGCCAGGAACTTCGCGCACTCGCCGATCGACATGGCCGCGACCTCGGCGATCGACTTGTCGGCGACCGTCACCGCCAGCGTCACCGGCTTGAGCCTGGCGCCCTTGCAGGCCGGGCACGGGATCTCGCGCATGTAGCCCTCGAACCGCTCGCGGCTCGAGTCGCTCTCCGCCTCGGCGTGCCTGCGCTGCACCCATGTGATGACGCCGTCGTAGGTGGTGTAGTAGGAGCGCTGCCGGCCGTAGCGGTTGCTGTAGCGGACGTGCACCTGCTCGTCGTAGCCGTACAGCAGGGCTTTCTGCGCCTTCTTCGGCAGCTTCTCCCACGCCGTGTCCAGCGTGAACCCGACCGTCTGGCCCAGCGCCTCGATCAGCCTGACGAAGTATTCGCTGGTGTGACCGCCCGACCACGGGTGGAGCGCGCCTTCGCGGAGAGTCCGCTCCGGGTCGGGCACCACCAGATCGGGGTCCACCTCCATCTTCGTGCCCAGACCCGTGCACTCGGGACAGGCGCCGAACGGCGAGTTGAACGAGAACGAGCGCGGCTCCAGCTCTTCGAACGACAAGTCGTCATAAGGGCAGTAGAGGTGCTCGGAGTAGAAACGCTCGCGGCCCGGGTCATCCTCGGGCAGGTCGACGAACTCGAGCGTGATCGTGCCGCCGGACAGCAGCAACGCCGTCTCCACCGAGTCGGTGAGCCTGCGCCTCGCCGACTCCTTGACCGACAGGCGGTCGACGATGACCTCGATGTCGTGCTTCTCGTACTTCTTCAGCGTCGGCGGCTCCTCCAGCCGCACCACCGTGCCGTCCACCCTGGCCCGGGCGAAGCCCTTGGTCTGCAGCTCGCGGAACAACTCTGCGTACTCGCCCTTGCGCCCGCGCACGACCGGGGCGAGCACCTGGAACCTGGTGCCCTCCTCCAGGTCCATCACCCGGTCGACGATCTGCTCCGGCATCTGCCTGGCGATCGGGCGCGCGCACACCGGGCAGTGCGGCTTGCCGATCCTGGCCCACAGCAGCCTCAGATAGTCGTAGACCTCGGTGATCGTGCCGACGGTCGAGCGGGGGTTTTTGCTGGTGGCCTTCTGGTCGATCGACACCGCCGGCGACAGGCCCTCGATGAAGTCGACGTCGGGCTTGTCCATCTGGCCGAGGAACTGGCGGGCGTAGGCCGACAAAGACTCGACATAGCGCCGCTGCCCCTCAGCGAAGATCGTGTCGAAGGCCAGGCTCGACTTGCCCGAGCCGGACAGGCCGGTGAAGACGATCAGCGCGTCTCGCGGCAGGTCGAGCGAGACGTCCTTGAGGTTGTGTTCTCGTGCACCACGCACGATCAGGCGGTCTGCCACGGCGATCCCGGAAGTCGAAAGGCGGATAGGTCCACGGGGGATGGTAGACGGGGACTCCGACAATTTCGGCGGCCCGCTTCTCGGTCCCCGAAAATCCGTCCCTCACAGGTTACGGCCATCCACCACCTCGGCAGGAGGCCTTCCGCTATTAACGATCTGACCTGGGGTTTTATGCCCGCCATCGCTCGAGACGCCTTAAGTGGTGAAATATCAAGACATGACCGTCCTACCCGCGCTGCAGGCCGAACTCGCCTCGTCCACCGACCAGCTGCTGGCCACGGCCGCGTCCCTCTCCGACGCCGACATCACCGCCCCGTCCCTCCTGCCCGGCTGGACCAGAGGCCACGTGCTCGCCCACGTCGTCAAGAACGCCGACTCCCACCTCAACCTTCTCACCTGGGCACGCACCGGCGTCAAAAACCCCCAGTACGCATCCCTCCAAGCCAGGACCGCCGCGATCGAGGCCAAGGCCGCCCAACCGGCCGCCCGCCACCTGGCCGACCTCGAAGACGGCGCCGCCCGCCTCGCCGCCGCCGTCCGCGACCTCCCCGAGCAGGCATGGTCCGCCCAGGTCGAGGGCATGCGCCCGCCGCCCCACCCCGCCTGGTACGTCCTCGTACGCCGCCTCCGCGAGATCGGCTTCCACCACGTGGACCTCGACGCCGGCTACGGCCCGCACGACTGGCCGGAAGCGTTCGTCCACCGCGAACTGCACGACTGCCTGGCCGCCTGGCCGCGCGAGCAGAGCACCGTGAGCGAGATCCACCTCGTCGATCCCCTTCACCAGGCCTCGACGCCCGCCGACCACGATAAACCCCGTCCATCCGCCGGCAACGCGGCCGAGGCCACCGCCCGATGGCGGGGACTCGGCAGCGGGCCCGTCGTCCGGGGAACGCCGCGCGACATGCTGGCCTGGCTGACCGGCCGGTCGGACGGCTGGGGCGTTACCCTGGTGCCCGTGGGGCAGTCGGTCAAGCCAGGCCCCGGGGGGACGGGCCTTCCTGAGCCTCCGCCGTGGCTGACGATGACGGCCCCCGCTGATCTGCCCGCGACGCCCCCGGAGGGCTATCCATGACCTACACAGGTGACGTCCAGGTCGGCGGTCCCGCCGACGTGCGCGAGCTGCCCGCGCTGACGATCTGCAAGCTCGCCGTCGGCCCGTATGACAACAACGCCTATCTGCTGCGCTGCACGGAGACCGGCGAGGGCCTGCTCATCGACGCGGCAGCCGACGCCGACCGCCTGCTCGCACTGATGTCCGGCCAGCCGATCGGCTCGATCGTCACCACACACCAGCACGGCGACCACTGGCAGGCGCTTGAGCAGATGACCAAGGTCACGGGCGCCCAGCTGATCGCCCACCCGCTGGACGCGCCCGCCCTCCCGCTGCCGGTGGACCGCACGGTCGAGCACGGCGACACGATCGCCGTCGGCGCGATCACCCTGGAGGTCATCCACCTGCGCGGCCACACGCCGGGCTCGATCGCGCTCCTGTACGACGGCGGCGAGGCCGGCGCGCACCTGTTCACGGGTGACTCCCTGTTCCCCGGCGGCGTCGGCAACACCTGGAAGGACCCGGAGCGCTTCGACCAGCTCTACAACGACGTGGTCGAACGCGTCTTCAACCGCCTCCCCGACGAGACCTGGGTCTATCCGGGCCACGGCAAGGACACCACGCTCGGCGCCGAACGCCCCTCCCTGCCGGAGTGGAAGGCCCGGGGCTGGTAACGGCCGCACCTCACCGAGCCGCGACCGGGCCCAGCGCCTTTTTGCCGGCGCGCGCTCTCGTGCCCGTGCCTGCGCGTCACTCGACGCGCCGTCACGCCCGAACCGGCGCCTGCGGTGCCGCCGCAGAGCGGCCCCAGAACCGGGACCCCCAGGTGCCGCTTCCGCCGGCCTCGGAGTACGCGCCCCGGCGACAAGGGTCATTGGCGGGCGGCGAGGACCCGGACGATGCGTTCGGCCGCGAGGGCGGGATCGTCGGCGAGACCGACGAGCTCGCCCCACGACCACCGATAGAACCATCCTTCGGAAAGTGGCACGCAGTCGACCGTCTCGACCAGCATGACGGTGTCGGGGTCGTTGATCCGCAGCGCGGGCGGGTACGCCCGAAGCGTCGCCGTCAGCCCGCGCTGCTCCAGCTCCGTGGCCAGTTTGCCGAGATAGTACGTGCGCGTGTGCTCGCGCGGCGTGGCCGACATGGCTCTATCAAAGCCGAAGTAAGGCGAAAAATCCCGCCGTCAGTACTTGATGCGCTCGGCTTCCTTGCGCTGCTCCCGCTTGTAGAACAACATCCGCAGCGGAATCGCCGCCACGAGCGCGACCTGCATGGTGGCGCCGATCTTGATCGGCAGGTCACCGCCCTCGGGCCAGGCCACCCAGACAGTGAGGAACGCCACATTCACCATGATCCACCCGAGGACCCCCGCCAGGAGCTGTCCCTTCGGCTTCGGGTATTCGATGCGGCTGACCATCAGCCACGCCACGCCGAGCACCGCGAGCAGCGCCCAGATGCTGGGCTGGAACAGCAGCACGATGGAGATCACGGTCATGGCGCCCATCGGGATGGGCAGGCCCATGAAATCGCCGCTCTTGGTCTTGACGCAGGCGAACCTGGCCAGCCGGACGACCCCGGCGACCAGCACGGACGCCGCCGCCACGAGCACGGCGGTGAACGGCACCTGGTCGGTGAACCCGCCCCAGATCACGACCATGAACGCGGGCGCGAACCCGAAGCTGATGACATCGGCCAGGTTGTCGAGCTCGGCCCCCATCGCCGAGGCGCGGAAGCGCCGCGCGACGAGGCCGTCGAACAGGTCGCACGTCGCCCCGATGAGCAGCAGCACGATGGCGGTGGCGAAGTAGCTCGGATCCGGCGTGAACCGGCCGCCCGCGACCTGGAGTTGCTGGATGGCGGAGTACGCGAGGACGCACACCGCGAGGAACCCGCAGACCGCGTTGCCCAGCGAGAGCGAGTCCGCGGCCGAAAGGCGGAACGCCTTGCCGACGGGACCTCGAGGCTCTTCCTCTTCCGCCTGCCAACTGCCGGCGTCAGCCGCGGTCAATTCTGGTCACCCCCGCAACCATCTTCTCGCCCACGGACACCGCGGGAGATATCCCTTCGGGAAGGTAGATGTCGACCCGCGAACCGAACCGGATGAGCCCGATCCGCTCGGTCTGCTCGACCTTCGCGCCCGCGGTCAGGTACGGCACGATCCTGCGCGCCACCGCACCCGCGATCTGCACCATCTCGATGTCGCCCAGCGCGGTCTCGAAATGCCACACCACGCGCTCGTTCTGGTCGCTGTCCTTGTTGAACGCCGGCAGGAACCCACCTGCCACATGCTGCACGGAGGTGACATTTCCCGCAAGGGGGGCCCGGTTGACGTGGACGTTCAGCGGGCTCATGAAGATCGCGACCCTGGTGCGGCCGTCTGGCCACGGGTCGATGCTCTGAACCACGCCGTCGGCGGGCGACAGGATGCGTCCCTCCCCCGGCGTGCGGTCGGGGTCGCGGAAGAACCAGAGCATGCCCCCGGTGAGCGCGCTCAGCGGCACCGCCGCGAGCGCCCATCGCCGGTCCTGGCGCGTCAGCAGCGCAGTGGCGGCCGCAGCGGCCGCCGTCGGGAAGAGCCACGGGGAGACCCCGCGTGCGAGCCTGACGCGGCTCGACTTAGCAGAATCGTCTGACACGTACAACCTTTGAGTGGTGACTGGACTGGGCGCTTTGCCGTGATGTTACAGAACCAGCAACTATTACACGGCACAACTACACAAGCAAAGCGCCTCGAAGCCCTTTTCGCTAGACCTGCTCAGGGTGCGGTTCCTCGCCCTTGCGCATATCGATGCGAGCCTTGACCAGGCTGGCCACGGTGGTGATGACCATGGTTGCGCCGATGATCGAGAGCGAGACCCAGATGGGAATTTCGGGCGCCCAGGAGACATGGCTGGCGTGCAACGCCTCCAATACCAGCTTAACCCCGATGAACCCGAGTATGAACGCCAAACCGTAGCTGATGTAGACCAGCCGCTGCAGCAGGCCGCCCAGGAGGAAGTACAGCTGACGCAGTCCCATCAGGGCGAACGCGTTGGCCGTGAAGACGATGAAGGGGTCCTTGGTGAGCCCGAAGATGGCGGGGATCGAGTCGAGGGCGAACAGCAGGTCGGTGGTGCCGATGGCGATCATCACGATGAGCATCGGGGTGACCAGGCGCCTGCCGTCGATCTTGACGGTGACCTTGGAGCCGACGTACCCCTCGGTGGAGGGCAGCGTCCTGCGCACCCACCGGAGCAGGAAGTTCTCGTTGACCTCTTCTTCCTCGCCCTTGAGGTGGTGGCGCACGATGTTGATCGCGGTGTAGACGAGGAAGGCGCCGAACACGTAGAACAGCCAGCTGAACCGCTCGAGGGCCGCGGCGCCGAGCGCGATGAAGATTCCGCGCATGACCAGCGCGAGCAGGATGCCCACGAGCAGCACCTTGTGCTGGTAGGCCCGCGGCACGGCGAACCTGCTCATGATGATGAAGAAAACGAAGAGATTGTCGACGCTCAGGCTGTATTCAGTGATGTAGCCCGCGAAGAACTCACCTGCCGTGTCCGCCCCGGCCGTGGCCCACATGAGCACGCCGAACGCGACGGCGAGGACGACGTAGAACGTCACCCAGTAACCGGCCTGCCGCATGGAGAACTCGCGTGCTTCTCCGCGGTCGACAATCCACAAATCGATGGCGAGGACAACAAGAAGACCGCCGATCACGGCGATCCAGGCCCACATGGGTACGATCACGTCTCTAAACCCTCCGGCAGACAGGACTCAGTGCCGGAGGTCTCTCCCGCCCGCTTCGAACTGCGGACCGGCAGCCCCGGGGGCCCCGTGGAGCGGGGCTGCACCGTGATGACGAGGCTGTCGCGAAGGGATACTCCCCTCCCTAACCCAGGCAGTATACGAGAACGCTTTATCCCCACCTAATCATCCCGTTGGATCTTCCCGGTCGTACACCCGCAGCACACTCTCCACGGCGGCGTCGCCATCGGGCATCTCCCGCCCGCGCCGCGACGCGGCCGCAGCGAGCGTTTCCGCAGCTCCGGGCTCCGTCAGCAGTGTCCGCACGGCCGTGCGCAGCCCTCGGACGTCCCCGTAGGGAACGAGGATTCCGGCGTCTCCCACAATTTCTGGAATTCCCCCCACCGATGTGGCAATCACCGGCTTCCCGGCCATGAGCGCCTCCCTGATGCTGAGCGGCTGCCCCTCCCACCGGGTGGCGGTGAACACGGCGGTGGCGGCCCCGAGGAGGTCCGGGATGTCGTCCCGATTCCCCGCCAGCGTCACGGGCAGCCCCTCGCCCTGGATCCTCCGCTCCAGCTCCGCCCGCCGGGGCCCCTCCCCCGCGACCACGAACAGCGGCCTGGCTGCCATGTCCTCCCATGGCCCGGCGGCGACGTCGAGGAGCGTTTCGAGCCCTTTCTGCTGGGCGAGGCGGGCGATCGTGAGCAGGATCGGCCGCTCCCCGGCCCTCAGCTCGTCCCGCACCTCCTGGGGAGTGCGCTTGGCCGGCCGCAGCGGCGGCGCGGGCACCACGGCGGCGCGTACGTCCCGTGCTCCGAGCCGGGTCATGCGTTCACCGAGGTCGGGCGACACCACCAGCACCCGATCTACCCGCCGGGCGACGATCCGTTCGAGCGCCCCGTAGACGAACCCGACGAACCCGCTCGCCGTCAGGGCGTTGTGCAGGGTGACGGCCAGCAAGCCCCGGCGCCGCCCGAGCGCGGCCAATGCCCCCGCCCGCAGCCCGTGGGCGTGCACGACGTCGGCGTCCCGCGTGAGCCGACTGATCGCGAGCACCGCACGCAGGTCGTTGCGGGGATGCGGCCGGTCAGAGACGGCCACCTCCACGAACCCGGCCCCCGCCCCGGCGTACGAGAACTGCTCCTCGACGCTGCGCGGCCCCAGGACCAGCACCTGGTGTCCCCGCCGCACCAGCCCTTCGGTGAGCATCCGGACGTGCCGCCCGGTGCCGCCGGACGTGGTGCCCAGCACGAACGCCACCCGCACAACCCGCTCCTTCCGCACCAAGCCGGCTTCTCAGCCCGCCCCGCCTCGCCTGAGCAGCCCCGCCACCGCGCGGGCGTCCGCCCCATCCGCCACGGCCACGACCACCGTCCCGACTCCCAGCGCCGTGACGGCGGCCAGCACGGCGGCCCAGACATTCGGCCACACCCCTTGCGCTCCCAGCCATCCCACCACGGCACCCCCTGCCAGGTAGGCCACCAGCCCTCCGCCGGTCGCCGCGCCCAGGGCCCGCCACAATCCGGCCACGGCCCCGCGCCCACCGGCCCGCACCACGGAGGCGAGCAGCAGCGCGCCGCCCGCGCTCATGCCCACGCTCATCCCCAGCGCCATCCCGCCGATCTTCCACCCCTCGGGCAGCACCAAGGCGAAGACGGTCTGCGCGACCATCACGACCACCCACCCGGCGACGGTCCCGGTGGCGGCCGCCCGGCCGCGCCCGGCGGCGTAGAGCACCCTGCTCAGGTGCACGATGAGCCCGTAGCCGATCAGCCCGGGCGCGAACAGCGCGACCGCCCGAGCCAGCTCCGGCGCCGGGATGTCACTCTTGAGCCCCAGGAACACCACCGCACCCGGCCCCGAGGCCGCCGCCAGCACCCCGGCGGCCAACCCGGACACCAGCACCACGGCCCGCGTGGTGCGCGCCGCCAGCGCGGCGAACGCGGCCGTGTCCCCAGCCTGCGCGGACAGCCGGGGGAACGCGCTGGTGGCGATGGGCACGGCCAGCACGGCGTACGGCACCAGGTAGATCGCCCACGCGTAGTTGTAGACGGCGATGGCCGCGCCGCCGATCGCGTTGTTGGACAGCACCAGCACCACGATCATCGCCGCCTGCTGGGCGAGCAGCGCGGCGATGCCCGCCAGGGCGAGCCTGCGCACCTGAGCGGCCACCCCGTCGGGGAACCGCAGGGACGGCCGCCACCGCAGCCCCAGCCGGGCCGTAGGCCCGAGCACGGTCAGCACCAGCGACAGCACCCCCAGGCTGGTGCCCACGGACAACGCCAGCTCGGCCGGCCCGGGCACCGCGGCGGGGTCGATCTTCCCGTCACTGAGCGGCACGAACAGCAGGTACGCCACGATCACCACGATGCTGGACACCAGGGGCGCGACCGCGGGCCCGGCGAAGCGCCTGTGCGCCTGGAGCACGCCGTAGAGCACCACGGCGACGCCGTACAGGGGGATCTGGGGGGCGAAGACGACCAGCATGCGGGCGGCGACCGCGGTCACCGCGCCGACGTCCTCGCACCCGTCGAGCGCGGCGCCGAAGAACAGCCCCACGATCGGCCCGGCGAACAGCGCGGCGAGCACGCCGAGCGGGACCAGGATCACGACCACCCACGTCAGCAGCGCCGAGCCGATCCGGCTCACCGCGTCGTCGTGATCATCATTATCCGGTCCCCGCCCGGCCAGCACCGGAACGACCATCCCGGCCAGCGCCCCGCCGATGACCACCTCGAACACGATGTTGGGGATCTGGTTGGCGGTCATGTAGGCGGTGGCCAGGCAGTTGGTGCCGACCGTCTGCGCGAAGGCGTACTGCTTGGCGAAGCCGGCGACGCGCGCGAGCACGGTGATCGCCCCGATGAGCAGGGCTCCACCGGCGACGCCCCGCGCCGTCACGACTCCCACCCGGCCTCCTCGGTCCGCGCCCAGCGCCCGATCACGCGGACATCATCCTGGCAGGCCGCACCGACAATCGCGTCCCCGGGTCACGTGGCCTCCTACGTCGGCCCCGCGACCAAGGTGCTGCGTCTGATCGTTCCCTCGCTACGCTCGTTCACGTGGCCTCCTACGTCGCCCGCGCGACCAAGGTGCTGTGCCTGATCGTTCCGTCGCAACGCTCGTTCACGTGGGGTCGACGGGACGGCGGCCGAGCATGTCGAGGCGGTTGAGCACGGGGTTCCCGGCGATGACCTTGGTGAAGCTGATCTTCTCCGAGGCGGCGGTCAGCACCGCGACGGTGCCCAGCACGGCGTACCGGCCGGGCCTGCCCAGCTTGGTGACCGCGGCCAGCCCGAGCAGCGCGCCCAGGGAGTTGGCGCCCGCGTCGCCGAGCATGGCGCGCTCGCCGAGGTCCTCGGGCAGCAGCGCGGCGGCGGCCCCGAGCGGCACGGCGGCCAGTGCCGCGGCGGCGGGCGAGCCGCGGAAGAGCGAGGCGGCCAGCAGCGGCGCGCCGGCCAGCAGCCCCACCTTGATCGCGCGGCCGGGGCGCAGGTCGAAGAGGTTGGCGAGGTTCGCGGCGCCGGCGATGGTCGCGCCGTTGACCAGCGTGTCGACGGGACCCTTCGAGACGAGGGCGGCGGCACCGAGTCCGGTGGCGCCGATGCCGAGGATCTTCACGGCGCCGCTGGTGACCTCGCCGCGGGCGAGCGCGGTCAGGTGACCCTTGAAGCCCTTGGAGGACGTGGTGCCGTACAGGTCGTCGTAGGCGCCGAGGGCGCCGCTGCCGACGCCCGCGACGAGGGCGGCCGCGCGCAGGCGGCCGGGGAGGCCGGGCGTCAGCGCGGCGGCCGCGCCGGAGCCGGCCACGAACGCGGGCCCTTCGAGCAGGGTGATGGGCTCGCCCCGGTGGTTCTTGCGCGTCCAGCGGCCGCTCAGGTCGGCCGGCCGGTTGCGGGTGAACGCCGCGTAGGCGGCGCGGGCGGCCGCGGCGCCGATCGCGGCGCCGGCGAGGGCGTAGAGCAGGCCACGGGCGCGGCTGTCGAACACTTCAACTCCCGGTCTGTGTGGTGGTGGGGGTCGGGCTGGGGGACGTCGCCGCGGGCTGGGGCGCCGAGGCTCCCTTGCCGATGCCGTACTGGCCGGCGCGCCCGGCCAGCTGTTCCCGGAGAGAGGAGATGATCGTGACGCGGCCCATGGGCATATCGGCGCTGTCGACGGTGGTGACGCGCTTGGAGATCTCGCCGTCGTCGCGTACGGCGCCGATCGGGTCACCGGGGACGGCGGCGGTGACGGGCGCCCCGGCGAGCACGGCGCCCTTGCCGCCCGCGTCGAAGGCGTTGGCGACCGAGACCAGCGCTCCGGCCAGCGTCTCGGCGTTATCGCCCTCGTACGGCTTCTCCGGCGCGAACATCACGGCGAGCGTGGCCCGTTCCTTGTCGGGATCGTCCTCGGTGGTGAGCAGCCCGCCCGTCTCGAACGTGTCGATCATGTTGAGCGTGGTGGTGTTGGGGGTGCTCGCCTGGGCCGGGTCACCGGTGACGAGGGCGGAGGCGAGCAGCGTGGCGGCGCGGTCCCAGCTGGTGCTGGTGGGCGCGAACATCATGTTGGCCGGTTTGAGCTGGTTGACCAGGCCGTCGATGACGCCGGTGCCCGTGGGGTCGAGGAACTTCTCCGTCAGTATCAGCCGCCCCGTGACATCGGCGCCCGCCTGCTCGATCACCTGCTGGGTGGCCTCGCGCACGGAGGCGCTGGAGCCGGGCGACTCGATGAACAGCACCTTCTGCCCGGTCAGGTCTCCGGCCACCAGCTCCGGCGTCTGGGCGATGATGAACGCGTCGTTGCCGGACTCCCTGCCGCGCAGGGTGTCAAGGTCGGCCCGCAGGCCGTCATTGGCGCTTTTGAGCTCATCGCTGGTCCTCTTGGCCAGATCGAGCGCCGGATCCTGGAGCAGCGTGGTGCCCAGCACGATCCCCACCGCCAGCGCCAGGAAGATCGCGACGATGGAGACGAGGTGATAGCGGAAATCGATCACGAGAAAAGTCCGACCAGCCAGAAGATGAATGCGTTCCAGACGTCTTGCAGACCGTTCAGCCAGGTCTTGCCGAGCGGCGACAGGGCGAGCGCCACCCCCATCGTGATCATCGCGGTGATCACGAGCAGGAGCAGCTGGGAGGTGGAGATGCGGCTGCGGTAGAGCCTGCTCACGCCCTTGGCGTCGATGAGCTTGCTGCCGATGATCAGCCGGGTGAGGAAGGTGCTGGCCATGCCGGAGCGTCCCTTGTCGAGGAACTCCTCCAGCGTGCCGTGGGTGCCGACGGCCACGATCAGCTCGGCGCCCTTGTCGTCGGCCAGGATCATCGCGATGTCCTCGCTTGTGCCGGTCGCGGGGAAGATCACCGCTTCGCGGCCGAGCTGGTGCACGCGCTCCAGGCCAGGAGCCCGGCCGTCGCGGTAGGCGTGCACGACGAGCTCGGCGCCGCAGGTCAGCGCCTTGGTGGAGACCGAGTCGAAGTCGCCCACGATCACGTCGGGCTGGTAGCCGGCCTCCAGCAGGGCGTCGGCCCCGCCGTCGACGCCGACGAGGACGGGCCGGTATTCCCGGATGTAGGGGCGGAGCGTGGCGATGTCTTCTTTGTAGTGGTATCCGCGTACCACGATGAGGGCGTGCCTGCCCTCCATGGGCGTGCGGATCTCGGGTACGCCGACTCCGTCGATGAGGAGTTTGCCCTCGCCGCGGACGTATTCCATGGTGTTGACGGCGAAGGCCTCGATCTGCACGGCCAGCCCCGCGCGGGCCTCGGCCATGGCGGCCTCCACGGCCTCCGCGGTCTGCTGGTCGCCCTTGCCGACCACGTCCTCGTCGAGGTAGACGACCCCGTCGCAGAGCCGGATGGCATCGCCGTCCTTGATCCGCTCGAACAGCTCGGGGTTGGCGTTGTCCACGAACGGCACGCCGGCCTCGAGCAGGATCTGCGGCCCCAGGTTGGGATAGCGGCCGCTGATGCCGGCCGCGACGTTGATCACGGCGGCCGCACCGCACGCGACGAGTGCCTCCGCGCTGACCCGGTCAACGTCGACATGGTCGATAATCGCAATTTCCCCGGACTGGAGGCGCTTGGTGAGCCTCTTGGTACGCCGGTCGATTCTCGCCACTGCCGATATGCCGGGAAGGTCACCGACCTTCCTCCCGCGGAGGCCCGGCATTTTGCTCCCCGGAACCTTCATCAAGACCATCCTGCCAGAGCGAAACAGCGCAGGGGCCACGCACTACGCGGCGTGTCCGCTATGTCACTCGGAATCACCTGTCTGCCGCGGCAAGCCCCAGCAGTTCCTCGGCATGCGCACGGCCCAGCTCGGAGTCCTCCAGCCCGGCCAGCATGCGGGACAGCTCGCGTACCCGGCCCTCGTGGTCGAGGGCGGTGACACCACTGCGCACAACGCTGCCGTCACTCGCCTTCTCGACCACCAGGTGCTGGTCGGCGAACGCGGCCACCTGCGGCAAGTGGGTGACGACGATCACCTGGGCGGTGCGGGCGAGCCTGGCCAGCCGGCGCCCGATCTCGACCGCTGCCTTGCCGCCGACGCCCGCGTCGACCTCGTCGAACACGAATGTCGGCACGGGATCCGCGCCGGCGAAGACCACCTCGATCGCGAGCATCACCCGGCTCAGCTCGCCGCCGGAGGCGCCCTTGTTGAGCGGCAGCGGCGGCGCGGCGGGATGGGCGGCCATCCGCAGCTCCACCTCGTCGACGCCCTCGGGGCCGAAGTCCGCGCTCTGGCTCAGCTGGACGACGACCCTGGCATGGGGCATGGCCAGCGCGGTCAGCTCCTCGGTCACGGCCTGGCCGAACCGCTCGGCGGCGACCTGGCGCACCCTGGTCAGCTCGGCGGCCAGGTCGGTGAGCTTGTCGGTCAGCTCGTCGTACTCGCCGGTCAGCTGGTCGATGCGCTCGTCGTCGCCCTCGAGCTCGGACAGCCGGGCGGCGGCGCGCTGCGCCCACGCCAGGACGCCCGCGCTGTCCTCGCCGTATTTGCGGATCAGCCCGGACAGCACCGACCGGCGCTCCTGCACGGCCGCCAGCCGCGCGGGATCGGCCTCGATCGACTCCGCGTACGCCGCCAGGTCGGTGGCCACGTCGGAGATCAGGTATCCCGCCTCGGCCAGCCGGTCGGCCACGACGGCGAGCTGCGTGTCGAAGTCGCGCACCGCCTCCACGGCGGCGCGGGCCTCGCCGAGCAGCGAGATCACGTCGTGGGGGCTGCCGGCGGCCTCCATGGGGTCGCCGAGCAGCGCCGTGTGCGCGGTGGTCGCGGCGCTGCGCAGGGCGTCGGCGTGCGAGAGCCGCTCCTCCTCGCCGCGCAGGTCGCCGTCCTCGCCCGGCTTGGGGTCGACCTTCTCGATCTCCCGCAGGCCGAAGCGGAGCATGTCGGCCTCCTGCTCCCGCTCCCTGGCCCTGGTGGTCAGCTCCTCCAGCTGCGCGGCGATCTGCTTGTGTCGTTTGTACGCCTGCACGTAGGCCCGCAGCGGCTTGACGAGCTCCTCGCCGGCGTAGCGGTCGAGAGCCGCCCGCTGCCTGGCGGGCTGGAGCAGCCGCTGCTGGTCCATCTGACCGTGCACGGCCACCAGGTCGTCGGCCAGGTACGTGAGCGTGCCGACGGGCACCGTGCGCCCGCCGAGCCAAGCCCTGGACCTGCCCTCGGCCGACACCGCACGGGAGATGATCAGCTCGCCGTCCTCGACCTCGCCGCCGATGTCCTCGACCTGCTGGGCGACGCGGCCGCCCGCCTCGATGACCAGCGTGCCCTCCACGGTCGCCCGGTCGGCGCCCGGGCGGATGCGGGAGGGGTCGGCCCGGCCGCCGAACAGCAGCCCGAGCCCGGTGACGACCATCGTCTTGCCGGCGCCCGTCTCGCCGGTGACCACGTTGAATCCCGGCGAAAGCTCTAGGACGGCCTCGTCGATGACGCCGAGCCCTTGGATGCGGACCTCCTCGACCCTTGGTCGCACTGCCCACTCCCGTCACTGCCGTGTCTGATGGTCACACGGATCGTCTCCGAACACCCGCGGGGGCGAACGCCGCCGCCTGCGGCGGGCCGCTGGAGGCGACCCACCACCGCCACGTGATCCTACGCGCTCTGCGTCCCATTCACTCAGGGTCGCACCCTTCCGCGCCAGCCCTGAACAGGAAGCTCGAACTTGGCGACCAGCCGGTCGGTGAACGGCGCTCCGGTGTTCTCGACCCCGTGCATCCGCGCCAGGCGTACGGGCTCGGCGCCCCTGCGGACCTCCACCCGCGAGCCCGACGGCAGCTCGAAGTGGCGCCTCCCGTCACACCACAGGACGCCGCCCGGTGTGTCGGGCAGGATCTCGACGGCCAGCGTGGAGCGGGGCGAGACCACCAGCGGCTTGGCGAACAGCGCGTGGGCGCTGATCGGCACCATGAGCAGCGCCTCCACCTCCGGCCACACGACCGGCCCTCCGGCCGAGAAGGCATAGGCCGTCGAGCCCGTCGGCGTGGCGCAGATCACGCCGTCGCAGCCCCACCGCGACAGCGGCCGGCCGTCGATCTCGGCGACCACCTCGAGCATGCGCTCCTGCTTCTCGACGGTGACCTCGTTGAGCGCCCACGTGTCGGCCAGCACCCGGCCGTTCAGCCGGGCGAGAACGTCGATCGTCATGCGCTCCTCGACGTCGTAGCGGCCCGCCACGACGTTGTCGACGGCCGCGGCCAGGTCGGCCACCTCGGCCTCGGCCAGGAAGCCGACATGCCCGAGGTTGACGCCCAGCAGCGGCGTGCCGGCGGGCTTGGCGAGCTCGGCGGCGCGCAGCAGCGAGCCGTCGCCGCCGAGCACCATCATGACCTCGGCGTCCTTGGCGGCGCTCGGGTCGCCGGGCACCGCCACGGCCCCGCGGCAGCCCAGGTCTCCGGCTTCGGATTCGAGCACCCTGACGGTGATGCCGGCGTCGACCAGCCGGTTGATGACCAGGCGAGCGCTCTCGACGGCGGCGCCCCGCCCGGTGTGTACGGCGACCAGCACGGTCCGGTTCATTACGACCCTTCCGCGGCGCTCTCGGCGACGGCGCCACGCCCAGTGTCTACGGCGACCAGCACGGTCCGGTTCATTGCGGCCCCTCCGCGACGGCACGCTGGATCTCGGCTTCGAGGTCGGCGACCGGCGGCTCGCCCTCTCCCTTGCCCAGCCACAGCAGATATTCCACGTTTCCGGACGGTCCGGGGAGCGGGCTGGCCGTCACCCCGCGCACGATCAGCCCTGCCTCCCGCGCCCTCGCGGCGGCGTCCCGCACGGACCCCCTGCGCAGCTCGGGATCGCGTACGACGCCGCCCGCCCCGACGAGGTCCTTGCCCACCTCGAACTGCGGTTTGACCAGCAGCACGAAGTCGGCCCGGGGCGCGGCCACGGCGGCCAGGGCGGGCAGCACCAGCCGCAGCGAGATGAACGACAGGTCGCCCACGATCAGCGTGGGCGGCTCGCCCACCATGTCGGGGGTCAGCTCGCGGACGTTGACCCGCTCCATCACCGTCACCCGCTCGTCGGTCCGCAGGGACCAGGCCAGCTGGCCGTAGCCGACGTCGACGGCGAGCACGTGAGCTGCGCCGCGGCGCAGCAGCACGTCGGTGAACCCGCCCGTGGAGGCGCCCGCGTCGAGGCACCGGCGGCCCTCGACGGTCAGGCTCCGGAACGTGTCCAGCGCGCCGATCAGCTTGTGCGCCCCGCGTGAAACGTAGTCGGGGCCGTCGTCCGAGGCGGCCACGACGATGGCCGAGGCGGTCTCGACCTGGGTGGCGGGCTTGCGGGCGGTCTGCCCGCCGACGGTGACCCGGCCGGCGTCGATGAGCTGGGCCGCCTGCTCGCGCGACCTGGCCAGGCCACGCCGCACCAGCTCACTGTCGAGACGTATCCTCCGGCTCACCGGTCTCCCTGAGCGAGGTCGTCCACGGCCGCCGCCAAGGTAGCCTCCAGCTCGGTAAACGCCTCCTCGAAGACCGGCACGTGCGCACCGACGGGCAGCTCGCCCAGGCGGCCGAGGCCGGCCACGATGGCGTCGGCCCGCTCGTCTCCGGTCTCCTCCGGCAGCACACTCATGACTCGACCGTAACGCCTCCCGCGAGCGGCCGGGACCTTGGCAGGCGTGTCAGGCGTTGAAGGTCATACACGGGTGCTAGTGATGTGGAACGCTACGGTCCGCAAAGGAAAAGAAAGGATGCTCATCATGGCAAGCGTCGAGGAGTGCCGGGCGGCACTGGCCAAGCTCGTCGCCCAGTTCGACGACATCGACGAGGAGGACCGCGCCAAGCACGTGGTCGAACGTACGGTCAGCTGCCGGGTGTCCGACCTCGACGTGGTCTTCTACGGCCGGCTGCACCACGGGGGGCTCGAGCCGTTCACGCAGGAGCCGCCGCCGGACGGCAAGTCCGCCGACGTCAAGCTCACGATCGTGAGCGACGACCTGGTCGCGCTGGTCGACGGGGAGCTGGACCTCGCGCGTGCGCTGCTCGGGGGCCGGGTGAAGATCGACGCGAGCTTCGGCGACCTGCTTCGCCTGCGGAGGCTGATCTAGACAGGCCCGTTGACCGGCCCCGCCGCCCAGTTATTTAATGGAGCCGTTAACTATTAGACGATGGGCGAACTAAATGGGTCTGATCATCGAAGCCGAGCGGCTGAGCCGCTCCTTCGGCGGCCACCTCGCCGTCGACGGCCTGACCCTGGCGATCGCGCCCGGCGAGATCGCCGGCCTCCTCGGCCCGAACGGCGCGGGAAAGACGACCACGATCAGGATGCTGGCCACGCTGCTCCCGCCGAGCGGGGGCGCCGCTCGGGTGTGCGGGTTCGACGTGGTGCGGGCGGCTGGAGAGGTACGCAGGCGCATCGGCTACGTGATGCAGCAGGTCTCCCCCATGGGCTACTACATGCTGACCGGCAGGGAGAAGGCCGAGATCGAGGCGTCGCTCTACCACGTGCCTCGACGGCAGGTGAAGGACAGGGTCGCCGAGATCCTCGACCTGGTGGGGCTGTCGGAGCACGCCGACCGGCTCGTCCAGGACTACTCCGGCGGCATGCAGAAGCGCCTTGACCTGGCCTGCGGGCTGCTGCACCGGCCCGAGCTGCTGATACTCGACGAGCCGACGCTCGGCCTGGACGTCCAGTCGCGCCATCACCTTTGGGACCACATCCGCGCGCTCTGCGATCAGGGGACGACCGTGTTGCTGGCGACCAACTACATGGACGAGGCGGACCGCCTCTGTGACCGTCTGACGATCATCGACCACGGCCGCGAGGTGGTCCGCGGCACGCCTGCCGGGCTGAAGGAGGCGCTCGGGGCGCCCTCGCTCGACGAGGTGTTCCTCCGGCACACCGGCCACGCGCTGCGGGAGGACCTGCGGTGATGTGGTCGCAGGAGGTGCTGGCCCTGTCCAGGCGGTGGCTGCTCATGGCGCTGCGGGAGCGCCTGAACCTGCTCTTCAGCGTGCTGCAGCCGGCGGTGTGGCTGGTGTTCTTCGCCGGGGCGCTGGGCGGCGCGGTGGATCCCCGGGTGGTCGGCACGGGGGACTACATCGCGTTTGCGGTGCCGGGCATCATCGCCTTCACGGTGGTCGGCAACGGGGTGACGGCGGCGATGCCGCTGCTGTTCGACAAGGAGACCGGCTACCTCGACAAGCTGCTCAGCATGCCGATCAGGCGCAGCTCGCTGATCGTGTCGCGGTTCGTGTTCCAGGTGGGGATGAACTCCGCCCAGGTAGGGATGATCCTCCTGGTCGCGCTCGTCCTGGGGGTGCGCCCCGCGTCGGGCCCGCTGGGCGTGCCGGCGATCCTGGTGGCGACGGCGCTGCTGACTCTGGCGCTCACGGCCGCGGCGATGGCGCTGGCGTGCGCAGTGCCCTCGCACGGGACGTTCTTCGCGATCACGGGGTTCGCGTCGTTGCCGCTGCTGTTCATGAGCAGCGCTTTCGTGCCGCTGACGGCCATGCCGGGGTGGATGGAGGCGGTGGCGCGGGCCAACCCGCTCACGTACGCCATCGAGGCGATGCGGCTGCTGGTGCTGGAAGGATGGAGCGGCGGGGTGGCGCTGTCGCTCGGCGCGCTGGTGGTCGCGTCGGCCCTGCTGCTGGCCGTGGGCGCGTGGCAGTTCGCCAGGCAGACCGGCGAACGGATCGCGTGACTACCCGACGCGGTCCACGACGGGCTTGACCGCGTCCTCCTCGGCCCTCCCCTCCCCGGCCACCGCCCAGGCGGCGTCACAGGCCGCCCGCAGCCCGTCGATCCTGCTCCCGTCGCCCTCCAGGTCCAGCACGCCGTCCTGCCAGCGAGCCCGCCACCCCCCGCAGACCCCGTCGCGCACCTCGGGATAGGGCAGCTGCAGCGCGCCCAGGTCCTCGGCGACGTACGTGGGCCGGTGCCGCGGCTCGGCCGTCAGCACGTCGACGGCGGTGGCCACCCCCGTGAGCACCAGCAGGCTGTCGACCCCGGCGTTGGAGGCGCCCTCGATGTCGGTGTCCAGCCGGTCTCCCACGACCAGCGGCCGCCGGGCGCCCGTGCGGATCATCGACTCCCGGTGCAGCGGCGGGTCCGGCTTGCCCGCGTACACCGGCTCCACCCCGGTGGCCGCGGCGATGACCCGCACCATCGCCCCGTTGCCCGGCAGCTCCCCGCGCCCCGTGGGCATCGTGCTGTCGCCGTTGGACGCCACGAACCACGCCCCCTGCCGCACCGCCAGCGCCCCCTCGGACAGCAGCCCGTACGCGAGCCCGGGCGCGATTCCCTGCACCACCGCGACCGGGGACTCCAGGGCGGTCGAAACCGGCCGCAGCCCTCGATCCCGTACGGCCATCCGCAGCCCGGACCCGCCGACGACGAGCACGTTCGAGCCGGGCGGCACCCGTTCGGCGATCAGCCGCGCGGCGGCCTGCGCCGACGTCACCACGTCCGCGGCCGTCGCCGGCGCGCCGAGCTCGCGCAGGTGGGCGGCGATGGCGGCAGGCGTGCGTGAGGCGTTGTTCGTGACGTAGGCCAGCCGCACGCCCCTCCCTCGCGCCTGCTCCAGCGCGGCCGGGGCCCCGGGGACCGCGTGGGCGCCCAAATAGACCACGCCATCGAGGTCGAGCAGCAACGTGTCGTACCCGTCGATCAGCACAGCGCCTCTTCCCGTTTGACTCTCACGCCGCGTGAGACTTTAGCGTCGCCCTCGTACCGACCTACAGAAGGGATGACCATGTCCACGAAGCTCACTCCCGAGGAACGCTCTGAGCTGTTCGGTGATTTCGATCCCGGCGATTACGCGGCCGAGGCGGAGCGGCGCTGGGGCGGCTCGGCGGCCTGGACCGAGACGCAGCGCCGGACGGCGGCGTACACGAAGGAGGACTGGAAGCGGTTCATGGCGGAGGCGGCCGAGATCTCCGGCCGGATGGCGGAGGCGATGCGCTCGGGCGCTCCGGCGGACGGCGGCCTGGCCATGGATCTCGCGGAGGAGCACCGCGCCCACATCACGCGCTGGTGCTATGAGTGCACGTACGAGATCCACCGAGGCCTCGGCGACCTCTACGTCACCGACGCCCGCTTCACGGCCTCGATCGACCGCACGGCCCCCGGGCTGGCCGCGTACTACCAGGCGGCCATCAACGCCAACGCCAACCGCCACGACGCTCAAGGGTGAGGAGAACCTTCTACATTTCGCGACGAGCCCGCAATGTGGCGCGGACGCTCTTCAACGCCGACACGTAATGTCGCTCATCGGGGCGCATGGCCACCGCAATGGCCAGTGGTTCCTGCGCCCCTTCCACATCCCCGGTCCGCCACAAGGACAACCCGAGCCCGAAATAGGCATAGTCCTCAGCCGGATTGGCGTCCACGATCTGCCGGAAACTGGCCGCCGCCTCGGCGTACTGCCGTGAATTGAACTGGGCCCTGGCCAGCGCCTCGAGGATGCTGCGCGATTCGGGCTCGGCCGCGGCGGCGCGCTCCAGCAAAGCGGCCGCGGCGGCCGGACTTCCCTCTTGGAGCAGCTTGACCCCTCGCTGGTACCAATCGTAAACAGTGCCCCGGGGAGTGCCCGAGTTCTCATCATTGACGTTTTCGTCCTGAGCCATGGGTAGGACTCCCTTCATCGCTGGACGACAGACCCGCCCTGCCTGGCTGCGGAACGGGCACGGCTGGCAACCAAGGGGTGACTCCCGGAAGGCGCAAGCATTTGTGGGAGCATGCCCGGTATGGGGACTCCTGAACTGCCGGTGCCCGATGGACTGGTGCTACGGCCCTTCCGAGGCGTGCGTTTCGCTGTCGAAGATCCCGCCAAGGTGACCTCCCCACCCTACGACCTGATCTCTGACGCGGACGTGGACGCCCTCCTGCGACGCCACCCGAACAACGTCGTCCGCCTCATCCTTCCCTGCTCCCCCCGCGGCAACTCCTCCGTCAAGCCGTCACCCCCCTCGAACCAGCCGCTCCCCACCGCCTCTCTGAGTCCCGGGAACACGGAACCGGCGAGCCGGCAACCGGCGGCTTCCGAACAACCCCACCTGAGCCGGGCCGACACGAGTGACCCCCGCCTGCGACCGCCCCACCCGGCACGACCCGGCCTGGGCCCGACCGGCTCGGCGACACCAGCTCACCCCGGGCAGACGAACGCGTCGCCAGCCCATCCTGAAGGGACCGCGCTGGAGTCGGCCGACCTGGAAAGAATCGACTCGGCAGCAGCCGACCAGGCAGCGCCCGCCCCAGGACAGGCGGCCCCACGCACGACCGGCTCGGAACCGGCGGGCCCGGGGTCAACCGGCTCCAAGGCGGCGGGCCTTGGCGCCGCGAACACCGAGCGCTCATCAGTCCCGCTCGAGGTCCGCTACACCGAAGCCCGGGACACGCTGCGGGCCTGGCTGGACGCGGGCATCCTGGTGCCGGACGAGGTGCCGGCGCTCTACGTCTACGAGCAGAGCGGCCCCGACACCATGCAGCGCGGCTTGATCGGCGACGTGGGCCTGGCCGATCCGGGGCAGCACATCATCCTGCCCCACGAGGACGTCATGCCGGGTCCGATCGCCGACCGCCTCGCACTTATGAGCACCACCCAGGCCAACCTCGAACCGATCTTCCTCCTCTACGACGGCACCGACGGCACGGCCACCCGTCTGGTGGACGAAGTGGCCACGAAGCGCCGGCCTCTCATGTCCGCCCACACGGAGGACGGCCTCACACACCGCCTGTGGGCGATCACAGAGGAGTCGGAGATCGCCGCCATCAACGCCGACCTCCACGATCGGCAGGCGCTGATCGCCGACGGCCATCACAGATACGCGACCTACCGCGTCCTCCAACGTCAAGAACGCGTCACCCACGGACCGTCCAGAGAGGGTCACCCCACTCCGGCGACCGCCGGAGCCCTGGTCGCCCCATGGGACTTCGGCCTGGCCCTGCTCGTGGATTCCACGGCGTACCCGCCCGACCTCAAGGCCATTCACCGTGTGATCCCCGGCCTCCCTCTGGCCGAGGCGACCGCCAAGGCCAGAAAGTCGTGGCGGGTCCAGGACTACGACGACCTGTCCAAGGGCCTGGCCGCACTCGAGAACGCCACTGAGCCGGCCTTTCTGCTGGCCGACGAGAAGGGCGCCCACCTCCTCACGGATCCCGATCCGGTAGAGCTCGCCCACGCCATGCCGGCCGACCACTCCGACCGCTGGAACTCCCTCAACACCTCCATCCTCACGGAGTTCATCCTGCCCAGGGTGTGGGGCATGCGCGATGACGATCAGGCCGTACGGATCGTCCACCACGACACGGCGGCGGCGGTACGGCTTGCCACTCGCACGGGCGGCACCGCCGTGATCCTCCGGCCGCTCGCGACCGAGGACGTGCTGGCCGTCGCCGCGGGCGGCGAACGCGTCCCCCGCAAATCCACCTCCTTCGGCCCCAAGCCCCGAACCGGCCTCGTCCTGCGCACGTTCGCGATCGACTGAGTCGGGGAAACCCGTGTGGGGCGCCGGTTCCGGCGTGAAAATGGGGATCGGTGACCGTCTGTGACGTCGTGTGTGCTTGGCGCCGGTT
>NZ_JBITMD010000010.1:0-416571 GCF_044465905.1 Nonomuraea sp. NPDC049480
AGCCGGCCACCTGACAATCCCGGACACGATCACCACGGCGCAGAGCGCCGCGGTGATGCTGCCGCGCCCAAGTTAGGGTTCTGTTTTCGGGCCAGCCAACTCATTGATTTCGTCGGCCATCGGGGAGTGCCGCAGTACTCGCCGTCGTGTCCGGTAGACCATGTCCTGTCCCTTGCTTCGTTCCGCCACGGCCATGTCCTCAACGCCGGTAAAAGCCTTCCATCTTCGTCTCCGCCCTGCTGATCACAGGCTGGCGGGTGAACACCTCCGCCAACGCCCGAGCGGACACCGCTCGGGCGAACCTCGGGTAGGCGGTCCGATCGATCGACGCCACCGCGCCTAACATGCCTGAAGAGATCATCTCGCTTGGCCTGCGAGAGAGGCCAAGAACCCCAGATAACCCCTGCGCCTTCCGAGCGGCCGACGCCAGCCTCGACAAGATTCTTCAGAGGCACGACACCGACCCTGAGCGTTCGTTCCATGATCTCTGCGGTTTGTCGAGCCCGAACCGCAGTGCTGGCATGTATCCGCGTTATGAGGAAGCCCTCTGATTCGTCGGGTCGTTCGCCGCCGACCGCGGCGGTGTAGCGGCCGACGAGCAGGGGAGTGGCGGCCCGGTCGAGGTGATCGACGAGCCAGGTGAAAGCGTGACCGCCCCCGTGAACCCGCGCAATCTGGTGCCCGTACAGACGCAGAGTGGCGTGGCCATTGACGCGATGCCGGCCGGCCGCTCGGTCACATGCTGGCAATGAGCTTGTCCACCCGCTCGTCGACGCTGCGGAACGGGTCCTTGCACAGGACGGTGCGCTGGGCCTGGTCGTTCAGCTTGAGGTGCACCCAGTCGACGGTGAAGTCGCGGCGCTTCTCCTGCGCCTTGCGGATGAACTCACCGCGCAGCCGCGCCCGGGTGGTCTGCGGCGGCACCGACTTCGCCTCGAAGATCTTGATGTCGGACGCCACCCGCTCCACCATCCCGCGCTTCTGCAGCAGGTAGAACAGGCCCCGCTTGCGGTGCACGTCGTGGTAGGCGAGGTCGAGCTGCGCCACCCGCGGCGACGACAGCGGCAGGTCGTACTTCTTCCGGTAGCGCTCGATGAGCTGGTATTTCGTCACCCAGTCGATCTCCCGCGAGACCAGGTCGAGATCGCCGGTGTCGACCGCGCGCAGCGTGCGCTCCCACAGCTCCAGCACCCGGTGCGCGATGGCGTCGCCGCCGCGCCGGTCGACGAAGTCCTTCGCCTTCGACAGGTACTCCTGCTGGATCTCCAGGCTCGAGGCCTCGCGCCCGTTGGCCAGCCGGACCCGGCGGCGGCCGGTCATGTCGTGAGAGACCTCGCGGATGGCCCGGATCGGGTTCTCCAGCGACAGGTCGCGCATCACCGTGCCCGCCTCGAACATGCGCAGCACCAGATCGGTCGCGCCGACCTTGAGCAGCATCGTGGTCTCGCTCATGTTGGAGTCGCCGACGATCACGTGCAGGCGGCGGAACCGCTCGGCGTCACCGTGCGGCTCGTCCCGGGTGTTGATGATCGGCCGGGACCGGGTGGTGGCCGACGACACGCCCTCCCAGATGTGCTCGGCGCGCTGCGAGACGCAGTAGACCGCGCCGCGCGGCGTCTGCAGCACCTTGCCCGCCCCGCAGATGATCTGCCGGGTCACCAGGAACGGGATCAGCACGTCCGCCAGCCGCCCGAACTCACCGTGCCGGCCCACACAGTAGTTCTCGTGACAGCCGTAGGAGTTGCCGGCCGAGTCCGTGTTGTTCTTGAACAGGTAGATGTCGCCGGCGATGCCCTCCTCGCGCAGCCGCTTCTCGGCGTCGACGAGCAGGCCTTCCAGGATGCGCTCCCCCGCCTTGTCATGCGTGACCAGCTCGATCACGTTGTCGCACTCGGGCGTGGCGTACTCGGGATGGCTGCCCACGTCCAGGTACAGACGCGCGCCGTTGCGCATGAACACGTTGCTCGACCGGCCCCAGGACACGACCCGCCGGAACAGGTAGCGGGCCACCTCGTCGGGGGACAGCCTGCGCTGTCCCCGGAACGTGCACGTGACGCCGTACTCGTTCTCCAGGCCGAAGATGCGACGATCCATTGCCTCACGCTACTCCCCCATCACGGTCTCGCCCAGGTGGTCGGTGAGGACCTGGTGGTCGGCGTCGCGCCGGCGCGTCCCGTCCTGTTGCTGCCATTGGTCACTCCTCCTGCCTTGCCTGCTGGAGGTCCTGCACGTACGCGTCCAGCCGGTCGAAGCTCTCGTTCCAGAACCGCTCGAACCCGCCGGTCCACTCGTGGACCGGTCGCAGCCCGCGGGCGTCAAGGCCGTACAGGCGCTGCTTGCCTGCCTTGCGGTCCCGCACCAGCCCGACCTCCCGGAGCACCCGCAGATGTTTGGACGTCGCCGGCTGGGTCATCCCCAGCTCCTGGGCCAACTCGGTCACCGGCCGCTCACCCGCCCGCAGCAGCACCAGGATCTCCCGGCGCTGCGGTTCGGCGATCGCGTTGAAGACGTCCGACGTCGTCGCTGCTCGTGCCATGCGTGCCATCATATGCCTATATCGGCATGCGTAAAGCTGGAGGAATCAGGCGGGTCTTGTCAGATGACGATCGTGACCCTTGTCAGCGGCTGCCTGTCGGCTTCTTCGGCGAACCATTCCTGTGGGTTCCCTCCAGCCCATGGACCGCCGCCGTCATCGTCGCGGTCGTGGCCCGGCCGGCGGCATCATGTACCTCACCTCAGGCCTGGACGCGCTGGGTGTCCTCCTGGTTCTTGATCCACTTCTCCGTTCAGCGCGTGCAGGCAGAGCCGTGGCTCTGGGTGGCCTCGGGTGCTGGTCATATCCGGCCGAAATTCCGCTTCTGTCTGGCCGCTGTTCTCGGAAGCGCTGAGCTGGCCGTACACCGCGGAGGGAATCTCCGGCCGGATATGACCACGACCCCTCACCGAAAGCCTCAGGAAGCGTTGCGGTACAGGTCCCGTCTCTCGGGCAACTGCTCGAGGCCGGCCGACTGGTAGGTGGCGACGGCGCCGACGTTGGAGCTCGGCGTGCACACGTCCACGCTGGACGAACCCAGTTCCTGGAGTGCGCGCGCCGCGGCGACCGTGATCGCTTTGCCGTAACCGTGACGGCGGTGTGCCCGGTGCACCCCCATCGGCTCGATCAGCCCGGGCTTTCCTTCACCCGCCGACCACACCGTCGCGGCCGCCACCGCCTCGCCCTGCTCATTGCGAACGACCAGGCACCGTGCGTCGACATACGGCGCACCTGCCGCCATCGCGTGCCAGCGCTCGTCGGTGAACGTCGACCCGTCGAACGACGCCCGCAGGACCGCGGCCCACTCGTGCGCCTGTTCCGGCCCGATCACCTCGACGCGAACGCCGGGATCCGGCACAGGCGCGCCGAGGTCACGCCGAAGTGGCGTCCACGGCTGGCCAAGCTCCCAGCCGTCCTTGAACAACAGGTCATGGACCAGCGCACTCATCGGCGCCTCGACGTACACCTCGCCCTCGAGCAGCACACCACGCTCAGGCGCCGATACGTCCTCGACCACCTGCTGCGCCAACTCCTCGTCCCGCAAGGCCTGCGGCGCGAACGCCAACCGCAGCAACTCCGCACCATCCAGCAGCCCGACCGCCAGGACCTCCCCAGCCCGGCTCCAGGTCCGCGTAGCCTCCGCCGTCCGCTCCGCACCGAACCGCCAGAACCACCCCACATCCCCCGGATGCAACTGCACGGGCCCTCCGTCGTACTGCCACTCCCCCAGCACCCGCACCACGTCACCGAGCCGGCCAACCCCCGGCTTGCCCATCTTGATCGCCATCCCTCAATCACACACCACCCCGCCGACCCTCCGCACCCGAATTTCCCGCCGGCAGTCGGTAATCGGTGTCGGCGAAGACTCGCAGGTCAACCCGCGATCAGGAGCTGGCCAAGTTGATTCTCGGTTTGAACCGGATGCTGCGCGGGTGGGCGAACAATTCCGGCATGGGGGACACGGGCAGTCCCAGCGCTACTGATGCACGCCACCCCCGGGGCGGTCGTCACCGCGACCTCCCGCCGAGGAGCCACGTTCCACAGGTAGTGATCAGGTTGTACAGCTGCATGCTTTGGTCCCTCAATGTCGTGAGGGGAGAGGCAGATCATCACTGCCGACCTGGACATTTCTCCCCAACAAGGGGCGGGACAACCTCGTGGCCCCCGTCGCGGCGTGGGGCCGCCCACGTAAGCGTGCTGCCGTGAATAAATCAGGCCACGGCCGCTGCCGTCGGCCGGGCGCTCACCGACGCCGGGGCCGCGGTGAAGTCGTCGGCCTCGATCAGCCGCGGCCAGGCCGTCAGGGAGGGCCACATGGGGGGCCGTTGAGTCGTCGCCGAGGTGCTCTTCCTGGCCTTGACCAGTTGCGTGGCGCCGCCGTGCCGACGCTTGTGCTCGGTGCTCGGTGCCGGGCTGGGCAACCTGTTCATGAACGCGCCGTTGCCCTTGCGGATCTCCGTGCTCGCCGCCGGGATCTGGGTGGCGCTCGTCCTCCTCGGCGCGGTCCTCGCCACCGATGCGGCTGCCACGCGTGCGTCCCGTCCCACGGTGCGGGAGGCTCGCGTACCTTTGATGCTCCGCCTGGACTCGTCGCTGCAACCATGGTTACAGTAACGATGGTTGCGTGAGGAGGTTCGCATGGATCCGATGGCGGGGACGGCAGGGCAGTGGGTACTGCTGGCGTACCGCGTCCCGCGCCAGCCGTCGACGTTGCGGATCACGATCTGGCGCAAGTTGGACCGGCTCGGCGTGGCGCGGCTGGGCGACGGGCTGGTGGCGCTGCCCGCCGACGCGCGTACGCGCGAGCAGTTGGAGTGGATCGCCGAGGAGATCGGTGAGGTGGGCGGCAGCTCGACCATCTGGCTGGCCGCGGCCGGCAACGTGGCGCAGGAGAAGGTCATCGCGGCGGAGATGCGGCGGGCTCGGGCGGCCGAGTACCGGACCGTCATCGAGCAGGCCGAGGCGGCGACGCAGGCGCGACCCGGCGAGCGCGGCCGGGCGGTCAAGCGGCTGCAGGCCGAGCTGCGCAGAATCGGGCGTCGCGACTATTTCCCGCCCGCCGAGCGGGAGGCCGCGCAGCGGGCCGTACGTGCTTTGGCTCAGGCGATCGTGGGGGAGGGGGCCGGATGAAGTGGGTCACGCGTGCTGGGGTGCACATCGATCGGGCGGCGTGCGCCTGGCTGATCCGCCGCCACATCGACCCTGAGCCCGAATTCGTGTTCGTCGACGACCCGGCTCTGGTGCCTGCCGATGCGACAGCGTTCGACATGCGTGGGGTGGAGCTGTCCCACCACGGTGATGACTGCAGCTTCGAGACGATCCTGCGCCGGTACGAGCTCCACGATCCGGTGTTGTGGAAGCTGGCCGAGATCGTGCACGAGGCCGACATCGATGACGAGCGGTTCGACGCACCCGAGGCGCGTGGGCTGGACGTGGTTCTGCGAGGGCTGTCGATGACCTGTGACGACGCCCGGGTGCTGGAGATCACCGGGCCGGTGTTCGACGGGTTGTACGAATTCCACCGGCGTGCGCTGTTGCTGGGGCGAGAGCCGGCGTGATGCGGGATGCCGCAAGCGCTGTGCCCGTCCTGCTGGCTGCGCAGGCGCTCCGCGGGCTGGGGTATGGCGTCGCGGCGGTCCAGTTGGGTGCGATCTTGCGGATGGAGGGACTGTCGTCGGCCGACGTGGGGCTTGTGCTGGCGGCCGTCCTGGTCGGCACGCTCGCCTCAAGCCTGGTCTTGGCGCGGTGGAGTGATCGTGTTGGCCGTCGCCGGGCGTATGCGGCTCTGTACGGTGCGCTGGCCTGCTGCGGGATGGCCATCGCGTTCGGGGCGCCGTTGTGGCTGCTGGCGGTGGTGGCCATGACGGGGGCGTTGTCGGTCGAGGTGATCGAGTCGGGGCCGTTCACCACGCTGGAGCAGGTCATGCTGGCCAGTACGGGCCGTCCGCAGCGCCAGGTGGTGCGGGGATTCGGGGTGTACAACGCCGTCGCGGCGGTCGCCGGGACAGTCGGTGCGCTGCTTGGTGCTCTCCCGGCGGACCGGCGGCTGCTCGGTGGCGTCCTCATCGTGGCTGGGACGGTCGGCGCGGTGCTGGCCGCCCGCCTGCCTGATGCTGTCGAGGCGCCGGCGGCGCCGGGCCTGCCGCGTCCTCGGATGCTCGCCCGTTCGCGTGGTCCGGTGGCCCGGCTGGCCGCGTTGTTCGCGGTGGACAGCCTCGCCGGGGGATTCGTGATGCAGGCCTACATCGGCTACTGGCTGAGCATCCGCTACGGCGCCACCACGCAGACGATCGGGATCGCCTTTGCCGCACTGGGGGTGCTTCAGACCGCCTCCCTGCTGGCGGCGCCGGTGGTGGCGGGGAGGATCGGGCTGCTGCGGACGATGGTGTTCACGCACCTGCCGTCGAACCTGCTGCTGGCCGCCGTCCCGTTCGCGCCTGCTCTGCCTTGGGCCATCGTGTTGCTGCTGGCGCGGGCTTGCCTGTCGCAGATGGACGTGCCGACCCGGCAGGCGTACGTGATGGCCCTGGTCCCGGCGGAGGAACGGACCGCGGCGGCCGCTGTCACCAACATCGCCCGTTATCTCACGCGTCCTGCCGGACCAGCGCTGGCTGGGCTGCTGCTTCCGCTCGGGCCGGCGCTCCCGTTCTTGATCGCCGGGATTGTCAAGACCGGTTACGACCTGACCTTGTGGCGAATCTTCCGGTCCGTCCGACTGCCTGCTGAACAGAGGTCTGTATGAGCATCGATGTACGTCAAGATGTGATCCCGTTTCGGGAGGCCGTGCGCGCCTGGTTCCTCATCTCGTTGCAGACGTTCGGCGGGCCGGCCGGGCAGATCGCGGTCATGCAGCGCACCCTCGTGGAGGAGAAGCGGTGGATCGGCCAGCAGCGCTTCAACCACGCGTTGAACTATTGCATGCTCCTGCCTGGGCCCGAGGCGCAGCAGTTGGCGATCTATGTCGGCTGGCTGCTGAACGGCACTCGGGGCGGGTTGGTGGCGGGCGCGCTGTTCGTCCTGCCGGGCATGCTGGCGCTCCTGGTCCTGTCGGCGGTCTACATCCTGTGGCAGGACACCACGGTGGTGACCGCGCTGTTCGCCGGGATCGCCCCGGCGGTGCTGGCCATCGTCGCCCAGGCCGTCATGCGGGTTGCCAAGCGGTCCTTGACCCATCCGGTGTTCGTCGCCTTCGCGGTGGCCGCCTTCGCGGCGCTCGCGCTGTTCGGCGTGCCGTTCCCGGTGGTCATCGTCGTTGCCGCGCTCGTCGGCTGGACCGTGCACAGGCTGGCTCCGCACATGCTCAAGAGCGGAAACGGGCATGGTGGCGACGGCGGGCCCGCTCCGCTGATCTCTGATGACGCGCTCCACCACGCCCAGCCGAGTTGGCGGTCCGCGGGGAAGATCCTCGGGGTCGGGCTGGCCGCGTGGTGGCTGCCGGTGGCCGCCGTCGCCTTGTTCTTGGGCACCGACAGCGTCTTCACCACCCAGGGCCTGTTCTTCTCCGGCACAGCGCTCGTCACCTTCGGCGGCGCCTATGCCGTGCTGGCGTTCGTCGCCCAGCGGGCGGTCGAGACGTATGCCTGGCTGACGCCGGGAGAGATGGTCCGCGGCCTGGCCCTGGCCGAGACCACCCCCGGCCCGCTCATCATGGTCGTGCAGTTCGTCGCGTTCCTGGGCGCCTACCGCGATCCCGGGGTTCTCACTCCGTGGGCCGGCGCGCTGCTGGGAGCGCTGCTGACGACGTGGGTGACCTTCGTGCCGTGCTTCCTTTTCATCTTCCTCGGTGCCCCGTACGTGGAGCGGCTGCGCCACAACTCGGCGCTCAGCGCCGCGCTCACCGGCATCACCGCCTCCGTGGTCGGGGTCATCGCCAACCTGGCGCTCTACTTCGCGGAGCACACGCTCTTCGCCAGGACCTTCACCTGGGCCTGGGGGCCGTTCGAGGTCCAGCTTCCCGAAGTGGGCACGGTGAGCCCGAGCGCCCTGGTGATCACCGTTCTTGCGCTGGTCATGACGTTCATCCTGAAATGGCCGATGCTGCGCATTCTGGGCATCTGTGCCCTGCTGGGCATGGGCACGGTACTGCTTCCGTGACGGATTCAGTGTCTGGGCGGCCGTCGGGATTGACTCTTGCTGCCACTTGCCCATGAACACCGGCGCAGGCTACCTGGGCACACCGACAGGAAATCAGGAGATGAGGCGGCTTCGGCGTGAGCCGGCAACGCACGATCCCTGGAGTCGATGGAAGCAGCCGACCTGTCAGGAAGACGACCACACCCGCGACGAGCACCAGCGCGGCCAGGAGCAGGTCGATAAAGCTCGTCGCGCCGCCACCGCCGATGGAGTCGACCGCTGCGGGGTGCCGCGCAGATGGCCGGCCTGCCGCGCGGCAGGCCGGCTCAGCTCAGTCGCATGGGCGACATTCAGCGGACGCTGGTCTCGCCCACCATCCAGGTGCCGGGCTGGCTCAGGTCCGCGCTGGTCAGCAGGGCACGTGCGCCCGCCACGAACTCCTCACGGGAAATCACACCATCCCCGTCGGTGTCCAGATGGTCGAAGGCTACTCGCGTGACGTCGGCCTGCATGTTCACCGCCCCGTAGATACGCTCGAACTCCTCCCGCGAGATGCGGCCGTCGCCGTCGCTGTCGGAGCTGTCGAAGACGGCGTGGCACACCCCGTCGACGGTCCGGAGATATCCCGGGTCGGCAGCCGTGCCCGAACGGATCGCCGCGACGAACTCCGCTTGGCTCACCCTTCCGTCTCCGTCGCTGTCCGCGCCCTGGCGGATCTGCTCCCACCAGGCGGCGTAGGCCCGCTGCATCGCGGTGTGGTGTGCGGACTGCGCTTCGAGCGAGTAGGCGGCGCACAGTTGATCGGCTTTCGCGGTGAAGTCGGTGACGGTGATGTGGCCATCGCCGTCGGTGTCGAGCACGGTGAACACGCCGATGAGGTTCGCCTCGAGCAATTCCTGGGACATGCGTAAGCCTCCGCGAGCTACGGTCAGGGGGATCCGTGCACGGCGTGTCCACGCCCAGGAGGAGCGGGACAGCTGTCCCACGTCGATCTTTGCCCCGACCCACCTTATGGTGATTGACTAACTGCATAGCGTAGTATTAGCAGGTCAGTGCAGTACTAACGGCAGCGATACAGCCGTATGACCCTGAGCTGCCGCGCAGGCGACCGATGTCATCCAGCTTCATGAACGGGGCGGATCCCCGAGCGGCACCGCTCCCTGATCCTGCTCGTCGCCATGGTCACTGAAGCCGCGCCAGCCGCCTCGGCCGGACATCTTCCGTGGCCTGATCTTCTGTGGTGTCTGTGAACGACCTCCGGGTAGCTCCGAACAGACTCCTCGGCGAGCTCCACAGGGTCCCCCCGGACGACTTCGCGGATCGGCTCCCGTTCACCGCGCTCCGCTGTGGCGGGCGCGGCGGTCGCCGACCCGCAGCGCCGGCGCGAGCTCGTCCCAGGTGATGCCGGCGTCGTGGCAGGTCGCCTCGGGGATGCGGGCTGGGCCGGCAGGGTCGAGATGCCATTCCAGATGGTTGCGTTCGATGACGATCGCGCCCGGGATCTCACCGTCGGTCTGTCGACGGTCAGGGGCCCGATGTTCTCCTTCGGCTCACCCACCGAAGAACTCCGCCAGCACCGATCGACGGGTGTTACTTCCCGGCCGTGCCGGGTTTCCCGCTGATGGACTCCTGATAGATGTCCGCGTAGGTGCGCGAGTCCTTGATCAGGTCGTCGCAGAAGGCCGCGACGTCGTTGCCGACGAGTTCCAGGACTCCCTTGCCGGCCGCGACGCCCTCCTCGAAGAAATCGAGGATCCCTGAGAGCAGAGACCCGTCAAGCAAGTCGATCGGTCCGACCTTGAAGAGATATTTCTGAATCTCCTTGTAGACGATCCGGTAGTCCGGCGGGAGCGCCTTGACCCGGGCCATGTGCGCCCGCCACTGCTTCTTGCCCTCGATGATGTCCTGGATGCCCACGTCAGCCTCCTAGCCGGCCCAATTTCCTTGCGACGTTCCTGTTCAACTGATCGCGCCACCGGTCGCGATAGCTCCGGGCCCCTTCTCCGCCGGCCAGCGCCGCGCAGAAGCCCGCGATGTCGTCACCCAGCACCTCGTGAATGCTCTGCCCATCGGCCGCTGTCTCTTCGAGCAGCCCCAGAGCACCGTCGAGAATCGGCATCAGGTTTCGACCTGTGAAGTCCCCGTAGGGAAAAAGATGACCTATGATCTCTCCCCACGCCGCCCGGTAGTCGGCCGGCAATGCCTCGGCCCGGGCTTCGAACGCCTTCCATTCCCTGGTGAGATCGCTGCCTGTGATGGTCTCCCAGAAGTTCATCTCCCGCCCTCCTTGAGCTTGTCGATCCGTGATGTGATGTACTCCCATTTCGCCCAGAACGTTGCGAGTTCCTCGCGCCCCGCGTCGTTGAGCGCATAGAACTTGCGCGGTGGGCCCAGCCCGGACGGTCGTTTCGTCACCTGGACGAGCCTCTTCTTCTCCAGCCGCAGCAGGATGGTGTAAACGGTCCCCTCGACGACGTCGGCGAAGCCGAGTTCGTTCAGCCGACGGGTGATGGCGTACCCGTAGGTCTCCTCGCTGCCGATGATTTCGAGCACGCAGCCCTCAAGCGTGCCCTTCAGCATCTCCGTCAGGTCGTCCATCGTGGGTCCTCTTCGGTTCTCCTGGTACTTTGTAGTACCGAGTACCACTACACGGTACCACAGAGTAGTGAACCAATGCCTGGAGGAGCAGTTCACCGGGTCCCTGATCCAGACCGGCTTGTCACGTATGACCGCTCGGGGGCTCACCTGCCTGTACACCGGGCCTGCACGGGGGTGGGACAAAGGGGAAGACGACGACCGTGTGGCTGCCGGGACGAGTGGCTGGTAGGCGGAGTCCTCGCCGCAGAACGAGTAAATCACCGTGCTGTCGAGCTCTGTTGGGATGGGCAGGAGACGGAGCCCTTTGATGATGTCGAGGCTCCGTCTACCGGCGACTGTTCAGATCCGCCAGATAATCGCTGCCGGGCGGCTCGCTTCAATCCTGAATGCTCACAGGAACAGAAACCCTATGGCCAGCGCGGCGACGACCGTTCCGATGACTCCGCCGAGGAAGACCTCTTTCATGGTGGCTCGATCCTCTCGCCGCACCCATGAGAAGAAGTAGACGGAGCTCGGCAGTGCCACTACCGAGGCGATCACCACTCCCGGGGCATATTCGCCGAAGGCCACCCAGGTGCTCAAATGGAACACCGCGTTGACGCAGAACTGCCATTGGAACGCGATGGCCATCACCACCCATCCTCCGTGCCGTTCGGCGACCATCGCCCGCCATGAGCACAACAGGACCAGCAGCATCAGCGGGATGTGGTAGGCGACGAACTCGTTGGTCGTCTCAGGGCCGAAGTGCCGCGTCGCCCAAGCGGCGAAGCCGGGCAGTTCCTCCAGCGTATGCAGGACGAACACGACGAACGGCAGCAGGAACAGCACGCTCCGCTTGAGGGGCGCGCCCGGGTCGCTCGGTGCGGGCTTCACGACAGGAGTCGTCATCTCATACCTCCTAGGGGTGTACGAACACCGGCTAGAATATGAGGAATTCCTCGGTTTTTGTACTCGCCTTTGGAGCCCGTGATGCCACGTCGGAGATCGGCCCTTCAGCCCAGGAAAACACCTCAGCAGCAACGGGCGTGGCGTACTCGCGAACGGATCCTCCAAGCGGCGGCTCACGTTTTCGCCGAGCACGGCTACGCGTCGGGCACCACCGATCGCATCGCCGAGGAGGCGGGACTGTCGATCGGCTCGCTGTATCAGTACTTTCCGAACAAGGACGCGATCCTCCTCACGCTGGCGCTGGCCCACGTGGATGACGCGGCCCGGGTCGTCCAGGAGCAACTGGAAAACGCGCGGCACCTGGAGGAGTGGTTGCCGCGGCTCACCCATGCCCTGGCCGCGCTCCACGCGAGTAACCCGCGGGTCCATCGGGTGCTCTTCGAGGAGGCACCCCGGTCGCCGGAGCTGCTGCGGCGCTTCCACGAGACCGAGGAACAGGCGGTCGCCGCGGTCGCGGCGCTGCTGCTCGCCGACGAGACCGTCACCGTGAGCCAACCGGAGGGCGCGGCGCGTTTCGTCGTCGCGACGATCGAGTCCCTCATCCACCGGTTCGCCGGCCGCAACCCGCCGATGAAGCCGGCGGAACTGGCCGACGAGATCGTTCTGATCGTTACCCGATACCTTCGCGGGTGATGCCGCTCAGTTCGTCGCGGAGGAGTATGAGTTCTTCCTCGGAGTTGTGGTGGCGGACCGACGCGCGGACGAGTTCGGGGAGGTCGCGGTATTCCCCGTTCTCGAATCTGCGGGCGCCGGGTTGGATCTCGAAGCGGTCGGGTGCGGTCGATTGGGCGGAGCGCAGGTCGAGCAAGGGCGGATCAAGCTGGCCGAGTACGGCCCGCCGGACGTACAGGAGTCCTGTTCCGCGGGGGCCGGAGAACTTTGCGTCCCGTCGTGGACAGCACGTCGCAGCGGATCTGCTGGACGTCGACGGAATCCGGTCCACTGACTGGCAGGCGTCGAGCAGGAACAGCACGCCCGCCTCGGCCGCGATCTTGCCGACTTCGGCGGCCGGATTGACGAGGCCGTCGTTGGTGGGGATGTGCGTGATGGACAAGGGCTGAAGGCCTCGACGACAGGCATGCCAGCCTGCAGCCGGGGCCACCGTACGCAGGCGCGGAAGGACGGCCCGAGCTGCTCGGTGAACAGGTGACGTAGCCGGCTGGGGGACAGCCCGCCCACCGCGGCGACCTCCGCCAGGGCGATGGGTCCTTGCTCGGCAAGGGGGGTGTTTCAGTACGCCCCGAGGATGTCGACGACGAAGACGACGGTGTCGTCCTCCTTGATCTCCGCCTTCGGGGGGTTCTTGCCGTACCCGTCCTTGGGCGGGATGACCAGCAGCACCCGGCTGCCGACCTTCTTGCCGGTCAGCCCCTTGACGAAGCCGGGAATCGCGCCGGTCAGTGACGACATCGGTGCCACTTCCCCTCTGCTCCAGGAGGAGTCGAAGGCCTTTCCGTTCCGCCAGACCTGCCCCTGATAATGGGTGATCAGCATCTGGTCGGCGCGGATGGGCGGGCCGTCGCCTTCGATCAGGGCCTGCGCCCGCAGGTTGCCAGGCGGGTCCGACTTCGGGATCGTCACTACCGGGGGCGCACCCGTGCTGCCTGCCGTGACCTGGGGGAGTGCCGGGTCGGCCGGGCGTGCCTGTCCTCGCGCCGAAGCGGTCTTCGGATAGGTGGCGAGCAGGTCGACGACGTAGACGAGCGTGTCGGTGCCTGTCACCCCGGTCTCCGAATCGCCGCTCGCGCCGTAGCCGTCCTTGGGGGGAATCGACAGCAGCACCCGGCTGCCGGTCTTCTTGCCGATGAGTCCCTTGTTCAGGCCGGGGATGAGTTCGCCGATCTGCATCACCGCCCGCTTGCCCCCGTCATGGCTGTTGTCGAGTTGCCGGTGGGAGTCTCCCGTCCAGGCGTAGCTGGCGAACTGGACGACGGCCAGGTCGCCGTGGGCCGCCGCCGCGCCGTTGCCCGCGATCACGGTCTTGATCATGAGCTTCTCGTCTGGCTGCCCGCCTTTGGCGAAGGTGACCTGCGGCTGCTCGCCGAAGGCCCCGGCGACCGTCAGAGTGTCCTGCCAGGGGCGCAGGTAGAGCACGATCCCGGTGGCGATCAGCAGCAGGGTCGCGACCGCACCCGCCAACACGATCAGGCGTATCGAGCGAGTGTAAGCCGTGTCGGTGGTCGGCCGCCCGGGCTTGCCTTGCAGGCGAGGGGAGGACACGACATCGGCGAGATGCCCCATCAGGCATGCTCCCTTCCGGCACATGGCTGGATCGGGCTTTCCCTGTCTTCGGGAGGTACGCACCTCCGGCGGCGGGGGTTCATCCGGCGAGGTGGACGGATGGAGCAGGAACCCGTAGCCAACCCGCGGCCGGTCCCCGTCGTCCTCCTGCACCCCGACCAGGCCGGACAGCAGGTCGTCCGCCGGAGCGGCCCGCTTGGCGGCGATCAGGTCGGTCATGTAGCCGACCAGTTCCCTGGTCCCCGACGCCACCCGGCCCAGGTCGCCGGCGCCCATGTACACGGCCACCTCGGCTCGCGCCCGCCGCACGACGACCCGCGTGCTACGAGACGACGCGCCGCCCGAGACGGACGAGCGCGAGCCCACCCAGGCCTGGGTCGGATGGACCAACTCGCCGCCATGGCGCGGGACGCCGGCATCATGGTCGCCATCGACATCGTCGGGTCGCCCCCGGACCTGTCCACGCCCGTGGACCACACCGCGTACCGGATCCTCCAGGAATCGATCACCAACGTGATCCGCCGCGCCACGGCCACCAGGTGACCATCCGCATCGCCGACCGGGGCGACCACCTACACGTGCAGGTCACCGACGACGGCCGCGGGCGGCACGGCTCGCCCGCCGGACGGACCGGTGGGCGAGGAATCGTAGGCATGCGCGCACGCGCCACCCTGTTCGGCGGCCGGCCGCCGAACCCGGGTGGGCCGCCCTGCTCACCCCGGTCGACCGGCGCGGCTTGACCCCGCTGTTCTGGCTGCACGTCCGTCCCTACGGTGAGGTGCGTCTCGACCTGAGCGCCCTCTTGAGCATTGGCACTCTTGGCTCGCTCGGCGGTGAGTGACGGACGAGCCGAACCGCTGATGTGCCTACCTCATGCTTCGCCCACGGTGAAGATCATGCTGCGTACCGGGGCGAGTTCCTGAAGGTATGTCGCGTCGGCTGCGGTGGCGTGGCCTTCGGGTGAGGCGAACGCGGCGTGCGACTCCTCCAAGGTGTCCCATTCCAGCTCGGCGATCAGATAGCAGGGCGCACCGCCGCGTACGGCCGCCGGGTCACGGCCGATCACGTATCGGCGCAGTCCCGGTAGCCGGCGCGCGAGCGGGACGTGGACCTCGCGGTAGTGCCGATCGAACGCCGCGGGGTCGGCTGGGGTCTCGTACAGGGCCAGGAAACGAACGGTCATCGTGCCTCCCGCCTGTACCGGGTCAGGACGGCGGCGCCGGCCGGTTCGGCCGACACGCACTCCAGGTAAGCGGGTGGCCCACCGGCGGGGAAAAGCCGATCGCCGGTGCCGAGGATGGTGGGGAAGGTCAGCAGCCGGTATTCGTCGATCAGGTCCTCGGCCATCAGCGCATGGACGACGCTCAGGCTTCCGGTGATGATCACATCCCGCTGCTCGCGCTTGACGGCGTCGATGAGGTCGCCGTCGATGACCTGCGAGTTGGCCCAGGCTGAGGTGTCGATCAGCGTGCGGGAGGCGACCAGTTTCGGCACGGCGTTCATCCGCGAGGAGAACGGATCGTCGCGTCCCGGCCAGAGCCGCGAGAACAGCTGCCAAGTGCTGCGTCCCAGCAGCATGACGCCGTCGTCGAGGACGCTGCCGAGCCGGAACTTGTCCCCGGCGACCGTTTCGGGCCCGTGCCGGAACGCCCAGCCCCCGGCCGGTGTGCCGGCGGAGCCGTCCGGGTCGGACACGATTCCGTCCAGGGTGATGAACTCGATGACTATGACGCTCACGATGGGTGTCCCTTTCGTTCGATGCTCACCCGTACCTACCGGTGGCATCAGCCGGACTCATCGCAACCCGTCGAACGTGTTGAAAAGAATTTCCTGGGACAGGCCGAACGCCTCGAACACGCCGGGATCGGCGAAGACCACATTGCGCGCGATCCGGCCACCGGTGACCGTGAAGACCTGGAGCGTGTGCAGGCGATGCCCGCCACCGGGCTCAGGGGCGTACGCGGCCAGCGCGGGCTGGCCGTTGGCGGTGAGGCGCCTGAGGCCCCAGCCGGTCCCGCGCATGTCGAACACGCGACGCATGAACAGGCCGTAGTCGTGGCTGCCCCGGTACCACAGCGGCACGGGCGGCATCTCCAGGACGGCGTCGTCGGTGAGGAGCCGCACGAGTGCGGGAACGTCGGCCGTCTCGAACGCCCGCATGTACCGCTCGATCACCTCGCGTACCTTCGGGTCGTCCGGCTCGCTGACCTCGCTGACGTCCGTGGCCTCGCCCGCTTCGGCGAGGGCGGCGCGGGCCCGCTGCAGGGCGCTGTTGACGGCCGGGACCGTGGTGCCGAGCTGGACGGCCACCTCGGCGGCGCTGAATTCCAGTACCTCGCGCAGCACGAGCACGGCCCGCTGTCGCGGCGGCAACGTCTGCATCGCCGCCACCAGCGCGAGCCGCATGTCGGCCCGTACCCCCACCTCGGCCCGGGCGTCGGGAAACGGCTGAAGCCAGGGAATGTCGAAGGCCGGTGCGAGCGGCGCCTCGGGATCATCGCTGGGCGCGCCCAGCCCGGACGGCAACGGCCGCCGCGCGCGGCCCTCCAGAGCGGTCAGGCAGACGTTGGTCGCGATCCGATACAGCCAGGTCCGCAACGACGCGCGGGTGGTGTCGTACCGATTCCGGGCCTTCCACGCCCGCAGCATCGTCTCCTGTACATGGTCCTCAGCCTCGTGGAATGAGCCCGCCATCCGATAGCAGTACGCCACCAACTCGGCTCGATACGACTCAAAATCCACCGCCCCATCATGGCGCACGCGACATCGCAACACGTCTGCGGGAGTTGAGAATCGTTCGATTCTCAACTCTTCCGAAGTGGTCCGGCCGACCGCCGACGACCGTCTTGGCGCCGAACCCGCCGTCCTCACCGGAGAGCTCACCAAGGCCCTGGACTACCTGCGGCCCCGACACCCTGGTCGTCTCCTCGCTCGACCGGCTCGCTCCTTGCAGGACCTCATTACGATCGTCGCCGATCTGCGCAGCCCTCGCCGAGTTCATCCGTGAGCTGATCTTGGAGGGTTGCCCACGAGGGCCTGGCCGTTGCCCGCGCCCGCGGTCAGCGCCTGGGCCGTCCACCCGCGATGACCCCCGAACAGGTCCGGCACGCTCACGCGTTGCTCACCCAGCCCGACGCCACCGTGTCCTCGATCGACGGGTTCGCCAAGGCTCACCAAAGCGGCATGGAGGTGGGGAAGAGCCCGCGCGGACAGATCTCGCTGGTGACGGCGCACTGAAATGACCTTCATCGTGCTGGACACGGAGCGGACCGATCAGCTGGTCAGCACGGGCGAGCGGGTGGCAGGTGGAGAAGGTCGAGGCACCTCCGGCCCGTACAGCGTGATCCAGGCGGTGACCTGGCCGCCGAGAACGCCCATGACCTGGCGGCCACCCTCGCGACGCTGTCACCCGCGTGCGTCTTCCACGACACCGCGCTGGGCCGCGTCCATCACGGACATGACGGCGCCGCGGAGTACTACCGCATGTGGTGGAGCGCCTTCGACGTCACAGTCAGCCGGGAAGAGCTGCACTGGACCACCGATGGCGCGGCCGTGGCGGAGACCAGGTTCCGCGGCAGGCACGTCGGGGACTTCCTCGGCATCACGGCCACCGGTCGGCAGATCGACGTCCCCATTGCGATCTTCGTCGGTTTCCAGGACGACCTGATGAGCGGCGAACGCTTCTACTGGGATCGGCCCACCGTGCTCAGCCAACTCGACGCCGACTCTCACCATGTCGGCCTTGCCAACCCAGACAACCATCGCCGCAGGTCTGTCGCCCGTCCGCGGTTGAAGACGTCCTACTCCGGGCCTTCCAAACCGGTATCAGTGCGGTCGGCGAGGCGTTCGCAGCGCTGCCTGGCGGCCTGCGCGGTGCCCAGTCCAAGCCCGAAGGCGATCTCCTGCCAGGTCATGCCTCGACCTCGCGCCATCTGCAGGAGGCCGGCTTCCAGCGCGTCCAGTTCGCCGCGGACCAGGGGGACGAGGCTCAACGCCGCGGTGATGTCAGCATGATCCACCTCCGGCTCGCCGTCATCCAGCTTTGCGGCACCGCTGAGCAGGAACGACACGAGCCTGACGGCCTCGTGCGGTCCGACGGCCGATGGATGAGCTTGCCGGCGGCGCTGTTCATCGGTGGCCGCATGCCGCTCGGCGATCCGGAACAAGGACGCGTGGACGCGTTGCATGCGCGCTTGTTCTGGATCCGGCCGCGTGAAGGGGTCGGGGTGGTGATCGGAACGCGGGGACATGCGAGCCACGATGCCGTAAGAAGCAAATCGATGTCAACTATATGTTTTAAACAATCTGTTTACACGCGGACGCTTGTGTGGTGGCGCCGTCGGTGACGTCATCGGCGCCCGTGACGGTGACGAGCACGGACTTCACCACCGCAACGGCGCCGTTCGAGACATTCGAGACCGTCCCCAGGTCCGATGTGTGCAACTGCTCGGGTGCCGCGACCGCCACCACGGGCAACGGGATGTTCACCCCGGGGCAGACGGGTTGCGCCGCGCCACCTCTGGCGACCGGGCAGCCGCTCGGGATCGCGCGTACTGCGTTCACTCACACGGGCGGCACCGGCACCAACTCCGCGACCTGGAATCCCTTGACCGCGGTGAATACCGGGCTGGAAGGCATCGCCACTGAAATGCCGGGGCACGATCACCCACACGGTGACGTGATCGCCTAGGACCGCGTGACGGTGATCACCGTCGGGTGCTGGTGTGATGACCAGGCAGGCCCCGTTCTCCGTCGGCAGGAGCACCAGGCCCAGCCATAAATCGTCAGAGCAACGCGGCTAGATCCGCTGGTCGCGAGAACATCGGCCAGTGGCCAGTCGGCAGCTCGACAAAGGTCCATTCGGGTGTACCGAGCGGGGCGAACGCCGGGTTCCCCGAAGCGATCAGCTCGCGGATCACCGCCACCGGCATCGTCGAGGCGACCATGGTCTTCGGCGTCGCCGGGATCTGCTGCGGCCGCCGAACCGACTGGGCGACCGCGCCCCACGGCTGCGGCGTCGCCTTCGCGCGGATCTGCGCCCAATGCTCCTTGGTCAGTCCCGCGAACTTCCCCTCCCCCTGCTCGAAGGAGGGCGCCTCGAGCGCATGACCGTCCCCCACCTGAGCGCGCCAGGCCTTCTGAGTGTCCTCGTCATTGAAGTCGATCACCGCCATGCCGGACGGCAGCGGCGCGGTGTCGACGTAGACGACCCGGCTGAGCCGCTTGGGATGCCGGTCGGCGACCGCGGTCACCGGGACACTCGCCCCGCTGTGCCCGACCAGGACAACCTCCTCCAATCCGTCCATCGCCGCGAGGATGTCGACGACATGGGTCTCCACGCCGACCTCCGGCGACAGCTCCCCAGCCCTCTCCGCCAGCCCCGTCAGAGTGACCGCCCGCACCTGGTGTCCGGCGGCGCGCAGCTTCTGCGCCACCTGGTCCCAAGCCCAGGCGCCGAGCCAGAAGCCGGGAACCAGCACGTAGTTCGCCATCTCATCGTCCTTCCAGTGAGCCGATGTCGCTACGCTAAAGCCGATAGCGGACAGAATCCGCCCGGATTAAGTGGGTGACCTGTGTCATATCCGGCGACTCGGATGCTGGCGATGCTCGAACTGCTCCAGGCGCACCACGGGCTGGGCGGCCGGGACCTGGCGCAGCGGCTCGGTGTGGACGAGAGGACCGTCCGGCGCTACGCCGCCCGACTCGCCGAACTGGGCATCCCGGTCGCCGCCGAGCGCGGCCGCTACGGCGGCTATCAGCTGATGCCCGGCTACAAGCTGCCACCGCTGATGCTCACCGACGACGAGGCCACCGCCGTGGTTCTCGGCCTGCTCGCCGGACGCCGCCTAGGCCTTGCCGCCGAGGCCACCGAAGCCGCCTTGGCCAAGATCCGGCGGGTGCTGCCAACCATGCTGCGAGAACAGGTCGGCGCACTGGAGGAGACCTTGGACTTCACCCTCGCCGAACGGGCGGCGCCAACGCCCGCGAGCCGGGCCGTGCTGACCCTGGCCGCCGCGATCCGTGACCGCCGCCGGGTCACACTGCGCTACTGCTCCTGGAAAGGCGCCCAGACCGAACGCGAACTGGACGGCCACGGCCTGGTCTTCCATTCCGGCCGCTGGTACGTGACCGGCCACGACCACCGTTCCGGCGAGATCCGCACCTTCCGCGTCGACCGGATCTCCTCCGTCGTCCCGGGGACGGCTTCCTATGAGATCCCCGCGGAGTCCGACCCGGTGCGGCAGGTCACCGCGTCGCTGGCCCAGGTACCGTATGCGCACATTGTCGAGGTTATTCTGCACGTTCCCCTCGCCGAGGCGTCCCGCCGCATTCCGCCGTCGATGGCCACGCTCACCGAAACATCGGACGGAGTCCTGCTGCGGACGCGTGCCGAGTCCCTGGACGGCATGGCCACCATGCTCGCCGGGCTCGGCTTCCCGTTCACGATCTTGTCGCCGCAGGAACTGCGCACTGCCGTCCGGCGCCTGGCCGAGTGCCTGCTGGAACAGACGTTGGAATGAACGCTCCCTGCGACCGGCCGCCGGGAGCCCACCGTGCAGATGATGGTGATGATCCGCCTCGGCGCAGAAACGCTCTTCGCGCACTCCGCAACCGTGCGAACATCGCTGCGGTCGACGCTGACCAGCAACTACCTCAGCCCGCGGCCCGTTTCTGTCAGTGTGGCACCCCCAGTGAACCCAAATACTCCTCGGCCCGCGCGCCTGCCTGCAAGGCGCAGGTGCGTGCGCGGCTGCGGCCAGGTGATCGAGGTGCTGGTGCCAACCGACTGACCGGCTCAGGAGCGTCCGGGTCGTGACTCGTCCGGACCGTGAGCCAACAACTGTCGGATGGGTCCGGCAGGATGGCTGCCGTGGTTTCTTATCAACTGGTCATTGACTGTGCGGCACCCGAGCGGATGGCCCGGTTCTGGGCGGGCGCGCTGCGGTACACGGTGGAGCCTCCGCCGGGTGGATTCGACACGTGGCGGGATTACTGGCGCAGTCTCGGAGTGCCGGAGGACGAGCTGGGCGAGGGTGACTGCAGCGACAGCATCGTCGATCCCGAGGGGTACGGGCCGAGGATCTGGTTTCAGCAAGTGCCTGAGGGCAAGGTGGTCAAGAACCGGTTCCACCTGGATGTGAAGGTGGGCGGCAAGCGGGAGGACGTACCGCTGGAGACCCGGAAAGCGCGGGTGGATGCCGAGGTGGAGCGGCTTGTCCAGGCGGGGGCGTCCGTTGTGCGGGTGCTGTCGCAGCCCGGGGTTGATCACTATGCGGTGGCGATGGTGGATCCCGAGGGAAACGAGTTCGACGTGGTCTAGCGCCGTTTCCGCACGTCATCATGGCTATCCCGGGTCTCCGCATCCGCCGCCACTTCGGCTTAGGTCCTTTTTGGAAGGCCCAGAGCTCCCATGGCTCCGGCGAACCGCCCCTTAAGTGAGGCCGGCTGTGGTGATGACGCGGGCGACAAGTAGCGGTATGGGCTGCCTCGCCCGTCGCCTTCTCGCCTCCACGGGCACGACAGCTAGCCTGTGCGGCAGGGCTTTGGCGGGTGCCGGGCCCCGGTGAGTGAGGGAGACGATGTCGGCGACGCGACTGCTGGTCCTTGGCGTGGTGCGGCTGCACGGTCAGGCACACGGCTATCTGGTGAACGCCGAACTGGAGTCGTGGGAGGCCGGGCAATGGGCAGGGCTCAGGTCGGGCTCGATCTACCACGCGCTGCGTCAGCTGGCCAAGGAAGGGCTGCTGGACACCAGCGAGGTGCACGAATGGCCGGGCCGCGTCGATTACGCCATCAATGAGAAGGGTGAGGCGGAGTTCCTCGGGCTACTCAGAAGCGCCCTGCGCGTTCCCGATCGGCGTCCGGAACTGCTCAACGCAGCCCTCGTGCTCCTGCCCGCGCTGCCCGAGGAGGAGGTGATCGCGTTGCTCAAGGAACGGGTGCGCGCTCTGGAGGACGAGCGGGCGCAGATCATGGACACGGCACAGGCGGGGAAGCGCTCGGGAAACGTGACAGAGCTGGTCGCCCTGCGTGCGGCGCGGGCCGCGAGCGAGGCGGCGTGGATCGGCGACCTGATCCTGCGGCTGGAGCGCGGCGAGGAACCGGCCTAAGCGACCGGAGACCGGTTTGACGGTACGAGGGTGGATGAGCCATAGTTCGATACCCAAATTTGGTTAACCAAATTTGGGTATCTCGAAGGAGTCTCATGCGCATCACGACAGCCGCCCTTCTCGCGCTCGTCTCGATCCCCGCAACCTCGATCCCGGTGGCGGCGAGCGCCGCCTCCGCCTGCCGGACAGTCAGCGCCAAGGTGGCGATGACCTCCAGCGGACCCGCCGACCAGCGCGTCGCCGGCACTCTGTGCCTGCCGCGCGGTCATGCCGCCACCGTTCAGCTGCTCATTCCCGGCGGCTTCTATGGCCAGGCCTACTGGCGGATGCGCGGCGATCGGCAGCGCCCCTCCTACGTGGAGACGATGACCGCCGCCGGGTACGCCACGCTGGCCATTGACCGTCTCGGTACCGGGGCGAGCTCCTACCCGCCGAGCGCCCGCTTCGGGCAGGACACCCACCAGATCGTCATCCGCCGGCTCATCCGGCAGTTGCGCGAGGGCCGTCTAGGCGGGGGCCGGTTCGCCAAGGTCGTGCTGGTCGGCCACTCGCTGGGCTCGACCCTCGCCCGCACTGTGGCCGCCGCGCATCCAGCGGAGGTGGGCGGCGTCATCCTGACAGGCGAGTCGAGCGTGCCGAACGAGGCCGCTTTCGAGCAGGTGAGCGCGGGCATCCACCGTGCCGCCGACGACCCCCTCTTCGCCGGGCACGGGCTCGACGACGGCTACCTCACCACCCGGCCCGGCCTGCGAGCCACCTGGTTCTACCACGGGCCCGCCGCCGACTCCAAGGTCATCGCCGCCGACGAGGCCACCAAGACGACGGACGTCTTCCCGCCCGGCGATTCCTACACCCCGCCCTCGATCAACAAGCGCATCCAGGCCCCCGTACTGATCGTCAACGGCGAGCACGACAAGCTGCTGGCCGGAGCCCGCTCCTCCTCCGCCGCGCTGCACGCCCAGGAGGCCCCCTTCTACAGTCCCCGCGCCAAGCTGGAGACCGTCGTGGTCCCCGGCACCGGGCACGTGCTCAACGGCCACCGCACCGCGCCCCGCTGGTTCGCCCAGGCACGCGAGTGGGCCGACCGCCACGTGGGCGGAGCGGCCCGATGAGCCAAGAGCCGATCGACAGCCCGACCGGGTGGGTGGCCAGGCACGTCAAGAGCTACGCCGAGTCCGGCGGCACTCGCGGCCACCTCTTTCACGGCGCCCCCACGCTGCTGATCACGACGATCGGCCGCCGCTCAGGACTCCCCCGGCGCACCGCCCTCATCTACGGCCGCGACGGCGACCGCTACCTCATCGTCGCCTCCAACGGCGGCGCCGCCGACCATCCGCTCTGGTTCCACAACCTGCTCGCTCAGCCACAGGTCAAGGTACAGGTCGGGGCCGAGGTCTTCGATGCGGTGGCCCGCCTGGCGGCCGAGCACGAGCGGCTCCGCCTGTGGGAGACGATGACCGGCATATGGCCGCGCTACACCGGCTACCAGCGAGCGACGTCAAGACAGATCCCGATCGTGATCATCGAGCGGGCGGCGATGCCAGACCTCGGCTGACGATGATCTGTAGCTACGCTCCATGCACAGCTCGCTGACCGTACGCACGAGGTTAGACATGGCCTTGGCCAGTCTGGAGATCGCTGGCTATGTCTCGAATGAAACGATCTCGGGTCGTACCGGGCACGGGTGGACGCGGGAAGCGATACCGCGGTCGTGGCCGGGTGGATCGCCGAGACAGAGGTCAAGCGAAAGGTCGAGACAGATGCGCTTGGACCAGGTGATCGGCAGCATGCCAAGACGACTCACAGAGAAGGCGATCGCCACCATGATCCGGATGCTCGGCGACACGAGGAAGGTGCTTCGTAGCGCAGATCCTCAAGACAAGGCTGAGGCGTATGGCCGACTGGGCCTTCGCCTGACCTACGATCCTGGCGACAAAACAGTGATCGCCCAAGCAGAGCTTGGACGATCATGCACCAAAATGTGTCCGAGGGGGACACACTCGATACGTACATGCCGTTCACGGCCTCCGCCCGACTCGTTCTTCCTGGTGGGGAGGGCTGAGCGGTGGATTCCGATATTCGTGTGGTGCGTAGCATCCAGCGTACGACCATCGCGGGCGTCACGCTATTGGCCGTGATCGCGGCGGTCGTCTCCTTCCGCCACATGCATGAACTCTGCCTGCGTCATGGAGAAGACCACTTGGCGGCGGTACTGATCCCGCTCGCCGTCGACGGCACGATCGTCGTCGCCTCGATGTCCATCCTGCTGGCCAACCGGTACGGCTCCCGCGGCGGCCTGCTGGCCTGGACCCTGCTCGTGGTCGGCAGCCTTGCCAGCCTCGGAGCCAACATCGCCGTCGCCGAGCCCAGCCTGATCGGGCGCATCATCGCGGCGTGGCCGAGTGCCGCCTTGATCGGCAGCTACGAGCTCTTGATGTCTCAAATTCGCCGAGCTTCTGCCGAGGGACCTGCTGCTGAGCAGGTCGATACGACGGAGACGAACGAACCGGTTCATGACGATGACCACGATTCCTCAGGGTCGCCGGATCATGATGGCTGCGGAGCGGAAGACCTACTTCGAACGGCCTGGCAGTGGGCCTTGGCGCATCGCCTGCCCGATGGGGCTCTTCCATCGGGCAGGGTCATCGCTGAGCAGTTCGCGCGGAGTGCTCGATGGGGTCGCTGGATCAAGCGGATAGGTCTCGAGGGAAGGCTCGCGGAGCATGATCATTCCGCTGTCGTATGACTCGGTGAGTCACCAAGAGGTACGTCTCTCGATCATGCCATGACGGCGGCTGTTGCTACGGTGCAGGAAGCAGAGCGTCGTGAACTCCTTCGCGATTGAGGGATCGATCAATCTCCTGACGTGCGCTTCTGCACGACTGGTGGACTGCTGCAAAATGGCGTTATCTGTAGGTTGTGCACAGTGCCTGACCTGTGGCTTTACCTTGGGGGGTCACTCATCACCCCTGGAGGGATCGCAACTAAGCCAGCAAGCAGCCCTCGCCGGCGGCGTCCAGCGTGGGTCACTCATCACCCTGGAGGGATCGCAGACGCTCAACCAGCCCACGGGGTACCAGGCGGTCACCCGGTGGATCACCAGCCACCCCGACCGGCTCACCTCTGACGACCAGGCCAGACTCACCGACTTACGAGCTCGCAGTTCCCGCCTGGGGTGAGCAGGTCGGAGCGTCCGGTCGCCTTGGTCAGCAGATCCAGCAGACTGCCGCCGTTGGTTCTGACCGAAGACGAACAGGTGACCTTGCAGGGATGGGCAGCTCGGCGGACAACGGCACAGGGCTTGGGCCTTACGGGCGCGGATCATTCTGGAGTGTGCACGGGGCGACTCCAACCTCGCCGTCGCCGAGCGCATGGGGATTGCCCGCGGCACGGTCACCAAATGGCGGGCCAGGTTCCTGGCCGCACGACTGGACGGGCTGGGTGATGAGCCCCGGCCCGGTGTCCCGCGAACCATCACCGATGCTCGGGTCGAGGCCGTGGTCGTCACAACGCTGGAGACCATCCCAGAGGGAGAGACCCACTGGTCCAAGCGGCAACTCGCCTCCCAGGTGGGGATCTCCGCCACGAGCGTCGGCCGGATCTGGAAGGCGTTTGGCCTACAACCCTGGAAGACCGAGACGTTCAAGATCTCCCCCGATCCCTTCCTGATCGACAAGATCCGCGACGTTGTCGGCCTCTACTTGGCACCACCCGTCAACGCGGTGGTGTTCAGCGTGGATGAGAAACCCCAGATCCAGGCGTTGGAGCGAACCGCACCCGTCCTGCCGATGCTGCCCGGAACCCCCGAGCGGCGTAGCTTCGACTACGTCCGGCACGGCACCGTCGACCTCTTCGCCGCGCTTAACATCGCCACAGGCGAAGTGCTCGGCAAGGTCACCGCCCAGCACACCGCCACCGACTTCCGCGACTTCCTCGCCGACATCGACGCCGCCGTCCTGGACGTCCACGTCATCTGCGACAACCTGGCAGCCCACAAGGCCCCGATCGTCCAGCGGTGGATCGTGGCCCATCCCCGGTTCACCCTGCACTTCACCCCGACCTACTCATCCTGGATCAACCAAGTCGGGCGCGAATCCTTCGGCTTGCCACAGGTTGTTGATCTGACGTACCGGAATGTTCGTGACCAGTTCGCGCAGGGCGATGCGCGTTGCTGGGCTGAGCAGTTCGCGTCGGGAGCTCATGTGGTGCCTTACTTTCGGCGTTGAAGAGGGTCGCGGCCGGCGACGTGGGCGGCCACGGCGTCGACGCTGGGCCGGGCGTAGCGCTCCAGGGAGCGTACGGAGGCGTGCCGGGACCGAGCGAGCAGGGTGGGGGTGTTGGTGCCATCCTCGGCTTCGTGAGTCAGTGCCGAGTGGCGCAGCTGATGCAGCGTCCACCCACCGCGCGCTTCGAGCTCGGCCGGGTCGATGATGCCGCGGTGGGCCAGCGGCCGGGTGAGGGTCTCGAACAGTTCGGCGGCTCGCCGGTAGACAGGCGGGCGCGGCCCTGAGCAGCCGGGGCAGCAGCCGGGCGGTGGCCGTCGCCCAGGGCACGTACTCGATGGCGCCCGCCCTTGGAGCGGACGCGGGCGCGGCGCATCAGGCGGGTGTCCCCAAATTGGTGACGGGGTGTTCGGTGAGGCGGTCGCGGATTTGGCTGGGGAGGATGCCGTGCTGGGCGAAGACGGTGGCGACGAGCTGCGGGAATCGGGTCGCGTCCTGGCCGGTTCGTTTGCCGATGAGGTCGGTCCAGGCGTGGTCGACCTCGCGGGCGAGGGCGAGGATGGTGTCGGGGTGGACGAGGTGGGAGTGCTCGGCAGCGCCGATTGCGCCGGTCGGGTCGACGGCCAGTCTCGGTGAGATGATCGCGGTGATGCTGCCGGCCGGGATGCCGTTGTGGTCGCGGTCGGCAGCCAGCAGCTTGAGCTGGTCGTTGACCTGGCGGATGTCGTTGTGCGGCACCATGCCTTCGGGCTTTTTGTGCTCGCTCTTGGCCTCGAGCGCGAACCACATGTGGTTGCCCCAGCACCAGTTGGAGTCCGAGCGGCCGCTGCCCTGGGGCTTGCTGGCCTCGGCGCCGAGGAAGAACCCGAGCTCGGTCAGCGCGGGCTCGTACCGCTCGTGGGAGACCTCGGCGAGGCCGGCGACCATGGTGTTGAGCCGCTTGCCGAGCTTTCCGGGCGGTTGGTTGAGGATCTGGCCGGCTGCGGCGGCGACGGCGACGTCGTCCTGGGGCGGCATGTCGGTCGGGGGCGCGTCGGGCAGAGACGGCAGGGCCCGAACCCAGGCGCCCGGTGCGGTGCGGTCAGCGTTGAACACCAACTGGTGGCCGGTGGCCAGCAGTGACTGGTTACCTTCGGCCGCAGCCCGGTAGGCCCACATCCCGGCGAGCAGGATCCAGAACGCCCGGTAGCCGACGGTGGCGTCGCCGCCCTGGGACAGCAGGTTCGCGACCCGGTTGGCCTGCGAGCTGGCCTCGGACCATTTGCTGTGCCCAGCCAGGGCGCACGCCTCGATCTCGGCGGCCGCTGAGGCGGCCAGGGCCTCGCTCCCGGCCGGGGGCGTGCGCTGGAAGGAGGCACGGAGTGTATTGAGGGTCGGGACGGCCTGCTCGCGCCAGACGGGAGAGGTCTCCTGGTCGAGGAACGCCTGGACGTTCTCCAGGACGTCGCCGGTAGTGGTCTGTCTGCTGTTTTCCATCCCGAACCGGATCTCGGCCTGCAGGTCGGGTGACAGGGCCGACTGGATCTCCGGGCGGAGCAGGTAGCGGGTCAGCTCCTGGCCGCGGACGATGACGAGCGCCCAGTCGTTCGCGGCGCGGGTGCAGCGGCCCAGCCCCTGAACCACGCGGGTGCGGACACGCTCGTTGAGGGCGGCGCCGGCGCGGACCTGGACGGATAGGAACCGCTCCTGGAGGTTGTCGCGGTCGGGGACACTCTCGATGACGACGAGCCTGCACGCCTCGTGCGGCAGGTCGAGGCCGTCGTAGCGGCTGGCCAGCGCGCACACCCCGCGGGGGAGCGCGGAGAACGCCTCCATGCCGTTCTTCACATCATCCTTGGTGAGCACGGGCCAGCCGGGCTGGGCAATGGCATCTGCGGTGGCCAGCGCAGTCGCCGCGTCCGGAGCCAGGACCAGGGCTTTGCCCGCCCGCCGGGTGATCTCCTCGGTCAGGGCGTCGGCATCGTCTTGGGAGACGAGATCGGGAAACACCAGGAACCGCTGGCCGGAGCGGGGCTCGGGCAGCGCGATGCGCACGATTCCGGAACGGCCGAAGGACCGCTCCAGGTCACCGGCGTCGCCGAGCGTCGCCGACAGGTAGATGCGCTGGCGGGCGTCGGTGAAGGCCCGGTTTTCCTGCGTGGGAGGGACAAGCGGCCGGATCTGGATGCTGGAGTGAGTGAGGTAGACGAGGCAGGACGCCAGCACCTTGCTGATCATCGCGTAGCGGAACATCCAGGGCCGGCTCAAGCCGGACAGAACGGCGGCGAGCCGCTCGGCCATCCCATCGTGCTGGGCCGGGATCACCAGTTCGACGCTCTCGCGGGTACCAGCCTCGGCGTCGGCCTTCCGCAGCCGCCGCAGCGACAGCTCGTTCAGTCCGGGCGCCAGGATGTCGAGGAGTTCGTCGAACAGCTCGGTGTCAGAGAACTCGTCACCGGTCCGGCTGACCTTCACACAGTACTGCTCGGCCACGTACTGCTCGCCGTTGTGGGCGTCGTCGAAGACCAGCAGGTCCGGGTGCGGGTCAAGCTTGGGCGAGCTGTTGAAGATGGTGCTGTAGGTGGTGATGGCGATGGCCTCGCCGGCGTCATAGCGGATCCGATCGGCCAGCAGCCACTTCCTGTGGTCGCCAGTGAGGACCACCGCCGGGACTCCTTCCCGGGCTGCGGTCGCGGCGACTTGGCGGGCAAGTTGGTCGGTCGGGCAGGCGTAGGCGACACGTACGCCCTTCGTCTGCCGCCACCACTCACTGATCACCAGCGCTGGGATGGTCTTGCCCGTTCCGGTCGGCAGCTCTAAGGCGATGTCCCGCGCGCCGAGATGCTTGGGATCGGCATACCAGCGCAGCAGGTCGCCTTGGTGAGTCAGTAGGCCTGGGACGGCTTCCGGGGTCCGCGGAAGATCACGGTAGAGCGCCTCCGGTGTCTCATAAGACGCCTTCTCCACCCCGACTCGCTTGAACGCCACCACAACCGCCCTCAGGAGTGCACCGTGAACCACGCAGATCCTAGCGTTCGCACGGCCGGTCGAGCAGCTCAGTTGTCGGCCATTTTGGACGTCTGTCCAAGGTGGCGAAGTAGGCCATCCCGGGCGGCCGAATCGCCTCGATGCCGTCGGCGTCGGCCCGCATAGGATCTTAGACCGGGCAGGTGTCCGCCCCGGGGGCTCAGGTATCGATATCGGCGTTGTAGATGTGCATGTCACGCTCGGCGTGGTGGTAGGTGACCTTCGGACTTTCGCCGTGAAAGATCCATTGCGTGCCGATCTGTTGCGGGTCCGGCCCGGCTGGGGATGGCCGGGCGGCGCCATCGGGGACCTGCTCGGTATCGGTATCAGGGTGGGATGGGGTGACCTGGGGGAAAGCGCACACATTGTCCGCTGCCGGAGATCCGGGGCTGGTGCCGGCGGTCGGCTCGTCCGGGGCGGTGGAGTGCGAGGTCATGAGGGCTCCAGTGGGTGGGGGCGGGGGGATGTCGAGGGCGAGGTCGCGGTCGCGGATCTGCCGGTATAGGCGGGTCAGTTCGTTGCCGGGGTGGACGCCGATTTCCTCGGCGAGCCGATCGTAGGCGGCCACTGCCTCGTGTGGCTGGCCGGCGCGGCCGCAGGCGCGCATCAGCACAGCGGTGGCACCTTCGTTGCAGGGCTGGGCGCGGGTCAGGGCCCGTGCCTGGGGAATGAGAGCGGCGTGTTGGCCCAGGGCCAGTTCGGTCTCCAGGTACGTCTGACCAGCTGATACGGAGGTGCGGATTTCGACAGCGGAACGCGGATCCTACACCGGCGCCGGGCACGTCAGAGCCGGTCAGCGGAGTGCGATGGTTATCTTGGGTTGTTGACCTCTTTCCGCAGGTCAAGACGGGATAATTTTGTCCGGCACGTCAGGCACGTTGACCGGCTTTCACAGCTGCGCACCAGGCGGCGCGGACACTCACGGCGTCTGGGTCCGGTCCGCCCTCGCGGCTCTGCAGATGAACGAGACCCTGGCCGCCACATCGCAGCGCGCGGCGGAGGTCCTCGGGCCGCGACCCCGGCCGGCGCCCGCTTCGGCGTCGCCGCCGAGTTCCTGCTCCTCGTGAACGCGAGCCTCGGACAGGTCATGGAGCAATGGCAGCAGAACCAGGCGACTGCCAACGCCGGGCACCGGTCATCTCTCGCGGCTTTCGGCGGGGGCCCAGGAAGGGATCCCCTACGAGGACGCCCTCCGCCATCGTTCTCTCCTGCGCGACATGCCATGTACGTGATAAGGGCCTGTTATCACGTACATGAGCGATCATGGCGGCTCGGCGACCAGGAGAACCCTTCGCCGGGCAGGTGCGCGACTCCGGCACGTTATCCGGTACATCACTCGGACCGGTACAGCGCTCGCCGCCGGGCGGCCGGTATGAGCGCGGCGCCGAACCTTACCGACAAGCCAAGGCGTCCGGGTCCAAGGTGTCCGGCCCGTCGACTGAGCCGGCGGAGTCGGCTTGGCCTCGTCAATCCGCGGTCTGCCCGCCGCAGAACACCTCCTGGACGAGACTGTCCACCAGCTTCTTGTAGTCCTTTGCCGGGCCCCTTGTGGCCTCGTCCACCCAGGTCACCGAGGCGGTCAGGGTCTTGCTGCCGTCGGGTGAGCTGTACATGAACGCCCCGTAGCCGTGCGGGGGGCTGCCGTTGTGCTGGAAGACGGTGCCGCAGTCCGGGCCCAGGTCCTGCACGAACAGCCCGAGGCCGTAGCCCATCTTCGGGTGCGGCTCGCGCATCTCGGCCAGCAGCTTGGCCGGCAGGAGCTTGCCGCCGTTCAGCGCGGAGATGAACGTGTGCAGATCCTGGGTGGTCGAGATCAGGTCACCGGCGCCGGCCAGCAGGGACAGGTTCTGGCGCGAGATGTCGACCACCTTCTGCCGGCCGGCGTCCTCATACCGGTAGTAGCCGTGGGCGTGCGGCCCGGGCAGCTGTGTCCGGTTGCCCGCCACCATGGTGCCCCGCATCTTGAGCGGCCGCAGGATCCGCCGCTGCATCTCCTCGGCGTACGAGCGGCCGGTGACCTTCTCGATCAGCAGCAGAGCCAGCGTGTAGTTGGTGTTGGTGTAATTCTGGTCCATCCCCGGCGCGAACCGCGCCGGCTTGGACAACGCCAGCCGTACCAGCTCTTCGGGCCGGTAGCTGCGGAACCGGTTGTCCAGCCAATCCCTGCCCGCGGCGGAGATCCCCGGCTCCCACTTCCCGTTGGAGTCGAAGTCACCGGTGTAGTTGAACAACCCGCTGGTGTGCTGCAGCAGCATCCGCACCGTGATCCGCCGGTCCAGCCCGAACTCGGGCAGGTAGCCGGCCACCGGCGCGTCCAGCCCGATCTTGCCCTCGGCCGCCAGCTGCAGCACCACGGTCGCGGTGACGGTCTTGCTGATGCTGCCCGCCCAGAACGACCCGTTCGTCGGCGGCTTCGCGCTCTGGCCCAGCTTGCGCACCCCGGCGCTGCCGACCCACTCGCCCTGCTCATCGTGCACGCGCACCTGCACCCCGGCGAAACCGGCATCGACGAACGCCTGCGTGGCCTTCTGCAGCTCCGGACGGTCCTGCCGGGCAGCGGCCTTCAGCACGGTCACGCTGCGGTCCACGGTGCCCATGGCGGGGGTGGCCGTCCCGGCCAGCAGCGCGGCCGCCAGCGCCGTGACCGCCACGCGCCGCAAGACCTTGGTCTGCCTGATCTCTGGTGGGGATTGGGTTTTCATGATTCCTGTCTTTCGGTGTCGCGCTCAGGCGAACAGCTCGCCGAGCAATTCGGGATCGATGAGGATGGGGCCCGGATGGAGGGCGGGCGAATGCGTGCCCATCAGCTCGCCTATCAGGAAGTCCAGGCGCGCTTGCGGACGTCATGCGGACAGTCGATGAGTTGGTGCCCGGCCGGCTACGACGATCAGCTCGACATCCTTGTCAGCGGCGATGAGTCGGTCGACCAGCCGCAGCGTGTAGTCCGGGCGAACCTGGTCGCCCGCGCCGGCGGGCGTCGGCCAGGGCGAGCGAGCCGGCTTGGCCCGTACAGGTCCACGGTGCTCAGCCCTGACTACTGGGCCGGATCTACAGAGCCGACCCGGCCTGCCCGCCGCCGAACACCTCCTCGACGAGGCTCTGCGTCGCCTTCTGGAACGCCTCTCCCATGGACAGTGCGGCGTCGTCCACGTAGTTCAGCGAGGCGGTCAGGGTCTTGCCGCCGTCGGGCGTGCTGTACATCAGCCCCGCGTGGCCGGTGATGCCGCCGTTGTGGGTGATGACGGTGCCGCCGGCCTGCGTGTCCTGCACGAACACCCCCAGGCCGTAGCCGGCCTTCGGCTCCGGCGTGCACATCTCGGCCAGCAGCTCGGCCGGCAGCAGCCTGCCGCGCACCAGCGCGGAGATGAACGTGTGCAGGTCCTGGGTGGTGGAGATCATGTCGCCGCCGGTGGAGATCCAGGACGGGTTCTGGCGGGTGACGTCGACCACCTTCTCCTGGCCGTCCTCCTCATACCGGTAGTAGGCGTGGGCGTGCGGCGCGGGAACGTCCGTCGAGGTGTCAGGCGCCACCGTGCCCGACAGCCCGAGCGGCCCCAGGATCAGCCGCTGCATCTCCTCGCCGAGCGAGCGGCCGGTGATCTTCTCGACCAGCAGCCGGGCCAGCACGTAGTTGGTGTTGGAGTAGCTCCAGTCGGTCCCCGGCTCAAACCGCGCCGGCTTGGACAGCGCCAGCCGGACCAGCTCTTCGGGACGGTACGTCTTGAACCGGTCCTCCACCCACTCCCGGCCCTGGTAGACGATCCCCGGCACGTACTCGGGGTAGTAATCGCCGGTGAAGTTGAACACCCCGCTGGTGTGCTGCAGCAGCATCCGCACGGTGATCCGCCGGTCCAGCCCGAACTCGGGCAGGTAGTCATCCACCGGAGTGTCCAGTCCGATCTTGCCCTCGGCCACCAGCTGCAGCACCACGGTCGCGGTGAAGGTCTTGGTGTTGCTGCCGATCCGGAAGTGCCCGTTCGCCGGCGGCTTGGCGGTGTCGCCCAGCTCGCGCACCCCGGCGGTGCCGACCCACTCGCCTTGCTCATCGTGCACGCGCAGCGTCACCCCGACGAAACCGGAATCGACCATCTCCTGGATGAGCTTCTGCAACTCTGGGCGATCCGGCCCGGGAGCGGCTGGCGGCACGGCCACGCTGCTGTCCGGGGTGGCCACCCCTGGCTTGGTCGAAGCGACGTGGAGGGCCTTGGTGATCTTGCGGGCCATCTCGGCCATGGTGGGGCTGGGCTCGCCCTTCTGCGGCCGGGTGGCTGCTTCGACGGCGACGATGATGGTGCGGCGGAAGTTGTCGGCCTCTGCCGGAACCTGCTCGTTGAGCAGGCTCATGGCCGCGGTCAGGGCCGGGAGCACCTGGTCGGCGAGTGCGGCGGTGGACTTGCCGTTCAGGCCCTTGGGGGCCTTGGCGAGCACGTGCCCGACCAGGCCGGTCGCGGAGGTCAGGGCGATGGAGCCTTCGGTGGCGACCTTGTGGGCCGAGCCGGCGGCACCGGCGGCGGACATCAGCGAGACGGCGCCCCACGCGGCGGTGCGCAGGGTGAGCTTGTCCTGCTCATTAAGGGTGACGGACATGATTGCATGCTCCTTTTAACCAATGAAATATTCACTTCAACGAACCGATGGTGGATGCGGTCCTGCTGATGCCCGAGGCACCTGGATTGCTCAGGTCGGCTCGCCCGAGAAGCTCGCACCCAGCTTCGAGGCCGTGATCGCTGAACCGTTCATGGCATCCACCATCGCTGGCTGCCCTGATACCGGACCGTCGCCGTCCTGACGCGGCCGCTGACACAGTCCCTGACACGACACGCATAGTCGGTGATGATGCCGGTGACGGTGAACGACATGACCAGGTCGGCCGGTCCGGGGTCAGCCCGTAATCGGGGAGATCCACTCGGTGAGCTGGATCTCCACGCCGTTGGGGTCGGTGAGCTGCATCAGCAGCTCACCCCATGGCTCCCGCCGGAGCGGGATGGTGATGGTGGCGCCTTCACTGCGTAGCCGTTCGTACTCGGCGGCGAGGCCGGTGACCGCGAACACCACGATCACCTCTGCCAGTTCCTGTCCCGGTTGCCACCGCTCAAGGTCGCGCTCCACCAGGACCAGATCGAAGGCCCCATCGTCACGGCCCAGCGCGATGAACTCCTCGCCGACCAGGATTTCGCGGAAGCCGAGATGGCTGGTGAAGAACCGGCTGGAAGCGGCCGGGTCGGCGACGGTCAGGGATACTGCGGAAGAGACGATGTTCACGTCCCAGCACCAGCAAAGGACATATCCCCATTCACCTCCCGACGGGCGTGCTCTTTGGATGGATCAAGCATCACGCCGGGCAGTGCTGCGGATCAACGGCGACTATCGCAACGGTCGTTAACCCATGGTTGACGGTCTCAGCCGGTCAGCGGTCCCAGGTCGCGCACCACGCGGGCGAAGGCGCGGATGAGGTCGTTCTCCGCGTCGCTGCGCCACACCATCCCGTACGGCAGCGCCTCCATGTCCGTGACAGGCAGATAGACGATGGAGGGGCGGGGGAAGTACCAGGTCACGTGGACCGGGAAGAGGGAGACCGCATTCCCCATGGCCGTATGCAGGAAGATGTCCTCGATGGTGCCCACGAGCTCCGTCCGGTCGATCGACCGGCCCTTCGGAGTGAGCTCCGGAATGTAGCCGTCGAACCAGTAACCAGGCACCGGCTCGATAACGACATGCTGATAGTCGCTGACCGCCTCCAGGGAGGCCGTGGACCGCTTGGCAAGAGCGTTGTCTGCAGCCAAGGCCAGCACCCTCGGCTCGGCGAAGAGCAGGGGACCCACGGTCAGGTCGGGCTCCTCCACGGGTAGCCAGGTGACCAGGATGTCGGCCTCCCCATTACGCAGCTGGGCGAACGGATCCGCATAACCCGACATCCGCAGGCGCAGCTCCCACTGTGGGTGGCGGGAGCGGAAGGTCTCCCAGTACCGGCGCAGCTCCTGGACGTTGACGGGAAACAGGCTGACCCGGAGCGTGCCGGTCTTGCCCCTGGCCGCCAGCCGGGCCCGCTCCAGGCTCTGCGTCAACCCCTGATGCAGCTGGCGCAGGTCGTCGCGGAGCTGCTCACCCACCGGTGTGAGCCGTACATTGCGGCTGTCCCGGGCGAAGAGCTCGACGCCGATGACCCGTTCCTGCTTCTTGAGCGCCTTGCTGACCGCCGCCACGGAGACGTGCAGCCGCTCCGCCGCGCGGCCGAAGTGCAGCTCCTCGGCAAGGGTCAGAAAGATCTCAATGTCGCGCAGCTCCACACGACCCCTCTCCGTCGATCCCACCATCGAGACCGTTCATTCGGGGCGCAAGTATGACATGTCGGCCCTATTAGAGCGGTTGCCGCGAGTATGACGCGAATCGGCCGCCTCGCACACGTTGCGTCTGCTGCGCGCGCACCGGATCGTCGCCGTCCGCCGTTCCGGCCGGATGGCCTACTAACGCCTGGAGGACCCGCACGTGCGGATGCTGCTCGATGTGGCGCTCGCCCATACCCAGCACACCGAAGTCCTGTCCCCGAACGCGCCGGGACCGTCTGATGGGCGCCGGACACAGACACGGGCATGGATAGGCGAGCGCCCATGCCGAGGCCGCTACTCTGGATGAACAAGGCTTACTGATCGTCGGTTCTCTTGCAGCACGCGTCCCCGAACACCATGTGATGCCCCTTGGCGGTGTCCATGTACTCGCGCACCCGGTGGATCAATCCGTCCCGCAGTTGGAAGATGAAGCAGTAGTCGTTGCGGTAGGCGTTGCCGCCTGCCAGCGTGGCCTGCATGGTTTCCTCCACCACGACCACATCGCCGTCGGCGTGAAACCCGCGGAAATCTACCACCACATCGGCGACGAACATGCGCGGGAAGTCGATGGTGAGAAAGTGGACGATGGCGTCCCTGCCCACCATATGGTGCGTCGCGCCGAGCGCTACGGCGGTCGCGTTGCCGGGCGGGGCCAGCCATTCCGCGTCCTGAGTGAAGAAGCTTGCGATCAAGTCCTTGTCCCGGGTCGAGAATGATCGCCATGCCCGCTTCACCAGCTCGCGGTTCCGTTCAGAGGCCATGTCGGGCAGCGTAGGCCACCTCCCAGCAAGGGACCGGCCATATTCGGACATGGTCATCGGACTTAGGGCCAACCCAGGGCAATGATCATTAGGGCCAGCATGGCGGCCCGCCGATACGACAGCCGGGCACGGCCGGTGACCGGACAGACGTCACGGGTGGGAGTACGGGCCGACGCACGCCGATCGGTGAGGAACATCGGCCGGCGCGTTCCGCCCTTGAGCAGGCGCGGCAGCAACCAGTGGGTGTGGTCGGACACGGTCGTTCACGAGCCGATCATCGACACGGAGATTTTCGAGAAGGCACAGGCATTGCTGTCCGCCAACGGTCGGCCAGCGGCCCAGCGCAAGCCGCGCAGCACTCGACGCTCGTATGTCCTTCGTGGCCTGCTGCACTGCGGTGTGTGCACCCGCCGGATGGAAGGCACCTGGAACAACGACCGCACCCACTACCGATGCAAGTTCCCCACCGAATACGCGCTCGCCAACAAGATCGAGCATCCCCGCACCGTCTACGTCCGCGAGGACCACATCCTCGCCGAGCTGGACCCGTGGATCGGCCAGATCTTCGCTCCGGCCGCGCTGGAACAGACCATCCAAGCTCTGCTGGATGCTCAGAACAACGAGATGGATCTCGCCGCCGTCGAGAGTGCCCGGAAGACGATCGACGACTGCGACAAGCGGATGACCCGCTACCGGGCGACCCTGGACGCGGGTGGCGATCCTCAAGAGGTCGGCAGATGGATGGCGGAGACCCGAGCCGAACGGATGCAGGCCGAGGGTCGGCTACGGGCGATCAACAGGAAGCGTGAGATCACAGAGAAGGAGATCAGGGAGATGATCCCGAAGATGGCGGAGCTGCCCAAGATCCTTGGAAGCGCCGACCCGGCCGACAGGAACGACCTCTACACGCAGATGGGCCTCAACCTCGTCTATGACCCCTCGGAGAGGGTTGTCACAGTCGAAGCGAGGCCCAGCATGTACCAGAGTGCGTGTCCGAGGGGGGACTTGAACCCCCATGCCCATCACTGGGCACTAGCACCTCAAGCTAGCGCGTCTGCCTATTCCGCCACCCGGACTTGGTGCCTGCACGCGAGACCGTCATCCCGCGTCGGCTCAGTAAGGTTAGCAAACTCTGCGGAGTGCGTCATACCAAGAATCCGGTCCTTCTTCGAAGACGGCTCCGCACGCCCGGATTGGGGTGGGTGAGGGCGCTTAACGGGCGTCCCGTGGTGCGGCCTCCGGAAGGTTGGGGCGGTTGGGGTGGGTTTGGGAATGGGGGGCTTGGCGAATTCGTGGGTCTCTCGTGAAAAGGCCTTGCGGCAACCTTGGGTGCTGCTACGGTTACGGACCGTTGAGGGGTGAGTCCACGGACCGGTCCCACGATGTGGGGCCGGTTCTGGAGTTTCGGGAGGTCACGTGGCACGCGCGGCGGTACGGCAGTCGAGGGCGAAGTCCCTCGCCGCGTGCCGTCTGCCCGTGACCGTCCCGGGACAGAACGAGACCACCGATCGGGTTGACCGGATGGCGCGGTTCGCGGCCGGTGCCCGTCGGTTCGTCGTGCGAGCAGTCGCCATCGGTGGCCTGGTGGCCGCCGGGTGGCTGCTCGCTGTTCTGTTCGGCATGCTCACCGCTGCTCCGGCGGCCGCGGACGCCACCGCGGCGACAGGAGCCTCCGCGGGCGCCGTCGCGGCGGCGGCCGACTCCACTCAGGCCCAGGCACTGGGCGACTCCGTTCAGGCGTTCGCGAACCACGCGGACGCGCCCCATGCCCTTGTGGGCACCGGTCACGTCTCGGCGTCGGACAATGCCGAGGCCATGGCCGGGCGCACGGTCGACGGGCTCAACAGCCAGCGGGATCCTGGCCTGCCATCACCGTCCACCGCCGGAAAGATCCTGGACACCAATGGCTTGGTGCCCAACGGCGGCGGCAGCGGCCCGTTCGGGCCGGCTGCGGGGGACATCGCGAGGTCCGTCTTCGACCCGCGACTGCAGGTGCTGCGCGCTCCCATCGCGTACGTGCTTCCCCCCGTCGTCCGCACAGCGGCGGACGATCCCTCTTTCTCTCCTGACTGATCCCCGCCCGGAGTCCGGTCGGTCCATCACCTCCCCTTCTCGGGGGACGACCGGTCATTCCCAGAAACAGCGGCGGAGCGTGGCCTGATCCCCTCCGCCGGCGGGTGACACGTCAGTTCAACCGGTTCGCGAATCCGAGGTCTCCGCTGTGCGTGAACCTCACCTGGCCTCGGGCTGCCCGCGATCCGTTCAGGTATCCCCCCAGAACCACTAGGAGCATTCATCATGCGTACGTGGGCCAAGGCATCGACTCCTGCCGCCCTTCTCGCAGTGGCGGTCATGTCGTTCGCCGGCAGCGGCACCGCCCTCGCCGACACCTCGGGCAACGCGTCCTCCGGCGGCGGCAACCAGGTCGACCTGCCGATCTCCCTGCCCATCGACATCAGCGGCAACTCCGTCGCGACGGCCGGCTCGGCGGAGGCCTCCTCGCAGGGCGGCGCCGAGGTTGTGACCAACGGCAGGACCGGCATCTCCGACAGGACCTCGGGCAACGCCTCCGTAGGGGGCGGCAACCAGATCAACGCGCCGATCAGCGCCCCGGTCAACTCCTGTGGCAGCGCGGTCGCGGTGTTCGGCAAGTCTGACGCCGGCTGCAAGGGCGGCGCCACGGTTCGCAACCAGGGCAAGGGCGGCAACCGCACTTCCGGCGACGCGAGCGTGCTCGGCGGCAACCAGCACACCGCGCCCATCTCCGCCCCGCTGAACACCTGTGGCAACGCGGTGGCGATCTTCGGCGACGCCACGGCCGGCTGCAAGGGCGGCGCGAACGTCTTCAACACCGGCGCGGGCGCCGGCGGCAACCGCACCTCGGGCGCCGGGAGCGTCCTGGGCGGCAACCAGTCCGTCCGGCCGGTCAGCGCGCCGGTCAACATCTGCGGGAACGCGGTGGCCGTGTTCGGGCGGGCGTTCTCCGGCTGCAAGGGTGGCTCGTCCGTCGACAACGGCCGCAAGCGGGCCTACCAGAGCCGCCACGTGCACGCGGGCTCGACGGGCAACGACACCGACGGACGCTTCGGGGCGGGCAGCGGCAACCAGGTGGTGGCCCCGGTCAGCCTGCCGGTCAACGTCTGCGGCAACGCGACCGGCAACGCCTCCGCGGGATGCGACGGCGGCGCCACGGTACGCAACTCCGGCGCCGGCGGCAACCGCACTTCCGGCCAGGCGGGTGTCGGGTCGGGCAATCAGGCGGTCGCGCCGATCGCCGCGCCGGTCAATGTCTGCGGGAACGCGACGGCCTCGCTGGGGCACGCGTTCGCGGGCTGCAAGGGCGGCGCGTCGGTCAAGAACGGCGGCTCGCGCGGGGGCGGCAACCACACCTCCGGCCAGGCGGGCGTCGGGTCGGGCAATCAGGCGGTCGCGCCGATCGCCGCGCCGGTCAACGTCTGCGGCAACGCCGCGGCCGCCCTGGGCGACGCCGCGGCCGGGTGCCTCGGAGGGGCGCACGTCGGCAAGCCTGGTTACGACCGTCCGCACGGCTACCACCGATTCGCCCACGCCAGGGAGAAGGTCGCGGCCGCCAAGGGCGGACTGCTGCCCATGCTGCCCGCGGCACCGGCCCTGGCGGGCCTGCAGGGCGTCCCGGCCCTGGGTGCCCTCCAGAACGCTCCGGCCGTCGGAGCGCTGCAGGAGGCCGCCGGCGGCCGGCTGGAGAGCATGTCCGGCGTCACCAAGCAGGTGCAGGACGTCTCCGGCGTGACCAAGCAGGTCCAGGACCTCACCGGCGTCACCCAGCTCGAAGCCGTGTCCGGCCTCACCGAGAAGGCCCAGGGCGCGGGCGCGACCGCGCTGCCGCTGGTCGAGGACGCAGCCAAGACGTTCGGCCTGCCGGAGCTGCCCGAGCTGCCCGGCCTGCCCACCCAGGCGCAGGCCCCGGCCAAGCCGGCCAAGACCGCCATGTCCGGCCGCGCCGACCGCGGTGGCCGCACCGCCGGCCGCCCGTCCTCCCCGCTCAGCCCCGCGACCGACCTGATCGGCTCCGCACCGGCCGGCGGCGCCGTGACCTCGGTCACCCGCGGCCTGCCCGTCGGTGGTGTCGGCCTGATGAGCGCCGAGCAGCCGGCCGGTGTCACCGGGATGAACTCGAGCTCGCTGCTCGCGCTGGTGCTCGGCGCCATGTTCGCCGCCTCGGCGACGCTGTTCGCGTCGGCCCGCCGGATCCGGTTCGGCCGTAAGTAAGGAATCCGCTGAGTTCTGGTTCGGCCGTAACACGGGAATCGGAGCGCACGAACACAGACACGGCAACTGCTCACAGCCCGTGAGCAGTCGGCGATAGATGCTTTGCCCGTTCCGGGGGCGCGGCCCGGGACGGGCAAAGCCATGTCCGCGTTCGGAGCGTGTCGGCTCAGAGCGTGCTGCGTACCCGAATGATCTTGCGGCGTAGCCGTACGTGACGGCTGCCGTCGGGGTGGACGCGGACGCGCGCGAGCTCCCACTGGCCGTACTCTGCGTGTTCGGTCAGCAGCTGACGTGCTGCTTCGCGAGTGAGGTCGCGCGGAATGAAGATATCCATGTAGGAGTAGTCGAGCACAACGATTAGTCTCCAGGGTGAGTCAGGGCGCCATGCCGCTCGATGGGCCTTATTCTGCGTGCTCGTGGGTGGACCCGGAAGGTTGTGGGTAGCCCGGGGGGAAGGAAATTTCCGCGAGTCGGGTTACCTTTCAGTCTGTGCCGACTCCCGGCAGGGGGATTTTGCAAGCGAACAGCGAGGTAGGAAGCAGCGTGCCAGCCAAGAACGGCAGCGCCGGCGGAACACGCCTGGTGATCGTCGAATCGCCGGCCAAGGCGAAGACGATCGCCGGGTACCTCGGGCGCGGCTACATCGTCGAATCGAGCATCGGCCATATCCGGGACTTGCCGGAGAGGGCCGATGACATCCCCGAGAAGTACAAGGGCGCCCCATGGGCGCGTCTCGGTGTGAATGTCGAGCACGACTTCGAGCCGCTGTACGTCGTCAACCCCGACAAGCGGTCGCAGGTCGCCAAGTTGCGGCAGCTGCTGAAGGACGCTGACGAGCTCTACCTGGCCACCGACGAGGACCGCGAGGGGGAGGCCATCGCCTGGCACCTGCGCGAGGTCCTCAAGCCCAAGGTGCCCGTGCACCGCATGGTGTTCCACGAGATCACCCCGCAGGCCATCCAGGACGCCGTGGCCAACCCGCGCGACCTCAACCTCCGCCTCGTGGACGCCCAGGAGACCCGGCGCATCCTCGACCGGCTCTACGGCTACGAGGTCAGCCCCGTGCTGTGGAAGAAGGTCAAGCCCCGCCTGTCGGCCGGCCGGGTCCAGTCGGTCGCGACGCGGCTGGTGGTGGAGCGCGAGCGGGAGCGCATGGCGTTCACGTCGGCCCACTACTGGGACCTGCAGGCGCTGTTCGACACCGGCAGGTCCGAGGAGCGGCCGCGCGACTTCACGGCCACGCTGACGGTGGTCGACGGCAAGCGGGTGGCTCAGGGCCGCGACTTCGCCAGCACCGGTCAGCTCAAGACCGCAGGCGTGCTGCACCTGTCCGAGGAGGCCGCGGGAGCGCTGGCGGGCCGGCTCCGGGGGTCGTCGTTCGCGGTCAAGTCGGTCGAGCGCAAACCGTACACGCGCAAGCCGTACGCGCCGTTCCGGACGACCACATTGCAGCAGGAGGCCAGCCGGAAGCTGGGGTTCTCCGCGAAGTACACGATGCAGGTGGCCCAGCGGCTCTACGAGAACGGCTTCATCACCTACATGCGTACCGACAGCATCACGTTGTCGGAGACGGCGGTTGCGGCCGCGCGGTCGCAGGCGATCAGGCTGTACGGCCGCGAATACGTCCCGGACAAGCCCCGCGTCTACAGCAGCAAGGTCAAGAGCGCCCAGGAGGCGCACGAGGCGATCCGGCCCTCGGGCGAGGAGTTCCGCACGCCGGGCGAGACCGGGCTGACGGGTGACCAGTTCCGGCTGTACGAGCTGATCTGGCAGCGCACCGTGGCCTCGCAGATGAAGGACGCGGTCGGCGAGTCGGTCACCGTGAAGGTGGGCGGCAGGTCGTCGTCCGGCGAGGACGTCGAGTTCAGCGCGTCCGGGCGGACGATCACGTTCTACGGGTTCCTCAAGGCGTACGTGGAAGGGGCCGACGACCCGTCGACCGACCGCGACGACTCCGAGAAGCGCCTGCCGAACCTGGCCGAGGGCGACGGGCTCAGCGTGACCAGGCTCGACGTGGCCGGGCACTCGACCAAGCCGCCCGCGCGCTACACCGAGGCGTCGCTGGTCAAGGAGCTGGAGGACCGGGAGATCGGGCGGCCGTCGACGTACGCCTCGATCATCGGGACCATCCTGGACCGCGGCTACGTGTTCAAGAAGGGGACGGCGCTGGTGCCGTCGTTCCTGGCGTTCGCGGTGGTCAACCTGCTGGAGCAGCATTTCGGCAACCTGGTCGACTACGACTTCACGGCCGAGATGGAGAAGGTGCTCGACGACATCGCCAACGACCGGGCGGAGCGCGTGCCGGAGTTGCAGCGTTTCTACTACGGTTCCGACGGCGACGAGGGCCTGAAGGAGATGGTCACCGACCTCGGTGACATCGACGCCAAGGAGATCAGCTCGTTCCCGATCAAGGGGACGGACATCGTCCTGCGGGTCGGACGGTACGGCCCTTACCTGGACCGGGACGGCGCGCGGGTCAACGTGCCCGAGGACATGACGCCCGACGAGCTGACGGCGGACAAGGCCGAGGAGCTGTTCTCGCGGCCCACGGGCGACCGGCAGCTGGGACACGATCCGGTGACCGGGCACATGATCGTGGCCAAGGACGGCCGTTATGGCCCGTACGTGACGGAGATCCTGCCCGAGCCGGCCGAGGACGAGGCGCCGAAGCGGCGGACGAGAAAGGCCGATGCGCCGAAGCCCCGTACGAGCTCGCTGTTCAAGACCATGTCGCTGGACACCATCACGCTGGAGGACGCGCTCAGGCTGCTGTCGATCCCCAGGGTCGTGGGTGAGCTGGAGGGCGAGGAGGTCGTCGCGCTCAACGGGAAGTTCGGCCCGTACCTGAAGAAGGGGACGGACTCGCGTTCGCTGGCCTCCGAGGATCAGCTGTTCACGGTCACGATCGAGCAGGCCAAGGAGCTGTTCGCGCAGCCCAAGCAGCGCGGGCGGCGGGCCACGGCGGCGGCGCCTCTGCGCGAGCTGGGCGATGACCCCACCTCCAAGAAGCCCGTTGTGGTGAAGGAGGGGCGGTTCGGGCCGTACGTGACCGACGGTGAGACGAACGCCTCACTGCGCAAGGGCGACACGGTCGAGGACATCACGATCGAGCGGGCCGCCGAGTTGCTGGCCGAGCGGCGGGAGCGGGCGCCCGCGCCGAAGAAGACCACCGCCAGGAAGGCCCCGGCGAAGAAGGCTCCCGCGAAGAAGCCGGCGTCCAAGTCATAGGGCGCACCCCTGTTGGTGCTCCGGTGGCCGCTGCACGCGGCCGCCGGACGTAGCATCGATACGTGGTGGTCCTGATCTTCGTCGGCTTGATCCTGCTGGCGCACTATTACCTGTGGTACCGGCTGGTGCGCTCGACCACCGGTCCCGGCCGCCTGCGCAAGGCGCTGACCTGGAGCTTGGTGGGTCTGGTCGTGCTGGTCGTGGCCACGTTCGTCAGCACGCGGGCGGAGCTCGGGCACTGGCTGGCCTGGCCGGGTTACCTCTGGCTGGCGTTGATGTTCTACCTGCTCGTGTTCCTCGCCGTGCTGGAGATCCCGCGCGCCGTGGCCGCCGTGTTCCTGCGCCGGGTGGAGCGGAGGCGGTCGCCGGAGGCCGAGCCTGAGCCCGAGCCGGTCGCGGTTCTGGCGGGCGCGTCGGTGCAGGCCGAGGAGGGGGCCGGCGTCGGGGACGCCGAGGAAGGGCAAGCCGGCGTCGAGCGCGCCGGGCCGGTGAAGACCGAGGTCGCACCCATGAGCAGGCGGCTTTTTCTCGGGCGGACCACCGCGGCCGTCGCCGGGGTGAGCGCGATGGGCGCGGTCGGTTTCGGCGTGACGACCGCCCTGGGCGATCCCGTGATCGAGCGGGTCGACGTCAGGCTGCCGAAGCTGGACCAGCGGCTCGCCGGGCTGCGGTTCGCCGTGGTGAGCGACATCCACCTGGGACCGCTCACGGGCAAGGCCCACACCGAGCGCATCGTCCGCATGATCAACGGGCTCGAGGCCGACGTGGTGGCGATCGTGGGCGACCTGGTGGACGGATCGGTCGCACAGCTGGGCCCGCTGGCGGAGCCGCTCAAGAACCTCGAGTCCCGTTACGGGGCATATTTCGTGACCGGCAACCACGAGTATTTCGCTCCTGGCGGGTTCGCCGAGTGGATTGAGGAGCTCGGGCAGCTCGGCGTACGCTCCCTGCGCAACGAGCGTGTGGAGATCAAGCACCAGGGGGCCGTGCTCGACCTGGCCGGCGTGAACGACCTCAACGGCGCGTCCGCCGGCGACGGTCCCGATTTCGACAAGGCGCTCGGCGGCCGCGACACCAGCCGGTCCACGGTGCTGCTCGCACACCAGCCGGTCTTGGTGGACCAGGCGGCGCGCCATGGCGTCGATCTGCAGCTTTCCGGGCACACGCACGGCGGGCAGATGATGCCGTTCAACCTCGTCGTGGGGCTGCAGCAGCCGGTGGTGTCCGGGCTCGCCACTGTCGGCGGTGTGCAGGTCTATGTCACCAGAGGCGCCGGCTTCTGGGGTCCGCCGGTGCGTGTCGGGGCGCCGCCCGAGATCACGATGCTGGAGCTGACTTAATGTGATCCAGTGGTCACGAGCCGCCATCCTGGCTTAGTATCCATACGGATACTTCTCGGAGGTGGGCATGGTGTCTTCACCGATGGAGGCGGCGCTGGAGTCCGACGTCGCCGTCTGGGCCAAGCGCGGCGGGCTGCTGTTCAAGCAGGCCAGGCGCGCGGCGAGCATGAACCAGAAGGCGCTGGCCGGCATGAGCGGCACATCCAGGACCACGCTGTCGGCCTACGAGCACGGCAGGAAGTCGCCGACGCTTGAGACCGCGGGCCGCATCCTGGACGCGGCGGGGTTCCGGCTCGTGCTGGAGCCGAAAGTGGAGTTCACCGCTAGGGGCGACCGGCCCTTTCACGTGCCGAGCCGGCTGTGGCGGCTGCCGGTCGCCGCGGCGCTGGGAGTGGCGCGGCTGCGCGATCGAGCCTACGACCTGGGCGTACGGGAGGAACGGCGGGCGGCGTACGCGCTGCTGCTGCGCGAGGGCGGCCCTCCTGAGCTGCTCGACCACGTGGACGGCGTGCTCCTCGCAGAGCTCTGGGACGATCTGGACCTGCCACCCGATATCCGTGCCGAGTGGTCGTCATTGGTGGAAGAGGCTCGACATGGGGCCGGAGTTATCAATTGATGATGTTTTCGGGGACCTATTCGAGGTGTGTAACCTGCGCATGGGACCGCGAGCGTAATACTCTCGGCCACGAGCCGCCGGGAATATCCGGCTCGTCTCTTGCCCGACCGCTTCTGGCCGACACCCTGGATACGCTGAGATTATGACTGCCCCTGGCCGACGCCGCCCTACACATGTGCTGGCCAATGCGCCGTTTCGACGGCTCTGGACGGCCATGTCGGTGTGCAGCCTCGGTGACTGGCTCAACATCCTCGCCCTGACCGCTCTGGCCGCCAACCTCACCCGGCACGACGACTACCGTCTGCAATCGCTGGCCGTCGGCGGTGTCTTCATCGCCAAGATGCTCCCGGCCGTGCTGCTCGGGCCGCTCGCGGGCGTCTTCGCCGACCGGTTCGACCGGCGGTTGACGATGTTCGCGGCGGACCTGGCCAGGTTCGCCGTGGTGCTGTCGATCCCGGTGGTCAACAGCTACCAGTGGGTCATCGTCGCCACCATCCTGGTCGAGTGCGTCAACCTGTTCTGGGTCCCGGCCAAGGACGCCACGGTGCCCAACCTGGTGCCGAAGGAGCAGCTGGAGTCGGCCAACCAGCTCAACCTGCTGGTCACGTACGGCAGCGCGCCGGTCGCGGCCATGCTGTTCGCGGCGCTGTCCGTGGCGGGCGACCTGATCAGGAACCTCGTGCCGTTCCTGGCGGACCGGGACGGCACCGGTCTCGCGCTGGTCGTCAACGCCTGCGCCTACCTCGTGTCGGCGTTCCTGATCTTCACGTTGCGCGACATCCCCAAGCGGGACGGCGCGATCTCCACGCCTTCCGTGCTCAAGCAGATCGTCGAGGGCTGGCGGTTCGTCGGCGGCAACCGGCTGGTGCGGGGCTTGATCATCGGCATGCTGGGGGCGTTCGCCGCCGGCGGGGCCGTGGTGGGCGTGGCACGGATCTACGTGAGCACGCTCGGGGGCGGCGACGCCGCTTACGGTGTCGTGTTCGCGTCGGTCTTCGTCGGCATGGCGCTGGGCATGTTCTTCGGGCTCCGGCTGCTGCGCGAGCTGTCGCGGCGGCGGTTGTTCGGGCTGGCCATCACGGTCGCCGGGCTGGTGCTGGTGTCGATCGCGCTGGTGCACAACCTGGTGATCGTGGTCATGCTGACCGTGCTGCTCGGGGCGTGTGCGGGGATCGCCTGGATCATCGGCTACACGCTGATCGGGCTGGAGGTCGAGGACGCGCTGCGGGGCCGTACGTTCTCGTTCCTGCAGTCGACGGCGCGCGTGACGCTGCTGCTGGTGGTGTCCGCGGCCAGCCCGCTGGCGGCGCTGTACGGCGAGCACGATCTGGTGCTGGGCGAGTTCGGCTACGACTTCGACGGGGCCAACCTGGTGCTGGTGGTCGGCGGGGCGCTCGCGATGACCGTCGGCCTCCTGGGGCTGCGCCACATGGACGACAGGAAGGGCGTCCCGCTGGCGGCGGACCTCATCGCTGCGGTGCGCGGCGAGCGGTTCACCACCGAGGCGGCCGAGCACGTGCCCGGGCTGTTCGTGGCGTTCGAGGGCGGAGAGGGGTCGGGCAAGACGACCCAGTCCCGGCTGATCGCGATCTGGCTGCGCGATCAGGGATACGACGTCGTGCAGACGCGCGAGCCGGGCTCGACCAAGGTCGGCATGCGGCTGCGGGCCATCCTGCTCGACGCGGCCGAGCGCGGGCTGTCGGCGCGCTCCGAGGCGCTGCTGTACGCCGCCGACCGGGCCGAGCACGTCGAGAAGGTGATCCGGCCGGCGCTCTACCGGGGCTCGCTGGTGATCACCGACCGTTACGTGGACTCGTCGCTGGCCTACCAGGGCGCCGGGCGGGCGCTCGACCCCGAGGACGTGTCCAAGATCAACGCTTGGGCGACAGGCGGGCTGGTGCCGCACCTGACCGTGCTCATCGACACGCCGCCCGAGGTGGGGCTGACCCGGCTGGGCGGGGCGGTGGACCGGATCGAGGCCGAGCCGCTGGAGTTCCACGAGCGGGTGCGCAGGGAGTTCCGCGCGCTGGCCGCCGCCGCGCCCGACCGCTACCTCGTGGTCGACGGTATGCAACCGCCCGAGGTGATCACCCGCCAGATCCAGGACCGCATCCACGACATCCTGCCCGATCCGGTGCCGCACGAGTCAGAGGACGTCACGGGCACGATGCCCGCCATCCGCGACTAGCCTTAGCCCGTGACGGTTTTCGATGACCTCGTCGGGCAGGACAAGGCGACAGCCGTGCTGTCGCGGGCCGCGACGGCGGCCGGAGAGGTCGTCGGCGGCGGGCGCGGCGCCGGCATGACGCACGCCTGGCTGTTCACCGGCCCGCCCGGCTCCGGACGGGAGGACGCCGCCCGCGCCTTCGCCGCGGCGCTGCTGTGCCCGGACGGCGGCTGCGGCCACTGCGACCAGTGCCATCAGGTGCTCATCGGCTCCCACCCCGACCTGGAGGCCGTACGCCCGGAGGGCCTGTCCTACAGCGTCAAGCAGACCCGCGAGCTCATCCTGCGTGCGGCCGGGGCGCCGACGCAGGGCCGGTGGCGGGTGATCCTTTTCGAGGACGCCGACCGGGCCACGGAGTCGGCCGCGAACGCCCTGCTCAAGGCCATTGAAGAGCCACCGCCCCGTACGGTGTGGCTGCTGTGCTCGCCCGCCGCAGACGATCTGATGATCACCATCAGGTCGCGGTGCCGGCTGGTCACCCTCACGACCCCCAGCACGGAGTCGGTCGCCCACGTGCTCGCCACACGCGACAGTGTGCCGTGGGAGACGGCCACGTTCGCCGCGCGGGCGGCTCAGGGGCACATCGGCAGGGCGCGGGCGCTGGCGTTGGACGAGGGGGCCAGGCAGCGCCGCGAGGCCGTGCTGAGCATTCCTCGTTCGCTCACGGGGGTGGGGGAGTGCGTGTTCGCCGCCGAGCGCCTGGTGAAGACCGCTGAGGAGGAGGCGGCCGCGGCCACGGCGCTGCTCAACGAGAGCGAGACCTCCGAGCTGCGCAAAATCTACGGCGAGGGGTCCACGGGCAAGGGGCTCAACCGGGGGCTGGTGCGGGGCGGGGCCGGGGCGCTGAAGGAGCTGGAGGACCGGCAGAAGTCGCGGGCCACGCGGATCAAGCGCGACTCGCTGGACTCGGCGCTGCTGGAGCTGGTGTCGTTCTATCGAGATGTCCTGGCGCTGCAGCTCGGGGCCGCTGTGGAGCTGGCCAACGACGACATCCGGTTCGATCTGGATCAACTGGCCAAGCGGTCGACGCCTGAGGAAACGCTGCGCCGGATTGATGCGATCATGCAGTGTCGGGAAAGGCTCGCGGCGAACGTCAATCCGCAGATCGCGGTGGAGGCGATGATGCTGTCGCTGCGTGGCTGACTCTCACTGGGCACAAGGACTCCTGTAAGGCGGCGCAGTGGTGGACGTGAGGGCGGGGTCTCGGGGGTCGTGGCTGCGGCCGTGGTTATTGAGCGGGGCGGCCGCGTCCGTCGCGGCGCTGGTGGCGGCGGTGGCGGTCGTCGCCGGACCGGGAGAGGAACGCCGTGCGGCGGCCGCGGCGCTCAGCCCGACGGCCTCGCCGGAAGCAGTCGCCGACGATCAGCAGGAGATCGTGGTCTTCCTATGCACGCCGTCCACGTACGGCTGCGACAAGCGTGAAACCACCCAGAAACAGAAGCGGGCGCTCAAGGCGTTCCTGGATGCCATGCCGGAGTTGACCGAGGTCACGTTCCTCGATCGGGCCGGCACGTATGAGGCCTTCAAGCGTGACTTCCCCGCCAACCGGCCGTTGCTGAAGAAGGTCAAGGCCGAGGACCTTCCGGAGTCGTTTCGCCTGAGGGTGAAGCACGGGGTCGACAGGCGGCGGGTGAGAGTGGCGGTCGGCAGGCGGCCAGGGGTGAGCGGCCTTGAGGATCCGCTGGAGATCCGTGGTGGATCAGCGTCCACGCCGGCGAGATCGGACGCGACCGTCTTCATGTGCACCAAGACCTCGGCCATGCCGGCCTGCACGTCCGGCCGGGGCAAGGCGAGCGACAAGGCGGTGACGCCGGACGAGAAGAAGGCGATTATCGCGGCACTCGACACGATGCCCGGGATCGAGTCGTATGTCTTCGAAGACCAGAGGACGGCGTATCAGCACTTTTCCCGCACGTTCGCCGACAACAAGGCGCTCATCAGCGCTACCAAGGTCTCGGACATGCCGGAGTCGTATCGGCTGATGTTGTACCCCGACGCCGACTGGAACTCCATCACCGGCAGGCTGGCGCGGATGCCAGGAGTGAGCCAGGCGTCCAACCAGCGATGCTTGGAGACCCGGGTAAAACTGTATGTGGAATACGGGTTCTTCGGGCCCGAGACCGACGACCTCGAGAGCGTGGCGTGCGCGCCAGGAGCAGGGTAGGCGAGGCGAAGGCGGGCGCCGGAAGATGACGGCGTGACGGAAGCAGCAGATGAGGCCGCCGGGCGTCTCTGTTACGTGGAAGTCGAACTACTCACTCAGGAAGAGGCTCTGGCGCGGCAGCGGGTCGACGTGGCGTCGATCTTCGCCGACCATCACGTGGGTCTCGTACGGCTGGCCCTGATCATGGTCGGTGATCGGGCGACCGCCGAGGACGTGGTGCAGGAGGCGTTCGCCCGCACCCACGCCGGCCGGGGGCGGCTCCGTGACGTCGACAAAGCCCTGGCCTATGTGCGTTCCGCGGTGCTCAACGGGTGCCGGTCGGTGTTGCGCAGACGGGCGACGGTGTTCCGGCGGGCGGTGCCGTACGAGCCGCACGTCTGGTCGGCGGAGAGCGCCGCGCTCGTGGGCGAGGAGCGGCGCGAGGTGCTGCTCGCCCTGCGGAAGCTGCCGCGCAGGCAGCGCGAGGCGCTGACCCTTCGCTACTACCTCGAACTGTCCGACCAGGAGATCGCCGACACCATGGGGATCGGCGCCAGCACGGCCAGGTCCACGATCACACGAGGGCTGGCCGCCCTCGGCCGAGCTCTAGGGGAGGGTTCATGAACAGCCCGGTGGAAGACAGACTGCGCGAAGCCCTCATCGAGGCGGGGGCGACGATCGACTCCGGCGCGCTCAGACCGCTCCGGGCGCCTGAGAGGCGGCGGTTCAGGGTGGATTTCCGGCTGGTGGCCGTGGCTGTGGTCGTGGTGTTCGCGGGGGCGGCGACGGCCGTGGGGCTCGGTGGCACTGAGGGCGTGGATCGGGTGGTGGCCACGGATCCCGAGCCGACCCGGAGCGGCGAGGTGGAGATGAGCGTTTTCCTCTGCACGAAGTCGTCGCAGAGCCGGGACTGCCAGGGGAAGGCGGTCACCCGTGATCAGGTGATGGCGATCGAGCAAAAGCTGAGGGGGCTCTCGCAGCTCAGAGAGATGTCCTTCGTGACTCAGCCGGAGGCCTACGCCGAGTTCAGGATCGAGTACGCGGACAACAAGACGTTGCTGGACTCGGTCAAGATCACCGACATGCCGCAGGCGTTCAGGCTGAGGCTCGAGGAAGGGACTGATTCGCGCAAGGTGGCCGAGGCGCTGCACGGGATGTCCGGGATCCTGAACGTTTCGGAGAAGACCCGCACCGAGGCCACCCCGCCGCCGCGGAAGGCCCAGATCAGCGCCTTCCTCTGCAGCAAGGGATCGGCGGTGCCGACCTGCCGCGGCAAGGGGGTGACGAATGCCCAGAGGAAGGCCATCAGGGAAGTGATCAAGGGCATGCCGGAGGTCCGGTCGTACTTCTTCGAGGACCAGAAGGCGGCGTACGAGAACTTCCGGCGTGCGTACAGCGACAACAAGGCGCTTCTCCAGGCGACCAAGGTGGAGGACATGCCGGAATCGTTCCGATTGGTGCTCAAGCGAGAGTCCAAGTGGGCTGAGGTGGTCGGCGAACTGAAGCGGCAACCAGGCGTGAGTCAGGTCAACTACCACGGGTGTCTTGACCTCAAGGGCAAGCTGATCGAGGGTTACGGATTGTTGCTGCCGGACAAGGAGGCCTGCCCGGCAGGCACATGATCCCGGCCAATATCCACACCACCACCCCTGACGCCCATCGCGTGGACCCACGTAATGTGGCAACGAAGGCCGTAAATACCCCCTAGGCCGTCAGGAGGCGAGCTCGAGCCCATGGGAATGATCATGGCCGTGAGCTTCACCCGCTACGGGAGGCTCTACTACCTCGATCCCGGCGAGCACAGCCCGAAGGTGGGCGACAAGGTGCTCGTGCCGACGGACTCCGGTCCGGAGGTGGCGGAGTGCGTGTGGGCGCCGCAATACACGAGTGAGGACGTCGACGGGCTGCCGGTGTGCGCGGGGTTCGCGGGCGAGGAGCAACTCGCCCGCGACGAGTCCAACAAGCGCCGCAGGGCCGAGGCCCGCAGTGTGTCCAAGCGCCTGATCAAACGGCACACGCTGCCGATGAAGGTGGTGGGGGTCGACTACCTGGACGAGGACAACGTCTACACGGTCTACTTCTCGGCCCCGAACCGCGTGGACTTCCGCGCTCTCGTCCGCGACCTGGCCCGCAACCTCCGGGCCCGTGTCGAGCTGCGGCAGATCGGCCCCAGGGACGAGGCCAGGCTCCAGGGCGGCATCGGCCCCTGCGGCCGCGACCTGTGCTGTGCCACGTTCCTGAAGGACTTCGAGCCGGTGTCGGTGCGGATGGCCAAGGACCAGGATCTGCCGGTCAACCCGCTGCGGATCGCGGGGGCGTGCGGGCGGCTCATGTGCTGCCTGAAGTACGAGCATCCGCTGTACCAGGAGTTCCGGGCGTCGGCCCCTCGGGTGGGGGCCAGCGTGGAGACTCCCCAAGGGGCTGGGACCGTGGTGGGGCACAACGTGCCGTCCGACTCCGTGGTGGTGCGGCTGAACGACGGCGGGCGGCGGTGTGCGTGCTCCGTCGCCAGCGTGTGCGCGCCGCGGAAGGCGCACGACTCGACGTATGGTGGCGACTCGGATGGGGAGCCCGTATAGCGCGGGCATACGGTCTGCCGTGTATGGGGTGATCAATGGGAGCGAGAACCCCTTGGGCTCCTGTAGACTCTTTCACGCTGCACGGCGCGCCGCCTTAGCTCAGTCGGCCAGAGCACTTCACTCGTAATGAAGGGGTCTGGGGTTCGAATCCCCAAGGCGGCTCCCAGTTCAAAGGCCCTCTCGGATGATCCGGGAGGGCCTTTTGCGTGGGCGTACAGCAGCGAGGTACAGCACAGCGGGCACTGTGTCCGGTACGCCCACCAGGTCAACAGAGCACCCGTAGTTACTCGGTGCGTCCCCGGTGAGCAGGGCCAGGACGCCGTGGAGGCCCACACGGGGCAAGGTCAAGCGTGCTTCGGCCGTGGCCCGCGCAGGCGGATTGCCGGAATTCAATGCTGGGAGCCGGGTGGCAGGGCGAAGGGGTCCTCGGGGAGGAAGCAGCCGTAGTCCTGCAACGGCATCGGCTCCTCGAGCACGATCTGCTCGAGTTCGCCCGCAGGGGAGAGGCCGTCTGGGCGGTCCAGCACACGTTTGCCCGGTCGTAGTCCACAGCGGCCGATCAACGTCTCTGGTGTGTCGGCCACGAGCCGACCGAACCGGTCCAGCAGAATGTGTACCGCGTCGTAAACATCGCGGATGTTTTCGGCTGCGCTTTCCTCACTGGTCCCGGGATGGAGATCACAATACGCCGCGCGGGCTGACGCCAGGAATCGCTCTGGATCCACGACCACGACGTCCCGGCGGGTGCGGACACTGATCGTCATACCAGCCGTTGGGGCTGTCTGTTCATCCACCCTCTGAAGGTAGCCCCGCCCGAGTAAGCGAGCCGGCCGCTCGGCGAAAGCAGGAGGCGATACGTGGGGCAGCGCAGGAGCCCTCAGGAGAAGAAAGCGCCGGCCTATGCCAAGGATCATCGCAACGACTATGGCGAGAACGACAAGAGTTCACGCAAGAAACATCAGGCGGAACAAGAGATTCCCGCACCGAGCCAACCGGCGTAGGGCGAGCCTGGTGCTTGAGGCGGCCAAAGGCGCCGTCAATGAGGTGGTGGTGGAGGCGGCTGCGGAGGAGCGTCTCCTGATGCGACGGCCGAAGTCCTGGAGGAAATGGCGAGACGCCCCTTTGGGGGAACCCGTCCAGGTCACGACCAGGACGAGGCCGGCCAGGCACTTGACGTGATCGGCGAGGGGCCGGTCCTAGGGTGGCCGCCTCGGCTCGGAGATCACTCGTAGCACTGGCTCGCCGCGGGGGACACTCGTCGTGCACCCCGGGAATCTCCGTTTCTCGCGTCACCACCGCGGCCACGACGACGGCGAACCTCACGCCGGCGGTGGTTCGGGATTCGGCCGGGTCCGCGGTACGTGGCCCTCATCTGGGAACTCATCTGGATTGAGGCTGAGAGAAGGAGGCGCCGCATGCCACGTCGTGTCAAGGTCGAGGGCGACATGTACCACGGGCGGGTGCCCAAGGGGGCGATCTACGTCGGCAGGGCCGCGCCGGGGCTGAAGGCGAGTCCGTACAACAGCCCGCACAGCCTCAGGCGGCAGGGATGTCGGGTCTGCGGCGGACGGGTCCATGAGCGGGCCCAGGTGATCGAGCTGTACCGGATTCACCTGCGGGAGCATCCCGAACTGGTCGAGCAGGCCCGACGGGAGCTCGCCGGCAAGGATCTCGCGTGCTGGTGCAGGCCCGATCAGGAGTGCCACGCTGATGTGTTGCTCGCTGTGGCAGGTGGTCAAGAGCCTTGAGCGGCGAGGTCATCTACTGGCGCAGCAGGCTTCGGGCCTCCGCCAGCAGGTCGACTTGAGACCGCCAGTCGCCGCCCGCGATTCCGATGATCGCGTGGCCGGCTCCGGCGTCGCGGTAGGCGGCCAGTTTCTCGGCGGCCTCCTTCGGGTGGCCGGTGAGGGGGATGTCGATGACCTCGTCCAGGGGGCGGCCGTAGGCGGCTCTGATCCCCGAGGCGATCTCCTCGCGGGAGGGTACGCCGGACCCTAGTGCGGCGGTGCCGCCGATGGCGATGACGGGAGTGGGACGGGAGTGTTCGGCCGCCGCCTCGACGAGTTTCTCCCTGCCCTCAGCGACCTCCTGGGGTGAGATCAGGGACGGGAACCAGCCGTCGCCGAGGCGGGCGGCTCGGCGGATGGCCGCGGCCGAGGCGTTGCCCACCCAGACCTGTGGCATAGGCACGGGTGGGGCCAGTTCGACGGTCGGCTCGCCGGGTTCGTCGCGCAACTGGGTTCGCTCGCCGGCCAGGAGACGGGGGAGCAGGGCCAGGGCGATGTCGGTGCGGCGGCCGCGTTCGGGGTACGGGACTCCGGCGGCGGCCCACTGGCCGGGGCCGCCGCCGGAGCCGACGCCGAGGACGAGGCGGTTGCCGGACACGTACTGGAGTGTCGCGATCTGCTTGGCCGCCCAGGCGATGGGACGGATCGCGGGGATGAACACGCTGGCGCCGATCCTGACCCGGGTGGTGGCGACGGCGGCGATGGCCAGCGCGATCGGCGCGTCCAAGGTCGGGGCGCCGATGGCCAGGTGGTCGCCGTGCCATACGCCGTCCAACCCGGCGTTCTCAGCGTGCTTGGCGGCCGCTCGCAGGTCGAGGCCGTCCCGGTGCTGTACGGGGATGCCGGGGAGTATGACGCCGATCTCGAAGGTTCCCATGGGATATAAGGTGCAACCTCAAGTAAAGTTCATGTCAACGTGGGGGTTTCGTGGGAACGCGGCAGCGGCGGTTCGTTGAGGCCGGGCAACTGGGCGGGCTGGTTCGGGAGGCCCTCGGGGATGGGCGGCGGCTCGTCGAGATCGAGCGGCTCAGAGGAGGCAGCAAGAAGGGGGTTTACCGGCTCCGGTTCGATGACGAGTGGACTGCGTTGCTCTACGTCTGGTCCGAGGACGAGGATTTCTGGAACGCGGGTTCTTCGTCACCGGAGGGCTCGCATGTGCTCTCGCATGCTTCGGGACTGCGCCTTTTCCAGGCAGCCCAAAGCCGGTTGAGCGGCCAAGGGGTGCGGGTGCCGAGGCTTTACTTCGCCGACGGGAGCGGCCTGCACTATCCGGCTGACATCGCCCTGGTCGAGGACGTCCGCGGTGGGACGCTGGAGGACCTGCTGGAGAAGGATCCGATGAGCGGGGGCCGGGTGCTGGAGAGGCTCGCGCGTGCTCTCGACCTCATGGGGCGGGATCGGGCGCCGGAAGTCGGGAAAGTCGCGCTGGTCGAGGACGGCCGGGGTGTGCGGGGGCGGGACTGCGTCGACGTCGTGCTGGAATGGGCGCTGAAGGACCTCGCCGAGGCGGCGAGAAGGGTGGACGGCATTCGGGCGGCTCGGCAGGAGTTCGACGCGCTCCTCAGGGAGATGAGGGCCGGCGTGGAGCCGCGCCACGAGTACGCGCTCATCCATGGCGAGCTGGGCCCTGACCACGTGCTCGTGGACGAAGAAGGCGAACCCGTAATCATCGACATCGAAGGGGCGATGTTCTTCGACGTCGAGTGGGAGCACGTCTTCCTGCGGATCCGGTTCGGCGAGCACTATGAGCGGCTGCGCGCCGACGGGCTCGATGAGCGGCGGATGAGGCTCTACCAGCTCGCTCAGCACCTGTCTCTCGTCGCCGGGCCGTTGCGGTTGCTGGACGGGGACTTCCCGGATCGGGCCTTCATGACGGGCATCGCGGAACACCACCAGAAGGCCGCCCTGGAATTTCTGCGCGACCATCGATGAGTTCGCGCGCACGCCGCCGTCATGAGAAACATGCGGAAAATCATCTACTCGCTGCTGATCTCACTCGACGGCTACACGGAGTCGCCCAACGGCGACATCGGCTGGACCGCGCCTGACGACGAGGTCCACGCCTTCATCAACGACCAGGCCGGAAACCTGGGCGGCAGCCTGTACGGCCGCCGTCTCTACGAGAACATGTCCGCCTACTGGCCCACCGCCGACGAGCGGCCGGACGCCCCCGAACTCGAAGTGGACTTCGCCAGGACGTGGCGCGCCATGCCCAAGTACGTTTTCTCCAGCACGCTCGAGAAGGTCGAATGGAACAGCACGCTCGTCACCGGCGATCTGAAGGAGGAGGTCCTGAAGATCAAGCGGCAGCAGGGCGGAGACCTGGACGTCGGCGGGGCCACGCTGGCGGGGAGTCTGCTGCGGCTCGGGCTGATCGACGAGATGAGCATCTTCGTTCACCCGCTGGTGCTGGGCGCGGGCAAGCCGTTCTTCCCGCCGCTCGACGTCCCCATCAGGACGAGGCTGCTGGAAACACGGGCGTTCACGTCAGGGACCGTCTACCTTCACTATGAAGTCCTGAATTCTTAGGAAGGTTTCTTATCGGCTAGGGAGGGCGGGGTGCGGGTGAGACTCGTCGCGACGGCCCTCGGCGGCCTGCTGCTGATGATCGCCGGTTGCGGGAATGCCCAGGCGCCCGAGGCGCCGGTCAACGCCGACGACGTGATGTTCGTGCAGATGATGGTCCAGCATCACCGGCAGGGCATCGAGATCGCCAAGGTGGGGACCGCCCGCGCCACCGCCCCCGAGATCAGGACGCTCACCGCCGCCATCGAGAGCACCCAGCAGGACGAGGTCGAGATGATGCTGCGGTGGCTGCACTCCTGGGACCAGCCGCTCAAGCCGGCCGACGGCTCCCACGACCATCACGGCGGCATGCCGCAAACCGGCGTCGAGCGGATCCAGGAACTCAAGAAGTCGAAGTCCTTCGAACGCGACCTGCTCAACCTGCTGATCGCGCACCAGGACGACGCCGTTCAGCTGGCGGGTATGGAGGTCTACAACGGGGCGAATCCCACGGCCAAGGAATGGGCTGAGCAGGTGCAGGCCTCGCGGAAGGGGCAGATCGACATGATGACGAATCTCCTCAAGCGGGCAGGCGGGTGACGAACTCGCGTAACGCGCGCTCGTACCCGGTCCGGTCGACGTTCCACGAGCCCACGTGGCCGCCGCCGCGCGTCTGGACGAGCGTCACCAGGTCGGGCCGCAACTGCGCGAAACGCAGCGAGGGCGCGACGGGAACGCTGGTGTCGGAATCGTCGACGAACAGCAGGATCGGCTGCTTGAACTCGTTGGCGTGGCGTACGTGGTCCAGGTCGTCGAGCGAGACGCCCGTGCGGCGTTCGACGATGAACTTGGCCACCGAGGCCAGCCACAACGGGACGCCCTGCTGCCGGGCGCCCAGATCGATGGGGGCGTTCCAGTCGAGGACCGGGCTGTCCAGGATCAGGCCCTTGATCGGCTCGCCGGGCAGCATGCGGGCCGCCATAGGGACGATGCCGCCGCCCATCGAGAAGCCGTAGAGGACCACGCCGGTCGCGCCCTGGCCACGCGCGTACGCGATCGCCGCCGCCACCTCCTCCCACTCCGTGGCGCCGAGGTGGAACTTGCCGTCCTCGCTCGCCGGCGCACCTTCGTCGTTGCGGTACTTGATCGCCAGCACCGGCAGTCCCAGTGAATGGAAGAGCGGCATGAAGCGCAGGGCCTCGGAGGGGTTGGCGTTGCGACCGTGAACCGCGATCACCCAGGTCTTGGAGGTGCCGTGGGTCAGCCAGGCGGGGAACTCGCCCAACGTGCTGCGGATCGAGACCGTCGAGTACGGCAGGTCCAGGGCCGAGCGCGGGTCCTCGTGGCCCCAGACCCAGCGGTCGAAGTACGCGCGCACGCCGGGCCGCAAGATCCCCCGCCGCACTTTCACGACCTCCCTGACGACGCTACCGCCGGACGACGAGATCACCCGGCCGAGGGTGGCGTTGCCGTCGCGCCAGGTCAGCCCGTAGACGCCGGGCGCGGCAGTGTCGTTCCCGCCCGTCAAGGTGACCCGGGAGCCGTCGTAGGCGACCACGGAAAGCGGGTACGAGCCCCCGTGGGAGGGGTCGATGACCATGCCGGAGTAGTACCAGCCCGCGCCACCGACCCCGGCCACGGCTAATACCAGGACAATCCCAAGGATCCACACCATCACACGCTTCATGCCGCGAAAACTACTCTCCTCGTAGACGCCGGTGCGGATTAAGTGATTAGATCACTTGATATGTCCGAGGTATCGCGGCCCACGCTGTCCGACGCTCTGACGGAGCGCATGCTGGAGCTCATCCGTACGGGAGGGCACCAGCCGGGCGACAGGCTGCCCTCGACCAGGGAGCTCTCCCAGCGCTTCGCCGTCACCACCCCGACGCTGCGCGAGGCGCTGCGCAGGCTCGAGGCCACCGGGGCCATCGAGATGCGGCACGGCTCCGGCATCTACGTCGGGGCCGACATCGAGCGGCTGGTCCTGCCCAACCCCAACATGCGCGAGATCCGCGCCGCCCGGCTGCTGGAGCTGCTCGACGCGCGCATCCTGATCGAGCCGCCGCTGGCCGCGATGGCCGCCGAGCACGCCGGCCGCGAGGAACTGGCCGCGCTCAAGCAGGCGCTCGACGAGGCGGGCAGGCATCTGCGCGGCGAGGACGCCGAACTGCACGACGCGAACATGACCTTCCACCGGGCGACCGCGCGGATGGCGGGCAACAGCGTGCTGAACGAGGTCGTCGACTCGCTGCTCACCGTCCATGGACCCGAGCAGCGGGAGATCCTCCAGATCTTCGACGACCGGCGCCGCGACTACGAGGAGCACCTGGCGATCCTGGAGGCCGTCGAGGCGCGTGACGCGGCGCAGGCCGAGGAGCGCATGCGAGCCCATCTGGTGGACGTGAAGACGGTTATCGAGCACCGGTTGCAGCCTTCCCAAAGAACCAACGCCCCCCGATAAGAGAACCAAGGAGGCCGGCCCATGTTCCGGTCACGTGTTGCCATGCTGGGCGTGGCGGCGCTTGCCCTGGCCGCCTGCGGCGGCAACGGAGCCGCGACGCAGCAGAAGAAGACCGAGCTGACGCTCTACAACGACAAGGGCGCGTGGACGAAGTTCTTCGACGAGATGAGCGCTTTGTCGAAGCAGAGCATCGGGCTGAGCATGAAGCCGACGGGATACACGGACTCGGCGCAGTACCAGGCGTTCATCAAGGCGTCGTTCCGCACGAACGTCAAGCCCGACCTGTTCACCTGGCAGACCGGGGGGATGCTGGAGGAGATCGTCAAGCAGAAGCAGGTGGCCGACACCACGGCCGTCTGGCAGGAGGCGATCAAGGCCGGCGACCTGTCGCAGGATCTCGCGCCCTACTACACGATCGGCGGCAAGCAGTACTGCGTGCCGATGAACGTCGCGTACTGGGGGATGTTCTACAACAAGAAGATCTTCGACAAGTATGGCCTGAAGCCCCCGGCCACCTGGGACGAGCTGGTCCAGGCGGCCGAGACGTTGAAGAAGAACGGCGTCAAGGCCTTCTACCACACCAGTGTGCTGTTCTCCTTCGTCTGGTTCGAGCAGCTCATGGCCGGCACCGACCCCGACCTGTACGACCGCCTGGCCACCGGCAAGGCCAAGTACACCGACCCGGGCGTGGTCCAGGTGATGGAGAAGTGGAAGCAGCTCATCGACGCCGGATATTTCATCAATCCAGGCGATAAAACGGACCCCGGCGATGTGATGAAGAACGGCAAGGCCGCCATGGTGTCCTTCGGGACCTGGTTCAACACCAGCATGACCCAGCGCGACATGAAGCCGGGCGTCGACTACGACTTCTTCGTCATCCCCAACGTCAACGCCGCGCTCCCCAAGACCTCGATGATCTTCGAGAGCGGGCCGCTCTGCTCGCTGGCGAAGGCCGCCGACCCCGACGCCGGCATGAAGTACCTCAAGTGGTGGACCACCGCCGAGGCCCAGGAGAAGTGGGCGACGAGCAGGGGTGACGTGAGTGCCAATCCCAAGGTCGTCATCAAGGACGAGGCGCTCGGCGCCGTCACCAAGGACGCGGGCAGCGGCAAATACCGCCTGGTCAACCGCTACTTCGAGGCCACGCCGCCACCCATCCTGACCGCGGCGCTGGACGGCTTCAGCAAGTTCGTCGCCGAGCCCGGCACGTACAAGGAGGTCCTGGAGACCATCCAGAAGGAGGCCGACGAGTACTGGAGCACGCATCAGTGAGGCGGCGGCATATGGCGACCGAGTTCGCCTCACGGAGTGAGGCCATGAGCAGGGGCGCACCCACGCTGGGCCGGTTCCGTCACGGTTATGTGGCGCCCGCGGCCATCCTGGTCGCGGTGCTGCTCTACGCGCCGTTCCTGTGGACCGCCTACCTCAGCCTCACCCGGTACGACGGCCTGGAGCCACCGGCCTGGATCGGCTTAGACAACTTCGTCAAGCTGCTCGACGACCCCGCGCTGCTCACCTCGACCCGCAACACGCTGATCTGGGTCGCCGGCACGATGGTGCTCCCGGTCGGCCTCGGCCTGCTGGTGGCGGTCCTGTCGTACGACATCAGGGGCGGCGTGTGGTACCGCGTGCCGTTCATGCTGCCGTACGCGCTGAGCGGCGCGGGCCTGGCCATGGTCTGGAGTCCGATCCTGTCGCATGACGGGATCGCCAACCTGCTGCTCGGCGTGGACACCGCGTTCCTGCAGGAGGCGCCGGACAACACGCTGGCCATGCTGCTGGTCTGGACGTGGCAGCAGCTCGGCGTGAACACGTTGTTGTTCGTCGTCGGCCTGCAGTCCATCCCGAAGGAGCCGATCGAGGCGGCGCGGCTGGACGGCGCGTCAGGGTGGCGGTTGTTCCGGCACGTGATCTGGCCGCTGATGCGGCCGCTGACGGCGGTCGTGGTGGGGCTGGCGCTGGTGGCCAGCCTGAAGACATTCGACATCGTGTGGGTGCTGACGCAGGGCGGCCCGGGGCGCAACTCCGAGACGCTGGCGGCCACCATGTACAAGGAGACTTTCGTGGCCAGCGACTACGGCTACGGCTCGGCCGTGGCGGTGATGCTGACCGTGGTGACGGGGCTGGCGTCCTACCTCTACCTCAGGAGGCAGGTCCGATGATCCGCAGGGCTGTGCTGATCGTGCTCGGGCTGATCTGGCTCGGGCCCACCTATCTTCTGCTGGTGAACGCCTCGCGGCCGGCGGCGTCGTACGATCCCGCGCGCGCCTGGGTGCCCTCCGGCGACTTCGCGCTGCTGGAGAACTTCGCCAGGGCCGTCGAGAACGCGAACCTCGGCGGGAGCCTGGCCAGCACCGCGCTCTACGCGGTCGTGTCCCCGCTGCTGGGCGTGATCATCGGGGCGCTGGCCGGCTACACGATCGTGGTGCTGCGGCTGCGGCACGGGTTCTGGTGGTTCCTGCTGATCTTCGGCGGCACCATCTTTCCCTCGCAGATGCTGCTCGTGCCGCTGTTCGTCAGCTACAGCGACGCCGGCCTGTACGACACCCGCTTCGGCCTGATCCTCATCTACACGGCGATCAACGTGCCGCTGGGCGCGTTCGTGCTGCGGAACTTCTACTCCGGTGTGGCGTTCTCGATCTTCGAGGCCGCGCGCATGGACGGAGCCTCCACCTGGCGCATCTTCTGGCGCATCTACCTGCCGATGTCGCTCAGCGCGCTGACGGCCGTGTTCATCCTGGAGTTCACCTTCATCTGGAACGACCTCGTCTTCGGCCTGACCCTGTCCCAGACCGAGGACGTGCGGCCGGTGATGACCGCCATCGCCGGACTCATGTCCGACGTCTACGCCGGCACCCCCGTGCCGGTCGGCCTGGCTGCGGGACTGATGGTCTCGCTGCCGACCGTCGCGCTGTTCCTGGCCACCCAGCGCCTCTTCGCCCGAGGCCTTTCTCTAGGGAGTGTTTGATGACCAGCCGCTTGCTCCAGCGGAGCTTGGGTAGCCCCGACTACGACGGGATCAGGCAGGCGCTGCGGGACGACACCTCGACGCCCGTCATCAGCGTGCGCGGGCTGGAGGTGCGGGTGGCGGTGGTGCCGCTGTTCACCCACGACGGCCGCCAGGCGGTCCGGGTGACGAGCACCGAGCCGCTCACGCACGTGCTGGTGGGCGTGGACAGCGCGTCGGGCAAGGACGTGACGCTGCTGGTGCCCGAGGTGGACGCGCCGCGCGTGTTCACGCTGGAGAGCCGCGACGACGCCGGAGTGGTCGGCAGCGCGCGGATCACGGTGACCCCGCAGCGCAAGTGGAGCGTGTTCGTCGTGCACCACTCGCACCTGGACATCGGCTACACCGATCCGCAGGGCACCGTGCTCCGCCACCACCTGGACTACCTGGACGCGGCGGTGCGGCTGGCGGAGGAGACCGCGTCCTGGCCGGACGACGCCAAATTCCGGTGGACGGTCGAGTCGTCGATGCCCGCGCTGAAGTGGCTGGCCGCGCGGCCGGCCGAGATGGTCGAGTCGTTCAGGCGACGCGGCCGCGAGGGCGTGATCGAGGTGACCGCGCTGCCGTTCCAGCTGCACACGGAGGCGTGCTCGACCGAGGAGCTGCACCGGCAGCTCCGCTTCACCCGGCAGTTCGGATTCCCGGTCAAATCCGCCATGCACACCGACGTGCCGGGCGCGGTCGTCGGCCTGGTGGACGCGCTCAGCCAGGCCGGCGTGCGCTATCTGGCGGCGGCGCACAACTGGGCCGGGCGCTCTGTGCCGTACTTGCACGGCGGCGACAAGCTGACCAGGCCGTTCCGGTGGCGGGCGCCGAGCGGGAACGAGATCCTCGTGTGGTTCACCGACACGCCGCACGGGATGGCGTACATGGAGGGCAACACGGTCGGGCTGACCGACTCGTACGAGCTGGCCGACGACCTGCTGCCGCGTTACCTGTCGGCGCTGGCCACACGCGGATACCCGTACGGGCCCGGCACGTTCGGGTGGCAGGGGCCTGACGCGCCGCGGGAGCCGTACGAGCTGGACGTGCTGCACCTGCGGGTGCAGGGCGCGCACGCCGACAACGCGGGGCCGTCGATCGTGCCCGCGTCGATCGCCCGCAAGTGGAACGAGCAGTGGGCCTACCCGCGCCTGCGCTCGGCCGTCAACAGCGACTTCTTCGAGCACGTCGAGGAGCATTACCTCGACCGGCTGGCGGTGCACGAGGGTGACTGGACCGACTGGTGGGCCGACGGGCTCGGGTCGGGCGCGCGTCCGCTCGGTTACGTGCGCCGGGCGCAGTCGGCGCTGCGGGTTGCCGAGACCCTGCACACGATCGCCGGCGCGGACGCCACCGAGCAGATCGACGAGGCCTATGACAAGGTCGCGCTCTTCAACGAGCACACCTGGGGCGCGGCCAACCCCTGGGAGGACGCCGAGGAGGCCGGCGACTCCGGCGGCCTGCAGTGGACCCGCAAGTCCTCCGGCGCCTACCAGGCCCAGGACGACGCCTCCGACCTGCTGCACGCGGCCGTGCGGAGGTTCGCCGCGGCGCTCTCCGAGGCGGGGAGCGGGGGCGCGAGCTCCGGCCCGCCGGCCTCGTTCGCCGTCTTCAACCCGGCGACCCGGGCACGGACCGACGTCGTACGCGCCTTCCTGCCGCGCGACGTGGTGGGCGTGGACGTGCCGATCGCGCTGGTGGACGCGCGGACCGGGGAGACGCTGCCGCACCACGAGGAGTTCGTGGACCCGGACGACTGGCCGACGCGGCCGATCGGGCGGCACGTCCACGTGGTCGTTCCGGACGTCCCCGGGTACGGCTACGTCCGCCTCGACGTCGTCCCCGGCGAGACGCAGGCCCCTGAGCCGGTCGAGCTCGGCGACGCCCCGGTGATCGAGAACGAGTTCTACCGCGTCACCTACGACGTACGCGAGGGCTACATCGGCTCGATCTTCGACAAGCGGGCCGGTCGCGAGCTGGTCAACGGCGAGGCGGCCGCCGGCTTCGGCCAGTACGTCTACGACCAGTACGCCACCGCCCCGCATTTCAACCATCTGTCGGGACATGTCGGTGCGCACGACCGCACGCTCCTCGGCGACCGCGCCATCGGCAGGCACGCCACGATCACCAAGTGCCAGCGCACGGCCGTGGGCGAGAAGCTGGTCGTCGAGCTGCACGCCAAGGGCGTGGACTGGATCCGCACCACGATCGAGCTGCACTACGGCGTGCCCAGGCTGGACCTGACCTACCAGCTCGCCAAGCAGGGCACCCCGGCGAAGGAGGCGGTGTTCCTGGCCTTCCCGTTCGCCGCGTCCCAGGCCACGGCCTGGGAGCTGACCGGCGGCGTCGGCGGCCCCGGCGTGCCCCGCGTGCCGGGCTCGGCCGAGTACATGCTGCCGATCAGGCACTGGATCGCCTTCGAGGACCCCGAGCTGACCGTCGCCTGGGTCACGATGGAGGCGCCGCTGGTGCAGCTCGGCACCATCCACATGCCGTACGCGCCGTTCCCGCCGACGCTCGACCAGGAGGACGGCACGGTCTACTCGTGGGCGCTCAACAACATCTGGGACACCAACTTCCCGGCGCAACAGCAGGGCGAGACCACGTTCCGGTACGCGGTCGCCTCCGAGGCCGGAGCCCTGGGCAGGCGGCTGGGGGCAACGGCGGCCTCCGGGCTGACCGAGCCGTTCGTCGGCGCGCTGATCACCGACAGCCCGGCGGCCGCCGAGACGTACGCCTCGGTCGACCACCCCGACGTGCTCATCACCTCGATCGGGCACGAGGGCGTCAGGCTGCAGTCGCTGGCCGCCGAGCCGGTCGAGGCGACGGTCGGCCTGCCGGGACATGAGACGGTCAAGGTACGGCTGCCCGCCTGCGGGGTCGCCGTCGTTCGGGGAGCGAATTCGTGAAGATCGTTGACATCAGGGCCACGACGGTCGCCGTCCCGCTGGAGGCGCCGCTGCGGCACAGCAACGGCGCACACTGGGGGCGGTTCGTCCGCACGATCGTCGAGGTCGAGGCCGACAACGGGCTCGTCGGCCTCGGGGAGATGGGCGGCGGCGGGGAGAGCGCCGAGGCGGCCTTCCGCGCGCTGCTGCCGTACCTGCGCGACCACGATCCGTTCCAGCTCGAGGCGCTGCGCTTCAAGATTGCCAACCCGACGGCGTCGCTCTACAACAACCGGACGCAGCTCCTCGCCGCCGTCGAGTTCGCCTGCATCGACCTCATCGGACAGCATCTCGGGGTGCCCGCCTATGACCTGCTCGGCGGGCGGATCCGCGACGACGTGCCGTTCGCCTCGTACCTGTTCTTCCGGTACGCCGACGCCGGCTACGGCGAGATCCGCACGCCCGAGCAGCTCGTCGAGCACACGGCGCAGCTCAAGGAGGCGCACGGGTTCACCGTGCACAAGCTCAAGGGCGGCGTGTTCCCGCCCGGCTACGAGCTGGAGTGCTACCGGGCGCTGGCCGAGGCGTTCCCCGGTGACCGGCTCAGGTACGACCCGAACGCCGTGCTGTCGGTGGCCGAGGGACTGCGCTTCGGCCGGGCCATCGAAGGGCTGAACAACGATTACCTGGAGGACCCGGTCTGGGGGCTGGAAGGGCTCCGGGCCATCCGGGAGCAGGTCAAGGTGCCGCTGGCCACCAACACCGTGGTCGTCAACTTCGAGCAGCTCGCCTCGAACGTGCTGCGCAGGGCCGCCGATGTGGTGCTGCTCGACACGACGTTCTGGGGCGGGATCCGGCCGTGCGTGAAGGCGGCGGGGGTGTGCGAGACGTTCCAGCTCGGGGTGGCCGTGCATTCGTCGGGGGAGCTGGGGATCCAGCTCGCGACCATGCTGCACCTCGGCGCCGTGCTGCCCAACCTCACCTACGCCGCTGACGCCCACTACCACCAGCTGCGTGACGACGTGATCGAGGGCGGCAAGCTGGCTTACGTGGACGGGTCCATCGCCGTGCCGTCGGGGCCCGGGCTGGGGGTGCGCCTCGACAAGGAGCGGGTCGCCCGCTACGCCGAGCTCTACCGGGAGCTGGGCGGCTACCCGTACGACCGCGACCCCGGGCGGCCCGGCTGGTACGCCACGGTTCCGAACGAGCGGTTCGCCGACCCCACGGTGTCCCTGGATATAGCCCCATAATGGGGCGCTATGTCTGAAGCTGCACAGTACGCTCCCCCTGCCGACAATCTCGTCACGACGTCGCACACGCTGCCGTCGGGGCAGGCGTACACCGCCGTCACCGGCACCATGGTGCTGCGCGAGGAGGTGTTCACCGACGGCAAGTTCGACGGCCTGCAGTCTCCACCGGCTACTCGCGGGCGGCCGAGGGGGAGCAGGCCGAGCCGTACCACGGCTTCACCGGCGACCTGGAGTCGGTCGGCGAGATCATCAGGCTGTGGACGACGAGGAACGGGCGGTGGATGTCGCCGAAGTTCCTGGCCGGGGAGTCGTACGGGACGGTCAGGGCGGCCGGGCTGGCCCACCACCTGCAGTCGCGTTACGGCATGTACCTCAACGGCGTGATGCTGATCTCCTCGGTGCTGGACTTCGTCACCGGGGAGTTCAACGAGGGCAACGACCTGGCCTACGCCCTCTATCTGCCGACATATGCCGCCATCGCGCACTATCACGGGCTGCACGGCGACCGGCCGTTGGCGGAGGTCCTGCGCGAGGCCGAGGAGTTCGCCGAGCGCGACTACCTGTGGGCGCTGGCCCGCGGCAACCGGCTCACCCCCGAGCAGCGCGCGGCCACGGTCGCCAGGATCGCCGCGCTGACGGGGCTGAGCGAGGACTACGTCGACCGGGTGAACCTGCGGATCGAGCACATCCGGTTCTTCACCGAACTGCTGCGCTCGCGCCGCCTGGTCGTCGGACGGCTCGACGGCCGCTTCACCGGCTGGGACCCCGACGCGGGGCGCGAGCACTTCGCCGCCGACCCCAGCATGAACGCGATCATGGGACCGTACGGCGCCGCGCTCAACCACTACCTGCGCACGGAGCTCAACTACGCCAACGACCTGCCGTACGAGGTGCTCACCTCGCGCGTGCACCCGTGGTCGTTCAAGGAGTTCGAGGGCGCGCACGTCACCGTGGTCGACAAGCTGGCCGCCGCCATGCGGGCCAACCCGCATCTGCGCGTGCACGTGGCCTGCGGCTACCACGACGGCGCCACGCCGTACTACGCCGCCGAGCACGCCCTCGCCCATCTGCCCGTGCCCGCCGAACTGGCCCGCAACGTGGAGTTCACGTATTACGAGGCCGGGCACATGATGTACGTCCACGAGCCCAGCAGACTGCGCCAGTCAGCGGACCTGGCCGCCTTCGTGATCGGCGAGCACGCTTGACGCCTTCCTCAGACGATGCCCCAGGTTGGCGCGGAGCGCGTCGAACCGGTCGCGATTGTCGCGGATGACGGCCCGCTGCAGATCCGCGTCCGCCGCGTGCCAGGCGGCCACCAGGCCAGACGACCACTTGCAGTGCGTGTCGGCGATCGCGGTCAGCCGTTCGTCCTCGGTCACGGTCCGCTCCTCCAGGTTCCAGCGGCTGTCGGCGATGGCCGCCTCCGGAGCCGGATAGGAGTGACCCGCCTGGCTCATGCACGCCTCCCAGCGCTTGACCGCACCCGTGACGGAGGGGTGCTTGGCGGCCTGCTCCAGCGTGAGCGAGTCCTGCAGGGACAGCCACGGCCAGTCCGCCTTGCGCGCCCCCCGTTCCAGGGTCAGCGTCGCCCGGTCCAGGCAGCCCCGGTCGGCGGCGGTGCCGTACAGGTGGTGGCGGGTGGGCTTGGGCAGCTTGCCCGCCCAGGAGGCCGTCGTGTCAGGGGACGGTGGGCGGGCGAGGTGGTATCCGTAGCGCCGTGCCGCCTCGGTGTCCACGACGCCGTAGCGGCGGGAGTTGCCCGGGTCCGTCGCGGCGAGCGTGGCCGGGTCCTCGGCGGGCGGCTCGATGGAGATGCCTTCTTCGCGCATGCAGCGCACGACCAGGAGGTTGTGCGCGTTGCCCAGGACGGCCCGTTGCTCGGGAGTGGTCTTGTAGGCGTCGAACGGCAGCACCAGCTGCGCCACCGACCTGACGCCCGTCGCGTGCGCCTGCCGCATGGGCTCGTCGGCGGCGCAGCCCGCGGTGGAGATCAGCAGCAGCACACCCGCGAGCAGCCCGCGACAGCCGGTTTCCGGCGGCCAGACCCGGAAACCGGCACTCCCGTTCCCGGTCAGCGGCACCAGACGTCGAGCGAGCTGGTGCGGTCGTTGCCGACGGCGTTGTTCGCCAGGAGCCCGTCGTTCGAGTTATGCGTGAATGTGCTGTGGGCGCCCGTGTAGAACGGGTGCTGCCAGAGGGTGGCGCTGCAGCCGACACGGTTCCTGACCGAGCTGGTTTCGTTGTCCATGCTGTGCCAGGAATTGCTGAAGTCCCAATTCAGCCAGTTGTTGTCGGCGAAGTTCGAATCGTCCTTGACGAAGTCGCGCCAATGATCGGCCTGGCCGCGGTTGTAGTCGAAGTCCGCGTACAGGCAGACACGACCGCCGTAGCAGGTCGAACGGGGGCTGGCCACCGCTGCGGCGGCGGGGGCCACCACGGTGAACAGCGTGGCGGCGGCGACGAAGGCGGCGGCCTTTTTGGATAGCCTCACAGGTCTCTCCTCGATCGGTGAGTCGTTTCGACCACGTAACTTAGCGTGCCGAATCGAATGCGAGTCGTTATGACTCGCAGTCCGAGTAAAGGGCTGCGCGCCGCGAAGAGGTCGCGTGCCGGCACGCCGCCATACTCGTATCAAGGACGTGACCTGGAAGTTCTTCTCATTGACGCAACTGTTGCCTGCTTTTCCGAGTAATTGGAAAAGCGGCTATTCGGGGAGGGCCGCCGGGTTCTGCGCCAGCAGGCCGCCGTCCACGCGATGCTCCGCCCCCGTGATGAACGACGAGCGCGGCCCCGCCAGGAACGCCACCAGCTCCGCCACCTCCTCGGGCCGGCCCACGCGGCCCAGCGGGTGGGAGCGGCCCCATTGCCGGACCTGCTCCTCCTGTGACAGATCGCCCCGCCACAGATCGGCCGCCCAGCGCAGCATCGGCGTGTCGACCGAGCCGGGGCACACCACGTTCACCCTGATGCCGTCGGCGGCGTGGTCGAGCGCCATGGCCCTGGTCAGGCCGTTGAGCGCAGCCTTGCTCGCGGTGTAGGCGGCCACCTGCGCCTGTGAGGAGAACGCCTGCACCGACGACATGATCACGATCGAGCCGCCACCGCGGGCGCGCAACTCGGGGATGGCCGCCTTGCACGCGAGGTAGACGCCCTTGAGGTTGATGTCCAGCACCTCGTCCCAGACGTCCTCCGGCGTGTCCTCGACGGTGCCGTACCGCTGCACGCCCGCGCACGTCACGACGACGTCGAGCCCGCCGAACCTGGTCACGGCCAGGTCCACCAGGCCGCGCATCTCGTCCGCCCGCCGCACGTCGGCGATCCGGCCGACGACGTGTTCGGTGTCGAGCTCGGCGTTCTCGTCCACCCCGCAGAAGACCACGGACGCCCCGCCGTCGGCCAGGCGGTCCACCACCGCCCGCCCGATGCCCATCGAACCGCCCGTGACCAGCGCGACCTTGCCGGCGAACTCCGTCATGCCAGAACCTCCGCACGCATCCGCAACACCTTCGTCTCGCCGGGTTCAAGGGCGAGGGCCGTTCCGTTGGCCACGGCCGCGGCCAGGCCGTCGGTCGGCATGCTGGAGAACGGCTCGAGCCCCACCGTGTACGCCCGCCCCCACCAGGGGTATCCGGTGGACGCGCCCAGCTCCTGCCACATCCACAGGTACGGCAGCAGCGACGCGTCCCACTCCACCCGCATACCGATATCCCCCGAAATCTCGTACCAACCCTCGTCGAAGCCGGTCAGATAGACGATGTCGCTGGGCGCTCCCGGCTCCTGCACCACGCTGAGGTCCGTCTCGCCGCCGTGGTCGTCGGGGACCTTCGGCCACTGCCACGGCCCGCCGGCCCTGACCCGGCGACCCGCCGGGTTGATCGTTGTGGCGTGCGGGATCACCCGGACCCCTTCCGGCAGCCGGATCCTGGCCCCGGGGCGCAGGAACGGCCGGCCGTACACGATGTGCTGACCCCACATGGCATGCAGTGGGATCCCGGCCTCGTTCGCGGCCCGCCCCTCGATCTCCAGCGCGGCCGTGCCCGACCGCAGCCTGAAGACCTTCTCCATCCGGTACGGCAGCCTCCTGGTCCTGACGGTGAGCCGGATCGCGACCTCGTCCGGGGTGTCGGCCGTGACCTCGTAGGACCACGGCAGGCCGGAGACCTCCCCGTGCTGGGCCAGCCGCGCGCCGCGGTACTCGCTCGGCGCGCCGCCGCTGGGGAAGATCTCCTGCCAGCCGCCCTCGTAGTGGTCGACGAACTGGGCGACGTCGTCGGCCGCGCCCTGGAGGTGGTCGTGCGGGTTGCGCAGGCCCTGCGGGGAGAGCCAGACGAAGTCCGTGTCGGTGGGCTTGTGCAGGAACTCCACCACGTCCCCGCCCTTGTCCGGCACGACGGTCACGCGCAGCCGCTCGTTCTCCAGCACGACCGCCCGCAGCCCGTCGATCACGACGTGCCGCAGGCGGGCCGCCCAGTTGCGTCTCACCGTCACTGGAAGGTCACGTCCAGGAATCTCGGCCGGTAGATCGACACGTCGCGGTAGTGGTCGGTGTTCACGAAACTGTTGACGTTGTACGAGACCACGAGCCCGTTGCCGGCGACCTCTGGGTGGGCGTGGGCGTTGTAGGTGAAGATGTTCCCGCTGGTCTCGGGGGTCGTGTAGATGTGCTGCTTGCCGGTGAACGGGCCGAACGGCGAGCAGGAGGCGTAGGCCACGATGTTCGCGCTCAGCGCTTCCGTCGTGTCATGCGTGATCAGGACATATCCGGACCCCACCCGGGTGACGCTGAACTCGTTCGCCACGCCGCTCATGATCCGCGCGGAGTCGGCCTCGTTCGGCGACCAGTTGCCGTCCGCCTTGAGGTACTCCCAGCGGCCGAGCAGACTCTGGCCCTTGACCCGGGCGACGTGCATGTACTTCGGCGAGCCGAAGTCCTCGACGCCGTAGACGTAGGTGTACGCGCCGTCCTTGAGGGTCGCGGAGGCCCAGGACACGCCGTGCCCGGACGGCAGGTTGTGCACGCTGATCGGCCGGTCGAGCCGTCCCGGGGCGAACCTGGCCACCACGTTCCGATGCCAGCGCCAGTCCCACGCGCCGGTGCCGTACCGCTCGTACTCCTGGTAGGTGACCTCCACGATCCCGCCGGCCAGCGTCGCGTCGCCGGCCCAGAACCAGTGGTTCTTGTCGCGCGGCGGCATGACGGCGGCGGGCTTCTGGGGGGTGCCGCCGTAGATCGTGGACAGCTTGCCGTTGCGCTCGACGGCGAAGGTGTTGTTCAGGAAGACGGTCGTGCCGCCCTCCTCGACCACGGGCGGGCGCGAGCCGCCGGGGTTGACCTGGCCGAGGAAGGTGTCGGAGAAGATCCACAGCTCCTTCCCGCTCGGCAGCCTGAGCGAGTAGGTGCCGTCGGCGCCCGTCCAGTCGTCCAACCGGCTGTTGTCGTTGCCGTAATTGGTGAACAGGCTGGTCAGCCGGGCGTTCGTGGTCGCGCTCTTGACGGTCGGGGCGCACGCCGAGGCCGGTCCGGTCTGTTGTTGCTGCTCCTGTGCGATGGTCGGCACTGGTTTGGGCGGGGCGGCCCACGCCTGCTGCGACACGGTCGTGAGACCGATCAACGCGATGGCCAGGGGGGCGAGGGCAGAGCGGAATCGCGTCATCACTGGTTCCTAGGGGGAGGGGATTCCCTACAGTTCTAGTCATTAGATCACTTACTGTCTAGAGACCCCTATGGATCTTTCGGGGACGCTCGACGGCTGGACTTCCGCGAGCCGGAGCGCACTCCTCTCCGGCCCCACCGGGGGAAAATGTGATGACCGGCCCGGAACGGGCCCGGTACCCTGCGCCAATGGGCCACGTCGAAGTAGGACATCTGACATACGTGCTGCCCGACGGGCGGCCCCTGCTCAACGACGTCTCCTTCAGGATCGGCGACGGCGTGAAGGCGGCTCTCGTCGGGCCCAACGGCGCGGGCAAGACCACGCTCCTCAGGCTGATCGCCGGCGATCTGCCGCCGGTGGACGGCAGCGTGGCCAGCTCCGGCGGGCTGGGCGTGATGCGGCAGTTCATCGGCAGCGTGCGTGACGACAGCACCGTGCGCGACCTGCTGCTGGGCGTCGCGCCGCCGGCCGTGCGCAAGGCCGCCGAGCGGCTGGACGAGACCGAGCTGGCGATGATGGAGCGCGACGACGAGAAGACGCAGCTGCGGTACGCGCAGGCCATCAGCGACTACACCGACGCCGGCGGCTACGACATCGAGGTGCTGTGGGACACCTGTACGGTGGCCGCGCTCGGCGTGCCGTACGAAAGGCTGAAATATCGGGACGTGTCCACGCTGTCGGGCGGCGAGCAGAAGCGGCTCGTCCTCGAGGCGCTGCTGCGCGGCCCCGACCAGACGCTGCTGCTCGACGAGCCCGACAACTACCTCGACGTGCCCGGCAAGGAGTGGCTGGAGCAGCAGCTCAGGGAGACGCCCAAGACCGTGCTGCTGGTCAGTCACGACCGCCAGCTGCTGGCCAACGCCGCCGACCGGATCGTCACCGTCGAGGGCGGCAACATCTGGATCCACGGCGGCGGCTTCGCCACGTACGCCGAGGCCCGCAAGGCCCGCAACGAGCGGCTCGACGAGCTGCGCAGACGCTGGGACGAGGAGCACGCCAAGCTCAAGACCCTGGTCAACATGCTCAAGAACAAAGCCAGGTACAACGACGGCATGGCCCCCGCCTACCACGCCGCCCAGACGCGGCTGCGCAAGTTCGAGGAGGCGGGCCCGCCGGAGGTGGCCCCGAGCGACCAGAACATCAAGATGCGCCTCCGGGGCGGCCGCACCGGCAAGCGGGCGGTGATCTGCGAGGGCCTGGAGCTCACCGGGCTCATGCAGCCGTTCGACCTGGAGGTCTGGTACGCCGAGCGCGTCGCGGTGCTGGGCTCCAACGGCTCCGGCAAGTCCCACTTCCTGCGCCTCATGGCCGGGGAGAAGGTCGCCCACGAGGGCGTGGCCAGGCTGGGCGCCCGCGTGGTGCCGGGCCACTTCGCGCAGACCCACGCCAGGCCCGAGCTGATCGGCCGCACGCCGGTCGACATCGTCATGACCGAGCACGCCAAGCTCAAGAACGAAGCCATGAAGGCGCTGGCCCGCTACGAGCTGGCGGGCCGAGTTGCCGAGCAGCGGTTCGAGACGCTGTCGGGCGGCCAGCAGGCGCGGCTGCAGATCCTGCTGCTGGAGCTGTCGGGCGCCACGCTGCTGCTGCTCGACGAGCCGACCGACAACCTCGACCTGGCCAGCGCCGAGGCGCTCCAGACCGGGCTGGACGCATTCGACGGGACGGTGCTGGCGGTCACCCACGACCGCTGGTTCGCCGCCGACTTCGACCGCTACCTGATCTTCGGCTCGGACGGCACGGTCTACGAGTCGCCGGAGCCGGTCTGGGACGAGGCCAGGGTCGTGCGTCCCCGTTAAAGAGTTGGTACGGCTGGCGCGTGTCATCAGCCAGCCGTACCCATGCTCGGGTTATCACGGCAAAGTGATCCCGCACAGCCGAACCGCCAGCCTGCTCGCACTCGGGGCACTCGGGGCGATCTGCCTCACAGGGTGCTCAAGCGACGAGCGGCCAGTCCAAAAGCTCAAGCCCCTCGCTCTCAAGGAGCAGGTCTCGAACATCGTCAAGTCCGCGGACGGATACGCCGTCAACTGGGCGGGCGTGCTCACCAACGCCAATCCGTGGCACTTCGGCGAGCACGTGGTGGCCACGATCGTCGGCCACGACGCCAAGGGCACCGAGGTCGTCCGGCTGGACCAGCCGCTCGACGCCGTGCCGCCGGGCGGGTCGCTGGCGTTCACCGGGCAGGCCGGCGCCGCCGAGAAACCGGCCAGGGTGACGATCCAGTACCGTCCCGCGCAGTGGCGGCCGGCCGCGCGCATCGCCTCCGCCTTCCAGCGGTTTCCTATCACGCGTTCCCAGACATTGCCCCAGAAAGACGGCTCCTACCTTATTACGGGATATGTAGGAAATCCGTATCAGCTATCGGCCGGGAGCCTCGTCGTGAACGCTTTGCTGCGCGACAAGGCGGGCAAATTGCTCGGAGGTGGCAGCACGTTCGTGGACGACGTGAAAGCCGGCAGCCCGCCCAGGTTCATCCTCACCGTGTCCGGCCTCCCGCGCGGCGCCCAGGTCGCCAGAACCGAAATCACCGCCAGGACCTGGGGATCCACCGGCCGGCCCTACGAGGAGCTGGCGCTCGCAGGCGCCATCCCCGTGCACACGGCGACACCCACGAGCGAACCGTTCGCGGTGGACCGGAGCACGCAAATCGTGTCGGAGTACAAGCAGTAATGCGATAAATCCCTAAACCCGGGCGACGAAATTTCCCGGGTCGACACGACACGCCATGCCGTCCTACGGAAACGGTAGAACTACAAGTTACCAATCCATTACATTCGGTCACATGAACGACCGCGTCCTGGTGGAAGCACTCCGCGCCCGCGATCCCGGCGCCGCCGCAGCGCTCTACGACGCGTACGCGGAGGGCGTCTACCGCTACTGCCGGTCCCTTCTCCAGAGCGCCGACAGTGCCCAGGTGGCGCTCCGCGACACGCTGATCGCCGCCGAGGCGCACGCCGACGCGCTCGCCGAGCCCGACAGGCTCCGCACCTGGCTGTACGCGCTGGCCCGCGCCGAGTGCCTGCGCCGCCGCGCGGCCGCCTCACCGGGGGCCGACGAGGCCCTGGCCGAGGCGCCACCGCTGGACGACCCCGCCGACGCCGATCTGCGCGTCATGGCGTGGAACGCCGTCCGGAGCCTGCCCTTCGCCGACCGGGAGATCCTGGAGCTGTCCATCAGGCACGAGCTGCCCGACGCCGAACTGGCCCAGGTGCTCGCCGTCCCGGCGCGTCAGGTGGAGTCGGGCATGGACACCGCCCGCGACCGCCTGTGCGACGCGATCACCGCCGAGATCCTGGCCAGGAAGGGCCCGTACGACTGCCCGCGCCGCGCCGCCATCCTCTCCGGGTTCTCCGGCGAGCTGACGGCGGAGATGCGCGAGCGCCTGATCAGGCACCTGCCGCAATGCGAGATCTGCGCGCCGCACCGAGGCCGCCAGGTCTCGGCCGCCAAGGTCTTCGAGCTGCTACCGCCCGCGGCGCTGCCGGACTCTCTGCGGATCAGGGTGCTGAGCTGCTTCATCGATCCCGAGCTGCTGCCGTACCGCCGATACGTCGCCAGGCGTGCGAGCGCGCTCGGCGCCGCCGGGTTTCCCGTCCCCGCGGAGAAGGGTGTTCGAAGGTGGCCTCAGACGCTGGCAGGCGCGCTGGCGGCGGTCGCGACCGTGGTGGCTGTAGCGGTGATCTTCAATCAGATGGGCGGGGACGGCGGCGGGCTGTCGGGGGTCGCGACAGCCGCGTTCCCCGCGACCGGGGAGCCGCCCGTCATCCGGCTGCCCTGGCAGGGCGAGCCCCAGGATCTGCCGGTGACCGCGGCGCCTACCGTGAACAGCACGGGCACGCATCCGCTCCGGACGATCGCGTCGCCCCCGTCTACCGGGGCGACCGGATCACCTCCGCCTCGGCCCGTACCTGCCCAGGTCAGCCCGCCGTCCCGGACCGCCACCGCCTCGCAACAGGCCACGCCGCCGGGCGAGCACCCCGTCCAGGTCCCCTCCGGGGGACGCCCGTCGTCGCCACCACCCGAAGCACCCGGCCCGGGCACCCGCACTCCCTGCCCGACCCCGACCCCCACCCCGACGCGGACCTCCAGCCCGACGCGGACCCCTACACCGACGCGGACCTCCGGCCCGACGCGGACCCCCACCCCGACCACCACGCGAACGGAAACGTCCACCCCGACACCCACCGAGCACCCCTCGGTGACACCTGCGAGGCGCGGCTAGGCCGGCTCAGCGGGGGCTCTCCAACATCCACGGGGAAGGGCTGATCCCCACCCAATCATTACGTTACGTGAGTGAACCACCGGGAATTGTGTGCATAGAGTCACCATCTGTTTCCGGGGGGACCAATGCGTACATTTCGGGCTGGGTTGCTGGCGAGTTGCCTGCTCGTCGCCTTGTGCCCGCCGGTGGACGCCGAACCCCGCCCCTCCTCACGCGAGGTCGAGAAGGCCCGCGACACCGTACGGGCCCGCTCGAAGGAACTGGCTGCGGCACGCGCCGAGCTGGCCACGGCGCAGGCGCGGCTGGCGCGGCTGGCCGCCGACGTGGAACGGCTGGTGGAGGCGTACAACGGGGAGACGGTGCGGCTGCGCAACGCCGAGGAGGCCGCCCGCCAGGCCCAGACGCGCCTGGTCGCGGCCGACGCCGAGGTCGAGCGGGCCAGGCAGGACGTGGCGCTGCTGGCGGCGGAGGCGTACGGGGGATTGGGGACGCTGGAGCCGGTCGTCGGCCTGATCCTGGACAGGGGAGACGAGGCCGGCATGCTGCATCGGGCAGGCGTGCTCGGGCAGCTCAGCGGCGAGCGGGCGGCCGTGCTCGCCCGGCTGCGCGACGCCCAGGAAGTGGCGGCCATCCTGCGTACCCAGGCCGTCAACGCCCACGCCGCCCAGCAGGCCGCCGCGGAGAGCGCCGGGAAGGCGAAACTCGCCGCCGAGGCCGCCGTGGCCGCGCAGCAGCGTGAGACGAAGGTGCTGCGGGCCCGCGAGCAGCGCCTGCAGCGGCGGGTGGACGCCGCCCACACCCGCGCCGAACTGCTGGCCAGGCGCCGCGCCGCTGCCGGGTCGGCGGCCGGACTGATCACGGGAGGCTCGGCCAGGGGCCACGTGGCCGCTGACTGGGCGCTCGGCCAGCTGGGCAAGCCGTACGTGTGGGCGGCCGACGGCCCGGACACCTATGACTGCTCGGGGCTGACGATGAGGGCCTGGGAGCGGGTGGGCGTACGGCTCGACCACTGGACGGGCACCCAGTGGACGTCCGGCCCGCACGTGCCGCTGGACCAGCTACGCCGCGGCGACCTGCTGTTCTTCGCGCACAACAAGAGCGACCCCGGCACGATCCACCACGTCGGGATCTACGTGGGCCGCGGCCGGATGGTGCACGCGCCGCAGACCGGCGACGTGGTGCGGGTCGCCCCGATCTGGCGAGGGGACCTGGTGGGCGCCACCAGGCCCCGCTGAGGGGTCAGTGATGTCCCTCGTCCTTGGCCCGCTGGAAGGAGCGCTCGATCTCGGCCTCGGCCTCGATGCGGCCCACCCAGTTGGCGCCCTCGACGGACTTGCCGGGCTCCAGGTCCTTGTAGACCTCGAAGAAGTGCTGGATCTCCAGCCGGTCGAACTCAGACACGTGGTGGATGTCCTGGATGTGGTGCATCCGCGGGTCGGTGGACGGCACGCACAGGACCTTGTCGTCGCCGCCCTTCTCGTCGGTCATCCGGAACATGCCCACCGCCCGGCACGTGATGTAGCAGCCCGGGAACGTCGGCTCCTGCAACAGCACCAGCGCGTCGAGCGGGTCGCCGTCCTCGCCGAGGGTGTGCTCGATGAAGCCGTAGTCGGCGGGGTACTGCGTGGAGGTGAACAGGAGCCGGTCCAGCCTGATCTTCCCGGTCTCGTGGTCCACTTCGTACTTGTTCCGTTGCCCCTTGGGAATCTCAACGACAACGTCGAACTCCACCGCGGTTCCTCCGCTCAAGCCCCCCGGTACCCCCGGTCGGGCGTTAATGTCTCGTAGGCGAACTCAGAGAGAGGGCAGGCGACGTGGCGCGGCACGACCGGTCGGTGATGCTGGCCACCCTCGTCGTGCTCCAGGCCCTGACGATCATCACCGGCGTGTACGCGATGACCACCGACTTCAGCCTGGGCGCGCTGACGAGGCAGACTTCACCGACCAAGCCGACGGCGTCCCCGCCGGAAGGGTCTCCTCCGCCCGTCCCCGTGGTCACCTCGGGGCCTGTGCTGGCCCACCTTTCGGCGAAGTCAGGAGACGGACCTCTCCCGACTAAGGGTACTTTGACGCGGCAGCTCGCCAGCGCGCTGGGTGACGAAGCGCTGGGTGACCGGGTCGGCGCCGTCGTGATCGACGCGACCACGGGTCAGCAGGTCTTCGCCTCCAACCCCGACACCCCCATCACGCCCGCCTCCACCACCAAGATCGTCACCTGCAGCGCCGCGCTCGCCGCCCTCGGTCCCGACGCCCGCTTGTCCACCCGGGTGGTCCAGGGCGCCAAGCCGGGCGCCATCGTCCTGGTCGGCGGCGGCGACCCGCTGCTCGCGGGACCATCGGCGAAGCAGGCGTACCCGAAGCAGGCCAGCCTCGCCATGCTGGCCGCACGCACCGCCGCGACGCTCAAATCCCAGAACGTCAAGAAAGTCACGCTCACCTACGACACGTCGCTCTTCACCGGCTCCCCGATCGCGCCCGGCTGGAAGCCCAACTACATCCCCGACGGCGAAGTGGCGCCCGTCCACGCCCTGACCATGGACGAGGGCCGCCAGAACCCGCGCTACAACAACCCCCGCGTCGCCGACCCCCCTGCCTACGCCGCCGCGGCCTTCGCCAGGCTGCTCACCAAGCAGGGCATCGCCGTGTCGAAGTCCGTACGCCCGGGCAAAGCCGCCGCTGGCGCCCCCGAGCTCGGCAAGGTCGACTCCGCGCCCCTCTACGCCCTGGTCGAGCACACGCTGACCAGGAGCGACAACGATCTCGCCGAGGCCCTGCTCAGGCACGTCGCACTCAAGGAAGGACAGCCGGGGTCGTTCGAGGGCGGGGCCAAGGCGGTGATCGCGGTGCTCCAGCGGCTCGGCGCCGCTCAGGGCGTCTCGCTCTCCGACGGCAGCGGCCTGTCCATCCGCAACCGCATCAGCGCCCACGCCCTGGCCAAGCTCATCGCCCTGTCCGGCTCCGCGAACCACCCCGACCTGCACGCCATCGCCCCCGGCATGCCGATCGCCGGCTTCTCCGGCACCCTCGGCAACGGCCGGCGGTTCGTCAACGGCGACAGCAAGGGCCAGGTCGGCCTCGTACGCGCCAAGACCGGCACCCTGAACCACATCAACACGCTGGCCGGGCTGGCCACGACCAAGGACGGGCGGCTGGTCACGTTCGCCTTCATGGCCGACCGGGTGCCCGTCAACGCCGAGCCCGTGCTCGACCGGCTCGCGGCCATCGTCGCGCGTTCCTGATGGCCTGATGGCGAATCTTCGCAGCGTTGACGAGAACCACGTACGGTGGACGGTATGCAGGTGATCGACTGGGATCTGGCCGTCACGACCGGCACGCGCCTGGTGCGCCCCGGTCCTCAAGTGAGCCGGGAGGAGGCCAGGCAGGCCGTCACCGAGCTCCGCACCCTTTCACGTGAGGCCGAGGGCCACGTGCGCGAGTTCACGAAGATTCACACAGAGACCGCGCCCCAGCCCGCGACCATCGTGGACAGGCCAGGCTGGATCAAGGCGAACGTCGAGGGCTTCCGCGTGGTGCTCGAGCCCCTGACGCAGCGCATGGGCAACAGCTCCAACCCGCCCCCGGCCATCGTCACCGCCGTGGGCTCCCGCATCACGGGCGTCGAGGTCGGGGCCGTCCTGGCCTTCCTCGCCTCCCGCGTGCTGGGCCAGTACGAGCTGTTCCTTCCGCCCGACCCGACCGGCCAGGAGCCGACCGGGCGCCTCACGCTCGTCGCCCCCAACATCGTCCACGCCGAACGCGAGATGGGCGTCGACGCCCACGACTTCCGCCTGTGGGTCTGCCTCCACGAGGAGACCCACCGCGTGCAGTTCACGGGCGTGCCGTGGCTGCGCGAATACGTCCGCTCGCAGATGACCGAGTTCCTGCTCGCCTCCGACCTCGACCTCCCCACGCTGCTCGAACGCCTGCGCAACGCCGCCGACACGGTGGCCGACGTGGTGCGCGGCGGCGAGGGCAATCTGATCGACGCCATCCAGTCGCCCGGCCAGAAGGAGATCCTCGACCGCCTGACCGCCGTGATGACCCTGGTGGAAGGGCACGGGGACTACGTCATGGACGCCGTGGGCCCGTCCGTGGTGCCGACGGTGGCCGAGATCCGCGGCAAGTTCGCCCATCGCCGCGAGGGCGGCTCCCGTCTCGACCGGACGGTGCGGCGGCTGCTGGGGATCGAGGTCAAGATGAAGCAGTACGCGGAGGGATCCGCGTTCGTGCGGTCGGTGGTGGGCCGGGTGGGGATGGACGGCTTCAACAAGATCTGGACCTCCCCGGAAAGCCTCCCGACGACTCCTGAGATCGCCGACCCGGACGCCTGGATCAGCCGCGTCATCGGCACGCCGGCCCTTCCCGCCTGACCGACCGTCCTCTGGCCGACGACCTCCCACCGCTTCCGCCCCCGCCCTGGGCGCCCGCTTCCCGCGGAGCGCCACGTAGACGGTGCGGCGGCGGAAGCCGGTGCGGTGGTGCCCGGCGCCGGTCGGCGTGGTCAACCCGGCGCATGGCCGGCAGGGCCGGACGGAACGCCGGCCCACGGTGCCCGCATGCGACAACCTGCTGCAAGACGCCACAATGGCACCCGTGGGCCCACATCCAGCCGTAGCCGACGTCCGCAGGGCGGTGCGTGAGTCGCTGGCCGATCTCCCGCCCGGAGCCCTGGTTCTGGCGGCGTGCAGTGGCGGGGCGGACTCCCTGGCCCTGGCGGCCGCCCTGGCGTTCACCGCCCCCCGCGCCGGCCTCCGGGCCGGCCTGATAACCGTGGATCACCAGCTGCAGAAGGGCTCCGCCGAGCGAGCCCAGCAGGTGGTCGCGCAGGCGGCGCGGCTGGGCCTGCACCCGGCCGAGGTCCTCACCGTCACGGTCGGCACCGACGGCGGACCGGAGGCGGCCGCCAGGGAGGCCCGGTACGCGGCGCTCGCCGAGGCGGCCGACAGGCTCCAGGCGGCCACGGTCCTCCTCGGCCACACCAGGGATGATCAGGCGGAGACGGTGCTCCTGGGCCTGGCCAGGGGAAGCGGCCTGCGTTCGCTGTCCGGCATGGCGGCTCTGGCCGGCCGCTACCGCCGCCCCTTCCTGGACCTCCCCAGAGCCACCACCGTGGCCGCCTGCCAGGCGATGCACCTCGCCCCCTGGGACGACCCGCACAACGAGGACCTCCGCTACACCAGGGTCCGCGTCAGAAGAGCGGTCCTCCCGGTGCTCGAAAAGGAACTCGGCCCGGGGGTGGCGGAGGCGCTCGCCAGAACCGCGAGGATGGCGCGCGAGGACGCTGACGCTCTGGACGAATGGGCCGAGTCGGCGTACCAGAATTGCGCTCTTAGCGATATTGCCGGAACGGTGACGCTCTCCGTACCAGAACTCGAGAAGCTGCCCGACGCCGTCAGGCGGAGGGTGCTGCGGCGGGCGGCCATCGCGGCCGGAGCTCCGTCCGGCGCCCTGTCGGCCACGCATGTGCTGGCCGTGGATCGGCTGGTCACGCGATGGCGCGGGCAGAAGGCGGTGGATCTGCCCGGTGGCCTGTCCGCCGCCCGGCGGTATGGCACCCTGATATTCGCCATCAGTCCCCACGCGTAAGGAACCACAGGGTGGACGCTCCCGACATGGGCAATGACCTGGAGAAGGTCCTCATTCCCGAGGACGAGCTGCAGGCCAAGATCAAAGAGCTTGCCGGGCGGATCGACGAGGACTACGCGGGCAAGGACTTGCTGCTCGTGGGCGTGTTGAAGGGCGCCGTCATGGTCATGGCCGACCTGGCCAGGGCGGTGCACGTGCCCGTGCAGATGGACTGGATGGCGGTGTCGTCGTACGGCGCGGGCACGAAGTCGTCGGGCGTCGTACGCGTGCTGAAGGACCTCGACACCGACATCATGAACCGCCACGTGCTGATCGTCGAGGACATCATCGACTCCGGCCTGACGCTGCACTGGCTGCTGGAGAACCTCAAATCCCGCAACCCGGCGAGCCTGGAGATCTGCACCGCGCTGCGCAAGCCGGACGCGGTGAAGGTGCCGATCAACGTGAAATACGTGGGCTTCGACATTCCCAACGAGTTCGTCATCGGCTATGGCCTCGACTACGCGGAGAGATACCGGAACCTGCCGTTCATCGGCACTCTCGCGCCGCACGTTTATAAGTAGCACCACTTGCCATGGCCGGGAACATCGCGCAACGTGACGTACGTTGATAGGGCAAGGCCGGTGTAGCGGGCGGTCCCTCCGCGCGCTCTACCGGTGTACCTTCAGACTCCGGAAGGGTGACCACGTGTCCCCTTCGGGTAGTCAGAAGTCGCGGTGTCGGATGCCGCGGCCCCGGGCCAGCCCGGGGTTCCAGGCCATGGTCAGGAAGGGACGGGCCCGCAAGGGGTTCCGCATCGGATGGATCTCAAGCGATTTACACGTGGGCCACTGCTGTGGATCCTGGGCATCGTCGTGCTGCTCCTGCTCGTCACCCAGCTGTGGAGTGGCGGCGGAAATTACAAGCAGGCCGACACGTCCTTGGTTCTCCAGCAGATTCGCACCGGAAACGTCAGCAACGCCAAGGTCGTCGACAAGGACAACCGCATCGAGGCGACGCTGCACAACGCCATCCAAGTCAGGCCGGGCGATCAGCCGACGAAGCTGATCCAGGCCGAGTGGGTGACGGGTTACGGCAGCAAGCTGACCGATGAGCTGCAGGCTCAGGTCCAGGCGGGCAAGACCAAGAGCTTCACCACCGAGGTGCCGCAGGAGAACTTCCTGGTCAGCCTCCTGGTGAGCTTCCTCCCCATCGTCATCATCGTGCTGATCTTCCTGTTCATCATGAACCAGATGCAGGGCGGCGGCTCGCGCGTGATGCAGTTCGGCAAGTCCAAGGCCAAGCTCATCAGCAAGGACACCCCCAAGACCACCTTCGCCGACGTCGCGGGAGCCGACGAGGCCATCGAGGAGCTCCAGGAGATCAAGGAGTTCCTGCAGGCCCCGGCCAAGTTCCAGGCGATCGGCGCCAAGATTCCCAAGGGCGTGCTGCTGTACGGCCCGCCCGGCACCGGCAAGACCCTGCTGGCCCGCGCCGTAGCGGGCGAGGCGGGCGTGCCGTTCTACTCGATCTCCGGTTCGGACTTCGTCGAGATGTTCGTCGGTGTCGGCGCCTCGCGTGTCCGCGACCTGTTCGAGCAGGCGAAGGCCAACGCCCCGGCGATCATCTTCATCGACGAGATCGACGCCGTCGGCCGCCACCGCGGGGCCGGCCTGGGCGGCGGTCACGACGAGCGCGAGCAGACGCTCAACCAGCTGCTCGTCGAGATGGACGGCTTCGACGTCAAGGGCGGCGTGATCCTCATCGCCGCGACCAACCGGCCGGACATCCTCGACCCGGCGCTGCTGCGCCCGGGCCGTTTCGACCGGCAGGTCACCGTGGACCGTCCCGACCTGGAGGGCCGCAAGGGCATCCTCAAGGTCCACGGCCGCGGCAAGCCGTTCGCGCCCGACGTCGACCTCGACGTCATCGCGCGCCGCACGCCCGGGTTCACCGGCGCCGACCTGGCCAACGTGATCAACGAGGCCGCCCTGCTCACCGCGCGGGCCGACCAGAAACTGATCACGATGGAAATCCTCGAGGAAGCGATCGACCGCGTCATGGCAGGACCCGAGCGCAAGACGCGGGTCATGTCGGACAAGGAAAAGAAGATGATCGCCTACCACGAGGGCGGTCACGCGCTGGTGGCGCACGCACTGCCCAACTCCGACCCGGTCCACAAGATCACGATCCTGTCCCGCGGCCGCGCCCTCGGTTACACGATGACGCTGCCGATGGAGGACAAGTTCCTGGCGACCAGGTCCGAGATGATGGACCAGCTCGCGATGCTGCTGGGCGGCCGCGCGGCGGAGGAGCTCGTCTTCCACGAGCCCACCACCGGCGCCTCCAACGACATCGAGAAGGCCACGGCCGTCGCCCGCCGCATGGTTGTCGAATACGGCATGAGCGAGCAGCTCGGTGCCCGTAAGTTCGGCTCCGGGCAGGCGGAGGTCTTCCTGGGCCGTGAGATGGGCCACGAGCGCGACTACTCCGAGAAGATCGCCTCCACGATCGACGAGGAGGTCCGCCGGATGATCGAGACGGCGCACGACCAGGCGTGGGACATCCTGGTCGAATACCGCGACGTGCTCGACAACCTGGTGCTGGAGCTCATGGAGAAGGAGACCCTCTCCCGCGAGATGGTGCTGCAGATCTTCGCTCCGGTGGTCGTCAAGGAGCACCGTCCGTCCTACGCGGGCTACGGCAAGCGGCTCCCCTCGGACCGCCCACCGATCCTGACCCCGAAGGAGAAGCAGTCCGCCAACGGCTCGCTCACCAGCGGCCACCAGGACGCCCTGCCCTCCGGGGAAAGCGCGTAGTAACACAGCACGGAGACATTGCGTGACAAAGCACGACGTTGACCTGGGGCGGATCGAGAAGGCCGTCCGGGAGATCCTCTACGCCATCGGCGAGGACCCCGACCGAGACGGCCTGATCGAAACGCCCGCCCGGGTCGCCCGGGCCATGGCCGAGCAGTATTCGGGGCTCGGCCAGAAGCCCGAGGACGTGCTCAGCAAGGTCTTCGACGTCGACCACGACGAGATGATCCTGGTGAAGGACATCGAGGTCTATTCGACCTGCGAGCATCACCTGGTGCCGTTCCACGGCCTGGCGCACGTGGGCTACATCCCCAACGAGAACGGGCAGGTCACCGGCCTGTCCAAGCTCGCCAGGCTGGTGGACGTCTACGCCCGCCGCCCTCAGGTCCAGGAGCGCATGACGTCCCAGATCGCCGACGCGCTGATGCGGGTGCTGGAGCCGCGCGGGGTGATCGTGGTCGTCGAGGCGGAGCATCTGTGCATGACGATGCGCGGCGTACGCAAGCCCGGCGCCAAGACCGTCACCTCGGCGGTCCGCGGTGACTTCCGCACCAGCGACAAGACCCGTTCCGAGGCGATGGCGCTCATCCTCGGCAGATGAGGACCGTTATCCACAACGGGGGACCCGCGATGTCAGCAGGTGTGGGGGAACGCCTAGGCTTGGCCCATGACTAGCCTGCCCATCAACGCGCCGGGAGGCGCGGAGCGGTGCCTCGTCATGGGCGTGGTCAATGTGACCCCCGACTCATTCTCCGACGGCGGCCTGTGGTTCGACGAGGCGGCGGCCATCGGGCATGGATTCGAGCTGGTCGATGAGGGGGCCGACATCGTGGACGTGGGCGGCGAGTCCACCCGTCCCGGCGCGGCCCGGGTGTCGCTGGAGGAGGAGCTGGCCAGGGTCGTCCCGGTGATCAGGGCGCTGGCGGCCGAAGGGGTGACGGTCAGCGTCGACACGATGCGTGCGGAGGTCGCCAAGGCCGCGGTCGAGGCGGGCGCGCGGCTCGTCAACGACGTGAGCGGCGGCCTGGCCGACCCGGACATACCGCGCGTGGTGGCCGCGACCGGCGTCGCCTACGTGGTGATGCACTGGCGCGGCCACAGTCATGACATGGACACCCGCGCGGTCTACACGGACGTGGTCACCGAGGTGCGCGAGGAGCTGAGCAAGCGGGTGGACCTGGTGCTGGCCGAGGGGGTGTCGGAGGATCAGATCGTGCTCGACCCCGGCCTCGGCTTCGCCAAGCACGCCGAGCACAACTGGGCGCTGCTCGCCGCGATCCCGCAGTTGACAGAGGCGGGCTATCCGCTGCTCGTTGGGGCGTCGCGCAAGCGGTTCCTGGGGCGCCTGCTGGCAGCCCCTGACGGCACTCCCCGGCCGTTCAGCCGCAGTGACGACGCCACGCTGGCCGTGACCGCGCTGGCCGCGCACGCAGGCGCTTGGTGTGTGCGCGTGCACGAGGTCGGCCCCAACGCCGACGCCGTGCGCGTGGCCGCCGCATGGAAGAGAGCGGGAGCAGGCATATGAGCGTCGACACGGCCGCCATCGAGACGGTCAATCAGGAGTTCTACACCGCGATCGAGAGCGGCGATCTCGACAAGATGACCGAGATCTGGGCGGACGACACGGCCGACGACCAAGTGAGCTGCGTGCATCCCGGCTGGACACTGCTGACCGGCCGGTCGGAGGTGCTGCGGTCATGGGCCCTGATCATGGCCAACACCACCTACATCCAGTTCGTGCTGACCGACGTCAACACGACCGTGCTGGGCGACGTGGCCGTGCTCACCTGTGTGGAAAACATCCTGACCGCCGGCGAGGAGGGTGAGGCGAGCTTCGCCGCGGGCAAGGTGGTGGCCAGCAACGTCTACCTTCGCACCACGCAGGGCTGGCGGCTGTGGATGCACCACGGCTCGCCGGTCCTCCAGGGCGACGACGACGAGGAGGAGGAAGGCGAGCTTGAGCGCTGACCGCATCGCTCTCAAGGGCCTGCGGGCCAGGGGGAGGCACGGTGTGCTCGCCGCCGAGCGGGAGCTCGGCCAGGAGTTCGTGGTCGACGCGACCCTGTTCCTCGACACCGCGCCGGCCGCGGCCGGCGACGACCTGACCAAGACCGTCCACTACGGGGAGCTGGCCGAGGCCCTGGTCGAGGTGGTGGAGGGCGAGCCGGTCGAGCTGATCGAGACGCTCGCGCAGCGCCTGGCCGACGTGTGCCTGGCCAGCGACCTGGTGCACAAGGTCGAGGTGAGTGTGCACAAGCCGGCGGCGCCGATCCCGCTGGCGTTCGACGACGTGGTCGTGACGATCGAGCGGAGCCGCGCATGAAGGCCGTTCTCGCGCTGGGCGGCAACCTGGGCAACACGTTCCAAATCCTGCAGGGTGCCGTGGATGCTCTGTTCGACGCCCCGGACCTGGAGTTCGTCAAGGCATCGCCGGTCTACGAGACCGACCCGGTCGGCGGTCCTCCCGGCCAGGACCCCTATCTCAACGCCGTCGTGATCGCGGAGACCACCCTGCAGCCGCGCACGCTCCTGGAGCGGGCGCTGAGCGTGGAAAACGCCTTCGGGCGGGTCCGCGCGGAGCGCTGGGGGCCGCGCACGCTCGACGTGGACCTGATCGTCGTGGGCGACCTCGTCTGCGACGATCCTGAGCTGACGCTGCCGCATCCCCTGGCCCACGAGCGCGCGTTCGTGCTCGTCCCCTGGGCGGACGTCGATCCCGAGGGCGTTGTGCCCGGGCGGGGCCGCGTGTCCGACCTGGTCGAGGAGGTCGACAGGCGAGGGGTGCGCCTGCGCCCCGATCTCACGCTGCAGAGGCCGGATTGAGGCCCACGAACCCCGGCTGGCTGGTCGGCATCCTCGTCATCGTCGCCCTGCTGACGTGGGCGGTGGTGCAGCAGTTCTACGGCGGGCTGCCCCTCATGCCGTGGACGGCGATCCCGACCCTGCTGCTGCTGGCGATAGGCGAGGGCTACAGCGGCTGGGCCACCAAGGCCAGGATCGCCAGGAAGCCGGGGACCAAGCCGGTGGAGCCGCTGGCGGTGGCCAGACTGGCCGCCCTGGCGAAGGCCTCCGCGTACGCGGGGGCGCTGTTCGGCGGGCTGTTCGCCGGGTTCGCGCTCTACACGGTGCAGATCCTGGACCGGGAGACGCCGCGCTCGGAGTTCTTGGTTTCGAGCGGCTCGTTCGTGGCCTGCGTGGCGCTGGTCTGCGCGGCGCTCTATCTGGAGAACGCCTGCCGCATCCCGAAGGACCCGGAGGATCAGAATCCGAAATAGCGCCATCCGTCCTGCTCGCCCGACAGGTCCTCGCCGTCCTGCCGTCGAGCGTCGCGCGAGCTCCGGCGCACCCGCTCCTGCCAAGTGTCACGCTGCAGCACCCGCAGTGCGCGGCGGATCACGTCGCTCGGCCGCTCGTTCTCGCGCATGGCGGCACGGATGATCCGCTCGTCCTCGGCATTGGCCCGGAAGCCGATGTCAGCCATGCTCCGAGCCTACGGAGCCGCCGGCCTCCTCGTCCTGCGTTTGCCTGACCGGCGTGCGGCGCCGGCCGAAGAGGTAGATGACCGGGGTGGTGCAGATCAGCGGTCCGATGATCGCGATGGGGCGCTCCAGCCACCATTTCAGATCCGGCGGGATCGTGCTGCCGAGCGTGCCGAAGAGCCACCACGACAGCCCCAGCGCGATGGCCATCCCGGTCGTGTGGAACAGGAACAACGGCAGCGAGTACCGGTTGATGAAGTCGTTGGCCCGGCGCCAGCGCGGCCGCTCCAGCACCCGCTCCATGGCCGGTCGCAGCACCTCGACGAGGCCGATCTGGAACAGCAGCAGGGCCACGATCACGAACGTCGGAGGCGCCATGTTGGACCACTTGTCGCCGGGCACCCCCACCATCGACCCGGGATAGACGCCCGAGTACACCAGCCCGAACAGCGCGAACAGCCCGGTCCACAGCAGGGCGACGTCGTAGCGCCTGGGCAGGATCACGATCCGTTCGTAGAAGAACCCGGCCTGGTGGGCCAGCCCCCACACGATGATCATGTTGAGCCAGCCGACCCCGTCGACCCCGTACCGGAAGCGCACCACGTCCACCACCAGGGCCGCGCCGCCGAGCCAGATCAGGGTCAGCACGTCGTAGCGGCGGTGCAGCCAGAGCGCCACCGGCAGCAGCGCGATCAGCACCAGGTAGACGCCGAGGAACCACAGCGGGCTGAGCACCAGCAGCACCACCCGCCACATCCAGTCCACCCCGAACGTGAACGTGACCACCGCGCCGACCGCGATCCACACCCCGGACAGGAAGAGCGCCGGTAAAGCCAGCGCCCGGATCCGCCGCCAGACGAACGCCCCGATGCCGACGCCGCGCTGCCGCGCCCGGTCCCAGGAGAGCAGATGCACGTGCCCGCCGACGTAGAAGAACAGCGGCAGCACCTGAAGCAGCCAGGTGAGGATCCACAGCCCCGAGGTGAAGCCCAGCGGGCTGGTCGGCTCGGGCCCGTACGGCTTCCACACGAGGATCGTGAACGCCCAGTGCCAGACCACCACCACGACGAGGCTCAGCGCGCGGAGCCAGTCGACGTACTTGTCGCGCTCGGGGGCTTTCACTTGTCGATGTCACCCACGACGAAGAACATCGACCCGAGAATGGCCACCATGTCCGCCACCAGGTGCCCGGGCAGCATCTCCCGCAGCACCTGGATGTTGCTGTACGAGGCCGAGCGCAGCTTGAGCCGCCACGGGGTCTTGTCGCCCTTGGAGACCAGGTAGTAGCCGTTGATGCCGAGCGGGTTCTCCGTCCATGCGTACGTGTGCCCCTCCGGCACCTTGAGCACCTTCGGCAGCCGCTGGTTGATCGGCCCCGGAGGCAGTGAGCGCAGCCGCTCGACGCACGCGTCGGCCAGCTCGAGCGAGACCTTGAGCTGGTCGAACAGCACCTCGAAGCGGGCGTGGCAGTCGCCCCCTCCCTTGGTGACGACCTTGACGGGCAGCTCCGGGTAGGCCAGGTAGGGGTCGTCACGCCGCAGGTCGAAGTCCACTCCGGAGGCACGGGCGATGGGGCCGCTCACGCCGTACTGCATGATCTGCTCGTGCGTGAGCACGCCGACGCCCTTGGTGCGGGCCATGAAGATCTCGTTGTGCAGGATGAGGTCCTCGATGACCGGGACGCGGCGGCGGGTCTCCGCGACGGCCTCGGACACCCGGTCCAGCCAGCCCAGCGGCAGCTCCTCCTTGAGCCCGCCGACCCGGTTGAACATGTAGTGCATGCGCCCGCCGGAGATCTCCTCCATGACCGCCTGGATGCGCTCGCGCTCGTTGAACGAGTAGAAGATCGGCGTCATCGCGCCGAGCTCCAGCGGATAGGAGCCGAGGAACATCAGGTGGCTGAGAACCCGGTTGAGCTCGGCCAGCAGCGTACGCGCCCAGACGGCCCGGACCGGCGGCTCCATGCCGAGCAGCCGCTCGGCGGCGATCACCACGCCAAGCTCGTTCGCGAACCCCGCCAGCCAGTCGTGCCGGTTGGCGAGCATGATGATCTGACGATAGTCGCGGACCTCGAACAGCTTCTCCGCGCCCCGGTGCATGTAACCGATGATCGGCTCGGCGGTGGCGATGCGCTCTCCGTCCAGCGTCAGCCGGAGCCGCAGCACCCCGTGCGTCGACGGGTGCTGCGGGCCGATGTTGAGGATCATGTCCTCGGTGGCCAGCTCTTTCGCGCCTGCACCGATTCCGACCACGCGTTCCGTCATATTGGCCATGCTGCCACCGTCGTCGTGAGTGATCCAGCGCGGGGGATGGTCAAGGAATCGTATGGAAACGCATCGTTACTTCGGACATGGGGAGGAAGCGGGGGAACGGGGGGAGAAAGCACCATGAAGAAGGTTCTGTTCGATGTCGCGGCTCTGATCGCGCGGGTGGCGACCGGCGTGATCTTCGTGGCTCACGGCTGGCAGAAGTGGCAGAGCGGCATCGGCGGCACGGCGCAGGGGTTCAGGGAGATGGGGATCCCGTTGCCCGAGCTCGCCGCCGGGTACGCCACCGTCGTCGAGACCATTGGCGGCATCTTCCTGATCGTCGGTCTGCTGGTGCGGCCGGTGAGCCTGCTGTTGCTGCTCAACATGCTGGGCGCGATCGTGTTCGTGCATGCGGGGAAGGGGATCTTCGTCGCCGCCGGCGGTTGGGAGCTGGCAGGCACGCTCGGCGCGCTGAGCCTGCTGTTCCTGGCGCTCGGCGGCGGGCGGATCGGGCTGGACGGGGTGTTCGGCTCGCTGTTCCGCCGGCGCTCGGGACGCCACACCGCTGAGGAGGAACACGAGACGACGGCCCGCGGCACCACGGGCGGGGCGGCCGGCGGCCCGCTGACGCCGGCGCAGTCCACCACACCCGAGCAGCCGAACGTGCCCAGGCAGCCGACCGGGCCCAGGACGGGCGCGAGCAACCTCAACGACGAGGACATGCGGGACATCGACGCCCTGGTCTCCGACGATCAGCCGGAGCACCGCAAACCGCCGAACCGGTAGGAGCCGGGCTCAGCGGGAGACCAGGTCCCGCAGCGCCTCGATCAGCCGGTCGACGTGCTCCTGCGTGGTCCCGATGCCGATCGAGGCCCGTACCGCGGAGGCCGTGCCGTCCGCGCAGCCGCCGTCGTTCTCATGGTCGCGCCCGCTTCCGCCTCCGTCGGGCGCTTCCAGGAGGTGCCTGACGAACGGGTGCGCGCAGAACTTCCCGTCGCGCACCCCGATGCCGTACTCGCTGGACAGCGCCTCGGCCACCTCGCGAGCCGGGTACCCGGCCACGGTGAACGACACGATGCCCACCCGCGGATGATCGTCCCCCCACAGCGCCAGCTCCCGCACGCCCTCGACCGAGGCCAGCCCGGACCGCAGCCGCGCCAGCAACCGCTCCTCCTCGCGCACCAGCGCCGTCCAGCCGGTGGCGGTGAGCGCGTCGCAGGCGGCGGCCAGCGCGATGGCGCCCAGCACGTTCGGGGTGCCCGCCTCGTGGCGCGGCTCGGGATCGTCGTGCCACTCCGCGACGTCCCCGACCGTACGCACCGCGCCCCCGCCCTTGAGGTACGGCTCCCCCTCGGCCAGCCAGTCCCCGCGCCCCACCAGCACTCCGGCGCCGAACGGCGCGTACAGCTTGTGCCCGGAGAAGGCCACGTAGTCCAGGTCGAGCGCGGTCAGGTTGAGCCGCCGGTGCGGTACGAGCTGCGCGGCGTCCACCAGGATGCGGGCCCCGTGCCGGTGCGCGATGTGGGCCAGGGCGGCGATGGGCCACAGCTCGCCGGTGACGTTGGAGGCGGCGGTGACGACGAGCAGCTTCGGCCCGTCGATCCCGGCCAGCGCCTCGTCGGCGGCGCGGACGGCCTCGCCGGGGAAGGCGGGCGGCGCCAGCCGTACGGACTTCGGCCAGGGCAGGAGCGAGGCGTGGTGCTCGGTGTCGAAGACCACGGTGGTCGTGCCGGCGGGCAGGCAACGGGCCAGGAGGTTCGTGGCGTCGGTGGTGTTACGGGTGAAGATCACGGCGTCGTCGGGCCGGGCGCCGACGAACGCCCTGACCGTGTGGCGGGCCTGTTCGTACCTGGCGGTGGTGAGCTGGGAGGCGTAGCCGGCCCCGCGGTGGACGCTGGAGTAGGCCGGGAGCGCGGCGGCGACGGCCGCGTTGACCGGCTCCAGACAGGGCGCGCTGGCCGCGTAGTCGAGGTTCGCGTAGCCCACCAGCCTGCCGCCCTTGACCGGCACCTGGAGGTCGGCGCCCAGCACCGCCGGGATCGGCCGGCTGCCGGCGTCAGGCACGCTCGGAGCGGCCTGGTCGGGGACGGAGCTGAAGATCGTCAACGTGGGCACGGCACATCTCCTCAGGGTCAGTCGGACCCCTGGAGCAGCCACGGAGCCCGCGCTTGCCCGCCACATCTCGTGACAGACCAGGTCTTCACCCGGGGCACCCCGCCGCGGACGCGAGGGTTGCCGGCCAGCTAGCCGGGGCTTGTCGCTGACACTCATGACCTACGTCCCGCACTATAACCCACGGCCGGTGACGTTTCGCAAGTCGCGAACTTTTGCACCCTTTGACTCGTTGCTACCGGAAACCCGTCAGTGACACGTCATGGAGGTATGCAGATGTTCGACTGGGTGGCCGACCCACAGATCTGGATCGGCTTCTTCACCCTGGTCTCCCTGGAGATCGTGCTGGGGATCGACAACATCATCTTCATCTCCATCCTGGCGGGCAAACTACCTCCGGAACAGCGGGACCGGGCACGCGTGCTGGGTCTGGCCGCGGCGCTGATCAGCCGGTTGCTCCTGCTGCTCGGCCTGTCCTGGGTGGTGCAGCTCACCGAGCCGCTGTTCTCCGTCTTCGGCCACGACATATCGGGACGTGACCTGATCCTGTTGCTCGGTGGCCTGTTTCTCCTGGCCAAGAGCGTCACCGAGATCAGCCACAGCATGGACGGCCCCGTGAGCAAGGACGGCAAGAGCGCCGCGGCGGTCTCGTTCACGTCGGTGATCGTGCAGATCATGATCCTCGACGTCGTGTTCTCGCTCGACTCGGTCATCACCGCCGTCGGCATGGTGGACCAGCTCGGCGTGATGATCGCGGCGGTCGTGGTGGCGGTGCTGGTGATGTTGTTCGCCTCCGGGCCGATCAGCCGGTTCGTGGACCAGCACCCGAGCATCAAGATGCTGGCGCTGGCGTTCCTGGTGCTGATCGGCGTGGTGCTCGTCGCCGAGGGCCTCGACCAGCACATCCCGAAGGGCTACATCTACTTCGCGATGGCGTTCTCGGTCGTCGTGGAGCTGCTGAACATCCGGATGCGCGGCAAGCACGCCAAGCAGGTCGAATCTGAAAGCAGTGCTCCTAAGATGAAATAGTGCGCTTTGATCCCTGGAATCCGGATTTCGTGGCCCACCCGTACCGGGTCTACGACGAGCTGCGGCGTGAGTCGCCCGTCTGCTACTTCGAGCCGACCAACCAGTGGCTGATCTCGCGCCACGCCGACGTCAACGCCCTGCTCAGGGACCGCCGCCTGGGGCGGTCGTACCTGCACGTGGCCACGCATGAGGAGTTCGGCAAGGAGCCCGAGCCGGAGTTCCAGGAGCCGTTCTGGCGGGTGATCAGGGCGGGCATGCTCGACGTGGAGCCGCCGGTGCACACCAGGCTGCGCCGGCTGGTCTCCAAGGCGTTCACGCCGCGCATGGTCGAGTCCCTGCGGCCCCGCGTGCGCGCCATCGCCGAGGGCCTGGTGGACACGTACGTGGAGAAGGGCGGCGGGGATCTGATCGCCGAGGTCGCCGAGCCGCTCCCGGTGACGGTGATCGCGGAGATGCTCGGCATCCCCGAGGGCGACCGCCACCTGCTGCGCCCCTGGTCGGCCCAGATCTGCGGCATGTACGAGCTCAACCCCGCCCTCGAGGTCCAGCACACCGCGGTCCGGGCGGCGGCGGAGTTCGCGGACTACCTCAAGTCCCTGGCCCGTGAGCGCCGGCACAGCCCCGGCGAGGACCTGATCAGCGCGCTCACCCAGATCACCGAGCTCACCGAGGACGAGCTGGTCGGCACCTGCGTCCTGCTGCTCAACGCCGGCCACGAGGCCACCGTGAACGTGACGGGCAACGGCTGGTGGTCGTTGTTCAGGAACCCCGGCGAGCTGGCCCGGCTGCGCGCGGACCGCTCGCTGCTGCCCACGGCCGTCGAGGAGCTGATGCGCTGGGACACGCCGTTGCAGATGTTCGAGCGGTGGGTGCTGGAGGACATCGAGATCCACGGCGTGACGATCCCGCGGGGTTCGGAGGTGGCGCTGCTGTTCGGCTCGGCCAACCGCGATCCGGCGGTGTTCGAGGACCCGGACCGGCTGGACGTGGGGCGGGTCGACAACCCGCACATTTCCTTCGGGGCCGGCATCCACTTCTGCCTGGGGGCGCCGCTGGCCCGCATCGAGCTCGTGGAGTCGTTCGGAGCGTTGCTGGATCGGGCTGCCGAGCTGGAGCTGCGTGAGGAGCCCGGTTGGAAGCCCGGCTACATCATCCGCGGGCTGCACGCCCTGGAGCTGGACGCCCGGGCCTGAAGGACTCGTCGCCGTCGAGGGCGGCTCACCGCCGCAGCCCGCGCACGGCATGGTGTGGCGAAGATCACACGATGTTCAGCGGCACTGGTCGAGCCACCCGAAGCCGCCGAGTCCCGCCGGATCGATCAGCTCGCCTTCCTCCGACGCCCTGGCAAGGGCCCGGAGGTAGCCGCGCGGATCGGTGCGGGCCAGATCGACGGGCGGCCGGGCTCCGAGGATCCCCAGGGCCCGCAGCGCGTCGCGTTGTGTGGACAAGGCTGTGGATATCGCGCCGGTCCGCCGCCCGGCCTCCGCGCACGCGTCGAGCGCGACATGGGCCGTGATATCGCAGGTCCCGTCAGGAATGGGGGTTACGACCGCGCCGTCGCGGTACCCGGTCAGCGTGCCGTATGGCGGCCGGTTATCCACAGGATGTGCATAATCGATGGCGATCGCTCGCCCCCTGGTGAGGCGCGTGACGACCGACGCCCAGGCCTCGTCGCGGGGGCGCCCGATCTCCGCCCGCGAGCCCACGCGGGACAGCGGCCACCACCGGTCCAGCCATTGCCGGTCCGCGGGCCGCAGCGGGCCGCCGAGGCGCTCGTCGCCCGTACGGGTGTTCACCAGGACCAGCCGAGGGCCGTCGGGTGTCTGCTCGGCCACGTCCACCGGGACGTTGTCGAGCCATTCGTTGGCGATGGCCAGGCCGGTGATGCGGTCGGGCAAGCCGCGGCGCCAGCCGATCCGCTCGGGAAGGCCCTCAGGCCGGGGGGAGAGGTCGACGGCCGTGACGCGCAGCCGGTCGCGCAGCGAGGGCTCGGCGGTGGCCAGCACCTGGGCGACCAGCCCGCCTTCGCCCGCGCCGATGTCGACGAGGTCGAGCGCCTCCGGCTTGCCCAGCTCGGCGTCCACCTGCCGGAGCAGCTCCAGCACCGCGTCGGCGAACGCCGCGGAGGCGATCACCGAGGTGCGGAAGTGGCCCGACGGGCGCTCGCGGAGGTAGAAGCCCTCCTCGCCATACAGCGCTCGCTCCGTCGCGGCACGCCACGTGAGCCACATGCCTTGGACTATCTCACGACTTTCGCCGGGCACACACAGTTATCTTCCGACTACTCTTGGTCGCGCAATTGCATTGCTGTTACTTTGCGTCATCAGGTGATCGCGCTTCGCCAACACCCATCTGGCGGATCGGATCGCTCTCGAGTCGAGCAAGCGCCCCGCGGCCCTGTGCCGCGCAACTGAGAGGAGCTCTCATGCTCAAGAAGACCCTGGCCGTGGCCGGAGTCGCCGCAATGTTGCCGCTGGCCGCCCCGGCCGCGCACGCCGTGGTCGCCGGCGGCGACGGCAGCGTGCTCTCGGGGAACCAAGTGCATCCTCCGGTCGGCACCCCGATCGACGTGTGCGGCAACGCCGTGGCCGTCATCGGCCACTCCATCGCCGGCTGCAAGGGTGGCGCCGGCGTGGGTCATCACTGACCAGTAGAAGAGCCCGGACCGGCGCGGTCCGGTCCGGGCCCCGGTCCTGGCCGGTCAGTCGGCGGATGAACCGGCCAGGCGCACCTCCAAGGGGTCACATCGATGCGGGCGTCGGGTCCGGCCAGGACTCGGCGCCCGCTGCCATGCGATGAACCCCTCTCCTCATCTCTTCCGACAGGGGGTGCACGATTTGTATGCCCTTGTCGCTTTTGTCGTTAACTCAACATGCGGCAAAGCACCGGTCACATCCGCAATGGGGAGAGGCCGTTACGCTGGTCGGCAGTCCCAAAAGGTCGACAGGGGTGTGACGTCATGGACGCAGGGGATCGCCCGGCCCGGCTGACTGTCGGCGTGCTCGGGGCGGGCAAGGTCGGCTCGGCTCTCGGTGCCGCGTTGGCGCAGGCAGGGCATCGGGTCGTGGCCGCGAGCGGCGTGTCCGACAACTCCCAGCGGTGGGCCGCCGACCGGCTGGGGATCACGCCGTCGCGGCCCGACGAGGTGGTGGCGGCGGCCCAGCTGATCCTGCTCACCGTGCCCGACGACGCGCTGCCCGACCTCGTCAACGGCCTGGCCACCACCGGGGCCGACCTCAAGGGCAAGCTGCTGGTGCACACCAGCGGGGCGTACGGGTTGTCCGTGCTCGACCCGGCGGCCAGGGCCGGTGCGCTGCCGCTGGCGCTGCACCCGGTGATGACGTTCACGGGGCGCGACGACGACCTCAACAAGCTGACCGGGATCTCGTACGGCGTGACCGCGCCCGACGCGCTGCGCCCCATCGCCGAGGCCCTGGTGATCGAGATGGGCGGCGAGCCGGTCTGGATCGCCGACGCCGACCGCGCTCTCTACCACGCGGCGTTGGCCGGGGCGGCCAACCACATGGTCACGCTCATCGCGGAGTCGCAGGAGCTCCTGGGACGCATCGGCGTCGAGCATCCGGGGCGGATGCTGGGCCCGCTGCTCGGCGCCGCACTCGACAACGTGCTGCGGCTGGGCATCGCCGGCCTCACAGGACCGGTCGTCCGCGGCGACGCCGGCACCGTGCGCAAGCATGTGGACGCGCTGATCCTGGCCGCTCCGGAGGCCGCCGACGCCTACATCGCGCTGGCCAGGCTCACGGCCGACCGGGCGCTGGCGGCGGGATTGCTCAAACCGGAGGAGGCGGAGCGGCTGCTCGACGCGCTGGGCGGCAACATATGGACATAACAGGCGAGGCGGCGTATGGCGACCGAGCCCGCCTCACGAAGTGAGGCCATCAACAGGGAGGGCGTTATGGAGCTGATCGTCGCCAGGAACCGGGAAGGCCTGCTCAAGGCGCGCACCGGTGGCGAGGTGGCCCTGGTGCCGACCATGGGCGCGCTGCACGAGGGGCATCGGTCGCTGATCAGGCTCGCCCGCACCCGCGCCGATCAGGTCGTGGTCAGCATCTTCGTCAATCCCCTGCAATTCGGGCCTACCGAGGATTTCTCCCGCTATCCGCGTACATTCGATGCCGACCTGGAGGTGTGCCGGGCCGAGGGCGTCGACGTGGTCTTCCATCCGTCCGCGGAGGACATCTACCTCCCCGACCGCCAGGTGAGCGTCCACTCCGGCCGGATGGGCGAGATCGTCGAGGGCGCCGCCAGGCCGGGCCACTTCGACGGCGTGCTGACCGTCGTGCTCAAGCTGTTCAACCTGGTCCAGCCGCACGTGGCGATCTTCGGGCAGAAGGACGCCCAGCAGCTCGCGATGATCCGCCGCATGGTCGCCGACCTCGACGTGCCGGTCGAGATCGTCGGCGCGCCCACCGTACGCGAGCCCGACGGTCTGGCCCTGTCCAGCCGCAACCGCTACCTGACCGCCGAGGACCGGCAGGTGGCGCTGGCGCTCTCCCGGGCACTCCACAAGGGCGCGGCCGAGCCCACACCGTCGAGGATCCGCGCGGCGGCCAGAGAGATCCTCGACGCGGCCGGTCCGCGGCTCTTCGTGGACTACCTGGTGCTGGTCGATCCGGCGACCTTCGCCGAGGTGGGCGAGTCTCACGCGGGCCCGGCGGTGCTCGCGGTGGCCGCCACGGTCGGCACCACGCGGCTGATCGACAACGTCACCCTGACCTTGAATCCCGCCTGAGGCGGATTACCGTCGGAATCATGACCGACGAGGAGTTACGGGACGAGCTGCTCCGGCGGATGAAGGTCGACCAGGCCATGCGCGACCCGGCCAAGGGCTTTCCCGGAGACAAGCGGCTGGCCCGGCTCCAGAAGTTCGACGAGGGCAACACCGCCTGGCTCTATTCCGTGGTCGCCACCCGCGGCTGGCCGCTCATCTCGCAGGTCGGGGCGCGGGCCGCGCGGGCGGCCTGGCTGCTGGCGCAGCACGCCACCTCCCTCGAGGCTCAGCGCCTCTTCCGCGAGGTGATGGCCGACGCCGTGGAGCGGGACGAGGCCTCGCCGCGCGATCTGGCGTACCTGGAGGATCGGGTACGCGTGCGCTCCGGCCGCCTCCAGCTGTACGGCACCCAGTTCCACGGCGGCGCCGACGGACTGGAGCCCATGCCGATCGAGGAGCCAGAGCTGCTGGACGAGCGGCGCGCGGCCGTGGGGATGGAGCCGTTCGCCGAGTATGAGGCGTTCATCAGGAAAACCGCGGGCGACGACTGAACCCCGGGGCATGGGCACGGCGCGGCGGGCGTTATCGTCATATTGACGAAATCGCCTCACGTGAGGAGACCCCAATGAGCGCACCGGCCATTCCCTTGCGGCTGACCGCTCCGGCGCCCGGCTGGACCGCCGAGGCCGACGTGGTCGTCGTGGGCTCCGGCATCGCGGGCCTGTCCGTGGCCCTGCGCCATGCCGAGCTGGACCCGGCCGCCAAGGTCATGGTCGTCACCAAGGACGTGCTGTCGTCCGGCTCGACACGCTGGGCCCAGGGCGGCATCGCGGCCGTGCTGGATCCGCGTGACACACCCGAGGAGCACCTGAACGACACGCTGCTCGCCGGGGTCGGCCTGTGCGACATGCGGGCGGTGCGGACGCTGGTCACCGAGGGGCCGGGTGCGCTGCGGCGGCTGATGGCACGTGGCGCGCGGTTCGACCGGACCCCCGACGGGGAGCTTGAGCTGACCAGGGAGGGCGGGCACCGGCGCCGCAGGATCGTGCACGCCGGCGGTGACGCCACGGGCGCCGAGGTCCAGCGGGCGCTCGTCGAGGCGGTGCGCGCCGCCTCGATCGAGGTGATCGAGCACGCGCTGGTGCTGGATCTGCTCAAGGACGCCAGGGGCCGGGCCAGGGGCGTGACGCTGCACGTCATGGGCGAGGGCGCGCGCGACGGCGTAGGCGCCGTGCTCGCCAGGGCGGTGGTGCTGGCCACCGGCGGCATGGGCCAGGTGTACGCCGCCACCACCAACCCCGTGGTCTCCACCGGCGACGGGGTCGCTCTCGCGCTGCGCGCCGGGGCCGTGGTGCGCGACATCGAGTTCGTCCAGTTTCACCCGACCGTGCTCTGGCTCGGCCAGGGCTCGACGGGGCAGCAGCCGTTGATCTCCGAGGCGGTCAGGGGCGAGGGCGCGGTCCTCGTCGACCACGACGGCAACCGGTTCATGACGGACGTGCACGAGCTGGCCGACCTGGCGCCGCGCGACGTCGTGGCCAAGGCGATCATGCGGACCATGCGCACGACCGGCCGCGACCATGTCTATCTCGACGGTCGCCACTTCGGCAGGGAGAAGTGGGAGACCCGCTTCCCGACGATCTACGCGGTCTGCCGCGAGCACGGCATCGACCCGGCGACCGAGCCCATCCCCGTGGCCCCCGCCGCCCACTACGCCAGCGGCGGCGTCCGTACGGACCTGCGCGGCCGCACGTCGATCGACGGCCTGTACGCCTGCGGCGAGGTCGCCTGCACCGGCGTGCACGGCGCCAACCGGCTGGCCTCCAACTCCCTGCTGGAGGGGCTCGTCTTCGCCGAGCGCATCGCCGAGGACATCCACCAGGTACGCCCGTCGCCCGGCGAGCCCGTCGAGGGCCACGCCGCGATCGGGCTCGCGGACCCGCGGATCAGGCCCAGGATCCAGGCCCACATGAGCATGGGGGCGAGCGTGCTGCGCAGCCGCGAGTCGCTGCTGGCCACCGCCAGGGCGCTGCGCGACGCCCGCTGGACGCCCGTCTCGGTGCCGCCGTGCACCGAGTCCTGGGAGACCACGAACCTGCTCACCGTGGCCACCCTGCTCGCCGGCGCGGCGGCGGCCAGGCTCGAGACCCGCGGCTCACACTGGCGCGAGGACCACGACGAGCGTGACGACGACGAATGGCTGGGCCACCTTGATGTCACCCTGACGGAGGAAGGCCCCCGCATGACGTACACACCGCACGGTGACGCGACTTCAATGGCCTCACTCCGTGAGGCCGGCTCGGCCGCTCCTGATGCCGCAGCAATGCCGCCGGACCTGGCGCAGGAGCTCACGGCCGCCGGGCTCGACCCGGCCGAGGTCGACGCGCTGATCGACCGGGCGCTCGCGGAGGACCTGCAGGAGGCGGGCGACGTGACCAGCCTGGCGACCATCCCGGCCGGGCAGCGTTCGGCGGGTGACGTGGTGGCCCGCAAGGACGGCGTCGTGGCGGGGCTGGCCGTGGCCGAGGCGGTGTTCGTCCGGCTGGGCGCGGGGCGTACCGAGCGGCGGGCCAAGGACGGCGAGCGGGTCAGGGCGGGTGACGTGCTGATGACGGTGGAGGGCCCGACGCGGGCCTTGCTGACGGCCGAGCGCACCGCCCTCAACCTGCTCACGCACCTGTCCGGGGTGGCCACGCTGACCGCCAGGTGGGTCGAGGAGATCAGTGGCACGGCGGCGCGCGTACGCGACAGCCGCAAGACGCTGGCGGGGCTGCGGGCGCTGGAGAAGTACGCGGTGCGCTGTGGCGGCGGGGTCAACCACCGGATGTCGCTGTCGGACGCAGCACTGATCAAGGACAACCACGTGGTGGCCGCCGGTGGCGTGGCCGAGGCGTTCCGTGCGGTGAGGAAGCGGTACCCCGATCTGCCCATCGAGGTGGAGATCGACCGGCTGGACCAGCTGGAAGCGGTGCTGGACGAGGGGGCCGAGGAGATCCTGCTCGACAACTTCACGATTGAGGACACAGCTCGCGCCGTACAAATCGTGAAATATCGGGCGAAAAACAGGGTTGCGCTTGAAGCCAGCGGGGGATTGACCCTGGAATCGGCCCGCCCTGTGGCCGAAACTGGCGTTGACTACCTTGCGGTGGGAGCGCTAACGCATTCGGCGCCGGCCCTGGACATCGCACTTGATCTGCGGGGGTAATTGATGCTGCTCACGATCGACGTCGGCAACACGCACACGGTGCTGGGGCTGTTCGAGGGCGAGGACGTCATCGAGCATTGGCGGCTGGCCACGGACGCCCGCCGCACCGCCGACGAGATCGCGGTCGTCCTCCAAGGGCTGCTGGCGCAGTCGCCGCTGCTCAAGGGGGCCGACATCGACGGCATCGCCATCTGCTCCACGGTCCCCAGCGTGCTCAACGAGATGCGTGAGATGACCCGCCGCTACTACGGCGACGTCACCGCGGTGATCGTGGAGCCGGGCATCCGCACCGGGGTGCCCGTCCGCATGGACAACCCCAAGGAGGTCGGCAGCGACCGCATCGTGAACGCGCTGGCGGCCATCGACCAGTACGGCGGCCCCTGCGTCATCGTCGACTTCGGCACCGCGACGTCGTTCGACGCGGTGTCGGCCAAGGGCGAGTACGTCGGCGCGGTCACCGCCCCCGGCATCGAGATCTCGGTGGACGCGCTGGCCGCGGCCGGGGCGCAGCTGCACAAAGTGGAGCTGGTCAGGCCGCGCTCCGTGATCGCCAAGAACACGGTGGAGGCGCTGCAGGCCGGCATCATCTACGGCTTCGCGGGCCAGGTGGACGGCATCGTCGAGCGCATGACGGCCGAACTGGCCGACGACCCCGACGAGGTGACCGTGGTGGCCACCGGCGGGCACGCGGCGCTGGTGGTGGGCGAGTCGCGCTCGATCGACGTGCACGAGCCGTGGCTGACCCTCATCGGCCTGCGCCTGATCTACAACAGGAACGTCGCATAGCCGGATCCGCGGAAACACCTCACATAAGACAAGCGGCCCCCCGCTCGGGTAAGGGGGCCGCTTGCGTATATGACCGCGTGAGGATTACTCGCTCTCGACGGTGTAGAGGTGCTGCCAGTGGCCGCACTTCTTCGGGTAGTTGCCGTGCAGGTCGATCTGGCAGACCTTCGCCCGCAGGCCGTAGACGTCGTGCTCCTGGAAGTGGAAGGGCTTGTAGCCGGGGAAGCCGCAGTACTTCTTGTAGTAGGCCGGCGACCAGTCGTAGTCGGAGTCCATGGTCTCGAACTTCACGAACGCGCACTTGCCGCCCTCGTTGTAGCTACGGTTGTCGCGGTCGTAGAGCTTGCCCCAGACGTGGACCTCGTTGGACTCGCCGTCGTGGTCCCAGTTGACGCTGACCTTGCCGTGGGCCTTGGCCAGACCGTGCTTGGAGTAGACCGGGCCCCAGTGCTGGGAGTAGTCGTCGTAGTCCGGCGAGCTGGCGTGGGCGGCGACCGGAAGCGACAGGGCCAGCGCCGTGGTCGCGGCGACGGCGAGGGCGCCTGTCGCGATCTTCTTCAACATGTTCTCTCCTGAAGCTCCCCTGGGCCGGCTCCCTGCCGGCTCCCCCCTGAGCTCGTGAGATATTGATAAGAGAGTTCTCTTGCAACGTTCCTGCAGAGGACCGACGAGCCCTTGCAGTTCGCCGTATCCCCTACTCTTTGTTGATGTGAGCGACGAACTTCCCGAGCAGATGCGCATCCGGAGGGAGAAGCTCGACCGCCTTCGCAGCGAAGGCGTCGACCCTTACCCGGTGAGTTTCCCCCGTACGGCGACGAACGCCGAGGTCAGGGAGAAATACCAGGGCCTGGAGCCCGACGCCGCCACCGGTGACACGGTCGCGGTCACGGGCCGCGTGATGCTCAGCCGGGTGGGCGGCAAGCTCTGCTTCGCCACGCTCAGGGACGGCGAGGCGGACCTGCAGGTCATGATCTCGCTGGACAAGGTCGGCGAGGAGTCGCTCGCCCGCTGGAAGCGCGACGTCGACCTGGGCGATCACGTCGGCGTGGTCGGCGAGGTCATCACCTCGCGCCGGGGCGAGCTGTCGATCCTGGCCGACAGCTGGCAGATCACGGCCAAGTGCCTGCGCCCGCTGCCGGAGAAGCATCTGGGCCTCACCGACCCCGAGGCCCGCGTACGCCAGCGCTACCTCGACCTCATCGTCAATGACGAGGCCAGGAAGATGGCCCGCATCCGCAGCGCCACCGTGCGCGCGGTGCGCGACTTCTGGCACGAGGAGGGCTACCTCGAGGTCGAGACGCCGATGCTGCAGCCCATCCACGGCGGCGCGACGGCCCGGCCGTTCAAGACCCACATCAACGCCTACGACATGGAGCTCTACCTCCGCATCGCGATCGAGCTCTATCTGAAGCGGCTCGTGGTCGGCGGCATCGAGAAGGTCTTCGAGGTCAACCGCAACTTCCGCAACGAGGGCGCGGACTCCACGCACAACCCCGAGTTCACCATGGTCGAGGCGTACGGCACCTACCTCGACTACAACGACATGGCGGACCTGACGCAGCGGATGTACCAGAAGGCCGTCATGGCCGCCCTGGACACCACCGTGGTCGTGCACGACGGGGTCGAGGTGGATCTGGGGGGCGCCGCCTGGCCCAGGATCCCGCTCTACACGCTGGTGTCCGAGGCCGTCGGCGAGGAGATCACCACCTCCACCACCCTGGAGGAGCTCCGCAAGATCGCTGACCGGCGCGAGATCCACTGGGACCCGAAGTGGGGTTCAGGCAAGCTCGTGCAGGAGCTCTTCGAGGCCCTGGTCGAGCACACGCTCGTCCAGCCCACATTCGTCATGGACTACCCGCTGGAGACCTCGCCGCTGGCCCGGCTGCATCGGGACAACCCGCTGCTGACGGAGAAGTGGGACCTGATCGGCTTCGGCACCGAGCTCGGGACGGCCTATTCGGAGCTCAACGACCCGATCGACCAGCGCCACCGGCTGACGGAGCAGTCGCTGCTCGCCGCCGGGGGAGACCTCGAGGCGATGCAGCTCGACGAGGACTTCCTGACGGCGCTGGAGTACGCGATGCCGCCGACGGGTGGCATGGGGGCCGGCATCGACCGGATGATCATGGCCTTCACCGGCAAGAACATCCGCGAGACGATCCTGTTCCCCCTGGTCAAGCCCACCCACTGACACGTCGGCGGCAGGGCGCGCGTACCCCGGTCAGGGGACGAGGACCAGACGGCCGCGGACGCCGCCCGAAGCCACCCGGGCGTGGGCGTCCGCGGCCTTCTCCAGCGGGCACACCTCCGCCACCCGCAACGTCAGCCGCCCGGCCTCCACCAACCGCACCACCTCGCCGAGCTGATCGGCGTCGGCACGGAAGAACACGGTGGCGACGTCGATCCCGCGCAGGCCGACCGGAGCGACACCGGCCGACAGCGCCACGAACGCCCCACCGTCCCGCACCGCGTCGAGCGCCGCCAGCCCCAGCACGGCCGCGTCCACGGCGGCGTCCACACCTCCAGGCACGCGTTCCCGCACTGCCGAGGCCACGGACTCACCGCGTGCCACGAACCACTCGGCACCCAGCCCCCGTACGAATTCCTCGTCCCCGGCCCCCGCCACGGCCACCACCCGGGCGCCCCGCAGCGCGGCCAGCTCCACCAGGTACCCTCCGACGGCCCCGGCCGCCCCCGTGACCAGCAGCGTCCGCCCCGGTCCCACTCCGGCCCTGTCCAGGGCCTGCCAGGCGGTCAGCGAGTTGAGCGGGATCGTCGCCGCCTCCACGGCCGGGACCCCGCGTGGTGCCCGCGCCACCGCCTCCGCGTCGAGCACCACGTACTCGGCCTGCGCCTTCGTGGGCACCTCCAGCCGCGCGGCGAGCCCGATCACCTCCTCGCCCACCCGGAAGACGGCCCCGTCGCCCACCTGGTCCACGGTCCCGGCCGCGTCGAAACCGAGCCCGTACGAGTCCAGTCGCCGCGCCACGCCGTAGTCGGCGAGCGTCCCCGCCGCCACGGCGAGATCGAAGGGGTTCACCGCGGCCGCGGCCACCCTGATCCGCACCTGCCGGGGTCCTGCCTGCGGCAGCGGCACCTCCACCAACTGGGGAGCGCCGGAGCCGCCGATGAGTGCACGCATGGTCGTCTTCGTCATGCCTGCGACCCTAGGAAGAGTTACTCTCTTCTGGAAAGAAGGCACCTGGAAGTGCGTAACAAACCGTAAGGAGCGAGCGGATGGCCACGAAGACGGCGGCGGAGCGGCGCGAGGTGGCCAGGCAGGCGTTCGACGCGTACTTCTCCCAGTGTCCCTCCAGAAAGCTGCTCGACCGCCTCAGCGACAAGTGGGTCACGCTGGTGCTCACCGCGCTGGAGCGGGGGCCGTGCCGCTACAGCGATCTGGCCAGGCGCATCGCGGGCGTCAGCCAGAAGATGCTCACCCAGACCCTGCGTGGCCTGGAGCGGGACGGCCTGGTCACCCGTACGCTCACGCCCTCGGTGCCGGTACGGGTGGACTACGAGCTCACCCCGCTGGGAGAGAGCCTGATGCCGCTGGTGGCCGCGATCAAGAGCTGGGCCGAGGCGCACATCGAGGATGTGGAGCAAGCCAGGGAGCGCTACGACGCCGTCAGCGCCTGAGCCGCGACGGCAGCCCGGCCGTGCCCGCCTGATCGCCAGGAGGCCGCGGAAGTAGCCGCGAAACTCCCTTCCGGCCCGGCCGGTTTCCGATACGAGTTCGTCTGTAAGCATCGGGTCAAGGCCGTGCGCAAGAATTTCACTCCAGCCGCGAAAGCGTTCCTGATCCTTCGGAGGCACTCCGAGTATTTCGGTGATGACCATGATCGGCAGCGGATAGGCGAATGCTGAAACCAGGTCCGCCTCATCCGGCGGCGCGCCGATCAGTTCGGCGGTTATCTCTTCGATGCGGGGGCGTGGCCGTTCGAGCACGCGCGGTGTGAACGACTTGCTCACCAGGGCACGCAGCCTGGTGTGGTCGGGCGGGTCCGTCCGCAGGAACGACTCGACCGGCTGACCTGCGTCTCTTCTGGCCAGCGGGTCGGATCCATGCCCGAAGCGGGGGTCGGGGAGCATCGCTCCGCAATGCTCATGGGTGGTGACAACAAGCAATCCGGCACAGGTACGGAAGACCGTGCTCCGCGCGCTCATTTCGCGATAGCACGCGTACGGTTCACGCGGGAAATCCGAATCGTAGGGATCGAAGCCGAGAACGTCGACCGGGCCCATCGACGGCGGGTACGATGCGCCGGGCTGATCAATGAGATCGCTCATCACGCGCCACGGGTCCCGTCACCATATGGCGAGTACGTCACATATAAGGGATCATGTCAATAGCGTTCGTCAAGGGAGGCGATTATCACGCTTGACGACCTTTCCTGGATGCGTTTACCGTCTGCGAGACGAGCGGCTTCGGCCCGTTGTGCGGTCCGATTTCTGCTGTTGGGGGGGAGGGCTCCCGATGGATGTGCTCACTGAAGGCGTTGAGCTGAGCCATGCGGATCTGGCGTTACTGGCGGAGCTTGCCAAAGGGGTTACGGTCGATCGAGTGGGTAGACGTCTGGATATCAGCGGACGGACGGTACGCCGGCGGTTACGGGGCATCTGCGACCGCATAGGCGTGGCCACGGCCATCGAGGCCGTGGCCTGGGCAGCTCGCCGCCAGCTGATCTGACGATCAGTCGGCGATGCGCACCGCGCCGGCGTACGGCCGCCTTTCGATCGACGCGACGCGCACGACATCACCCGTCCGGGGGGCGTGCACCATCATGCCTCCGCCCAGGTAGATGCCGACGTGGTGCAGATCGCTGTAGAAGAACACGAGGTCGCCGGGGCGCAGCTCGGACTTGGAGATGTGCCGTCCTGCGGTCCACTGGTTGCCGGTGTAGTGCGGCAGCGAGATGCCCACCCGCTGGAAGGCCGCCATCACCAGGCCTGAGCAGTCGTAGGAACTGGGGCCCTCGGCGCCCCAGACGTACGGCTTGAGCTGCTGCGTGAGCGCCCACCTCGCGGCCTGGGCCGCCTTGCCGTTGCCGGGGATCGGCAGGTTGATCCGCACAGCGCGGCTGCCGGACTGGCCGGCCTCGCCCATGGCGCGCCTGAACAGATTGCTCTCCGCTTTGCTCACCAGTTTGGTGATCTTGTCCCGCTTGGTGTCGAGCTCGTCGACGATCTTCTGCAGCTCCTCCATGCGCGTCTGGGCGCCCGCCTTCGCGCGGGTGGCGGCGTCCATGGCCTTGGCGAGCTGGTTGAACTCCTCGCCCTGCTCCACCTCCAGCGCATACGTGGTGGCGGCCTGGTCGAGGAACTTCTCCGGATCCCCTGAGGAGGTGAACGCCAGCGCCCTGCTCAGGCCGCCGGTCATGTACGCGTTCTGGGCGAGCAGGACGGCCTTGGCGCGCTTGGCGGCGAGATCGGCCTCGCTGTCCGCCAGCGTCTTCTGGGCGGCGTCGGCGGCCTTCTGCGCGGTCTTGTACTTCTCCCGCTGGCCGTTGTACTGCTCCGTCAGCGTCTCGATCTCGACATGCAGCTTCTCGACCTGCTCGGAGAGATCCTTGAGCGAGGGCTTCGGGTCGGCGGACGCCGGACCCATGGGGATTGCGAACAGGAGCGCGGCCACTGTGACGCCTGCCACACCTAGGCGGCGCCAGGCTCGTTCCGGAGGGCGGGCGTTCGTGCCCGCCGACTTCTCCCCACGGTTCTTGCGCTTCACCAACCGAGCTCCTCTCATTGCCGCCTACCGGGTTAGCTGACGGGTTCGGGCCGGAGCAGCCCTACCGAAGAACTCGGATTCACCCCAATGGTGGCGTTCGGAGGGTCGCCACCGGCGGGTCCCCGGCTCCCCTTACGGGAATTGGGCGTGTCGCCCGCGCGCTACACGCGGGGAACGTTGTCGCTGGACACTAATGCACTCCGGGTTCGTGCTCAACCAGAACTGCTCGATCTGTAGAGGTTTCACAACTGAAGGGTCACGGGGTGATCTCGTGATCTATCGTGCAGAACAGACTTTATGTCCTCTTTGTCCTCGGTTCTGCCGTGGGCCCAGGAGAGACCGAGCCCAGGCCTGGGTTGACCGTGACATGTCACAGGATGGGGCCAGACGTGGGAGTTAGGGCCGAGCCGTAATGACATCTGTACTCTGGAGAGCCATGGAGCAGGTGGCCGAACTGACAGTGCCCGAGACCGCGGTCGTGGTCCGGCGTGCCCGCACGCCCGACGTACGCATGGTCCGGCGCCTGGTCGACACCTACGCGGGCGCGGGTCCCCGCCTCCTGGAGAAGACCACGGTGACGCTGTACGAGGACGTACAGGAGTTCTGGGTCGCCGAGTTGGACGGGCGGGTCGTCGGCTGCGGCGCGCTCCACGTCCTGTGGGAGGACCTCGCCGAGGTCCGCACGGTGGCCGTCGACCCCGAGTGCCGAGGCAGAGGCGTCGGCCATCGGATCGTCTCGGCGCTCATACAGCAGGCGAAGGATTTGGGGCTGCAGCGTGTATTCTGTCTGACTTTTGAGGTCGACTTCTTCGCCAGGCACGGCTTCCGCCCGATCCAGGGCACGCCGGTCTCACCCGAGGTCTACGCCGAACTGCTGGCCTCGTACGACGAGGGTGTCGCGGAGTTCCTCGACCTGGAACACGTGAAGCCGAACACCCTGGGCAACACCCGCATGCTGCTCCACCTGACATCGGGTGACGCGGACCTTGACTAGATGGAAAGGTGATTGTTGATACCTATGTCGATACGTTGGGCAGCACAGGGCATGTGTCCTGACACGTGCCACATGCGCACTCGAAGCGAGGTGACACGGTGAGCACCGGACAGCCGCCGTATCCACAGGACGAATCCGGCGAGAATTCTGCGCCCGGCAATCCCCACTACGGGCAGCAGAACACGGGCCGCCACCCTGGCGAGCCCGATCCCGACGCGACTGTGGTCGGCTACCGGGCGGACGACCCCTACGGTCAGCAGCCCCAGTACGGTCAGCAGGGCTATGGGCAGCAGCAACAGCAGTACTCCCAGCCCCAGCACGGCCAGCAGCAGGGCTACGGCCAGCAGGCTCAGTCCCAACCCGACTACGGCCAGCAGCACGGCTATGGCCAGCAGCAGGGTTACGGTCAGCAGGCGCAGTCCCAACCGGACTACGGCCAGCAGCAACCGGGCTACGGTCAGCAGGCACAGTCCCAACCGGACTACGGCCAGCAGCACGGCTATGGGCAGCAATATGGTTCGCAGCCGCAGCAGGGCTATGGGCAGCAGCCCCAGTCCCAGCCCGGCTACGGCCAGCAGCCCGCCTCCGGGCAGTACGGCGCTCAGCAGGAGGGCTACGGTCAGCAGCCGCAGTCCCAGCCGGGCTACGGCCAGCAGCAGGGTTACGGTCAGCAGGCTCAGTCCCAGCCCGACTACGGCCAACAGCAGCCGGGCTACGGCCAGCAGCCGCAGTCCCAGCCGGGCTACGGCCAGCAGCCACAGTCCCAGCCCGGCTACGGCCAGCAGCAGGGCTACGGGCAGCAATATGGTTCGCAGCCGCAGCAGGGCTATGGGCAGCAGCCCCAGTCCCAGCCCGGATACGCCCAGCCGCAGTATGGTCAGCAGCAGTACGGCGACCAGCAGCAGTACGGTCAGGGCCAGGCCTACGGGCAGCCGCAGCAGGCCGCCTACGGGCAGCCGGGCTACGGCCAGCCCTACGGCCAGCCGGTCGGGATGCAGCCGCCGGGCGCGCCGGCTCCGCTGGCGGAGTGGTGGCAGCGGCTGGTGGCGAGGATCGTCGACGGAGTCATCTTCGGCATCGCCATGGTCGTGCTGACGGCCATCTTCACCGCCGTCCTGCTCGCGAGCTACAACTCGGCCACTGGCGCCTCCACGGGCCTGATCGGCTCGTTCGTCCTCGGCATCATCATGGCGATCATCATCACGGTCGTCTATGTCGGCTACGACTTCCTCATGCACAAGATGAGGGGTCAGACGCTTGGCAAGATGATCATGGGCATCAAGGTCGTGCAGGTCGGCGGGACGGTGCCGCAAGGCGGCATCCCCAACGACGTGGCACTCAAGCGGGCGGCCGTGACGTGGGGCGGCTATTTGCTGTACTGGTTGCCCCTCGGACCCGTGCTCGCCGGCCTCGTCTGCGCCCTGAACGGCGCCTCCATGCTGTGGGACAAGCCCCTGCAGCAGACGTTCGCCGACAAGTTCGCGCAGACCGTGGTCGTGAAGATCAAGTAGTCCACGCGAAGCGTAAACATAGGGGCCGGCTTCCCGCCGGCCCCTATGTTTTGTCCCCCGGGCCGTACCAAAATGATGAAGACCGCACACCGATGACGTGAGGTGGAGGTTATGGCCGGGACGTCGCCGGGGGCGGACGCGCTGCCGGCGGAATGGTGGGAACGGCTCGCCGCCCGGCTGATTGAAGCGCTCGTCTTCGGGGTCTTCTATTACATTCTGTTCATCGCGCTGTGGGGCATCTTCCGAACTGTCGGGATGCTGGACGTGTTCGACGGCCGGCTGCCCGGCGTGTGCGCCTGGTTCGGCGCGGGACTGGCTTATGCCTGCTACGACTGGCACGCTCATTCCCGGCACGGCCGGACGTTCGGCAAGGCGATCATGCGGATTCGCCTGGCGCCGCGGAAGCTTCCGCCGGGGGCGGCGCTGAAACGAGCGCTCGTCTATCCAGGGCCGCTCGTGCTCATGGGCATTCCGGTCGTCAATCTCCTGGCTGGAATGCTGCTGTTCGGCGTGGGCCTGCTCATCCTGATCGACAAGCCGCTGGAGCGCGGGCCGCACGACAGGCTGGCCGGAACGCGTGTGGTTAAAGATCTTAGGTGAGGCTTGGCACGCCTGCCGCCGACGCCTTATCGCAAAATTTTTCGGTTGATCCGGTAAGGAGCCTGGAGAGACTGGCATTAGGCTATGGGGCGTCCGGGTTGCCGGATGTTGGTGCCCCTGCACGCGCAGGGCATCTGTGTGCCGCTATGGTCGGGTGCGGGCGGTAGCCGCCCTCGTGCTGCATGGGGGCCGCGCTCCTCCAGGCCGCGCAGAGGCGCTTATAGCGCCGCCGAAACCCCGCTAGCCGTGGAGGCGAGGACGAATGGAAGCCCTAACAGACGTATTGTCAGCGCTCATCCCACCGGCCGTGGTCGCCGGAGCGTTCATCTTTGGGCTAGTGAAGTTCCTCCGATCGGACGCCGCCGGGCGGCGTCCTAAGGGGCAGGAGCCCGCCGAGAAGCAGAACTGATCGGCCAGTCAGCCGAATCCCCGCTGTGCTGAATTGTCTCAGCGCCTTTCCGGGTATATGTTTGGGCAGGCGAATGAAACAATGCCCGCGAAAGGATTGCGTACATGGCCAAGCAGATCCAGGAGATTCTCATCGATGACCTCGATGGGGGCGAGGCCAATGAGACGGTCAGCTTCGCTATTGACGGCTCGTCCTATGAGATTGACCTCAGCGACCTTAACGCCAAGAAGCTGAGGGACGCGCTCACGCCTTTCGTGCAGAGCGCGCGCCGGGCGGGCGCCGCTTCCACGCGTCGTCGTGGTCGCGGTGGCAACCGTGCGATGAGCCGCGAGAAGAGCTCCGAGATCCGTCAGTGGGCCAAGGCCCACGGGCTCCCGGTCAGCGAGCGAGGCCGGATCGCCTCCACCGTCGTCGAGAAGTACGAGGCGGCCCACTGACAGAGTCGACTCTCGACCATGCGCTTATGCCGTTCGCCTTGGACCCCGGCGACCGCCATAAGCGCATGATCGTCTCCAGGGTATTCCGAATGCTGGAACACCCGGAGGGTGATCTCTGACAGTCCATATGCGGGCGTTTTGGCCATGTGCCGAGGCCCGTGCCTGGCGCTGTTTCGTCGGCGAGCGCCCGCATATGTGAAGGTGTCGCGCTGCGCGTGCCCGAATGGGATTCCCCGCGCGTGGCCCGTTCCGTGAGAGCGGCGCTTGCGGATGGCGGAGCGACGATGCCGGCGATGTGGCGGGCATTGCCCGGATCCGCCGACGGAACGTAAGTGTGGATCCGCTACTTGTGGCGGCCCGCAGAACACGGTCCACCATACGTTGAATGAGGTATGCGGGTCTCCCCGTGCGCCGCGGAAAACCAGGGATCTCTGTTGAGAGTGGCCCTAATCCGCGATCTCGACTCCCGCCCGTGTGGCGCCGGGCAAAACCCGCTCCCCAGGGCATGTGCCGCACAATGCCGCGCCTCCACGTGTGCGCGCCTCCGCGAATCGCGTGACTCGTTGGACAGTCGTGCCTGATGGGATCGGGTAACCGGGCTGACCGGATGAGGATTTGATGAGAGTGCGGTAGGTGCCGTTCCATGCTCAGGGCGTAGTGCGCGCACTTGGCCAACCATTGCATGGGGACATAGGATGATTGCGTAACAGATACGGACGCGAGCATCGGAAGATGCGCGGGGGAAGGGCCGTCACGGCGGTCGCCGGCCCCGAAGCGTCCGAGTGGCCATCCGTGTTGATCTGCGTACGCCGCGGGCGGCAATTTAGTGTCGCCTCAGTGATGCGGCCTAAACATCGTTCGCTTGCGGCGTATCGGGAACACGTCACCCCCGAACAGTAGTTGGATGGAGGGTGAACGCCCTGCTCTCGGGGAACGTCTCTGCTATAGAGCGTGTCAGCGGCGAGTGGGCACGGTTCGCCGAGCCAGGGCTAGCATGCGGGATGACGGGACCGGATTTACCGGCCTGACTGACCGCTCTGTGAGGAGCGACGAGATGTTCGAGAGGTTCACCGACCGAGCGAGGCGTGTTGTCGTCTTGGCCCAAGAAGAGGCCAGGATGCTCAACCACAACTACATCGGCACTGAGCACATTCTTCTTGGTTTGATCCACGAAGGTGAGGGCGTTGCCGCCAAGGCTCTGGAGAGCCTGGGCATCAGCCTTGAGGGTGTGCGCCAGCAGGTCGAGGAGATCATCGGCCAGGGCCAGTCGGCTCCGTCGGGGCACATTCCCTTCACCCCGCGGGCCAAGAAGGTCCTCGAGCTGTCGCTCCGTGAGGCTTTGCAGCTGGGTCACAACTACATCGGCACCGAGCACATCCTGCTCGGGCTCATCCGCGAGGGTGAAGGTGTGGCAGCCCAGGTGCTGGTCAAGCTTGGAGCCGATCTCAACCGTGTCAGGCAGCAGGTCATCCAGTTGCTCCACGGATACCAGGGCAAGGAGCCGGCCGCGGCGGGCGGCCCGCAGGAGGCGGCACCGTCCACGTCCCTGGTGCTCGACCAGTTCGGCCGCAACCTGACCCAGGCGGCCCGCGAGGGCAAGCTGGATCCGGTCATCGGCCGCGAGAAGGAGATCGAGCGGGTCATGCAGGTCCTCTCCCGGAGGACCAAGAACAACCCCGTTCTCATCGGCGAGCCCGGCGTCGGCAAGACCGCCGTCGTCGAGGGCCTGTCGCAGAAGATCGTCAGGGGCGAGGTGCCCGAGACGCTGAAGGACAAGCAGCTCTACACGCTTGACCTCGGCGCCCTGGTCGCCGGCTCCCGTTACCGCGGCGACTTCGAAGAGCGCCTGAAGAAGGTGCTCAAGGAGATCCGCACGCGCGGCGACATCATCCTGTTCATCGACGAGCTGCACACGCTCGTGGGTGCGGGCGCCGCCGAGGGCGCGATCGACGCCGCCAGCATCCTCAAGCCGATGCTGGCCCGCGGCGAGCTGCAGACGATCGGCGCGACCACGCTCGACGAATACCGGAAGTACCTCGAGAAGGACGCCGCGCTGGAGCGCCGGTTCCAGCCGATCCAGGTGGCCGAGCCCTCGCTCAGCCACACGATCGAGATCCTCAAGGGTCTGCGCGACCGCTACGAGGCGCACCACCGCGTGTCCATCACCGACGACGCACTGGTGGCGGCGGCGCAGCTGGCCGACCGCTACATCAGCGACCGCTACCTGCCCGACAAGGCGATCGACCTCATCGACGAGGCCGGGTCCCGGATGCGCATCCGCAGGATGACCGCTCCGCCGGACCTGCGCGAATACGACGAGAAGATCGCCAACGTGCGCCGCGACAAGGAGTCCGCGATCGACGCGCAGGACTTCGAGAAGGCCGCTGCCCTCCGCGACCAGGAGAAGCAGCTGCAGCTCAAGCGTGAGCGCCGGGAGAAGGAGTGGAAGGCCGGCGACATGGACGTCGTGGCCGAGGTCACCCAGGAGCTCATCGCCGAGGTCCTGGCGACGGCCACCGGCATCCCGGTCTTCAAGCTGACCGAGGAGGAGTCGCAGCGGCTGCTCCGCATGGAGGACGAGCTCCACAAGCGGATCATCGGCCAGGACGACGCCATCAAGGGTCTGTCGCGGTCCATCCGGCGCACCCGCGCCGGTCTGAAGGACCCGCGCCGTCCCGGTGGCTCGTTCATCTTCGCGGGTCCCTCCGGCGTCGGTAAGACCGAGCTGTCCAAGGCTCTGGCGGAGTTCCTCTTCGGTGACGAGGACGCGCTGATCAGCCTGGACATGTCGGAGTTCATGGAGAAGCACACCGTCTCCAGGCTGTTCGGCTCGCCTCCCGGCTACGTCGGCTACGAGGAGGGCGGCCAGCTCACCGAGAAGGTGCGGCGCAAGCCGTTCTCCGTGGTCCTGTTCGACGAGATCGAGAAGGCCCACCCCGACATCTTCAACTCGCTGCTGCAGATCCTGGAGGACGGTCGCCTGACCGACGCCCAGGGTCGGGTGGTCGACTTCAAGAACACGGTCATCATCATGACCACCAACCTCGGCACCCGGGACATCTCCAAGGGCATCGGGGTCGGGTTCGCGAAGTCCAACGACGCCGACTCCAACTACGACCGGATGAAGTCCAAGGTCCAGGAGGAGCTCAAGCAGCACTTCCGGCCCGAGTTCCTCAACCGTGTCGACGACATCGTGGTCTTCCACCAGCTGACGCCGAACGAGATCATCAAGATCGTGGATCTGATGCTCCACCAGGTGGACCTCAGGCTGAAGGACCGCGACATGGGGCTCGACGTCTCGCCCGAGGCCAAGCAGCTGCTCGCCGACCGGGGTTACGACCCGGTCATGGGCGCTCGGCCGCTGCGGCGGACGATCCAGCGCGAGCTGGAGGACTCCCTGTCGGAGAAGATCCTTTACGGTGAGCTCCGGCCGGGGCAGGTCGTGAAGGTGACGATCGAGGGTGAGGGCGACAACGCCAAGTTCATCTTCCGGGGCGAGACGGCCTCGAAGATCCCGGACTCGGCGGCCGCCATCGCGGCTCCGATCCAGCACTGACGGCCCCTTCTCAGCGAAGCCCCCGTGTGGATCACCACACGGGGGCTTTCGCGTGCTCGGGTCCCCTGAGCGCGTTTGTGCTCATCGTGTGGGCTCCCCTGGACAAAGTGGTCCTGCGGCCGCGGTGCGCGCCCTAGGATGCCTTCTCGCGCCCCTGAGCCGTCTTTTCGCACGACCGGCCGTACCTGGCTCATCTCTGCTCGCCAGATGGGCACTAATCCGGATATAACCGGCAAAAAGGGCAAAGTGATTGGAATGTGGTCGTTGCGTAATTGTTGGTTAGGCGGGTATACCACCACCGCAAGTAGTACTACACTGCGTAGAGCTTCGCCAAGTCTCATCCAAGTGAGTCACAAGAGCACGTTCCTAGGCTGTGGCCTGCTCCCTGGGGAGTACTGAGGAATCAACTCAGGGCGGACGCAAGCACCATCCATGAGCAGGCATGCTCAACAAGGTTCGCGCGTCCGTGGCGGGCGATGGGAACACACATAAGCAAGCCGTGGAGGAAACCGATGCGCCTGCGTCACGATGACGGAACGCTCGTTCACCTCGCCTACAACGCAGGCGTCCACCCCGCTGAGGACCTGGAGAACTTGATCGCCCATCTGACCCGCTACGCGGTCCCGGTGCGCAAGCGGCTGGGCGTGGAGCGGATGGGCATCGGGCTGTGGCTGTCGCCGACCGTGGCCGACCACCTGACCGCCGACCGTATCGAGCTCGTACGGCTGCGCCGCTCCCTGGAGGAGCGTGGCCTGGAGGTTGTGAGCCTCAACGGCACCGGCGGCCGCAACCAGGAGGTCCCGGGCCCCGACTGGGCCAAGCCCGAGCGCTATCGCTACACCATGGCGCTGGCCAAGATCTTGGCGTTCCTGCTGCCCGATGACGTACGGTTCGGGAGCATCTCGACGATCCCCATCGGCTGGCGCCGCGACTGGCCGGCCGACCTGCACACGATCGCCACCCGCCGCCTGGAGCGGCTCGCCCGCGAGCTGCGCGGCATCTACAGCGTGACCGGCAAGACGATCAGGGTCGGGTTCGAGCCGTGGCCCGGGTGCGTGCTGGAGACGACCGAGCAGGCGCTGGAGCGGGTGTGCGGGATCGACTCCGAGCACCTGGGCGTGTGCCTGGACGCCTGCCACCTGGCCTGCGGGGCCGAGGAGCCGGGCGCGGCGCTGAGGGGCCTGGCGAAGGCGGGGGCGCCCGTCGTCAAGCTGGGGCACGTGCACAATCACGCGGGCGAGATGTCGAACACCGGCGCGGTGCTGCACGACACCCTGACGGCGATGTTGTCGGGCGCCGTGAGCGGCAGCGCGCACATCGAGGTCGAGACGCACAATCTTGCCGTTCCAGGGCGGGCCAAGGGGCCGGGGGCCCTGGTGTCGTTGCTGGCCGAGGAACTGGCCTGGGCTCGTACGCGCCTCACCGGCCTGGGCCTTCAGCTCGCCGCCTGAGCGGCGGGATTCGTCAAGGGCTGGTCCGACGCCGTAGCCGAGGACCTCGAGCATCGTCCCGGCCGGCCGCGCCGCGTAGGTCTTACAGGGTGCCGAACCAGCCCGGCATGTCCAGGCGCCACGGATTGCCCGGGGTGACCTTGCGCAGGTCCGACTCCAGGGCGCGCAGGCGGTCCTCGCCCAGTTCGCCGGCCCAGCGGGCGCGCAGGGCGTCGAAGATGCGGGCCGAGCGGTCGAGTGCGTCGATTCCGTACGGGGTGAGGCGGACGATCTTACGGCGGGTGTCGTAGGGGTCGGTGGTGCGTTCGACGTAGCCGATGCGTTCCAGCGTGTCGATGGTCTTGCCGGCCGCCTGTTTGGAGACGCCGAGCGTACGGCCCAGTTCGACGGCCGTGGTGCCCTGCGGGCCGATCGCCTGCATGATGAATCCATGCATAGGCCGTATGTCGGGATGGCCTTGCCTGGACAGCTCGGCGTGGAGCTCGTCGATGAGCGCTCTGAACGCCAGCAGCAGGCGTAGGGGCAGTTCGAATCCTGGAGTGTCGCTTGACACGATAGACAACCTGGTTAACTATATTGATGGACAACGTGGTTGCCTATCTTAAGGGGATTTCAGGGATGACTGTTATTCGCGCCGCCGACGCGCGGCGATCGGAGACACCGGGAGGGGTCATGACGACGTTCGCCTCGCCGGCACAGGGCGGCTCAGGACGGTCCCTCTGGCGGGTCGACGCCCACCCCGGCGCCGTCGGGCCGGTGCACGACTTCGACGTCGAGCAGGTGTGGAGCTGGATCGCCGGCGCGGCGACCGTCGAACTGGGCGGGGAGACGTTCGCCGTGGCCGCCGGCGACACCGTCGTCATGCCCGCCCGGACGGTGCGGCGGGTGCTGGCCGACCCGGACGCCGGATACACCGCCGTCGTCGCGGCCCCGGCCGGGGCCAGGGCCATGTCCGCCGACGGAGCCGACCTGGGCGTACCGCCGTGGATCGTGTGAAGGGGGATTCCATGTCCGTCGTCCTGTCCGCTGATTCCCGGCGTACCGAGACGCCCAACGGCTTCATGACCACGCTCGCCTCGCCCACGCAGGGGCAGGCCGGGCAGGCCGTGTGGCGGGTGGACGCCAGGGCCGGCATGGAAGGGCCGGTGCACGCGTTCGACGCTGAGGTGGTGTGGACGTGGCTCGACGGGGCCGCGGTGGTCGAGCTGGGCGGGGAGCGGTACGAGGTCGCGGCGGGGGACACGATGGTGTTGCCGGCGGACGTGAGCCGGCAGATGTTCGCCGATCCGGTACGCGGCTTCGTGTCGATCGTCGCCGCACCGCTTGGGGCGCAGGCGTACAACCCCGGCGGGGTGTCGGCCCCGGACGCCTGCGACCTGGCACCCAAGGGCACGGAACGCACCGTGCCGCCCTGGATCAGGTAGCTCGGGCGTCCGGAGTGCCGGAAGGGCTCAGGCCTTTGGAGGCCAGGCGGCTCAGCGGGCCGTCCATCACGCCCTGTGGGTGGCCCCCGGCAAGGCCGCTCCATCGCGTCACCGGCCCCAGTCCCCGCGGTGCCACCTCCGCGGACGCCCCACGGGCGCGAAGTCTCAGCGGGGCCCCGGTGGCTGGGCGTTGAGGGGCCATCGCGCGGAGCCGCCTCACAGATCCCCGGTGGCGCATGGCGCAGCGTCGAGAGGCCGACGGGCGCGAACCGGACTCTGGCGATCCAGGAAGGCGGATCGGGCTCGGGGCGGATCAGGCGTGGGGGCCCGGTGACTCAAGGCAGGTCAGGCGTGGGGACCGGTGATTCAAGGCGGCTCAGGCGTGAGGAAGGCGGTAGGTGCCGTCGTCGAGGGCCTCCGCCAGGCCGTCGGCGATCAGGCCGTCCAGGGAGCGCTCCCGCTGGGCGGCGTCGTCCCACACCACGTCCAGCGCCGCCTTGGGCACCGGCCCGTGGGCCGAACGCAGCACCTCCAGCAGGCGGCCGCGGCACTGGCGGTCCGTGCCCGCGTACGTCTGCCCCTTCCGCGCGGGCCCGGCGTGCGGCGGCTTGCCGGCCAGCATCCACGCGCACAGGTGCGCGATCGGGCAGTCGGCGCAGCGTGGCGCACGGGCCGTACAGACGAGGGCGCCCAGTTCCATCACGGCCACGCCCCAGCGGGCGGCGCCCAGCTCGGGCAGGAGGCTCTCCGCCAGCCGCCGCTCGGCCGCCGAGGTGGCCGTGGGAGGGTATTCCTCCGCCCGGACCGCCCTGGCGAAGACCCGGCGGACGTTCGTGTCGAGTACGGCGTGCCGGCCGCCGTAGGCGAAGCTGGCGACCGCGGCCGCGGTGTACTCGCCGATGCCGGGGAGGGACAGCAGCGTCGCGTGGTCGGACGGCACCTCGCCGCCGTGCTCCTCGATGATGGCCCTGGCGCAGGCGTGCAGGCGCAGCGCGCGGCGTGGGTAGCCGAGCCTGCCCCAGTGGCGCACGGCCTCGCCCGGCTGTTCGGCGGCCAGGTCCTTGGGGGTGGGCCAGCGGGTCATCCAGTCGTGCCAGACGGGCAGGACGCGTACGACCGGGGTCTGCTGGAGCATGATCTCGCTGACCAGCACGCCCCACGGCGTCGCGTCGGCGGCACGCCACGGCAGATCCCTCGCGTTGCCCTCGTACCAATCCAGGACTGGAACGTGCAGAAGATTCGGCTCAAGCACGCGGTCAAGGGTATGTCTAGCTGATTGGTCTCGGCGTGTCGTCACTCTAGGCGAGCCGCCGAATTACCATGCTGAGCGTATGGATCCGGATACGATGCGTGGCGACGGCGGTGACGTCTATTGGCGGCGCCGGATGAGTGTGCTGGTGGCGGTGCTCGTCGTGGTGGCCGTTGTGGCGTGGGCGTGTTCCAGCGGGGGCAGCGGCCCGGGCCGCCCGTCCAGCGCGCAATCATCACCGAGCGCCACGCCCGCCGTCGATCCGCTGCTGGCGGGCCTGCGCACCCTCGCCATGGGCACGGCCAGCCCGTCGCCCAGCCCGAGCCCCGCCACCTCGACCCCCGCAGCCCGCCCCGAACAGCCCGGTGAGCCCTGTGCCGAGGAGGACCTGGTGCTCAGCCTCCAGGGCGGCAAGGACCAGATCTACGCCGGGGACGCCCAGCCCAACTTCATCGTCACGCTGGTGAACACGGGCCCCGTGATGTGCAAGGCCGACGTGGGGCCGCGGGCCATGGAGATCCGCATCACCTCCGGCGCGGACCGCATCTGGTCCAACGCCGACTGCGTGAGCGGCGTGGGGACGGAGATCAAGGAGTTGGAGCGCGGGATCCCGTACGTCCGGTCGTTGAACTGGGACCGCCGCCGCTCCAGCGCCGACTGCCGCTCCACGCCGGCGTACGCCCTGCCGGGGACGTACGTGGCGACCGTCCGCCTGGGCAAGCTCCGCAGCGGGAAAGGCGTCTTCCACCTGCGCTGACCACCCAGCGCGCCCAGCGCGTGCCACCGATCAATCCTTTGTCGTGATTTTTCTACGCATGATCCGCACTCCCGGTAGGGTGAGCCGGTCAAGTGATCATGGAGGAACGCGATGAAGCAGACGACAGCCAGGCGGATCGGCCGTTCGGCTCTGGTGGCGGCGCTCGCCGCAGGACTCATGCCGGCCGGTGTCGCGTCGGCGGCGGCCGCCGTCGCCGAGCAGAAGCCGGCCTTCGGTCCGTACGGGTACGGCAGTCTGCGGCTCGGGATGACCGCCGCGAAGGCGAGGGCGACCAGGAAGATCGTTCACAAGCCGGGCGGAGACTCCGCCAGGTGCACGACGTGGGACCTCAGGGAGAACCCGCTTCCCGACTACCGCGTGGGAATGTACATCTCGAAGAAGCTCGGCGTAGTCGTGATCATCGCGCCTCCCGGCGCCAGGACTCCGCAGGGCATCGGCATCGGCTCCTCCCAGGCACAACTCAAGGCCGCCTACCCCAAACTGAGGCGCGGCCCGTCGGGCTACCCCGCCGCCACCGTGCCCGGCAACAAGAAGGCGTACTACCTCTTCAACGCGCGCAAGGGCAAGGTGGTCGAAATGAGCCTGGTGGTGGCCAAGCAAGATTGCCTCAAGGTCGGCTAGCGCCTGCGGAACGCTATACGTAGCGTTCGAGGATGGAGGACTCGGCGAGGCGGGAGAGACCCTCGCGGACGCTGCGGGCACGCGACTCCCCGACGCCGCCCACGGCCTGCAGGTCGTCGATGCTGGCAGCCAGGAGCTTCTGGAGACCGCCGAAGTGGTTGACCAGCCGGTCCACCACAGTGGCGGGCAGACGGGGGACCTTGGCCAGCAGGCGGAAGCCTCGGGGGCTGACGGGACTGTCCAGTTTGTCGGTGCCGTTGTGGCCCAGGACATGGGCGACCGCCGAGAGGTCCAGCAGGTCGGTGCCGGACAGCTGGTCCAGGTCGTGCATGGCCTCCACCAGGCGTTTCTGGCGGCGGCCCGCGGGAGCCGGGAGGTAGTCGCGGATGACCAGCTCGCGTTCGGAGTCGACGCCGGCGACCAGCTCGTCCAGCTGCAGGGACAGCAGGCGCCCGTCCGTGCCGAGCTCCACCACGTAGCCCTTGATCTCGTCGGAGATGCGGCGGACCATCTCCAGGCGCTGGACGACGGCGGCCACGTCGCGGACGGTGACCAGGTCCTCGATCTCCAGGGCCGACAGCGTGCCGGAGACCTCGTCCAGACGGTGTTTGTAGCGCTCTAGCGTGGCCAGGGCCTGGTTGGCCTTGGACAGGATGGCCGCGGACTCCTCCAGCACGTAGCGGATGCCGTCGAGGTAGAGCGCGATGATCCGCATCGACTTGCTGATCGCGATGATCGGCAGGCCCGTCTGCCGGGCGACGCGCTGGGCGGTGCGGTGGCGGGTGCCGGACTCGTCGGTGGGGATCGAGGGGTCGGGCACGAGGTGCACGGCGGCGCGTACGATTTTGTGGTCGTTGCTCAGCACGATGGCGCCGTCCATCTTGGCCAGCTCCCGAAGCCTGGTGGCCGAGAAATCGACGTCCAGCTCGAAACCGCCGCTGCAGACCGCTTCGACGTCCCTGTTGTAGCCGAGCACGATCAACCCGCCGGTCTGCCCGCGCAGGATCCGCTCGAGGCCGTCGCGCAGAGGTGTGCCCGGGGCCACCGCGGCCAAGGCTTCGCGACGGCGGTCGTCAAGACTCCTATCCACCTGACCCCCGTGTCGATCGGTCACCTCAGCTTAGCCGCGCTATGTGACGTGTGTGAGTGCGTCCCAGACGTTCTCCGCCTGGACGACCTCGAAGCCGGGCGCGAACGCCACCGGTCCGACCGGCACCAGCGAGCGCTGACCGCTGCGCCTGCGGGCGCCGTCCTCCAGGGATCCCGCAGGCACGAGAGCCCGCTTGAAGCCCAGCCTGGCGGCCTCCGTCAGCCTCCTGCGCACGTCCTTGACCGGCCGCAGCTCGCCGGCCAATCCCACCTCGCCGAGCGCCACCATTCCGGCGGGCAGCGGCTTGTCGCCGGCGGCGCTGGCCACCGCCAGCATGACCGACAGGTCCACGGCCGGATCGGCCAGCTTGATGCCGCCCACGGTCGCGGTGAACACGTCGCAGCCGCCGAGGCGGGCGTTGAGCCGGCGCTCCAGGACCGCGAGGATCATCTGCACGCGGTAGGCGTCGAGGCCGGACGAGGTGCGCCTGGGCTGCTGCGCCTCCGTGCGCGCGACCAGGGCCTGCACCTCGGCGGGCAGCGGGCGGGTGCCCTCGACCGTGACCGTGACGCAGGTGCCGGCCACCGGCTCGCTCCGCCGGGAGACGAACAGGCCGCTCGGGTCGGTGATGCCCTCGATGCCGTGCTCGTGCAGGTCGAAGCAGCCGATCTCGTCGGTGGGGCCGAACCGGTTTTTGATCGCACGGACCATGCGGAGCCTGGAATGGTGGTCGCCCTCGAAGCTGAGCACGACGTCGACCAGGTGCTCGAGAGTGCGGGGGCCGGCGATCGAGCCCTCCTTGGTGACGTGGCCGACGAGCACGGTCGACATGTTGCGCTCCTTGGCCAGGCGCACGAGGTTGGCCGCCACCTCGCGCACCTGCGTCACCCCGCCGGGCACGCCGGTGGTCTGGACCGAGCCGATCGTCTGCACCGAGTCCACCACGAGCATCGTGGGCTGGACCTTCTCCACGTGGGTGACCAGGGCCGACAGCTCGGTCTCCGCGGCGAGGTAGAGGTTGTCCCGGATGGCGCCGATGCGGTCGGCACGCAGCCGCACCTGGGCGGCCGACTCCTCGCCCGTCACGTAGAGCACGGTCTCGCGCTCGGCGATGCGGGCCGCGGCTTCCAGCAGCAGCGTGGACTTGCCGATGCCGGGCTCGCCCGCCAGCAGCACGACCGCGCCGGGCACCAGGCCGCCGCCGAGCACCCGGTCGAGCTCGCCCACGCCGGTGGTGCGGGCGGCCGCGACCTCGGCCTTCACCTGGCCGATCGGCACGGCCGGAGCGGTGGTGGCGCCCGCCTGCACGACGGTGACGCCGGCCCGGGCGCCCTCCTCGTCGACCGTGCCCCACGCCTGGCACTCGCCGCACCGTCCCACCCACTTGGCGGTGCGCCAACCGCATTCGGCACAGCGGTAACCGGGTTTCTGGGCTGACTTGGCCATGCGGAGCAGGCTAGCGGCAGGTACCGACAATCTTCGACTTTCCTGCGAGGCGTTCCCTGGACTGCGAAGGCGGCCCGTGATCCGTCCAGGGAGAGGGAACGGCTGTCACGCCAGGCCGAGCTCGGACTCCAGGAGGCGCTTGGGCTTGGCGCCGACGACCCGCTTGACCGGCTCGCCGTTCTCGAACAGCAGCAGCGTGGGGATGCCCATCACGCCGTACTTCGCCATGATTTCCGGGTTCTCGTCCGTGTTGAGCTTGCCGATCGTCAGGCCGCGCTCCGCCTCGATCTGCTCGAGTACGGGTGCCACCATCCGGCAAGGACCGCACCACTCGGCCCAGAAGTCCACCAGCACCGGCTCGTTGCTCTTGAGCACCTGCTCCTCGAAGTTCTCCGTGGTCAACGTGATCATTTTCATCCCCTTACAAAGCAACCTGGGCACGACTGGGCGAGCTGGGCGGCCACTTCCGTGCGGCGGGCCAGCAGGACGCGGATCTCCGCGTCGATCTGGGCCAGCTTGCGTTCGTAGACCAGGACCGACTCCGCGCAGGAGCCGCCCGTGCTGTGGCCGCTGCGCAGGCAGTCCACGAACGGGCGGGTGTCCTCCAGCGTGAAGCCGACCGCGAGCAGCGCCCGGATCTCGGAGACCAGCTTGACGTCCTCCTCGGAGTACTGCCGGTAGCCGTTTGATCCGCGGCGGGCTTCGAGCAGCCCGTGCTGCTCGTAGTAGCGGAGCGAGCGGGTGCTCACTCCGGTGCGTTCCGCCAGCTCACCGATGCGCATGCCACTACGGTAAACGTTGACACTGACGTCAAGGTCAAGGGCTCAGTAGTAGCGCCAGCGCAGGACGTTCGGATAGGCCAGCTCCAGCCCCGGCGTCTCCGCGATGGCCTGCTCGGCCACAGCGGGCGTGAACTCGATGCGCAGCACCGCCTCCAGGTCGGCCCGGCGCTCGAAGGTCATCCGCAGGTCGAGCGGGCGCCGTTGCCAGCCTTGCCGGTCCCAGAACGCCTCCACCTCTCGCGGCGAGTAGGACGGCACGGTACGCGAGAACCACCGCCCGAACGATCCCCGCGTGGCGTCCAGGTCGATGACGAAGGCCGCGCCGCCCCGGCGTACCACCCTGGACAGCTCGCGCAGCCCAGGCTCGCAGCCGGGTCCGAAGAAGTACGCCCAGCGCGCCATCGCCACGTCCACGCTCGCGTCCGGCAGCGGCATGTCCTGGGCCGCTGCGGCGTGCACGGTCACGTTGGCCAGCCCGGCGCAGCGGCGGCGGGCCAGCAGGGCGAGCTCCCCGTGGGGCTCCACGCCGATCACGCTCACCGCCGACGTCGCCAGGACCGGCAGGTGGTAGCCGGTGCCGCAGCCGATGTCGAGCACGGTGGCGCCGTCCCAGGGGCGCAGGGCGCGCATCGCCGCGTCGGCCGCGCCCTCCGGATCGACGGCGCGGTTCTCCAGCTCGTAGACCTGGGGGGTGTTCCAGATGTTCGGGCTCGGGATGGCGCCTTTGGCTATCCGTGGCATGCCATAAAGGTAGGCGCACCACCCCCTGTGGTGAGCCAGCAGAGGGCTCGCTACAGGGGGGCGCGCGCCAGATGGGCTTCACCGGCTTAGGCTGGCAGCGTGGCTGATGTCATCCGCGTGCCCAATGCGAAGATCGCATTGTCCACTGCTTCGGTATATCCAGAACGCACTCCTGACGCGTTCGAACTGGCCGCCCGCCTGGGCTACGACGGCGTGGAGATCATGGTCGGCGCCGACCCGGTGAGCCAGGACATCGACGTGATAGAGCGGCTCTCCGAGCACTACGAGGTTCCCGTCCTCGCCATCCACGCGCCCTGCCTGCTGGTGACGCAGCGAGTTTGGGGCCGTGACCCGTGGGCCAAGCTCGTCAAGGCGCGCAAGGCGGCCGAGCGCCTGGGCGCCTCGGCGGTCGTGGTGCACCCGCCGTTTCGCTGGCAGCGCGACTACGCGCGTGACTTCGAGACGGGGCTGGCCAGGATGCGTGACGAGACGGACGTCACATTCGCGGTCGAGAACATGTTCCCCCTTCGGGCCAGGGGCAACGACGTGGTGCCCTACTCTCCCGGCTGGAACCCGATCGACTACGACTTCCCGCAGGTCACCCTGGATCTGTCGCACACGGCGGTGTCCGGCTCGGACGCCATGGAGATGGCCGCCAAGCTCGGCGACCGGCTCGCCCACCTGCACCTGGCCGACGGCATCGGGGTGACGAACAAGGACGAGCACCTGGTGCCCGGCAGGGGCAACCAGCCGTGCGCCCAGATGCTGGAGCGCCTGGCCAACACCGGCTACTCCGGCCTGGTCGTCCTGGAGATCAACACGCGCAAGGCCGCCAGCCGCACCGAGCGGATCGACGATCTGGCGGAGGCGCTGGCCTTCGCCAGGCTGCACCTGGCGGCGTCCGCATGAACATCGGGCCGATGAGGGACCTGGGCAGGGTGTTCGACCGCGTGGCCGACGCGTACGACGCGGGCCGGCCCAGCTATCCCGACGAGATGTATCGCGCGATGAGCGAGCTGACCGGCATCGATCTCGACGGCGCCACGGCGGTGGACGTCGGGGCGGGCACGGGGATTCTGACGCGGGCGCTCAGGGCGCGCGGCTCCCACGTGATCGCGGTCGATCCGGGCGCGGAGATGCTGGCCCGCCTCACGTCGCGGTCGGGCAGCGGCACGCCCGCCGTCGCGGCGGTGCAGGGCGACGGCAACGCGCTGCCGCTGTCCGACGGGGTGGCCGACCTGGTGGCGTACGCCCAGTCGTGGCACTGGCTGGACCCGGTGGTCTCGATCGCCGAGGCCCGGCGGGTGCTGCGGCCGCGGGGCGCGATCGTGGGCTGCTGGAACCTGCACCACGCCGCCCAGGCGGACTGGCTGGCCGCGTACGAAGCCCGCCTGGCCGAGGAGGTCCCCGCCTACTGGGGACCGGCGGTGGAGCAGTGGTCGGTTCCGCCCATCGCGTCGGCGTTCGAGGTGATCGAGGAGCGCTGGATCCCGTGGACGAGGCTGGTCGGCATCGAGGACTTCCTCCTCGACCTGCGCTCGCACTCGTACATGGCGGCACTGTCGCCCGAGGCGGCCGACGCGCTGGTGCGGCGGCAGCGGGCGGAGTTGCGCGAGGAGTTTCCTGAGGGCGTGTTGTCGGTGCCGATGCGGGTCTATCTGGCGGTGGGCAGGTGAGCACCGTGAAGAGACGTCCTGGGCGCCGGCCGGGGTCGGCCGACACGCGCGGGGAGATTCTCGCGGCGGCGCGGCGGGTGTTCGCGGAGAAGGGATTCGACAAGGCCACCGTGCGAGGGATCGCCAGGGAGGCCAAGGTCGACCCCGCTCTCGTGCACCACTATTTCGAGACCAAGGAGGGCATGTTCGCGGCGGCCATGCAGCTCCCCGTGTCGCCGGACAAGGTCATCCCGGTGTTGCTGGAGGGCCCGCGCGAGGAGATCGGCGAGCGGCTGGTACGCCTGCTCCTGACGGTCACCGCCGAGCCGGAGACGCGTGAGCCGATGGTGGCGCTGATCCGCTCGGCCATGACCAACGAGCAGGCGGCCGCGATGATGCGGGAGTTCATCACCAACGCCCTGCTCTACCAGGTGGCCGACCGGCTCGGGGTGCCGCATCTGCGGATCGAGGCCGCGTTCGCCCAGATGTTCGGCACGATACTGGGGCGCTACGTGCTCAAGCTGGAGCCGTTGGCGAGCGCCGATCCCGAGGAACTGGTCGAGCTGCTGGCGCCGACCGTCCAGCGGTACTTCACAGGCTAGAGCATTGTTCTGAACAGGGCGATGACCTTAGGGTATGTCGCGTACTCCGGAAATGTTACCCGCGGGTAGTATCCGAAGTAAGGCGTGCGCAGCGGCTGACCGTACGCTGACAGCCAACGTCGTCTGTGGGAGGACCCGTGCTCTGGGTAGCCATCATCGGGCTCGTCATGACCGTCCTGGCGGTGGCCGTCGCCGGCCGCAGGGCGCTGTTCCTGTTCAAGCTGGCGACCGTCGGCCCACCCGCGCCGGAGCGGGTGGAGTACGCCAAGACGCACGCGGCCGATGAGGTCAAGGCGCAGCTCGTCGAGGTGTTCGGGCAGAAGAAGCTGCTCAAGTGGACGCCGTCGGGCCTGGCGCATTTCTTCGTCATGTGGGCGTTCTTCATCCTTCTGACCGTCTACATCGAGGCGTACGGCGCGATCATTCAGGGTGCGATCACGGGCCGGCCCGACTTCCACATCCCGCTCATCGGGACCTGGGCCGTGCTGGGTTTCCTGCAGGACTTCATCGCGGTGGCCTGCCTGGCCGGCCTGGCGGTCTTCGCCGGGATCCGGATCAAGAACTCACCCAAGACGCTCGGCCGCACCTCCCGCTTCTCCGGCTCGCACCTGGGCGGCGCGTGGCTCGTCCTGTTCATGATCTTCAACATCATCTGGACGCTGTTCCTGGCCCGCGGCGCGGCGGCGGCCAACGGCAACTTCCCCTACTCCTCGGGCGCGTTCGCCTCGCTGGCCCTGGGCGAGGCGCTGCCGGCCAGCGCGGTGCTGGAGGAGATCTCGCTGCTGCTGCACATCGGCTTCATGCTGGTGTTCCTGGTCATCGTGGTGAACTCCAAGCACCTGCACATCTTCACCGCGCCGCTCAACGTGCTCTTCTCGCGCCGCCCCGACGGGCTGGGCGCCGCGGTGGAGATGCGCGTGGACGGCAAGCTGGTGGACTTCGAGGACGAGGACCTCGACCCGGAGCGGCTCGGGCGCGGCAAGATCGGCGATACCACGTGGAAGGGGTTCCTGGACTTCTACTCCTGTACGGAGTGCGGCCGCTGCCAGTCGCAGTGCCCGGCGTGGAACACCGACAAGCCGCTCTCGCCGAAGATGCTCATCCTTGACCAGCGCGACCACGCCTTCAAGGTGGCCCCGTACCTGATGGCGGCCGCGGGCGGCGTCGAGCACAAGGACACCGACGTGCTGGCGCTGCTGGAGAAGCCGCTGATCGGCGAGGAAGGCGTGATCCACCCGGACGTGCTGTGGTCGTGCACCAACTGCGGCGCCTGCGTCGAGCAGTGCCCGGTGGACATCGAGCACATCGACCACATCCTCGACATGCGCCGCTACCAGGTGATGGTGGAGTCGTCGTTCCCGTCCGAGGCGGGGGTGATGGTCAAGAACCTGGAGAACAAGGGCAACCCGTGGGGGATGTCCGAGATGAAGCGGGCCGACTGGATCGAGGAGCTCGACTTCGAGGTCGAGGTCGTCGAGGAGAAGATGCCCGAGGACGCCGAATACCTGTTCTGGGTGGGCTGCGCGGGTGCGCTGGAGGACCGGGCCAAGAAGACCACCAGGGCGGTGGCGGAGCTGCTGCACATCGCGGGCGTGAAGTTCGCCGTGCTCGGCCCGATGGAGGCCTGCACCGGCGACCCGGCCCGCCGCCTGGGCATGGAGTACCTGTTCAACATGCTCGCCCAGCAGAACATCGAGACGCTCAACGAGGCGGGCGTCAAGAAGATCGTGGCCACCTGCCCGCACTGCTTCAACACCCTGGCGAACGAGTACCCGCAGCTCGGCGGCACGTACGAGGTCGTGCACCACACCCAGCTGCTGGCCAAGCTGGTCGACGAGGGCAAGCTGACCCCGATCACACCGATCGAGGAGAAGATCACCTACCACGACCCGTGCTTCCTCGGCCGCCACAACAAGGTCTACTCCCAGCCACGCGACATCATGTCCAAGGTGCCCGGCGTGCAGACCCAGGAGATGCACCGGCACAAGGACCGCGGCTTCTGCTGCGGCGCGGGCGGCGCGCGGATGTGGATGGAGGAGCGCATCGGCAAGCGCATCAACACCGAGCGGGTGGACGAGGCGCTGACCACGAACCCGGACACCGTCTCCACTGCCTGCCCGTTCTGCATGGTGATGCTGGGTGACGCGATCAACGAGAAGAAGAACAACGGCGAGGCGAAGGAGTCGCTGGAGGTCGTGGACGTGGCCCAGCTCTTGATCAAGTCGGTCAAGGGCGCTTCCTGACGGAGGAAAGTCGGACTCCTCCACAGGCCATGTGGAGGAGTTTCGCATGTCAGCGCGTGTGGTTACGAGAAATCTGCCATCCACATAACGGGAAAATCACGGTAACCTCAACGTCGCATGGCTCTATTCGAGGGGGAGGGGGCTTGTGATGGGCGTCGTCGTCACCGACGCCGAGGTCACCCTGGCGGACGTGCTCTCCCTGCGATTGGCCATCGACGAACCGCTGCAGGACGGCACCGATCTCGTGCTCAGGCACCGCACCACGGGCGTCGAGCGTGACGTGCGGCTGACCACGCCGGGGGCGCGGGCGTGCGAGGCCACGCTGGCGGTCTCGCTGGCGCCGCTGGATCTCAGTACCGGGCGCTGGGACGCCTACCTGCGGGGGGCGGACGGCAAGCGCAGCAGGCTGCGCAGCGTGGACCCGGGCTTCTCGCTCGACCACCTCGACGCGTACGCGTTGTGCAAGCGCACCCTCGCCTACCGCTCCTATCGCACGCGCAACGGCTTCCTGGCGCTGAAGATCTCCGATGCCGAGCCGGCGGCCGAGGTGCGTGCGGTGTGGATCAGGGAAGGCCGCTTCGAGGTCACGGGCCTGCTGGCCTTCACCGGGCTCGAGGACGACGACTCCCGTCACGAGGCCACGTTCACCCTGGACCGCAGGCAGACGAGCGCCAGGGTGACCGCCACCGCCTTCGTCCAGGGCGTGCGCTTCCACGCGGCCGTCTCGCTCGTGGACGTGGTCGCCGCCGATCCCGATGCCTCGGGAGTCTCCGGCACCTGGGAGCCCGCGCTTCAGGTCGAGGGCGTGCCCACGCCGCTGAAGCTGGGTGCCAGGCTCGATGACGTGGACGGCAAACGGCGCCGGCTGCACTACCCCGCGGCCAAGGTGGACGACGTGCCGATCAGGCCCTCCTACACCGCCGACGACGAGCTGCGCATCGAGGTGGGCGGATGAAGGTCAGCTTGATCATGCCGTCCGCCTACGGCATGCGGGGCGACGTGCGTGCCACGCTCAGCCTCGCCTCAGCCCTGGCGGCGCGGCACGAGGTCGAGGTGATCAGCGTCAGGCGGCAGAAGGAGAAGCCGTTCTTCCCCGTCGGCTCCGATGTGGCCATGCGCGACGTGGTCGACGTACGCCCCGGGGTCAGGCACCTGCTGCCGCGGGGTCAGGTCCGCACCGAGGTGGCGCTGTGGCGGATGCTGCGCGCGCTCAAGTGCGACGTGCTCATCACCACCCGGCCAGGTCTCGGCGTCCAGGCCGCCAGGCACGCTCCCCGTGAGCTCTTAAAGATCGCCAAGGTGTGGAGCCGCCCGACCGTGCCCGGCCCCGTGAAGCGCTTCTACCCGCGCCTGAACGCCGTCGTGACGGCCACGGAGACGGCCCAGGGGGAATGGGCCAGGCTCCTGGACGGCGGGCCCGTCGTGCACTGCGTGCAGGACGCGCTGCCGGCCGGTCCGTGGCCGCGCTCGCGGATGGACAACAGGATCGTGGCCGCCGGGGGCCGGTGGGTGCCGGCCAAGGCGTACGACCGGCTGATCCGGGCGTTCGCCATCGTCGCCGGCAAACGGCCGGACTGGCGGCTGCGGCTGTACGGTGGCGGCCCCGAGGAGCGGCGGCTGCGCGCGCTGGTACGCGAGCTCAACCTGCACAACCACGTCTACTTCATGGGCACCACCCCGGACCTGGCGGGCGAGTTCGCCAAGGCGTCGATCGTGGCCAACACCTCATTCGGCGAGGACCAGGCCATGGCGGTCCTGGAGGCTATGGCGTGCGGGGTGCCCGTAGTGGCCTTCGAGGGGACCAAAGGGCCCACGGAGTTCGTGGCCACGGGGTACAACGGGGTTCTGGTGCCCGAGTCCGAGGCCGACCCGGGGCTGTTCGCGGCCGCGCTGCTGGCGTTGATCGACGACGAGCGCAGGCGGCGCTCGCTCGCGGCGGGCGCGCGGGACACGGCGATGCGCCACGCGCCCGGCGAGGTGGCCGAGCAGTGGGAGAAGCTGATCACGGATCTCCGCCATTGATACCGGTTACGGGTACCGTAGAAGCATGCATGGGTACAGCGGAGACAAGCAGGCGTATCTGACGCGGCTCAGGCGAATCGAAGGGCAGATCAGAGGCCTGCAGCGCATGGTCGATGACGACGCCTACTGCATCGACGTGCTCACCCAGGTCTCCGCTGCCACGCGGGCGCTTCAGGCTGTGGCACTGGGATTGCTGGAGGAGCACATCTCGCATTGCGTCGCGGACGCGATCAACAGTGGCGGGCCCGAGGCCGAGGCGAAAGTCAAGGAGGCGTCCGCGGCGATCGCGCGTCTCGTTCGCTCGTAGTATGAGTCCTCCTCAATTTGGAGGAGGCAAGTGACTAGTTATGCGAAACCCCGGGAACTAGGTTCCCGGGGCTAGAAATCGTGATGGTCGTATGGTTCTTCAGCGACTCGCCGAAGTCCGCAATCCGAGCGCGTCGTCGAGTTCGTCCAAGGTCAGCCGCCGCTCGCTGACAGCCACGGCCGTGAGTACCTCGGCGTAGAGCGCAATCTCGTCCAACGCGACACGGTCGTGGACCCGAGAGTCCAGGTCGTCGTGCCCCACCGCGTCGTCCTTTCCTTCCGCAGCCCACACCCTCTACGAGGTTACGGCGCACCCCGCCGTCCGGGACATGGCCCATCGGAGTCATTCCTTTCCGCGCCGTGGGGCCCCAGGGGGATCATTTCCCGAATCCGAGATCACAAGTCAGCGAAATTAGTGATCGTTGGAGTGTTAGATGGATATAGGCGAGGTTAGGGTGAAATAGCGCGATTAGTGGTTTAGGAGTGGTTGGCGTCGCTTTCGTGGTGATCGTCGCGTTCGTGGACGAGCTTGGCCACGAGCGCCGACTGCCCGGCCAGCCCCCGCTCGGGCACCTTGGCGCCCGTCAGCCTGCCCCACGCCAGCCCCATGGCGTACGCGGCCCCGAGCACCGCCGCCGCGCTCGTCCGGTCCGGCGGCGCCACCTCCAGCACCGGCGCGGGCACGGTGGACACCCCGCCGGGCCGCGCCTGCACCGGGAAGCCGTCCGGCGCGGTCGTCTCCGCGGCGGAGGTCCCGGTCAGCCCGGCCCGCTCCAACTCCTCGTACGCCATCCTGAGCCGGTGATCCAGCCGGGGCGGCAGCATCCCCCTCGAGTCCGACAGATCGGCCAGGAACGCGGCCGTGGCCCTGGACGGGTCGGCCATGAAGGCCAGCGCCTCGGCCAGGTCGTACACCGCATGCGAGAAGTGCGCCTCCGGATGGGTCTCCACGAGCAGCGCCCGGCGCAGCCGCGCGGGGCAGCGGCCCAGCCACGCCAGGCGCACCGCCTCGTCGTCGGGGAGCGGGTCGTCGAGCCCGGGCTGTCGCAGCACGGGCTCGACCATGGTGAGCAGCGCGAGCGCCCGCGGCCTGAAGCGGATGTCGGACATGAGGATCTGCGCCGTGTCCGCCATCACCGCGGCGAGCCTGAGGGCGGCGCGCGAGTGACCGGAGCGCGCCCGCTCGGTCACCAGAGTGACGAGGTCCAGCAGCGGCGGCGCGGGCAGCCAGCGCACCCACTCGTCACCGGGCAGCGGACGGCGCAGGTATTCGCCGAACACGGTGATCAGCCGCTCGTTGCCGTCGAAGGCGGGCGCGTACGCGCACCACATGATCGTCCCCCACAGGGCCGCCACCGTACTGGGCACGTCCGAGGCGAAGATGTCGCCGAAGGCCGTCAGCGGGTAGTCCAGCTCCGACTTGCGCCCGCTGGCCCGCAGCAGCACCCTGAGCCGCTCGGTCAGGTCCGCCGACACGTCCGGGCCGATGAACGCCTGCGTGGAGCCCGGCTCGGCGTGGAAGTCGGGCCCGTGCGGGATCACGGCGTCCGGCAGCACCGCCGCCGGATGGCCCACCTGGCGGGCCCTGGCGGTCCTCGGCGGCGGCGCCAGGTGCCAGCGGCCGTCCGCGGGGTCGTACAGATGCCAGCGCGCGTGGGCGCCGAAGAGCCAGCGGTCGCCATCTGGGGTCACAAGAATTCTGGCGGCCAGGACGTGGGCGCGATCGGGCACGGAAAGCCCTTGCCAACGCGGGTCCGCGACCATCGCGCGGACCTCTGCCTCGGCGGCGGTGAACGCATCCCAGGGTGGCACGGGCGTCATCGTACTTGGAGGCCGCGGATCAACCATCGGCATTTCACGGCAGAATGGCCGCTATGAGGGCGAAGGTAGCAGGGACGTTAGCAATCGTGAGTGTAGTGGCCGGTTGCGGCACATCTACATCCGCGCAGCCGACGCCCAGCGGACCCGGCCTGGTCACCTTGGACAAGGTCACGCCGCCCGCCCCCGGCGGGGAGGTCGGCCAGGCCTCGACGGAGTTCTCGAAGGCGACGGACCTGTCCATGTGGATCAAGCTGAGCACGACGGAGAAGGACGTCGACAGGATCGCCAAGCTCGACGTGAACAAGACCGTGAAGGGCACGATGTACCTGGAGCCCAAGACCTCGGCCTGGTTCGACGGATTCCGCGGTCCTTTCGTGTACCAGGATCTCGCCGGCGACATCGTCATGCACGCCCGGGTCAAGGTCGAGGGCAAGAGCGGCGGCTGGCCCAAGCGCAAGTTCTCGCTCGGCGGCCTGATGGCCCGCCAGCCCGGCTCGTACGAGACGCCCAACTGGGTGTCGGCCACCGTCGGAACCACCGACAGGAGCGGCCGGGTCGAGGCGAAGTTCACCAAGGACGGCAGCTCCAAGCCTAAGGAACTGTCGGTCAAGCACGGCTGGGTCGACCTCGTCCTGGCCCGGATCGGCCGCGTCTTCGTCGCGCTGTACAAGGAGAACGGCGGCAAGTGGAAGGTGGCCAACCGCTGGCCCTCGACCCTTCCCGACGCCCTGCAATGGGGCATCACCGCCTACACCGACTGGGACAGCTACAGCACGCTCAAGAAGGACGCGGCCAAGGGCAACGCCAAACAGGTCAGGGGACTGCCCGACCTGAAGCTGACCGTCGACTTCGTCCGGTTCCTCCGGCCCGAGCTGCCGGAGTACGCCGACCCGCTCAACAGCGCGTCGGTGTCGGACGAGGTCCTGATCAAAGCGATGACGCCTGCCGGTGCCTGAGCGCCTTGGCCATGTAGTTGTCCGGCGTACGGGCGAAGGACGCCCGGTCGTCGTCGGTGAGCTCGCGCACGATCTTCCCGGGCACGCCGGCGACCAGCACGCCGGACGGGATCTTCTTGCCGGGGCCGACCAGCGCTCCGGCGGCCACCAGCGTGCCGGCGCCGACGCGGGCGCCGCCGAGCACGATCGCGCCGATGCCGATCAGCGCGCCGGACTCCACGTGGGCGCCGTGGACCATGGCCTTGTGACCGAGGCTGACCCGGTCCTCCAGGACCGCGGGCTCACCGGGGTCGGAGTGCAGGCAGCACAGATCCTGTACGTTGCACTCCTCGCCGATTTCGATCCGCTCGTCGTCGCCGCGGAGAACGGAGCCGTACCAGATGCTGGACGCCCGGCCGACCCGTACCCTTCCGACCACGGTCGCGCCTGGCGCGATGTACGCCTCAGGATGTATGTCCGGGATTGCTCCGTTGTCCAACGCCGCTATGTACATTCGACACATCGTAATTCCAGGCTCGGGTATGGCGTTCCGGTTGCGGACGTGGGCAGATGGCAGGAAAGTCGTTTCCTGACGTCTCGTCGTCAGACCCTCACAACCCGCAGTTATCCCCCGCCTCACGCAAACCACCCTTAGGTAACCCCCATGATGAACCAGCACGAGAGCATTCCCGATCTGATGCAAGAGGACACCTTCGAGGTCGTGATGCGCGGCTACAACCGCCGCCAGGTCCACGACTACATGATGCGCACCCGTAACCAGATACGGGATCTGGAAGAGCGGCTGGCACGGGCGATCGAGCAGGCCGAGCAGGGCCGCCTGGAGCTGGCGGAGGCCAGACGGCGCATGGTCGAGGCGCCGCAGAGCTACGACGACCTCAGCCCGAGGCTCGCCCAGATTCTCAAGCTCGGCGAGGAGGAGGCCGCGTCCAAGCGGTCGGACGCGGAGGCCGAGGCCGCCAGCGTGCGCGACGCGGCCAAGTCCGAGGCCGACCGGCTGCTGACCACGTCCCGTGAGACCGCCGACAAGATCCTCACCTCCGCGCAGGCGGAGGCGGAGCGCCGGGTGAACGAGGCCACGCAGGCGGCGGAGCGCATGCTGTCCCAGGCGGGCACGGACGCGGAGGAGCAGCTCACCGCCGCCCGCGGTGAGGCCGAGGAGTTCCTGCGCGAGTCGCGGGCCGAGGCGGAGCGAGTGCTGGCCGCCGCCCAGGCCGAGTCCGACCAGTTGCTGAAGGCCGCCCACGCGCAGGCCGACCAGCTGGTGACCGGGGCGCGGGACGAGGCCGACTCGATGCTCGCGGCGGCGCAGCAGCGTACCGCGACATTGGACGAGCAGGCCGGGCGGCGGGTCGAATATCTGACCAACACGCATACCGAGGTCGTGCGGCGGCTCGACGAGATCAGCTCGGTGCTGGGCGACCTCATGCGCAACGAGGCCGGCGCGGGGCCGCTGGTGCCCGACACCGCCGTTCCGGCACTGTCCCAGGGCAGCGCCGTGCCCTCGCCTCAGGACGACGTGCGGGTCATCGTGGAGAGCGAGGACGACGGCGAGCAGCCCGAGGAGAAGCCCGCCGTGTCCGAGGACACGGACGTGAACATGATCCGCCTGTCGGAGGTCCCGAAGCCGGGCCACTGACGCTGGAGAAGGGTGACTCCGGGCGGACTGCCCCGAGGTTTCAGGCGTGCGTGATCGTGTCCAGGACGTCGATGACGTACAACCGGGGGTCGGCGCCCGGTGACGGCACCGCCACACGGCAGCCGGCCTGCTGCCCGACGAGCGCGTCCAGCCAGGCCGGGGGCACCGCTCCCGGCCTCAGCGTGAACGCGCTCGGCCCGCCCTTCCGGTACGAGGAGTCCACGACCACGTGGGACGGCCAGGACGCGGCCACGTACTGGATGATCACCTTGGCGCCCGCCGCGACCTCCCGCCCCGAGCCGTCGATGAGCGTGCGGGGCGGGTCGGCGGGTGTGAGGTCTTTGGGGATCACCGGCAGGGTCCGGCCGACCAGCCGGGCGTCGGGCGGGTAGCCGCCGAGGATGTCGAAGACCAGCACCAGCGTGTCCGCGGGCGAGACGCCGGTCAGCGGCACATTGGGCCCGAGCGCCTCGGCGGCCGGGCTGACCAGCATGATCCGGCTGCCGGCCGGATGGCCGATGAGCGACTGCCGCCAGGTCTCCGACACCTGCCTGCCGTCGAAGACGACAGTGGTGGGCTGGTTGACGTCGTAGGTGCTCATGTACGGCTGGTTGCCCGACCACCGCCGGATGTCCACGTCCGCGAGCACCACGTCACCCGGCACGGTACGCCGCCCGGTCCCCACCGACAGCACCGTGATCCGCGGCGTGCGGCCCGGGTTGCCGTTGGGGATGGCGACGACAGGCTTGCTGCCGAACGCGCCGGTGACGACGGGTTGTGAGCCTTCCTCGGCCAGGCCACACGAGGTGGCGAGCATGAAGACGGCAGGCCAGAACAGGCGCACGGTATCCTCCAGAAAATCCGAAGGGGTTACTTGCCGCATTGCGCAAAAGCAAAGCTTCGGGTCTGGCCATCTCCCGACAAAGGGCGCGGGAGACTGGGGTCCGTGCGCGAGCGTAGAGAGCCGATGGACACAGCAGCATGCTTGCTCACAGGACCGACGCAGGAGGGCCTGTGAGCAAGCCCAACTTGGCGCGCAGGGTCGCGGACGCGGCCGAGATCGCGCTGACCACCCGCAAGTACGTCACGTTCATCGACGTGGTCACGGGTTTGCGCTGGCTGCACTCCCGGCACGTGGACACCTGGCGGCAGGGCCGGGTGGCCACGCTGGCCGAGCTGGCGGACGTGGACGAGGAGCGCCTGCTCACGACGGCCGCGCTGCTGAGGGAGTGGGCGCTGGCCAAGGGGCTGAAGCCGGTGGACACCCCGTACGTGGCCGGCACCCGCGACCGCCGCGAGCTGCGCTTCACCTCCTGCCACCCGCAGGATCCCTTCCGCGTGCACTGGATCTCGCCCGACCTCAGCGAGGCCAGGGTGCGGCGGCTCGTCGAGACGCAGAGCAAGGCCCCCGACCTGGTGGCGGTGTCGCCGCTGGAGCCGTGGACGTGCGCCGACTGCGGTGACACCGGCCCGTACCTGATCATGGAGGATGCGCAGCCGCACTGCCTGAGCTGCGCGGACATGGACCATCTGGTGTTCCTGCCGGCGGGGAATGCGGCGCTCAGCCGCCGCGCCAAGCAGGAGAGCGGCCTGTCGGCGGTGGTCGTTCAGTTCAACCGGCGGCGCAAGGTCTACCAGCGGCTCGGCCTGCTGGTGGAGCAGGCCGCGCTGGAGGCGGCCGAGGAGCGGTGCCTGGCCGACGAGGAGGTGCGCCTGCGCCGCCGCGAGCGCGACCGGGTCCGCAGGGCCGAACAGGACGTCGAGTTCCAGGCCCGGATGGCGGCCGAGATCGCCCGGCTGTTCCCCGGTTGCCCCGCAGAGCGGACGCGGGAGATCGCCGAGCACGCCGGGCAGCGCGGGAGCGGCCGGGTGGGCAGGTCGGCGGCGGCCAAGGCGCTGGACGAGAACGCGATCACGCTGGCCGTGATCGCCTCCATCCGGCACCTCGACACCGACTACGACAACCTGCTCATGTCGGGCGTGCCACGGTTGGAGGCCCGCGAAATGATCAGGGACCGTATCGAGCGCAAGCTGGAGGACTTCCGCCGCCGCCCGTGACCGCGCTCAGGTGACGGCCAGCCGCCGGGCGTACCTCTCGTCGCGCCAGAGCTCGTCGTCCAGCACTTTCAGCAGCGTGACGGCGGCGTCGTACACGTCGGTGTAGCGGATGTACAGCGGCGCGAAGCCGAACCTGAGGATGTCGGGCGCGCGGAAGTCCCCGTGGACGCCGCGGTCGATCAGCGCCCGCATCACCGGGTAGCCGTCGGGATGGCGGAAGCTCACCTGGCTGCCGCGGGCGGCGGCGTCGGCGGGCGAGGCCAGCTCCAGCGCGTTCGCGACGAGGTCCACGAAGAGCGAGGTCAGTGCCATGCTCTTGACCCTGACCTGGTCCATCGGCACCCGTTCCCACACGTCGAGCGCCGCCTCCAGTGCCGCGAACGACAGCACGTGCGGGGTGCTCACGGCGAACCGCCTGATCCCGTCGGCCGGGCGGAAGCCGGTCTCGAACGCGAACGGCTCGGCGTGGCCGTACCAGCCGGACAGCGGGTTCTCGGCGGTCGCGTGGTGGCGCGGGTTGACGTAGAGGAACGCGGGCGCCCCGGGACCGGCGTTCAGGTACTTGTAGGTGCATCCGACGGCGAAATCGGCCATGGACACGTCCACCTCCATGGCGCCCACGCTGTGGCACACGTCCCACACCATGAGCGCCCCGGCCTCGTGCACCCGGGCGGTGACCGCCGGCACGTCGTGGCGGGCGCCGGTCCGGTAGTCCACCTCCGCCACCAGCACCACCGCCGCGTCGTCGAAGCGTCCCTCGGCGAAGTCGCGGATCTCGTAGCCGCCGAGCAGCCCCGCGAGCCCCTGCACCATGTAGTGGTCGGTGGGGAAGTTCCGCATGTCGGAGACGATCACCCGGCGTTCGGGACGCAGCCGCAGCGCCGCCGCGACGGCCTGGTAGACCGCGATCGAGGTAGTGTTGCCCACCACGACCTGGCCAGGTCCGGCGCCGATCAGCGGGGCCAGCCGGTCCCCTGCGGTCAGCGGCTGGTCGAACCAGCCGGCGTGGTTCCAGCCGCCGACCAGTTGCGCGCCCCACTCGTCCTCGACGGTTCGCCGCACCCGCTCCGCGGCCCGGCGCGGCAGTGCGCCCAGTGAGTTGCCCACGAGATAGACGACGTCTTCGGGCAGGACGAACTCGTCTCTGAACGCGCGCAGCGGGTCGCCGGCGTCGAGGGCGAGGCAATGGTCGCGATCCAACACCCATTCACTCCTGTTGTGGTGGGATGGTGGCAATCACCCGGTTCACCCCATTCTGGTACTCGCGGACGTACCAGTTCTGTACCGGGTTGTGCCGCTCATCCAGCATGAACGTGCCGCGGGGGCCGGCCAGCTCGCCCACGGCGGCCAGACCGCGCCCCAGATCGCGGCCCCGGGCCAGAGCCGCGTCGATCAGCCGCATGGCGTCCCAGCTCTGCAGCGCGACCGTGGACGGGTTCTCGCCGGTCCTGGCCCGCCACCGGGCGACGAACGCGGCGTTGTCCGGGTTGTCCAGCGCGGGGGAGTACATCCCGACGCTGGTGATGCCCTCGGCGTCCGGGCCGATGGCCCGCAGCACGTCCTCGTCGGTGAGGTTCTGGCAGGTCAGCAGCTCGATCTTGGCGTCGTAGCCCAGCTGCTTGAACGTCCTGGCGAACGCGACCGCCTCCGCGCCGGCGTAGAAGGCGTACAGGAGCTCGGCCTCCGGCGGGATCTGCGCGAAGTACGGCTCCAGGTCCGGGAGGCCGCCGAACGGCGTGAGGATGCTCTTGAGCGGCTGCTCGCCGTAACCCTCGGTGAAGCCCCGCAGCGTCTCAACGCCCGCGGAGTAGTCGGAGGCCATGAGGACGACGTCCTGCCGGCCGTACCGCTCGGCGGCGTACCGGCCGGCGGCGTGGCCGTGGGCGTGGTTGGTGTACGAGACGCGGAAGACGTTCGGGCCGCCCAGCGCGTCCGCGCCCGCGTTGGCGATCACCACGGGCGTGCCGCCGGCCACCTCGACGACCGACTCGGCGACCGGCGAGGCGATCAACCCGGTGATCACGTCCGCGCCCTCGTCCTCGATCAGGCGCCTGGCCTGCTTCTGGCCCTCCTCCGGGTTGCCGGCGTCGTCGGCCACGACCAGCGTGGCCGGGCGGCCGCCCAGGCGGTCTCCGTGGTCGTCAAGGTAGAGGCGCATGGCGGTCTCCATCTCGTCGCCGAGCATTGCGTACACGCCGGTCTGCGAGATGATCGCGCCGACCTTGACCGTAGGGTCGTCCTCGTACGGGGGCGATCCGCCGCACCCGGCCGCCACGAGCACTACCAGCCCCAGCACCGGTACGCGCATGGGGGAGCTCCCTTCAGCCCAGGAACGCCTCGGCGTTGGCTGCGAGCAGCTTGGCGCGGGCCGGGCCGGTCAGGAAACCGGCGTGCCGGATCAGGTCACCCGCCGGTGACTCTCCGAGTGGATAGGGGAAATCGCTGCCGAGCATCACATGGTCCTCCCCGAGAGTGTCGACGAGCAGTCGCAGCGCGCGCTCGTCGAAGACGGCAGAGTCGACGCTGAACCTGCCGAGGTAGTGGGACGGCGGCCGCTCGGAGCCGGCGACCAGGTCGTGCCTGCGGTGCCAGGCGTTCTCGACCCGGCCGAGCCAGAACGCGAACGAGCCGCCGCCGTGCGCGAAGCAGATCCGCAGCGTGTCCGGGACGCGGTCGAACACGCCGCCGAGGATCATCGCCAGGATGGACAGGTGGGTCTCCGCGGGCATCCCGACGAGCCACTGCGCCATCCACCGCTCGATGCGCGGCCCGGCGGGCAGGTCCCACGGATGCACGAAGACGGGAACGTTCCTTGCCGCGCAGTGCTGAAGGAACTCGGCGACGCCGAGATCGTCGAGGTCGCGGTCGCCGACGTGGTTGCCGATCTCCACGCCCCGGTGGCCGTTGGCCAGACAGCGGTCGAGCTCGGCGCAGGCCAGATCGGGGTCCTGCAGCGGCACCTGGCAGAACGGGATCAGCCGCCGATCGGAGCAGATCTCGAGCGCCAGGTCGTTGAAGACCTTCGCGATCCGCACGCCCTGCGCGGCCGGCCGCTCGTAGCCGAAGAAGACGGGCGTGGGCGAGACCACCTGCCGGTCCACGCCGTCCTTGTCCATCTTTTCCAGTCGGACCCGCGGGTCCCAGCAGTCATCCTGAATTTTCCGGAAATCTTGGTCGTTGACGAGGATCGTCGCTTCGCGCTCCGACTCGACCCTCAGCCTGGGCGCCCCGGGCCAGCCCAACTCGGGCCAGCCCTTGGGCACATAGTGCGTGTGGACGTCGATGACCATCTAGCCCTTGCCAGGATGCAGCGCGCCGCACCGGCCGCAGGTGCGGGCCTTCTCGTCGGCGTAGAACGCCTCGAAGACGGGCGGAAGGTCCTTGACGATGTCGCGCACCTGCACCTCGACCTCGTGCACCCGGTTGCCGCACTCCACGCAGTACCACTGGAACTTCTCCAGCGTGCCCTCAGGCCGGATCTTCTCGACCACCAGCCCGACGGACCCGGCCTCGGGCCGCTGCGGCGAGTGCGGGACGCGCCGCGGCAGCAGCCACATCTGCCCTTCGCGGATGTGCACGGTCTCGGGGCCGTTCTCGGTGACGACGTTGACGTGCATGTTGCCGCGTACCTGGTAGAACAGCTCCTCGTACGGATCCACGTGGAAGTCGGTCCTGGAATTGGGCCCGCCGACCACCATCACGATGAAGTCGCCGGCCCCCTCGAAGACCACCTTGTTGCCGACCGGCGGCTTGAGCAGGTGGGCGTGTTCGTCGATCCACCGGGTGAAGTCGATGGGTGGAATCATGATCGCTCCTCCGGATGGTAGGCGACGGCTTGCATCTCGATGAGCAGGTGCGGGTGCGGTAGCTGGTGCACCGCGACCGTGGTCCTGGTGGGCCCCTCCTCGTCGAAGAACTCCGCGTAGACCTCGTTGTACCCCTTGAAGTCGTTCATGTTGACCAGGTAGGCGGTGATCTGCACGAGGTCGGCCAGCGAGCCCCCTGCGGCCTTGAGTATGTCGCCGACGTTCTCGATGACCGCCCTGGTCTGTGCGCGGATGTCCAGGTCCGTCGCCCCGTGCTTGTCGACTTCCACGCCCACGAACGTGTCGTCGGGGCGGCGGCAGCTCGTGCCGGACACGTACAGGAAGTCTCCGGCCCGTTTGACGTGCGGGAACCTGCCACGCGGAGTGGCCTTCCCCGGCACGCGCATGGCGTTCTGTCTCACTTGGAGAACACCGCCCGCACCGATCCCAGCCCCTCGATGTGCGCCTCGAACGCGTCCCCGGGGCCGGCCGGCACCAGCGGCCCGAGCGAGCCGGTCAGCACCACGTCCCCGGCGCGCAGGGCGTAGTCCGTGCGGCCGAGCTGCGAGGCCAGCCAGACGGCGGCGTTGAGCGGGTTGCCCAGGCACGCGGCGCCGGAGCCCGTGGAGACCTCCGCGCCGCCGCGCGTCAGCGTCATCCGGGCCGCCCGCAGATCGAGTCCCATGAGCGACACCGGCGTCGCGCCCAGAACGAACGCGCCGGCCGCCGCGTTGTCGGCGACCATGTCGGCCAGCGTGACGTCCCAGTCGGCGATCCGCGAGTCGGCGATCTCGATGGCGGGCAGCGCGAACTCCACCGCCCTGATCACGTCGGCCACCGTGAAGGGCCCACCGGTCAGGTCCCTGCCGAACACCAGCGCGACCTCCACCTCGGCCCGCGGCTGCAGGAGCCCGTCGAGCGGGATGGGCAGCCCGTCGGAGTGGGCCATGTCCGCGAAGAGCATGCCGTAGTCCGGCTGGTCGACGCCGTAGCGCCGCTGCACCTCCGGGTTCGTCACGCCGATCTTCCTGCCGACCAGCCGCCGCCCCTCGCCGAGCGCGCGCCGCGTGCCGATCTCCTGCACGGCGTACGCGTCGGCCGCGCCGCCGATCAGGTCCCTGATCGGCGCGCACGGCTTGCCCGTCCGCACGGCCTCGGCCAGACGCTCGGCGGCCTGGGTGCGCACGTCCACGGCTTGGGACCATTCGTCATACATCCGGTTGCTCCAGTTTGATGGTGATCGTGGTGGGTTCAGAGTAGAAGTCGAGCGACTGGATGCCACCCTCTCTGCCGATTCCCGACAACCGAAGTCCGCCGAACGGGGTGCGCAGGTCGCGTAGGTACCAGGTGTTGACCCAGACCAGCCCCGCCTCCAGCCGCTGCGCCACCCGGTGCGCGCGGTCGAGGGCGCCGGTCCAGACTGTGGCGGCCAGGCCGTACTCGCTGCTGTTGGCCAGGTCGATCGCCTCGGCCTCAGTGTCGAAGGGCGTGACGTGACACACGGGACCGAAGATCTCCTCCCTGTTGAATCGGGACCACTCCGACAAGCCTGTCACCACTGTCGGCTCCACGAAATAACCGGAATCGCGGTGATCACCGAACGCCGGGACTCCGCCTCCCGCGAGCATCTTGGCTCCCTCCGAGCGGGCCAAGGCGTAGTAGGAGAGCACCTTCTCGCGGTGTTCCGAGGAGATCATGGGCTGCGGCACCACTTCCAGGGCGCGGACCGCCAGGCGGGCGCAGAACTCCTCGAAGATCGGGCGCGCGACGTAGAGGCGCTCGGTGCACAGGCAGACCTGGCCGCCGTTGGTGAAGACGGACTTGGCTGTCCCGTCGACCGCCCTGTCCAGGTCGCAGTCCTCGAAGATCAGCCCGGCGTTCTTGCCGCCCAGTTCGAACGAGATCGGCTTGACCCGGTCGGCCACGGCCTTCATGATCGCCGTACCCGTCCGGGTGGAGCCCGTGAACGTGACGGCGTCCACGCCGGGGTGCTCGACGAGGAGCTGCCCGGCGGAGCCGTACCCGTAGATGATGTTGACGACGCCGGCGGGCAGGCCGGCGTCGGCGCAGATCTCGGCGAACACCGCGGCCGAGCCCGGCGTGTGCTCGGACGGCTTGACCACCACGGTGTTGCCGGCCACGAGGGCGGGGGCGAGCTTCCACGTCATGAGCAGGAACGGCAGGTTCCACGGGACGATCACCGCGACCACGCCGAGCGGCCGGCGCACGGTGTAGCTGAGCACTCCCGACAGGTGGAAGGCGTCGTCGGGGCGCTGGGCGGCGATCTCGGCGAAGGCGCGGAAGTTCGCGATGCCGCGCGGGATGTCTAGCGTGCGGGTCTGGTCGAGCGGCTTGCCCGTGTCGGCGATCTCCGCCGCCACCAGGTCGTCGAAGCGCGCCTCGATGCCCTCGGCCAGGCGGCGCATCCACCCGGCCCGCTCGGCGACCGGCAGCGCCGCCCAGTCGCGCGCCGCCTCCCTCGCCGCCCGGACCGCCCGGTCGACCACCTCCGGGTCGGCCTCGCAGACCTGTTTGATCACCGCGCCTGTCACCGGGTCGTGGACCGGGAAGGCCTTGCCCGCCGCCACCGGCTCACCGCCGATGAAATGGGTCAGCACAACGGTCTCCTCATCTCTCCCTCACTCCCGGTATAGATCGCCGGACGGCGCTGGTCGCTGGGAGAAGACCTGTCCAGATGGACATCTTCCGGTACCCCTTGAGCGCCCGCCATCATGGTCGGATGGCTCGGACGTGGGAATTGTGGGGAAACGTCATTATTGCTGGTACGTTTGCGCTCCCCCTGGCGTTGGCGGCAATCCTGCTCCTCTCCCGCCACCGCGCTCGCGCCGGCCATCCGGCGCCTCTGCGTACCTCGATTGCCGACGTCGGCATCGTGGTCGGCACCGCCCCGTGGATTTGGATGATCCTTACCCCGTCCGAGGGCCCCAACGGAGTCGGCCTCGTCCCCTTCAAGGACCTCGCCGACGTGGCCGCCGCGTCGTGGCAGACGGTGTCGGTGCAGGTAGGAGGCAATCTGCTGGTCTTCGCCGCGCTGGGCGCCCTGCTGCCGGTACGCACCGCGGCGATGGCCTCGATCGGCCGGGTTGCGGCGGTCGCGGCGGCATTTTCGGTCCTGGCCGAGCTCCTCCAGTACATCCTGAGATTGGGTCGTTTCTCGTCCGTGGACGACGTCATCCTGAACACGGCAGGCGCTGCGATCTTCGCATTGATTACTCGCCGCTGGTGGGCCATCCCAATACCGGCTCGGACCGTTCCACAGTAACGGTCCGCTTAAACATCACGGAATTCATCACACGGGCACGATCCGCTCAAAAACAGCTCGCGACCATCCTCTGTATCTGTGCGATCGTGGACAAGACGGGGCAAGTTCTCTGGAGACGCCACAACCTGGTTGGTGACAGAGGGTGATCAAAGTTGTCTGAATCCCCGGTACCCCACGAGCCCCCTATCTATCGCCGCATCGCCGACGGTCTCCGCGCCCGGATCCTGTCCGGCGAGTTGCGCGACGGGGACCGACTACCGGGCGAGAACGCACTGATGGCCGAATACGCAATCGCACGAGCCACCGCCAGGCAGGCGCTTGCCGTACTGATCAACGAAGGGCTGGCGGTGCCCAGACGAGGTTCGGGGGTTTACGTGCGGCTGTTCAAACCGATACGCAGGCACGGCTCGCGCCGCCTGTCACGAGAGCAGTGGGGTCAGGGCCGGGCCATCTGGGACGCTGACACCCGTGGCCGGCCGTTCACCGTGGATCATGTGGAGGTGGCGCTGGAGCGCGCCACAGAGGAGGTGGCGAACATCCTGGAGAGCGGCGAGGTATGGGTACGCCGGCGCCGCTACTCGGTCGACACCAGGCCCGTGCAGCTGGCCACCTCCTATTTCCCCGCGCGCCTGGTCGAGGGCAGCGCGATCACCCTTCCCGACACGGGTCCGGGCGGCGTGTACGCCCGGCTGAGCGATCTGGGCGTGCCCCCGGCCCACTTCACCGAGGAGGTGCGGGCCCGCATGCCGCAACCGCGCGAGAGCGCACTGCTCGACCTGCCGGGCGGCACACCCGTGATCGTCATCGCACGCACCGCGTACACGTCGGGCGGGCTGCCCATCGAGGTCAACGAGATGGTGCTCGATTCGGCGGCGTATGTACTCCAGTACGACTTCGACGCCTGATTCAAGCCGATCTGTCAAGCGATAGGTTGACCTGTCCACCACGATCATTGATATCTCTAGAGAAGTCCCTCATCTTCTAAGGAGATGGAACCTCGCCTGGGGCCCGGGGAAGGTGGACAGTGGTGTCCGTTGATCGGCATCTCGCCGAGATCGCCCGGGAGTACCCCAAGTGGACCATCTGGCGGAGCGACGCGGGCCGCTGGTGGGCCACGAGACACCATCCGCTCAGCGCAGCGCAGCGCGATGCCGGATGTGCGATGACCATCGACGCGGACGACCCGGACGGTCTGCGCGACCAGCTCCGGGACCAGGAAGGACGGGCCGGCGAGCCGCACCGGTGGCGGACCGGCCCAGGACCTCCTTGACGTCCGCCGTGGAGCGTTCCGCGGCGGACGCCCGCGAGCAGCCCGGTGCCGGGTCCAGCGTCTCGGCGGCCCCGGCACCGGGCCACCAACCAGGGCGGGGCCAGGAACGCGGAAGCCCCCGACCCGATCGGGGGCGGGGGCTTCCGTACGGTCCGATCAGGCGACCGCACGCAGTCTGATGGTCATGATCCGGACACAATGCGACGGACGAAGCGCCTGAGCCGTGACTTCTGGGCGGGCGCGCCCCGCAGCTCCTCCAGCGCCTCGGCGGCGGTCGGCCGCTTGGCGGGGGAGTGGTCGAGCATTCTGCGCACCACTTCGGGCACCTCAGGGCCGTGGGCGTCGGCGCTGGTCGGGAGCTCTCCGGTGAGCAGCTGGTAGGCGATCGCCCCGGCAGCGTAGACGTCGGAGGCCGTCGTCATCCGGTCGGGCCGGGCCTGGCACTCCGGCGCCACGTAGTGCGCGTCGAGCACGTTGCCCAGCTCATGGGCGACGGTGTAGTCGCGCGGCCCCGGCTTGGCGTAGTCGAACCCGGTCAGCACCGCGTGCTCGTCGTCGGTGACCAGCACACAGGCGGGGGTGAGCGCCCGGTGCACGACGCCGTTGGCGTGCGCGTGCGCCAGCCCGCGCAGCAGGTCCTGGATCACGGTCATGCGGGCGCCGCGGCCCAGCGCCAGGTGCAGCGCCTGACCGTGCACGTCGTCCAGCACCAGCACGAACCGGCTCTCGTCGTCGATGGCGAAGAAGTCGCGCGAGCGCACCACGCACGGGTGCGGCGGGATCCTGGCCAGCGTCTGGTACGCGTTGGCGATGCGCTGCCGCTCGGACGCCCGCGCCTCGGCGTCTGCCAGCGGGTCGGCCTGGTAGACCCGCAGCAACACGGTCTCGCTGTCCGGCAGCGTCGCGTTGAACGCACGGTATTCGGTGACCTTGGTGTCGCCGCCGAGCTGCTCCTCGACCTCCCAGTTGCCGAACCTGGGCGGCGCGGTGCTGCGGCGCACGGTCTGGTTGAGCGCGTCGAGGACGGCCGTCATGTACGGCCGCGCGTCCGGGCTGCATCCCCGCCTGATCCGGGAGACGTCGCTCAGCGTGGCCAGCAGGCCGGTCAGGGTGGTGACGTTGACCGCGTCGCGTCCGGCCGGATCGACGAGCTCGGCGTCGGGTGAGGTGAGCACCACCAGGCTGTCGACGTAGACGCGTTCGAGCTGGGTGGCTCTGGACACCAGCAAGCCCTTCAGCGCCTTGGCCGTGCCCCGCAGTTTGGCCACGGGAGAGCCGAACGCCTCCCTGCGCGGCGGGAACCAGCGTGTGCCCGACACCTCGATGCGTCCCCGGGTGCCCTTGACGTCGACGACCACGATCGAGTGACCGGTCAGCACGATCAGGTCCACCTCGAAGACGTCGTGGCCGCGCGGGACCTCGATGTTGTGCAGCAGCAGCCAGTCGGCGGGCGCCTGGTCGCGCAGGTATGCGATGACGCGACGCTCGGCGTCGTTGACCGGACGTCCTCCGCCGACGATCTCTGCCATGGGCTCATCCTCCCACGGGATCCTATTGACAGCATGCTGTCGAAGTGACAAGATGTTGTCATGAAGAAAATCGTTCACCAGGCCGTCTACGACACGCTCGCCGACTGGGAGACCGGTCACGCGACCGCGCACCTGCGCAACGGGAGCTGGCATCGCGAGCCCGGCGCATACGAGATCGTCACCGTGGGCCTGACCACCGACCCCGTCGTCAGCATGGGCGGCCTGCGCATCACCCCCGACCTCGCGCTCGACCAGCTCTCCCCGGACGACAGCGCGCTGTTGATCCTGCCGGGGGCGGAGCTGTGGGACGGCGGCCACGAGCTGGCGCCGTTCGCGCGCAAGGCCCGCGAGTTCCTGGCGGCCGGCGTGCCGGTAGCGGCCATCTGCGGCGCCACGGCCGGGCTGGCCAAGGAAGGGCTGCTGGACGACCGGGACCACACGAGCGGGGCCGTGCAATACCTGGAGGCCCAGGAGGGCTATGCGGGCGCCAAGCGCTATCTCGACCAGGACGCGGTGCTCGACGGCGACCTCATCACGGCCGGGCCCACCGAGCCGGTGGCGTTCGCCAGGGAGATCTTCCGCCGGCTCGACGTCTACCGGCCCGAGGTGCTGGACGCCTGGTTCCGGCTCTTCGGGCGGAGCGACGCCTCGGCGTTCGAGGTGCTGATGACGGCATGAGCGAGACGGCCGACCTGCTCTCCGGCCTGGCGCTCGTGGCGTTCCGGCTGAACGGCCAGTTCCTCCACGTGGCGGAGGGACTGGCCCGGCCGGCCGGTATGACCGCGGCGTGGTGGCAGGTGCTCGGCGCCGTGCTGCGCGAGTCCCTGCCGGTGGCCGGGATCGCCAGGGACATGGGGATGACCAGGCAGGGTGTGCAGCGGATCGCCGACCTGCTGGTGGAGCGGGGGCTGGCCGAATACCGGCCCAACCCGGCGCACCGGCGGGCCAAGCTGCTCCAGCCGACGGCGGCCGGCCGCGAGGCGGTAGCCAAGATCGTCCCCGGCCATCAGGAGCTCGCCGACCGGCTGGTGGGCGAGCTGGGCCTGGAGGAGGCGAAGCGATGCCTGGAGAGCCTGCGACGCCTGTCGGCCGCCCTGGACCGGCTCAACGAGTAAGGAGATCGGAAACGCCCTGGAACCGGAAAAATCGGGACACGCTAGGTTGAAGAGCCTGCGGATCCGACACATCAGGAGAAGCATCATGACGGGTGACACCCCTCCGGCCGGTCAAGCGCTCCCGCCCCGGATCGACACCGGCGTCCCGCACGCGGCACGGATGTGGAACTACTGGCTCGGCGGCAAGGACTACTACGCCGTCGACCGGGAGGCCGGTGACCAATTCAGCCTGCTGTTCCCGGACATCGTGCACATCGCCCGGCTGTCGCGGCACCTGATCGCCCGCATCGTCCGCCATATGGTCGACGAGGCCGGCGTGCGCCAGTTCCTTGACATCGGCACCGGCCTGCCGACTGTGGACAATACGCACGAGGTCGCCCAGCGGGCCGATCCGGCCTGCCGGGTGGTGTACGTGGACAACGACCCCTTGGTTCTCTCCCACGCCCGCGCCCTGCTGGTCGGCACCCCGGAGGGCGCGACGGACTACGTCGACGCCGACCTGCGCGACCCCGACAAGATCATCGCCGCGGCGGCGAAGACGCTGGACCTCAGCCGGCCCGTGACGCTCATGCTGATGGGCATCGTGGGATACGTGACCGACGAGGAGGGTGCACCCACGATCGTCGCGCGGCTCATGGACGGTCTGCCGTCCGGCAGCTACCTGGCCATGTGGGACGGCGTCAACGTGGTGACCGGCGAGGCGCTGGAGAAGGCCCAGGAGGAGCACAACCAGGGTCCGGGAGTGCCCTACAACCTGCGGACGCGGGAGGAGTTCACCGCGTTCTTCGACGGTCTGGAGCTCGTCGAGCCGGGCATCGTGTCGCTCCCGCTGTGGCGGCCCGACCCCGATCCCCTCGCCGACCTCGCCGAGGTGGACGCCCTGGTGGGGGTCGCCCGCAAGCCCTGAGGCCGCGTGCGGGGAGCGGGCCTACAGGGCGTCGATGAGCCCGCGCAGGAACGCCGGGGTCTCGGCCGGGGGCGGGGCGTGCACGCCGAGCTCGTTCAGCAGATGCTGGTACTGGCGCACGTCCGTCTCCTTGGTGAGGTATTGGGCGCCGGTGAGGTGCTCGAGGTAGACGACGTCGTGCAGCTCCTCCTGTGCGAAGCGCAGGAGGGTGACGGGGCCGATGCCGCCGATGGCGGTGCCGGAGGCGAACGGGAACACCTGCAGGGTGATGTGCGGCTGCCCGGCCAGGCCGACGAGGTGCTCGAGCTGCTCGCGCATGATCGCCTCGCTGCCGACCCGGCGGCGCAGCGCCCCTTCGTCCATCACCACCCAGAGCTTGTGCCGCGTGGGCGGGGTCAGGATCTTCTGGCGGCGCATGCGCACCTGGATCCGGTGCTCGATCCGCTCGGCGGACTCGTCCCTGTGGCCGTGCGCGATCACCGCGCGGGCGTAGTCCTCGATCTGCAGGAGGCCGGGGACGAACTGCACCTCGTGCGTACGGATCAGCGCGGCGTCCTGCTCCAGTCCGAGGTACGGATCGAACCAGTCGGGGATCACGTCACGGTAGTCGTGCCACCAGCCGGGCGCGTTGGCCTGCTCGACCAGGGCGAACAGGCTCGCGCGCTCGGCGTCGTCGGTCACGCCGTAGAGGGTGAGCAGGTCGGCCACGTCACGCGTCTTGAAGCTGGTGCGGCCGCACTCCATACGGCTGATCTTGGAATGCGAGCTGCGGATGGCGTATCCGGCGTCCTCGCGGGTCAGGCCGCGGGCCTCGCGGAGCCGGCGCAGGTGCGCGCCGACCAGGAGCTTGAGCGCGGTCGGCCCGGAGTGCAGGGAATCGCTACCCGATATTTCGGGAATTTCGGTCATGTCGGCCATATCATGAGCACTCCGCACCTATGCTCCTCAATTGGCACTTCGCCGCAGTTCCGGTCCGTGGGACAATCCTGCCACGCCAGGCGTCACCTGTACGGTATTTCCCTGCGGTCGACAACGGCCGCTTTATCCACACAGATCACGGTGATCACCTGGCCGTCGCCAGGATCACCCCGGAGCCGTGGCCGGCCAGCTCGACGGCGACCAGCCGCCCGTGCCCGAGCAGCGTCCCCAGCCCCGGTGCCGATCTCCAGCACGCGGCCCCGCTCGAGAACGCCCGCGGCCAGCGCGGCGAGCAGCCCGCCGACGGCCGGATCGCAGGAGTACGCGAACCCGGTCGCCCGAGCCCGCTCCACGGCCGCGTCCACCAGTTCATGATTCATGGTCGATTTCTATCCCGCGGTCGCCCCGGCGGTCACCGGAGTTTCCCGCGGGGTTTGAACACCGACAATGTGGTGGCGATCAGCAGCATGACGATCTGCGTGCCCAGGGCCGCGACCTGGCTCCACTGGCGAGTGGCGGCGGGCTGCACGGCGCCTTCGGTGGCCGCGGCCATTCCCTCGGGATCGAACAGGAACATGCCCACGAAGATGACCGCCACCAGCAGGATCAGCTTGATCGCCACCCAGTAATAGCGGAACAGGCCCCAATGGCTCGTCAGGCCGAGCGTGATGCCGGTGACCAATGCCGCGAGGCTCAGCGGTATGCCGCCCGCGAACACCAGAGTGGGCATCAGCCGATAGGCGGCGTGCGCCAGCTCCAGGTCCTTGGTCAGCGCCGCCGCCGTATTCAGCGCCACCAACCCCCACACTTCGCCGATCAGTGCGACGGAGACCACGATGTGGATAACCATGACGCTCTTGCGGATACGTGGCCGCATCGCTCTCACCTCACCTCTGGATTGCGAACTTTCTGCCATCGTCGCGGCTTTGTTCGCGTTCGGCGTCCACCCACGGATGGCGCTCCAGGTACGCCGATCGGTGTACGGGGAGTATCAAAGTTTCAGGCGATCATTGTTTATGCGGCGGTGAAATATCGCCTGGTCAATCTCTTCGGCGACCAAATCAACGTCGTTTGCCGGATGGTCCAGGCAGTGTGAATGCCGCTTCTCGGCGACCGGCGTGAAAACCAAGTGCCAAGAAATCGAGGCGCCTCCTTGACCTCGGTGAGGGCGTTCTGGGTTGCGAGTCGTGCTGCCTGCCGCGATTGTTATCTGCGGCACCTCGCAGCCCTGCACAAACGACTACGGCGCTGGAATTCCGCGCCGTCCATGGAGGAAAACAAACATGATCCGTCGTATTCTGGCCGGCGCAGCGATCGCGGCCGTCGCTCTTGGCTTCTCCGCCACCGGAGCCTCCGCCGATCAACCCAACCCCCACAACGGGGGACAGGCCTTCCTGAGCCAGTTCCAACTCGCCGACGACGCGGTGAACGGCGTGCTCAACCAGGCGCTCAACGAGTCCCTCAGGAACATCACGCTCGATGCCAGCCAGTTCGGAAATGTCTCCGAGGTCGACGTCAACCTGCTGAACAACCAGCCCCAGGCCCTCGTCCGCACCCCGGACAGCAACGCCTGGGTGGGTGCCTCTGGCGTCTGACGTTTCCCCGCAGGGCTCGCAGAAGGGCGATTCGCGGCCGCCCACGGTGGCGGCCCTCTGGCCAGAGAGTCGTCCTCCTGGCGCCCGGCCGAAGCGCGACACGAGTGTGGCGCGCCGAAATTCCGCACCCATCCATGGAGGAAAGCAAGCATGATCAGTCGTATTCTGACCGCCGCGGCGATCGCGGCGGTCGCCTTCGGCTTCTCCAACAGCTCGGCCTTCGCCGACATGCCGAACCCGAACAACAACGGCCAGGGGGTGCTGAGCCAGTTCCAGGTCACCGATGACCTGCTGAACCAGGTGGCAAACCAAGCGCTCAGCGAGTCCCTCAGGAACATCGAGGCCGACCTCAGCCGGTTCGGGAATGTCCACGAGGTCGACGTCAACCTGCTGAACAACGGACAGCCCGCGGTGGGCGGCACTGGCTCCTGAGCCGCTCTCCCGATGCCGAGGTGAACCGACAGAGTGCGTCGTGGGTACTCGCGAGGCCACTGACGGCTCTTGAGGTCACCGTAAGGTGCGAGCGCCGTGCGGCCCCAGACCGGTCCTGGGCCGCACGGCTCAATCGTCACACCTCGACGTCCGCAGGGCCCGCCCCCGGCCGGATCACCCCCATGAACCGCGGTCTGTCGAGCCGATCCATCCGCACGAACGCCCCTGTGTACGGCGCGTGCACGATCCTTTCCCGGTCGACCGCGATCGCCACGTGTTCGGGCCCCGGACGGTCAGGCGAGCTGTCGTAGAAGACCAAATCTCCCGGTTCCAGCATTTCCCTCGCCACCTGGATCCCGGAATGCCACTGTTCCTGTGTGGTCGTGCCGATCGGCACCCCCGCCCGCGCGTACGCGTACTCGGTGAGGCCCGAGCAGTCGAACCCCATGGTTCTGGCGCCCTTCCCGATCCCGTAACCGGGCCCGTGCACGCCTCCGCCGCCCCATGAGTAAGGGACGCCGACCATTGCCAGCGCCGCGCGCAGCGCGATAACCCCGGTCGCCGATCTGCGGCTTGCGGCGCCCGCCAGTGTGGGGATCGAATTCATGACGCACACGAGGACGCATATCGCCGTTATTCGCCTTCCGTTCATGACATATTCAGCGCCCTCCGAATCGATGATCTGTGAGCGTTGTCTGCTGTGTGACTTTTCTCCCTCTGAATAGGGATAAAACGTCATCGGATAAATTCCGGCTTGTCTGGATATATCCGGAAATGCAGCGCTGGCAGATTCTCTCCGGTGGCAGGGTCGCTCACTCGGTAGATCCTTCGTAAAACACTGGTCCGGCGCGGGCAATCGCGGTCTGCGCGGGCCGGTCTCCGCCGGAGATCGCGGCAGGGGATGGCGGGCCGCGGCGGCTCTTCAGGATTTCCCGCTAATTCGGTCATTTTCTCGCGAAGATTACATAGTGAAACATACTTCGTGTAGCCTTGGTTCTGGCTGACGACAAAACCCCCGAAGCATGCGTGTTGGGGGGTGCTAGAGCGTGGGCGGTCCAGAAGAGCGGCTGCTCTACCAGGACGAGCAACTCACGATCACGGTACGCGCGACATCCGAGGCACCGGCCGTCACGCTGATCGGCGAGATCGACGCCACCAACAGCCATGCGCTGGCGGGCGCCCTGGCGAGCTGCCGGCAGGGCACATACATCGTCGTCGACACCGGGCTGCTGACCTTCATCGACGTCTCGGGGCTGCGCGTGCTCGTCATGCCCACCCTGCCCCCGTCACAGCGCTGGATCCGGCTGCACAACGTCACGCCGTACCAGCGGCGGCTGCTGCGCATGATGGGCTGGTACTACGAACATCGCCCCCACCATCTGCCCATCTAGCCCGGCTGATCACCTGCGGGGAAGGCGGCCGCGGCCGAGGTGCCCAGCCCTTTCGGGCCGCCGAGCAGGAAACGCGGAGGCCGGTGATGGCGGCGCAGCGACTCCTCGTCGTAGCGGCGGCAGAAGCGGTGCCAGTTCTGGATGCCGGCCAGCCAGTTCCGCAGCTCGGCCACGAACCCGTCGAGGTCCCGCCGGGCCTCCGCGTCCAGCCCGAAGTCGTCGCAGACGACCGGCAACTCGTTCTCGGCGAGGTGCTGGAACTCCTTCACCCGCGAGGTCAGCAGGTCGTTGACGATCGTCAGCGCCGCCGGGTAGTCGCAGTCGAAGAAGTTTCGCACCACCAGGAGCGAGTTGTGCAGCTCGCCCTCGAACTCGATCTCCTTCTGGTAGGAGAAGATGTCGTTGACGAGCAGGCCGGCGTCCATCATGGCGTTCTCCAGCGCCCGCATGGGGCCGCTCTCGTACACCTCCTCGGGGATGGCCTTCCCGTGCCGCAGCCGGCTCAGGCTCATGGTCATTTCCGAGCCGAAGGTCAACCGGCGCATCTCGATGTAGTCCACCGGGTCCGGGATGTGGTGCGCCGCCTCGTTGGCCAGCTCCCACAGCCACCCCTCGCACATCCGCTCGACCGCTCCGCGGAGCTTGCGGCGGTCCGCGGGCGGCATCGGCGCGACCGTACGGGCCCAGACGTCGGCGAGCCCGCGTTCCAGCGCGCCGGCGGGCGGCGGCGGGGGCGTGCCGTCCACAGGCATGAACGCCGAGAACTTGGCCACCGTGATCCTGGCCGCCACGAGGTTGCGCGACCTGCCGAAGACGACCGGGAAGTAGTCGTCGCCGTAGGTGCCCCAGGCCAGCCAGAACGACGCCAGGTCCAGCTCCTCGGGAGAGGCGTCGGGGTGCAGTCCCGCCGCGCACAGCGGCAGGTCGATGTCGACCAGCTTCTCCGCGTCCCACACCGCCGACCCCGCCACCCCTGGCTGGGCCTCCAGCATGCCCATCGCCCGGCACCAGGCCACGGTGTGGCGGCGGGCGGCGTCGAGATGCGGCGACAGCCGGAGCTGGAAGGGCACGTGGAGATCGGGGATCTGGGACGGCCCCACCCGCTGGTACGGGACATGCGTGAAGTTCCGCAGCCGCTCGGCCCCCAGCAGGTCCGCCACCGACGACATGCCCAGCGGCCTGCCCGGCTTCGCCCGCTCGTTCATGTACCGGCTGGAGCGCATGTGCCACTCGTGCCCGCCCGACTGCCAGTCCTGCAGACCTTTGACGTACGCCAGCACGCCGGCCGCCGAGACCGGGTCGATCCCGTGCTCGGCGAACAGCGGCCCCAGCTCGGCCACCGCGGTGTGCTCGAACTGCTGCAACCGCGAGGTCAGCAGATCGTTGACGGCGTCGGCCGCCTCCTGCGTGCCGCAGCCGAGGAACGTCTCCAGCACCAGCACCCCGTTGCTGAGCTCGCCCTCCTCCCCGACCTCCCGCTGGTACGAGAACAGGTCGTTGCGCAGGTGGACGGCGTCGGAGAAGGCGTCTCTCAGCACCCGCATCGGCCGGGTCGCCGCGATCCGCGCCGGCACCTCGGCCCCCACGGCGTGCTCGACGAGCCCCGCCGACCACGGCGCCCCGCCCACCTTGCGCCGCATCTCGATGTACTCGACGGGGTTGGCGATCCGCCCCTTGTTGATGTTGGCCAGCTCCCAGAGCGACTCGTTGAGCAGGTTCCGTGTGCTCTCGGCGAACCGCTCGCGCCAGCCCCCGGACCGGCCCGGCACGGTGCGGACCCACAGGTCGGCCAGTCCCGCCTCGACCGGGTTGGCCGGCTCCGGCATGGTCAGATCCGCGCCCATCGGCATGAAACGGGCCACCCTTGCGAGGTACGCCTTGCCGCCCTTCAGGTCACCCGTACGCTTGAAGACCTCCAGGAAATGGTCGTCGAAGAAGAAGACCCACACGTACCAGTCGGTTATCAGGCACAGCTCCGCGGCGTCGCAGTCCGGATGGGTGTAGGCGCACATCAGCGGATAGTCGTGGGCGTCCAGATCGGCCTCCTCCCAGACGCCCGAGCCCTCCAGCATGCCCATGTCGCGCGCCCATCGCTTGGAGTGCGTACGCGCCTGCTCGAGGTGCGGGTTGAGCCGCGCCGGGTACGGCATGTAGAAGTCCGGCAGCTCGAACGGCTGGCTCATGACCGCTCGCTCCCCGCCATCGCGAACACCACCAATCCTTGGACAGGACGGACGAGAGGCAATCTCTGACTCAGCCGTTCCTGCCGATCTCCACGTCCTCCAGCACGCCGAGCGCGTCCGGCACCAGGACGGCGCACGAGTAGTAGGCGGTGACCAGGTAGGAGACGACGGCCTTCTCGTTGATGTTCATGAAGCGCACCGACAGGCTCGGCTGATACTCGTCAGGGATGCCGGTCTGGTGCAGGCCGACGACGCCTTGGTTCTCCTGCCCGGTCCGCATGAGCAGGAACGACGTCGTACGCGTGCCGGAGATCGGGATCTTGTTGCACGGAAAGATCGGGACACCCCGCCAGGCCGGCACCCGATGTCCGTTGACCTCGCTCGCCTGCGGGTAGACCCCGCGCTTGCTGCATTCCCTGCCGAAGGCAGCGATGGCCTGGGGGTGGGCGAGGAAGAAGGCCGGATCCTTCCACACGGTGGCCAACAGGTCGTCGAGGTCGTCGGGGGTGGGCGGGCCGGAGCGGGTCCTGATGCGCTGGCCGAAGTCGGCGTTGGAGAGCAGGCCGAACTCCTTGTTGTTGATCAGCTCGTGCTCCTGGCGCTCGCGCAGGGCCTCCACCGTGAGGCGGAGCTGCTGGTCGAGCTGGCTCATCGGCTGGTTGTACAGGTCGGAGACCCGGCTGTGCACGCGCAGGACCGTCTGCGCCACGCTCAGTTCGTACTCGCGGGGGCTCAGCTCGTAGTCCACGAATGTGCCGGGCAGCGTGGGCTCGCCGCTGTGGCCCGACGCCATGTCGATCGCGGCCTCGCCGTAGTCGTTGTGCGCGAGGTTCTCGGTGGAGCGCCAGTTGTCCACGTGCTCGCGCAACGCCGGCGACTGCTCGGCGACCTGCTCGAAGTCCTGCCTGGAGAGCGTGAGGACGGTGGTGACCGTCTTGGCCCGCGCGCTGAACTCGAACTGCCCGCCGTCGGTGAGTGCCTGCTCGCCGAGGTAGTCGCCGTCGGCCAGGGTGCCGAGGCTCTGCGGGTCGCCGTACGCGCCGGTGCTCATCTTGCGTACGCGGCCGTGGGCGATCAAGACGAGCCGGTCACCCGGGCTGCCCTCGGCCACGATCTCCTCATCGGCCGCGACCTCGCTCTGCGTGAAACGATCGGCCAGCGCTTCGAGCACCTCCATATCGTCGAAGCCGCGCAGCATGGGCAACTCGGTGAGCTCGGCCGGGATGACGCGCACCTCCGAGCCGGTGTTGCTGAACGTGATGCGGCCGTCCCCGAGCGTGTAGGTCAACCGCCGGTTGACCCTGAACACGCCGCCGGAGCACTGCACCCACGGCAGGAGCCGCAGCAGCCACCGAGAGGTGATCTCCTGCATCTGCGGGGGAGTCTTGGTCGTGGTCGCGAGCTGCCGGGCCGCCTCGGTGCTGAGGCTGAGCTGCCCGTTGCCGTTTTCAGAGTGGGTGATTTCGGTCATCATGCACCTGCCTGTCTCCGTGCTGGGCCTTGCCGGGGTTGCGAGTAGGTCTGATTTCGGGAGGAAGGGAGAACGTCAAGGTCTCTTGGGTCAGCGTCACCTGCTCCACGTCGGCGTAGCCGCGGGCGGCGAGCCAGGCGAGTAAGTCCTGGACCAGCCGCTCGGGCGCGGAGGCGCCGGAGCTCACGCCGACGGTCTCCACACCGCGCAGCCACCGCTCGTCGGCGTCGGCGGCCCGATCGACCAGGTACGCCGCGTCCGCGCCGGCGCCCCGCGCCACCTCCACCAGCCGCTGCGAGTTGGAGGAGTTGGCCGAGCCGACGATGAGCACCAGCTCGCATTCCGGGGCGATCCTGGTGACCGCCTCCTGACGGTTCTGGCTGGCGTAGCAGATGTCGTCGCTGGGCGGGTCGGCCAGATGCGGGAAACGCCCGCGCAACTCGGCCACGGCGCGCATGGTCTCGTCCACGGCCAGCGTGGTCTGCGACAGCCAGCTCACCGGCCCGGAGCCGCTCGCCGTCACCCCGCCGGGGCGGGCCGGGTCCACGACGTGGATGTGGCCCGGGGCCTCGCCGAGCGTGCCCTCGACCTCCTCGTGCTCGGCGTGGCCGATGAGCACGATCTCGTGACCCGCCTCCGCCAGGCGCGCCGCCTCCTTGTGGACCTTGGTGACCAGCGGGCAGGTCGCGTCGATCGTCCGCAGCCCGCGCCGCGCCGCCTCGTCCTTGACCGCCGGAGACACGCCGTGGGCGGAGAAGACCACCAGCGCGCCGTCGGGAATCTCGTCGAGCTCGTCGACGAAGACCGCGCCCTCCCTGGTGAGCTCGCCGACCACGTACGAGTTGTGCACGATCTGCTTGCGTACGTACACCGGCGCTCCGAAGCGCCGCAGCGCCTCCTCGACCGTGACGATCGCGCGTTCGACGCCCGCGCAGTAGCCGCGCGGCGCCGCGAGAAGTACCCGTGCCATCTGGGAAGCCCCTTACCTGGTGCGGTGCGCGAGCCGATCGGCCAGCACGGCCAGCGCGCTCGCGGCCTCCGGCTTGATCTGCGCCTCGGCCAGGGTGGTCATGGCCTCGCACACCCGTTGTTCGATCATTTCCTCGACCTGCGCGAGCGCTCCGGTGTCGCGCAGGATCTGGCGCAGCTCGGCGGCGCGCTCCTCGGTCAGCTCCCGGTCGCCGTGCCAGCGCCGGAGGTGGTCGCGCTGCGCCGGTGAGGCGTGCCGCATGGCATGCGCGAACAGCACGGTGTGCTTGCCCTCACGCAGGTCGTCGAGCGCCGACTTGCCGGTCTCCGCCGACGAGCCGAACGTGCCCAGCACGTCGTCGCGCAGCTGGAACGCCTCGCCCAGCGGCACGCCGAACCGCGAGTACGAATCCAGCAGCTCCGGGGGTGCGCCGGCCAGCGCGCCGCCGATCTGCAGCGGCCGCTCCACTGTGTACTTGGCGGTCTTGTAGCGGATGACCGTCAGCGCCTCGTCCACGCTCGCGCCGGCACGGAGCTGGGCCAGCATGTCGAGGTATTGTCCGCTGATCACCTCGGTGCGCATGGAGTCGAAGACGTGGTGCGCGGCGCGCAGCCGCAGCGGCTCCACCCCGCACGTCGACAACATCGCGTCCGACCAGGCGAGGCTCAGCGTGCCGAGCAGGATGCCGCCCGCCTGGCCGAACGCCTCCGCGCCCGGTCCTTCGTGCAGCCTCGCCAGATCCTTGTGCACGGTCGGCCGCCCGCGGCGCAGCTCGCTCCCATCCATGATGTCGTCGTGGATCAGCAGCCCGGCGTGGCACAGCTCCAGGGCGGCGGCGGCCTTGATGATCTCCTCACAGTCGTCGCCGCCGGCTCCGCGCCAGCCCCAGTAGCACAGCTGCGGCCGGATGCGCTTGCCGCCGCTGAGCACGAAGTCGTTCAGCACCTGGTACGCGGCCTCGACGTCGGGATCGGGAACGGGGGCGCGCCAGGCTTCGAGAAAACCGCTCAAGTGCTGATCAATGCGTGAACCAAGGGGGTCCTGAGTGAAGCTCACCGGCATTCGCGTGGCTCCTTCTGTCAATCGGTCACTACCAGTAGTTACTCACTGAATACAGAGCGTGTAAAGTCTCTTTTATAGCTGGCGTCTGCTTTTGCCTCAGCGATCCCAAGCTCTGGGGATGCCATGAAGACCCTCGGTGCGGCCCTTCGACCGGCACACCGGCACCTGCGCGGGCGGGCCGGCCACGAGATGGCCGGCCATGGTGCGGGGATGGTCGTTTGATGCTTGACGTGGGGGTATGCGGTCACCATGAAGGCAGTCACCTGGCACGGCAAGCGTGACGTACGGGTCGAGGAAGTGCCCGACCCGGCCGTCAAAGAACCCAACGACGTGGTCATCAAGGTGACCAGCAGCGGAATCTGCGGATCCGACCTGCACCTGTACGAGGTGCTCGGGCCGTTCATGGCCGAGGGCGACATCCTGGGCCACGAGCCCATAGGCCTCGTCGAGGAGGTCGGCTCCGCGATCACGAATCTCAAGCCCGGTGACCGCGTGGTCATCCCGTTCAACATCGCCTGCGGCCACTGTCACATGTGCGGCATGGAGCTGTACGCGCAGTGCGAGACCACCCAGGTGCGCGAGCAGGGCACCGGCGCCGCCCTGTTCGGCTACACCAGGCTGTACGGCCGGGTGCCCGGCGGGCAGGCGGAGTACCTGCGGGTGCCGGAGGCCCAGTTCGGGCCGATCAGGGTGCCGTCCGGGCCGCCGGACGAGCGGTTCGTCTACCTGTCGGACGTGCTCCCGACCGCCTGGCAGGCCGTCGCGTACGCGGACATCCCCGACGGCGGCAGCGTCACTGTCTTCGGCCTGGGGCCCATCGGCCAGATGAGCGCCCGCATCGCGCGCCACCTCGGTCATCGGGTGATCGGCGTGGACGGGGTCATGGCGCGTTTGGAGATGGCCCGCCGCCACGGCATCGAGGTGATCGACGCCAGCGAGGTGTCCAACGTGCCGGAGGAGATCCGCTACCGCACCACGGGACGCGGCACGGACTCGGTCATCGACGCGGTCGGCATGGAGGCCCACGGCTCACCGGCCGCCAAGCTCGCCCAGACGCTCACCGGCCTGCTGCCGGACGCGGTGGCCGCCCCGCTGATGTCCACCGCGGGCGTGGACCGCCTCCGGGCGCTCAACCAGGCCATCGACTCCGTACGCCGGGGTGGGGTGATCTCCGTCATCGGGGTCTACGGCGGCATGGCGGATCCGCTGCCCATGCTGCGCATGTTCGACAAGGGCATCACGCTGCGCATGGGACAGGCCCACGTCCGCCGGTGGATCAGTCAGTTGATGCCGCTGGTGACCGACGACTCCGACCCGCTCGGCGTGATGGACCTGACCACGCACCGGATGCCGCTGGATGAGGCGCCGAGGGCGTACGAGATGTTCCAGAAGAAGGCAGATGGGGCCGTCAAGATTCTGCTGCAGCCATAGAGCGCAGGTCACAGGGGTTTCGTGGGGTGGAGAGCGGGCAGCGGAGCCGTCATGAGAGTCGTTGTGGTGGGGGCCACCGGGAACGTCGGCACCAGTGTGGTGCGCGTGCTGGCCACGGATGAGAACGTGAGCTCGATCGTGGGGGTCGCGCGCCGGCTGCCCGGGTGGCGGATCGACCGCACCGACTGGCGGCAGGCCGACGTGGCCTCCGCGGACCTGACACGGATCTTCGACGGCGCCGACGCCGTGGTGCATCTGGCGTGGCTGTTCCAGCCCACGAGGGACCCGGCGACCACCTGGCGGGCGAACGTGCTCGGCAGCATGCGGGTCTTCCGCGCCGTGGCCGAGGCGGGGGTTCCCGCGCTGATCCACGCCTCGTCCGTGGGGGCGTACTCGCCGGGGCCCAAGGACCGGCCGGTGGACGAGAGCTGGCCCACGCACGGCTGGCCGGGCGCCGCGTACGGACGCGAGAAGGCGTATGTCGAGCGCGTGCTCGACGTCTTCGAGAACGATCACCGGAGCGTCCGCGTGGTGCGGATGCGGCCGGCGTTCATCTTCCAGCGGGTGGCCGCGACCGAGCAGCGCCGGCTGTTCGGCGGGCCGCTGGTGCCGCGGCGGCTGGTCCAGCCGGGGCGAATCCCGTTCGTGCCGGACATTCCGGGCCTGCGGCTGCAGGTGGTGCATGCCGAGGACGCGGCCGAGGCTTATCGCCTGGCCGTGACCCGGCCCGTGAAGGGCGCGTTCAACATCGCCGCCGAGCCCGTCCTCGACCCGCACGACCTGGCCAAGCTGCTCGATGCCCGTACGGTCCGGGTGGCGCCGGGGCTGGCCAGGGCGGCCATGGCGGCGGGATGGCACCTGAGGCTGCTGCCCGCCGCGCCGGGCCTGTTCGACATGGCCCTGCGGCTGCCGGTGATGAGGGTGGACCGGGCCAGGGAGGTGCTCGGCTGGACGCCGCGGCGCTCGTCCTGGGAGACCATGCGGGAGATGTTCGAGGGCTTGCATGACGGCGCCGGCATGGACACCGCGCCGCTCGCCCCCGACGGCGGCCCGGTCGGCCGGGTCAAGGAGTTCGTCTCGGGGGTCGGGGGACGTCCGTAGAAGTTGCCAAGTGTACTTTCCCCTTTGCTGGGAAGAGGGGCACTACGCGAGGTCCTGAGGCGCGGCCTGGTGTCGGAACGACACGGAGGAGCGCTTCATGGACTTTTTCCCCGGATCGCCATTGGACAGGTCCCTCTTCGCGAATTTCGCACGCATACGGATGTTGCGCGTCGGCGAGACCAGGCCAGGTTGGAGGAGCCTGCCATGCGCACCCTGTTGACCCAGCCCTTCACGCTCCACGACGTCACGAAGCTGCGTCGCGCGGTGGCCGAGCAGGCCGAGAGTTGCGGGCTGAGCGGCCGCCGGCTGGACGACTTCGTCCTGGCCGTGCACGAGAGTGTCGTCAACGCTGTCGAGCACGCGGGCGGGCACGGGTATCTCAAGCTGTGGACGGTGGACGGCGTCATCCGCTCCGAGACGTCCGATCGGGGGTCGGGCATCCCGGACGCGTATGTCGTCGGTCACTCGCGGCCGTCCGACTTCTCCTACAACGGGAGAGGGATCTACCTGATCCGGCGGCTGTGCGACACGGCCGACTTCCGCACCGGTCCCCTCGGCACCACGGTCCGGCTCACCATGCGGCTGCCGCCGGGTCCCGATTTCGGCACCCGCCGGCGCATGAGGCGCATCAGGGTCTCGGCAGGCGGGCATCCGCCTGGCCGCTTCACCGCCTGAGTCCGCAGGTAGGCTCACAGGCGTGAGCGGCGCGCAGCTTTCCCCCGGGATCATCTCTCCTGTCCGGCGCATCGGGCGGCGGGAGTTCGATTTCGACCGCCAGGTCGCCGTCATGGCCATCGTCAACCGGACCCCCAACTCCTTCCACGACCAGGGCCGCACATACGCGCTGGACAGCGCCGTGGCGGCGGCCAAGAAGGCCGTGGACGACGGGGCCGACTGGGTGGACATCGGCGGGTTCGCCTTCAGCGCCGCCCAGGTGCAGATCGGCGCGGCGGAGGAGATCGACCGCGTCGCCCCCGTCATCGCCGAGGTCAGGGCCGTCACGGACGCCGTGATCTCGGTGGACACCCACCGGCCCGAGGTGGCCCGGGCGGCCATCGAGGCCGGCGCCGACGTCATCAATGACACCAACGGCCTGCGCGAGCCCGGCATCGCCGAGGTCGCCGCGGCGGCCGGCGTGACCGTGGTGGTCACCCACAGTCTCGGTGGCCCGGGTCGCCGTGTCTTCCGGCCGAGCTACGCCGACGTGGTCGGCGAGGTCGCGGACTTCCTGCGAGAGCGGGTGTCGTTCGCGCTGAAGGCGGGGATCGCCGCCGAAAAGATCATCATCGATCCCGGGCACGACCTCAACAAGAACACCTTCCATTCCCTGGAGCTGACGCGCCGGTTGCAGGAGATCACCTCGATCGGCTACCCGACGCTGGTGGCGCTGTCCAACAAGGACTTCATCGGGGAGACGCTGGACCGTCCGCAGGGGGACCGGAAGGAGGGCACGATCGCCGCCAACGTCCTCTCCATCCTCAAGGGCGCCCGCATCCTCCGGGTGCACGACGTGGCCGCGACCGTCGCGTCCGTACGCATGACCGAGGCCGTGCTCGGCTGGCGCGGCCCTCTCGCCCCAAGTCACAACCTTGCCTGAGATGGGAGCTGATGTGACAGACCGCAAGCCGCCCGGCATGCCGTTCGAGAGCTGGGTCGATCGCCAGATCCGCGAGGCGACGGAGCGCGGCGAGTTCGACGATCTGCCGGGCGCGGGCAAGCCCATTCCGGGGCTCGACCGGCCGCACGACGACATGTGGTGGATCAAGCAGAAGGTGGAGAGCGAAGGGCTCACGATGCCGCTGCCGCCCACGCTGGCGCTGCGCAAGCAGGCGGAGGAGGCGCTGGCCCAGGCGCGCGGGGCCCGGTCCGAGGCCGAGGCACGGCAGATCATCGAGGACGTCAACCACAAGATTCGTGAGGCGATCAGGACGGGGCTGTCGGGGCCGCCGCTCAACCTGATGCCGTTCGACGTGGACGAGATCGTGTCGGAGTGGCGCAGGGCGCGATGAGGAGAAGGGGCCCGGGCCGCAAGGGCCCGGACCCCTCCGTGAGCCGAGGGACCCGGGTCAGGCGGGCCCCTCCCGGCCGATGAGCGGACCCGGGTCAGGCGGGTCGCTCACCGGCCGGACGCCTCTCAGTTGATCGGCGGGTAGGCGTTCTGCAGCAGTTGACGGAACTGCGCGGAGAACCACTGGCCCGACAGCGGCGCGTCGGGCAGCGCACCCGACATGTTGAACTTGTTGAGGTTGTTGCCGGTGTACGTCGGGTCGCACATCCGGTCGAACTTCTTGCCCTCGTCGTTCGGGATGTCCTCGCTGGCGCCGTCGGACTCGCCCGGAGGCTTGATCCAGACGTAGGCGTCGAACCCGGATGCCGGGTTGGCCACGGGCCGCGTTCCCAGGCCGGCGCCGCTCTGGTTGCACCAGTTGCCGGCGTGGATGCGGCGGTCGACACGTGACTGGTCGACGAACGGGTTCAGCTCCGTCGAGGTGCTCGGCCCGGTCGGGCGGGCGCTGCCGCCCCAGCCGTTGCGCGAGGTGTCGATCAGCATGCCGAGCCCGGAGCGGAAGCCCTTGCTGATCAGCCGCGAACGCAGCTCCGTCGCGAAGCTCCGCTCGTCGATGTACCAGTTCCAGTCCACCCAGTTGGACTGCCGGATCGGCTGGTTGCCCACCGTGCCGTTGACGGTGAAGTACGGCTCGGTCGTGGCCGAGTAGTTGGCGGTGTTGACGATGAAGCCGTCCACGCTGTCCACGCCCGCGGTGGTGCCGGCGACGGTGTTGTAGAAGAGGTCGACCGCCGGTTGGAAGTTCGAGTCCCAGCCGAGCCAGGCGTGGTGGGCGGCGTCGATGTAGGTGTAGACGTTGGTGATGGCGTGCAGCTGGTTCAGCGCATACCGGACGCCGTCGACATAGCCGCCGGGGCCGTTGGCCTCGCGGCACTTCTCGAAGGCGTTGAGGTTGGTGACCAGGTTCGGCAGCGAGTCGGGCTCGATGATCGTGACGATGCGCAGGTTGGCGTACTTGGAGTCGCGCATGATGGCCGCGATCGGGTCGATGTACTCGGTCTTGTAGCGGTTGAACCCGTTCTGGGCGATGAGCAGCTCGCCGTTGGAGGCCAGCGCCGAGCAGTCACGGTTGGGCAGGTTGTAGATGACGACCTGGATCGTCAGCGGGGCGGAGCCGTTGGCGGCGTCCTGCCTGACGGCCTCGTCCAGATGGGCGCGCAGGCCCATGGCGGAGGAGTTGCCCGCGATGGCGGCGATGCGGTCCATCCACACGGCCGTGGAGGTGTTGGCCACCGCGGAGCCGCCCGGCTCGGCCGCGGCCTTCGCCGACCAGTTGGGGTTCACGTAGCCGGTGGCTCCGGCGTACGGGTTCTCGGCGTGGGTCGGGTTGGTGCCGCCGTCGTCGTCGGCCTCGGTGGCGGTGACCGTCCGCGAGGTCAGCCCGGTGGAGGCGACGTTGATCGTCCGGCTGCCGTTGGCGGTGTCGGAGTCCTGCGCGGCGGCCAGGGTCACCGTCTGCGGGGTGTTCCAGTTCGACGTGCTGAACGTGAGGTTGCCGCCGGAGGAGACGGTGATGTTGGTGTCGCCGGTGCCGGCCGTCGAGGTGACGCTCACGTTGCCGGTGGGCTGGGTGGCCAGCTGCACCGCGTACGTGGCGGTGGAGCCCTCGGGCACGGTCACCGCGGTCGGCGTCACGATGATCGACTGCTCCTGGACGGCGTCGTCGTCCACCTCGGTGGCGTTGACCGTGGCGCCGGTGACGCCGTTGCCGCCGACGCTGAAGGCGGCCGTGCCGGCGGTGGCGTCGGAGTCCTGGGCCGCGGCCAGGGTGACGGTTTGCGCGGTGTTCCAGTTGCCCGGCGTGAAGGTCAGCGAGCCGCCGGAACTGACGGTCAGGTCGGTGTCACCGCTGGTGCGCGCGGTGGTGACGGTCACGTTGGCGCTCGGCGCGGACGAAAGCCGGGCGGTGAACGTCGCCGTGCCGCCCTCGTTGACCGCGACCGAGCTGGCCGAGACGACCACGGAGGGCGTCGTGGGAGCGCCGCCGCAGGTGGTGCCGTTGACGGTGAAGGAGGTCGGGTTCGGGTTCGTGCCCGACCAGGTGCCGTTGAAGCCCATGGTGATGGAGGCGCCGGTGGCCAGGTTGCCGTTGTACGGCATGTTCGTCCCGGTCATGGTGGCGCCGGACTGGCTCCAGTTCGCGCCCCAGCCGGCGGGGGTGTACTTCTGGCCGGTGGTCGGATAGTCGAAGGCCAGCGACCAGGAGGTCAGCGGGTCGCCGGTGTTCTTCAACGTGATGTTCGCGGTGAAACCGCCCTGACCCGGGCTGCTCGTCCACGAGTTGGCAGAGTAGGTCACGTCGCAGGCGACCGCGGCGTTGGCGGCCGTGCTCTGGCCGACGACGAGCCCTAAGGCCGCGACACTCACGGCGGTCACGGTCACGGCCCATTGGCGAAGGCCGCGTTGGAGTCTCACGAGCGATCATCTCCAGTGCTGCTAGATGGCTGGGAGCGCTCCCATGGTGAGCCGGAGTCGGGGCGCTGTACAGAGCCCGCCTTTCTGCGCGGTGTCCGCCGCCCCGCATGCTCGTTGAATGCCCCGGAACGCCGATGAAACTTTCATCCCGGGCAGCCTGGTGAGAGGAAACACGGGGGTTACCGAACCGCCATTCCGTTGACATATGCCGGAGGGCACCGACAATCCCGTTTGGGAGCGCTCCCACACACCTACTCCCATGGAGACCCCGTGAAGCACAGACCCCCTTCCCTCTTGTCCCGCTTATCGAGGCGTCTCGCCGTGGCCACGACGCTTGTCCTCGTCGCGGGCGTGACCTCGGCCGTTGCGGCAGGCCCGGCCCAGGCCGCCGTGTCGTGTGACGTGACGTACGCCGCCAACCAGTGGACGACCGGCTCCGGTCAGGGCGGCTTCACCGCCAGCATCACGCTGAAGAACACCGGCGACCCCATCACGTCGTGGACCCTTGCCTTTGACTTCCCGACCACCGGACAGAAGTACACCCCCACCGGCTGGGGCGCGAACTGGAGCCAGTCCGGCACCACCATGACCGGGACGAACATGCCGTGGAACGGCAACCTGGCCACCGGGGCCTCCACGAACATCGGCTTCCAGGGCACCTGGACGGGCAGCAACCCGAGCCCCACCGAATTCAGCGTCAACGGCGTCACCTGCGGCGGCACCGGCGAGAACGCCGCGCCCACCGTGTCGCTGACCTCGCCGACCGCGGGCCAGACGTTCACCGCCCCGGCGACCGTGCCGATCGCGGCCAACGCGGCCGACTCCGACGGCACGGTCTCCAAGGTCGACTTCTACCAGGGCACCACGCTGCTGGGCACCGACAACTCGGCGCCGTACAACTACAGCTGGCAGAACGTGGCGGCCGGCAGCTACTCGATCACCGCGCGCGCCACCGACAACGGAGGGAAGACCACGACCTCGCCGCCGGTCGGGATCACGGTCTCCCCGGACTCCGGTCCCGCACTCGTGGTGAGCCCGACCAGCCTGTCCGTGCCGGAGGAGGGGTCCGCGAGCTTCACGGTGAAGTTGTCACAGGCGCCGTCGGCCAACGTGACCGTCACGGCCGCGCGGGTCAGCGGCGACGCCGACATCACCGTCGCCACCCCCACCACCAGGACCTTCACGCCGTCCAACTGGAACACCGCGCAGAGCTTCCAGCTGAACGCGGCCGACGACTCCGACACGACCAGTGGTTCGGCCGTGATCAGGGTGAGCGCCGGCGGCTACGACCCCGTCGACGTCACCGCCAATGAGGCCGACGACGACGTGGGCGGCGAAAACCCGTACGTCCAGCGCTTCGTCGAGCTCTACAACGAGATCCACGACCCGGCCAACGGCTACTTCTCGCCCGAGGGCGTGCCGTACCACTCGATCGAGACGTTCCTGGTCGAGGCGCCGGACCACGGGCACGAGACCACGTCCGAGGCCTACAGCTACTACCTGTGGCTGGAGGCGGTCTACGGGCAGGTCACCGGCGACTGGTCGAAGTTCAACAACGCGTGGGCGTCGATGGAGAAGTACATCATCCCGGCCACCGCCGACCAGCCGACGAACTCCTTCTACAACCCGTCGAAGCCGGCCACGTACGCGTCCGAGCACCTGCAGATCAGCAACTACCCGTCGCAGATCGACCCCGGAGTCACCGTGGGCGCCGACCCGCTGGCGAACGAGCTGCAGAGCGCCTACGGCACCCGGGACATGTACGGCATGCACTGGCTGCTGGACGTCGACAACACCTACGGCTTCGGCCGCTGCGGCGACGGCACGACCAAGCCCGCCTACATCAACACCTACCAGCGCGGCCCGGAGGAGTCGGTCTTCGAGACGATCCCGCAGCCGTCCTGCGACACCTTCGCCCACGGCGGCACCAACGGCTTCCTGGACCTGTTCATCAAGGACAGTTCCTACGCCAAGCAGTGGAAGTACACCAACGCCCCCGACGCCGACGCGCGGGCCGTCCAGGCCGCCTACTGGGCGCTGACCTGGGCCAAGGCGCAGAACAAGGCCTCCGAGGTGTCCGCGAGCGTGGCCAAGGCCGCCAAGATGGGCGACTACCTGCGCTACGCGATGTACGACAAGTACTTCAAGAGGCCCGGGTGCACGAGCCCGTCCTGCCCGGCGGGCACCGGCAAGGACTCCGCCGCGTACCTGCTGAACTGGTACTACGCCTGGGGCGGCGCGACCGACTCCAGCGCCGGATGGGCCTGGCGCATCGGCTCCAGCCACAACCACTCCGGCTACCAGAACCCGTTCGCGGCCTGGGCGCTGTCGAACGTGACCGAGCTCCGGCCCAAGAGCTCGTCCGGCGCGGCCGACTGGAGCACCAGCCTGACCCGCCAGCTGCAGTTCTACAAGTGGCTGCAGTCCAACGAGGGCGCCATCGCCGGCGGCGCGACCAACAGCTGGAACGGCAACTACTCCGCACCGCCGAGCAACCTGCCGAAGTTCCACGGCATGGCCTACGACTGGCAGCCGGTCTACCACGACCCGCCGTCGAACCAGTGGTTCGGCTTCCAGGCGTGGACGATGGAGCGGGTGGCCGAGCTCTACAACGTCACCGGCAACGCCGACGCCAAGGCCATCCTCGACAAGTGGGTGACCTGGGCGCTGGACAACACCACGGTCAGCTCTGACGGCAGCTACCAGATCCCGTCCACGCTCCGGTGGACCGGACAGCCGGCCGGTGACTTCAACGCCACCACCGGCATGCCGCCCGCCAACCCGAACCTGCGCGTGACCGTCGTGGACCACACCCAGGACGTGGGCGTGGCCGGCGCGTACGCCAAGGTGCTGATGTACTACGCGGCCAGGGCCAACCACGCCGAGGCCAGGGACACGGCCAAGGCGCTGCTCGACGCCGTGTGGCAGCACCGTGACGAGGAGGGCGTGTCGGTCCCGGAGACCAAGCAGGACTACAACCGCATCGACGACCCGGTGTACGTGCCTCCGGGCTGGAGCGGCGAGATGCCCAACGGCGACGCCATCAACTCCAACTCCACGTTCATCTCGATCAGGTCGTTCTACCGCGACGACCCCGACTGGCCGAAGGTCGACGCCTTCCTGAAGGGCACCGGCCCGGCGCCCACCTTCAACTACCACCGGTTCTGGGCGCAGGTCGACGTGGCTGTCGCGCTCGCCGAGTACGGGCGGCTCTTCCCGTGAGAAAGGCAGCACTCGTAGCCGCGGTGTCGCTGGCCCTGCCACTCCTGGTGGCGGGGCCGGCGGCCCGTGCCGCCGCACCGGCTTTCGCCTACGGCGAGGCGCTGCAGAAGTCGCTGTGGTTCTACGAGGCCCAGCAGTCGGGCGCGCTGCCCGACTGGAACCGCGTCTCCTGGCGCGGCGACTCGGGCATGAAGGACGGCGACGACGTCGGCGCGGACCTCACGGGCGGCTGGTACGACGCGGGCGACCACGTCAAGTTCGGCTTCCCGATGGCGTTCTCCGCCACCATGCTGGCCTGGGGCGCGGTCGAGTACCGCGACGCGTACGCGTCCTCGGGGCAGCTCACCCACCTGCTCAACAACCTCAAGTTCGTCAACGACTACTTCATCAAGGCCCACCCGTCGCCGAACGTCCTTTATGGACAGGTCGGCAACGGCGGCACGGACCACGCCTGGTGGGGTCCGGCCGAGGCCATGCCGATGACGAGGCCCGCGTACAAGATCGACGCGTCCTGCGGCGGGTCGGACCTGGCGGGGGAGACGGCGGCGGCGATGGCGGCCTCCTCGATCGTCTTCCGCCCGACGAATCCGGCCTATGCCGACACCCTGGTGACGCACGCCAAGCAGCTCTACTCCTTCGCCGACACCGTCAGGAAGAAGTACAGCGAGTGCATCACCGACGCGCAGGGCTACTACAACTCCTGGAGCGGCTTCAACGACGAGCTGGTGTGGGGCGCGATCTGGCTCTACCGGGCCACGAACGACGCCTCCTACCTGGCCAAGGCCGAGACCGGCTACGACAACCTCGGCAGCGAACCGCAGACCAGCATCAAGTCGTACAAGTGGACGATCGCCTGGGACGACAAGTCCTACGGCGCGTACGTGCTGCTGCACAAGCTGACCGGCAAGCAGCGCTACCTCGACGACGCCAATCGCTGGCTCGACTGGTGGACGGTCGGCGTGGACGGCGCCAAGGTGCGCTATTCGCCGGGCGGGCAGGCCGTGCTCGACCGGTGGGGCTCGCTGCGGTACGCGGCCAACACCGCGTTCGCGGCGCTCGTGCACAGCGACTCGATCACCGACGCCACGCGCAAGACGCGCTACCACGACTTCGCGGTCCGGCAGATCAACTACGCGCTCGGCGACAACCCGCGCAGCTCCTCGTACGTGATCGGGTTCGGCGCCAACCCGCCGAAGAACCCGCATCACCGCACGGCGCACGGCTCGTGGACGGACCAGATCACCAATCCTGAGCAGACCCGCCACATCCTGTACGGCGCGCTCGTCGGCGGCCCGCCCGACCCGAACGACGCCTACACCGACAAACGCGACGACTACGTCATGAACGAGGTCGCCACCGACTACAACGCCGGCTTCACCAGCGCGCTGGCCAGGCTCTACAAGGAGTACGGAGGCGCGCCGGCGGCGAACTTCCCGCCGCGGGAGACCCCGGACGGCCCCGAGATCTTCGTCGAGGCCGGCGTGAACGCCTCGGGCGCCACCTTCACCGAGATCAAGGCCATCGTCCGCAACCAGTCGGCCTGGCCCGCCAGGGTCCTGTCCGACGGCTCGTTCCGCTACTACTTCACGCTCGACGGCTCCACGACTGCCTCGCAGATCAGCGTGTCGTCGGCGTACACGCAGTGCAAGGCGCCCACGCTGCATCCAGCGGGCGGCAGCACGTACTACGTGAACATCGACTGCTCCGGGCAGGCCATCGCCCCGGCCGGGCAGTCCCAGCACCGCAGGGAGGTGCAGTTCCGGATCAGCAGCGCGGGCACGTGGGACCCGGCCAACGACTGGTCGTACCGGAACATCCCCACGACGCCCGGTGCGACGCCGGTGCGGACCCAGGACATCACCCTCTACAGCGGCGCCACCAAGATCTGGGGTGAGCCGCCGGGGCCGGAGGAAGAGGACGACACTGCGCCCAGCAAGCCCGGCAAGCCCGCGGTCTCCGCGATCACAGGCTCCACCGCCAGGCTGAGCTGGTCGTCCTCCACGGACAACGTGGGCGTGACCGGCTACGACGTCTACCTGGGGTCCACCAAGGCAGGCACGGCCACGAGCGCTTCCTTCGACCTGAGCGGTCTCACCCCTGCCTCGTCCTACACCGCCTCCGTGGTGGCCAGGGACGCGGCGGGCAACACCTCGGCGCCGTCGGACGGCACCCCGTTCACCACGACGGACGAGCCGCCGCCCCCGGGCGGCTGCACGGGCACGTTCAAGGTGACGAGCAGCTGGGGCGGCGCGTTCCAGGCCGAAGTCACGGTCAAGAACGCCGGCACCTCGGCGATCAACGGCTGGACGGTCGCCTGGACCTCGCAGAACACGATCAGCCAGCTCTGGGGCGGCAAGCACACCCAGACCGGCTCCAGCGTCTCGGTGAAGAACGAGAGCTACAACGGCGCGCTGGCCGCCGGCGCGACCGCCACGTTCGGCTTCATCGCGAACGGCACCCCGACCATCCCCGATCCGATCACCTGCACCCCCTCCTGAGCGAGAACCCGCCCCCGTCACGGGGGCGGGTTCTCGGTCAGGGAAAGGCACTCCCATGAGATCAGTGTTCACCGCGCTGACCGTCCTGCTGGTCATGCTCGTCACCCCCGCCGGCCCGGCGAACGCCGCCGTGGGCATCCACGTCAGCGGCACGAAGATCCTGGAACGCAACGGCCAGGAGTTCGTCATGCGCGGCACCAGTCACGCGCACACCTGGTACACCACCCAGACGAAGGCGTTCGCCGACATCAAGTCGCTCAAGGCCAACACCGTGCGCGTCGTGCTCAGCGGCGGCCGCTGGCCCGCCAACGGCGTCAACGACGTCGCCAACATCGTCTCGCTGTGCAAGCAGAACAAGCTCATCTGCGTGCTGGAGAACCACGACACCACCGGGTACGGCGAGCAGAGCGGCGCCTACACCCTCGACCAGGCCGTCGACTACTGGCTCAGCGTCAAGTCCGCCCTGGTCGGCCAGGAGGACTACATCATCGTCAACATCGGCAACGAGCCCATCGGCAACAACGCCGTCACCCCGGGCTGGGCCGCCCGCACCACCGCCGCCATCCAGAGGCTCCGTGACAACGGCTTCGACCACGCGTTGATGGTGGACGCGCCCAACTGGGGCCAGGACTGGCAGTTCACCATGCGCGACAACGCGCGGGCGGTCTTCGACAGCGACCCCGACAAGAACACGATCTTCTCCGTCCACATGTACGGGGTCTTCGACACGGCCGCCGAGATCACCGCGTACCTGGACGCGTTCAGGACCGCCGGGCTGCCGCTGGTCGTGGGCGAGTTCGGGCACAACCACTCCGACGGCAACCCCGACGAGGACACGATCATGGCGCAGGCCGTGAGCCGCGGCATCGGCTACCTGGGCTGGTCGTGGAGCGGGAACAGCGGCGGTGTCGAGTACCTCGACCAGGTCACCAACTTCGACGTCAACCAGCTCACCTCCTGGGGACAGCGGCTGTTCAACGGCGCCAACGGCATCGCCGCCACCGCCAGGGAGGCCTCGATCTACGGCGGCGGCACCAGCGACCCGACTCCGCCCAGCACGCCGGGCACCCCGACCGCGTCCGACATCACCTCGTCCGGGGCCACCCTGACCTGGGCGGCCTCCACCGACAACGTGGGCGTCACCGGCTATGAAGTCGCCACCTCGTCCGGCACGTCGCTCGGCGCCACGGCCACGAACTCGATCACTCTGACCGGGCTGTCGCCGTCGACCCCGTACCAGGTGCGCGTGCGGGCCAGGGACGCCGCGGGCAACCAGTCGGCCTGGTCGCCGGCGGTCCCCTTCACCACCCTCGGGGGCAGCGGCGGCGGGTGCACCGCCACGGGAACCGCGCAGAGCCAGTGGAGCACCGGCTACGTGGCCCAGGTGACCGTCACCAACACCAGCTCCTCGACCAAGAACGCCTGGACGGTGACGTTCACGCTGCCCGCCGGGCAGACGATCACCGGCTACTGGAACGCCGCGGTGACGGTCAGCGGCCAGACCGTGACGGCCAAGAACCTGAACTACAACGGCACGCTGGCGCCCAACGCGAGCACCGGCTTCGGGTTCCAGGCCGGCCGTCCGAACGGCAACACCTCACTTCCCTCCGGGTACGCGTGCGCCAACTGAACGCCCTGTTGAACATTGGGGCTGTCGGCTGCGTATGAGGAGGTGAGGCCACAACTTCATATCCCTGCCCGATGAACACCATCCCCGCCCGGATGGGACGGACGCGGCCGATTCCTCCAGTCGGCCGCGTCCGTTTGTCCGGCTGCTATTTGGTCCGGGCTGCTATTTGGCCTGGGAGAACCTCTGGCGCGCGGCCTCGATCGGCGCGTCGTCCTCGAACTCCTCATTGAACGCCTGCTCGTGATAGCGCTCGGGGATGAGCCGCTTCACCCGGTCCGGATAGCCCGCTCCCGGCTCGGGCACCCGGATCTGCGGCGGGATGCTGATCTTGACGGCTATCGGGCCCCCGGCCCGCACGGAGGCCGCCCAGTCGTCGCTCTCGCCGGTGATCGCGCACATGTGCCGGGCGTACACCCAGGTCACTTCGACGAGGGAGGCGGCATTCGGCGGCTCGGTCCCGAACGGCTCCACGGCGCACACCACGCGCGAGTCGAAGTCGTGTCCGTGGGCGTGGTGCTCGCCGGGCGAGGCCTCCTCGAGGATCTTGGTCACCTGGGCGGCGAGATCCTCCTTCAGCTGCGATGACGGCTGCCTGGCGACGAAAAACATCACCCCGGCCAGGGTCAGGCCGGCCAGGGTGATGATCGCCGCGACTAGCCCGCGACGCGTTCTGATCACGGGCTGGTGCACGTCAGGGCAGGTGCCGGGTTGGGAACGGAGCCGGTGGCGTTGAAGCCGAACGTGGTCGTGGCGTTCGGCGCCAGCTGTCCGTTGTGCGTGGCGTTGGAGACGGACACATTAGGTGGCTGTCCGTTCACCACGCCGTTCCACGGTGAGCCCTCGAATCCCTGCCCGCCGCTGTAGGTCCACTTGACCGTCCAGCCGCCGAGCGAGCTGGTGCCGGTGTTGCGCACGGTCACCTCGCCCTGGAAGTGGCCGGCCCAGCCGGTGTCGGTGGCCTTCCACGTCGCCGTGCAGGCGCCGGTCGGCGTCGGCGTGATCGTCGGGTCGGGTGACTGTCCGCCGTTGGGACCGACACCGGTGACCTCGCCGTTGCCGCCGTCGAAGACGACGTCGGAGCAGCTGTAGAAGTTCTCGTTGCTGTCCGAGCGGATCCAGTGCGTGAAGATGATGTGCCGGCCGGTCTTGCCGGACGGGAGCTGGGCGTTCCAGTAGTAGTAGTTGAGCCCGCCGGCCCCGCCGGTCTCGGGCGGGTCGGTGACGCTGCCGAACGGCTCCAGGTCGGACCACTTCAGTGGCGCGTTCGGGTTCCAGCCGTTCTTGGTGATGTAGTAGTTGAACGCGCCGGGGTGCCTGGCCCAGTTGCTGTGCCGCATCTGGATGGAGCGGCCGGCGGTCAAGTGGGTCAGCGGCCAGTCGGAGCGAACCGCGTTGTATGCCGAGAAGTCGTAGGGCCCGCCGGTGCCGCCGCTGCAGATCTGCCCGTCGGGGATGAATCCGGTGGTCCGGCCCGCGCCGTCGGAGCGCAGCACCGCGAACCAGTTGTACAGAGGAGTCGTGCCGCTCTGCTGAACGGCGGCCGCGCACGCCGGGTTGTAGGGGATGATCTGGCCGTTGTCCCGCAGGCCGTCCTGCCAGCACAGGAACGTGCGGGCGCCCGGGAACATCGAGACGCCGTGCGCCTGCGCCTGCGTCGGGATCATCAAGACACTAGTGATCAGGACCATGACGGCGGTGATCGCCGCCGACTTGAATAACTTCATGGGGATTCCCTTGCGCTGACGACGGAGGAAACCTGCCCACGACCAGCCCGCCCGGCCAGCGCGATTGAATCACGCGGTGCGCGGGTTCGACAACGCGCGGTGAAACTTTCAGCAGATCTTGGTCTTGCCACTCCGTTGATGGCACTATTGGGAGCGCTCCCACCAGTCGGAACTTCCCGAGGAGCGAAGCCGTGACGTTCACGCTGCCGGCCGGGCACACGATCACCGGCTCGTGGAACGCGAGCCTCACGGTCAGCGGCTCCACGGTCACGGTCAGGAACCTCGGCCACAACGGCGCCCTGGCGCCGAACGCTTCGACCAGCTTCGGCTTCCAGGCGAGCAGGCCGAACGGGAACACGCAGGTGCCCAGCGGCTACACCTGCGCATGAGGCTCGCGCGGGCGTACTTTGCGAGGGGTACGCGCCGCGCGAAGGAGGGGTACGGCTGGTGCTGCCGTACCCCTCCGTCAATCTCGCCCGAGCGCGGCCTCGATGTCGTCGAGCTTGGCCTCCAGCTCGCTCTTGCAGGCCGGCTCCAGCCGGCCCTCCCGCAGGCGGTCGGAGAGCTTCTGGCGCACGTCGGCCGTCGAGGACTCGTACGGGCCCCGGGGTATCACGGTCGCCTGCAGGACCTGCTTGAGGTCGAGCACGACGTCCGCGTCGGTGGCGCCGCACGGCGTCCTGGCCACCAGCGCGGTGGTGAAACCGGCCACGGCCTGCTCGACGGTGCTCACCGCGGACGGCGAGCTCTCGATGAACCGGGCCGTGGCGGAGGGCGACGGCTTGGCCACGGTCTTGTCCGCCTGCCGCTGCAGCGCCTGCTGCTGGAGTCCCGTCTGCTGGAACCACAGCAACGCGGAGAGCGCGATCGCGGCGGACCCCGCGACCGTCAATCCGCGTCTGACGTGCCGGCCCAGCGTCGCCGTGCCCAGCGCGGAGGTCAGCTCGGCGACGATGTCCGACGCCCCCGGCCGCTCCTCCGGCCGGTGCGCCAGGCAACGCTGGCAGAGTGAGGCGACGGCGTGCGGCACCCCTGGGACCCGCGGCGGAGGAGAGGTCCGGCAGGCCGCCTCGATCTCCTCCCACGTGGTCTCCGGGTACGGCGTCCGGCCCGTGAGCATGGTGTGCAGCAGCACGCCCAGGGCGTAGACGTCGACCGCGGGATGGGTGGGCGCGCCGAGCAGGCGCTCGGGGGCGACGTAGGGCGGTGTGCCCCGGTCGTCCTCCGGGTCGCCCGCCCAGGCCGCGATGCCGAAGTCGAGCAGCTTGGGCCCGTCCGCGGTGAGCAGCACGTTCTCGGCCGTGACGTCCCGGTGGACGAGCCCGCGGGCGTGCCCGGCCATGAGGACGCGCGCCAGCCGCAACGCGATGCCCGCCGCCTCGGTCCACGGCAGCGGGCCCGACTCGATGCGCTCGGCCAGCGGCGTGCCGTCGAGCAGCGGCATCACGACGTAGGCCGCGACACCGCCGTTCGTGGTGACGGTCTCGCCGTAGTCGTAGATCTCGATGGAGTCGGGATGGATGAACCTGGCGGCGGCGCGGGCCTCGCTGCGTACGCTGACCCGCTCGCCGTGGTCGGCGTGCAGCGACGCGGTGAGCACCTTGACCGCGATCATCCGGTGCAGTGACTGGTCGAAGGCACGCCAGATGACCGACATGCCCCCTCTGGCCAGCGGATCCAGCAGCAGATACCGCCGAGCCAGCACATCCCCAGGCTCAAGCCGACTCACGGACGACCAGTTCCGTGGGGAGGACGGGATCGATCCCCGCGGCCCCCGACAGGAGCAGCCGGGTGGCGACCGTGGCGAGCTCCTCGACGGGCTGGCGGATCGTGGTGAGCGCGGGGGCGGTGTGCTTGGCGACCGGGGCGTCATCGAACCCGATCACCGCGACGTCCGCGGGCACCTTGCGCCCGGCCCTGCGCAGCGCCTGGATCGCGCCCGCCGCCATCAGGTCGGAGGCGACGAACACGGCGTCCAGCCCTGGGGCATGACGTAACAGCCACTGCATGGCGTGGGTGCCCGAGGCGGCCGTGAAGTCGCCGTAGGCCACCGGCACGTCGGGCGCGCCGGCCGCCTGCAGGGTGCGTACCAGCCCGTCCAGCCGGTCGCGGGCGGCGGGCAGGGACGGTGGGCCGCCGATGGCGGCCACGTTGCGGCGGCCCGTGAGGAGAAGGTGCTCGGCCGCCTGACGACCGCCGTCGAAGTTGTCGACGTCGGCGTACGGGAGCTTGAGGTCGTGGGGCGGGCGGCCGATGTTGCGGACCGGGACACCCGAGGTGGACAGTTTGATCGCCAGAGGGTGGCGTTCTCTCGCGCCGATGATGAGCACCGCGCCGGACAGCGCGGGAAGGGTCGACGACGTCGGGGTCACGGTCGTGACCATCAGGTGGGTGCCGTGCTCGGCGATCACACCGCCCGCGGCGGACAGGAGCCTGGCGTAGTAGGGATCGGAGAAGAGACGGGGAAGGTGATCACAGATCACGGCCGTGACGCCGTCGGCCGTGGTCTTGGCAGCCGTTCCCCTGGGCGCCCGGTGGCGGACGTAACCCATGCGGGAGACGGCGTCGTAGACTTGGCGGCGGGTCGAGGTACTGACCCGCACTGAGCCCGTGAGGACTCTTGATGCGGTCGCGGGGGAAACCCCTGCAGCGGCCGCCACCTGTGCCAGTGTGGGCTGCTCGGTCATGGAGCACCTCGCGGAAAAGATCCTGGGAGCGCTCCCACGTTACCAATGTTTCGCCGTTGTTAATAGGGCCTTTGCTCCGAGTGCGTCCCATTGTGCGGACGCAAACCGAATTTGCGGAGCTAGTGGCGTTGGTAACCCTCAGAGGTTTTTGTGCCGGGTGGTGATCACCGCCATATTTCCATGTCCGATTTGTCGTATCCGACGGTTTGAAAATACCTCTTACCGATCAGTCGCCCAGCTCGGGGAGCTCGATGTCGATGCCGTCGTCCTCGCCCTCGTCCGGCTGCACCGGCTCCGGGTCCGGCTGCACGGGCTGGCAGCTCTGGCCGCAGCCGCCGAACCGGGCGCTGTTCACCGGCGTGAAGTCCGTCGGCGGGACGCCCTTCAGCGCGGCCAGCATGGTGTCCTTCCAGATCGGCCCGGGAATCGAGGCGCCGAAGACGTTGGAGTAGTAGCGGCCGCCGATGGTGACGTAGTTGAGCTTGTGGTTGTTGGCGCCGCGCGGGTCACCGATGCTGACCGCGCCCGCCAGGTCCGGGGTGTACCCGGCGAACCAGGCGCTGGACTGCTCGTCCGTGGTGCCGGTCTTGCCGGCGGCCGGGCGGCCGATGCCGCCGACGCCGCGCATCGTGCCCCTGGTGAACACTCCGGACAGGATGCTCGACGCGGCGTCCGCGACCTCGGGGTCGAGCTTCTGCTTGCAGTCCGGCTTGTAGTTGCGGACCTTGCCGTCGCGTTCCTTGATCGAGGTGATGGCCATCGGCGCGCAGTACTTGCCGCGTGCGCCGATCGCGGCGTAGGCGTTGGCCACCGTCACCGGGTCCATCTCGTTGGTGCCGAGCGTGAACGTCTCGAACTCCGTCAGGGGAAGTCCGTCGGAGCGCTCGATGCCCAGCGACTTGGCCGTCTTGACCACGTCGCACAGGCCCACCCTCTGCTCCAGGGCGACGAAGAAGGTGTTCACCGAGCCCCAGGTGCCGGTGGCCAGCGACTTGAAGCCGCCGCCGCCCCCTTCGGCATTGGTGACGGTGTGGCTGGGGTCGCCGATGTTCTCGCCCTTGCAGTTCTTGAACGAGGAGTAGTAGGGGGCGCGATAGCCGCTGCCGACGGAGATCCCATCGTTGATCTTCATGCCCTCGTCCAGCGCGGTGAGCAGGGTGAAGGTCTTGAACGTCGAACCCGCCTGGAAACCGGTGCCGCCGCCGTGCTTCGCGTTGGCGACGATGTTGTACGACATCTCGTTCTTGCGCTTCTTGGTGCCGTACTTCCGGCTGGAGGCCATGGCCTTGATCTGGCCCGTGCCCGGCTGGACCAGCGCCTCGGAGGCGACCGGGTTGTCCGAGGCGAACACGTACTTCTTGATGGCCTGCTCGGCGGCCTTCTGCATCTTCGGGTCGAGCGTGGTCCTGATCTCCAGGCCGCCCCGCTCGAGGAATTGCTCCCTGGCCGCGGCGGTCTTGGCGAAGACCGGGTTGGTCAGGACCTCGTTGCGTACGTACACGCAGAAGTACGGATATTTGCTGTCGATGCAGCCGCCCGGGATCTCTGTGCCCTTGTAGCCGAGCTTCTTGGCCTTGGCCTCGGCGGCCTCCTCAGGCGTGATCTTCTTCAGCTCGGCCATCCTGTCGAGCACCACGTTGCGCCGGCTGAGCAGCCGCTCCCGGGACTTCTTGCCCAGGTTGGGGTCGGTCGCGTTGGGGTCCTGCACGGCGCCCGCCAGCGTCGCCGCCTGCGCGAGGCTCAACTTGGACGCGGGGACCCCGAAGAAACGCTTGGCCGCCGCCTCCACCCCGTAGGCGCCGGCGCCGAAGTAGGCGATGTTGAGGTACTTCTCCAGGATCTGGTCCTTGGTGTACTTGTCCTCGATCGCCATCGCGTAGCGCAGCTCCTTGAGCTTGCGCGCGTAGCTGGCCTCGAGCGCGGCGTTCCGCTCCTTGTCGGTGGTCGCCGAGTTGAGCATCACCTGCTTGACGTACTGCTGGGTGATGGACGAACCGCCCTGGGCGGTCCGGCCCGTGCTGAGGTTCTTGGCCAGGGCGCGGATGGTGCCCTCGATGTCGATCGCGCCGTGCTCGTAGAAGCGGTAGTCCTCGATGGAGATGATGGCCGTCTTCATGATCTCGGCCACCTGGTCGAGCGAGACGTTCTCGCGGTACTCCTCGTAGAACCACGCGATCTCGTTGCCCTTGGCGTCCACCACGGTCGTACGCTCCGCCAGCGGGGGCTCCTTGAGCTCCTCGGGTTTGATGCCGAGCTCCTCCGATGCCGAGACGAACATCGCTCCCGTGCCTCCGACCGCGGGCAGCGCGATCGCGGCGGCCACCACGCCGGCCGCGGCCGCGGCCCCGGTCAGGCGCGCGATACTCGACATACGGGAACCCATGCGAAAATTCCTCCCCCTCGTGGCAATAGGGTGCATCCTAAACCCGCCCGTGGCGTGCTTCATGTAAAAGCTTGGACCCTGCGGAGGGCTGGTTTGTTCGGCCCGGATGCGGTGATTTCCGGCACACCTGGATGATCGTGCGGCTGGGGTCCTCACGGTTTCCGTCAGGCGTCGGCAAAGAAGCGTGTCGGCGGGCAGAGGACGGTTCGCCCCTCTGGCAACGTCTACCAGGGCATTTCTTCCTGGCTTGGTGGAGGGTTCTCATGCGTCGTGTCGGGGATGGCGAGTACTTCGATCGTCTGCTGCGCGCCGTCCGTCTCCATTGGGGAGAGAACCCCGGCGGTGACAGGTGCGTCGTTGCAGAGGTGTTCGACCAGGACATCAGGGTCGTGGTCCGCACACTCATGGTCGCGAAGGCCGTCTGCGGGGCGAGCCAGGCACGGCTGGTCGTGCTGGGCGACCCGGAGGCGCGGCAGCTCGCCGAGGTGTTCGGGGCGGCGCGCGACCTGCAGCCGACGACGCCGCCGGTCGCGCTGGTCACCGGCCGGGTGGACCGCCGCGTGCCGAGGGAGATCCCGGTCGTGCACGTGCACGGCAATGGGACGCTGCAGGCGTACGCGCTGTTCCCCGAGGATGGGCCGAGCTCCTACCACGAAGATCTGCCCGGCCGGGTCGCCGCATTCTTCGACGACCACATCTGGCAGAACAGAGACTTGATCGCGCCCAGCGCCGAACGCGTGGCCTGGCAGGCGAAGAGCGACTACGAGGTGCGCACCGACACCGAGCGCCGCCAGCTCCGCAGCTACGGCTGCGCCCGCCTGGACCTCGACCCGGGCCTGCCGACGATCGTCGTGTTCGGGCACGTGCCCGGCGAGGACACCGAGCTGTTCGAGACGACGGCGGAGTTCGCCTCGACGGACGACTTGGCGAACTGGATCTTCCTCGACCCCACCGCGAGCGTTCACTCCCGGATGAAGTGCGGGGTCGACGACCTGTCCACGAACATCCTGTGGAGCCTGGCCGACGTCGGCGTCGCGTTCGGCGGCAGCCACCTGCCCGCCTTCGGCATCCCCGTCATCCAGGCCGGCTGGTCGGAGGGCAGCGCCTGCGGCGCCACGCACGTCGCCCGCTCCGTGCCCGAGCTCCGCACGCTGCTGGAGGAGGCCGTCGCCAGGCACGCCAAGGGCGACACCATCCTCGGCCCCGAGCAGCGCGAGCGCGCCCGCCTGTGGCTCTGGCTGAGCCGCTGCGCCTCCGACGTGCCCACCCAGCTCCTTCCGCACTGGGAGCACGGTGCCGACTACGCGCGCGTGCTGGCCGTCAACCTGAGGTACGTGGAACGCGACGGCGACCCGCTCTTCACCTCGGTCCAACGCATGTGGGAACGGCGTGATCCCCTGCTCACCCGTTTCGACTTCCGCTACCCGACAGGACTGTCCACCACACTCACCCCCGCGAGGAGCACTCGATGAGCAGCGCAGGATCCGCCACCGACCTCGACCAGGTGATCCTTCCCGCGATACCGCCCGCGCACGTGCTCAGCGGCCAGATGCCCGCGCTGCAGGTCACCGACCGGCTGCACCGGGGCACGCAGATCGTGGGCAGGTTCGAGACCTCGGGACTGGCCGGCTTCAAGATCGCCGCACAGGGCCGTCCGCTGCGGGTGCGGATGTCGCTGTCGGTCGACGAGCTGTCGATAAGCGGCTGGCACACCGGCAGGACCGAGCCCGTCAGCACGCTGCCGCGACTGGTCCAGATCCGCTCCCAGGGGCGGCTGCGCCAGTGCGTGCTGCTGCGCGGCCGCAGGTCGCACGCCCAGGTCGCCTTCGACCTGCCGGCGGAGGAGATCCCCGACGACGGGCTGATCTGCGTCGAGGCGCTCGACATCATGGAGGGCGACAGCGTCTGCGAGGAGGTGCGCCGGGCGGTGGGCGGGCACGTCATGCCGGACGGCGCGGCGGGCCTGCGGATCGACAAGATCGTGTTCGAGGAGCCGCCCGCGGCCGACTACGACCCCGACACACTCGACGGGTGCCGCTGCGAGCTCTACTCGCTGATCAGCGCCGGCGGCCTGGCGAATCCCAACCGGCAGGGCGTGCGGCTGCTGCGCTCGGGCATGTTCGTGGTCAACCCCGTGCTGCCCGGCACGTTCGGGTCGAGCGAGCGGATCACGCTCCGGCTGGGCACCCGGGCGGAGCCGGCCAGCGTCATCCCGGCGACGTGGCGGCGGATGACCGGCGAGCTGCGCTGGCTGCGGCACGCGACCAGGAAGGCCCTGCGGGTGGCGGCGCCGTCCGTGGAGCGGATCCTCAGCGTCAGGGACGGCAACACGGGGCGGCCCAAGCAGCGGATGAACGGCAACATCACCGAGCTGGAGCCGCCGAGCCCGGCCGGGTCGCCGCTGCTGGTGATCATCTCCCCGGTCCAGGGCGTGATCCCCACTCTGGAGTCCGGCACCTCACACTAGCCCGCCGCCTCCAAGGCGGTCAGGAGGACCGGTACGGGTCTGAACTATCTGAGCTCGAATAAGATCTGGGGCCATGGGTGACGCCATCGACGGGATCCTCGAGCAGTGGCGGCGGGAGCGGCCCGATCTCGACCTGTCGGCCATGGGCGTCTTCGGGCGGCTGGCCCAGGTGATGCGCCTGCTGGAACCACAGGTCGACCGGGTGTTCACCAAGCATGGACTGCGCCAGGGAGAGTTCGACGTGCTGGCCGCGCTGCGCCGGGCCGGGCCGCCGTACACGCTGATCCCCTCGGAGTTGTCCGCGGTGCTGATGATGTCGCGGGCCGGCATGACCAACCGGCTGGACCGGCTGGAGGCGGCCGGGCTGGTCGAGCGCAGCCTGGACCCGACCGACCGGCGCAGCTTCCGCGTCCGGCTGACGGGCGAGGGCCGGCGGGTCGTCGACGAGTCGCTCACCGAGCACGCCGCGAACCTCGCCCGCCTGGCCGCCCCGCTGACCTCCGAGGACGCCGAGACACTCGCAGGGATCCTGCGCAAGCTGCTCGACGGTCCGCTCGGTAACCCCGGAGACCGCGAGGCTTAATGGCCGGGGAAAAATAGCGATCACCTGTGATAACGCCGCTCTGAGGGCAGTTGTCCCTTGTGAGCAGGAGCGGCTTGCGAATCGAGACAACCCGATATCTCCAGTGCACGGTCATACGCGCCAGCGGCGAGCTCGACCATGCGGGACGGGTCCGGTTCAGCGCCTGCATCAACGCCGTCTGGGACTGGTCGGAGGGGCCCGTCCTCGTGTTCGACCTCGCCGACCTGGACTTCTATGACTCCTCGGTCATCGGCGTACTGGCGATGGTGATGCAGCGGATGGAGGAGCAGGACAGCGGACGGATCATCCTGGTCCGGCCCTCGCGTCACCTGCTGTCCGTGTTGCGGCTGACGGACCTGCTCTCACACGTGGAGCTGCGCGACGGCGTCGAGGAGACCGTGGCGGAGCTGATGTTGCAGTCGGGGGAAGTCCTTAGCCCCGCGCCGGCCATCCCGCCCGTCGTGGTGCGCGCGGGCACGCGGCGGACCGCGCCCGAACACGGCCGGCGCGGGGGGCGGTTCTAGAGTCCGTACGCCTCCAGCAGGCGCAACCACACTTCGCTGACCGTCGGGAACGACGGAACCGCGTGCCAGAGCCGCTCCAGCGGCACCTCGGCGGTGACCGCGATCGTGGCGGCGTGCAGCAGCTCGGCCGCCCCCGGCCCGGCGAACGTGACGCCCAGCAGCACCTTCCTGTCCTCGTCCACGACGGCCCTGGCCCGTCCCCGGTAGCCGTCGCCCAGCAGGTACGCCCCGGTGACCGAGCCCAGGTCGTAGTCCACGGCGCGTACCCGGAAACCTTCCTCCCTGGCCGCCGCCTCCGTACGGCCCACCGCGCACACCTGCGGGTCGGTGAAGACCACCTGCGGCGCGCCGTAGCCGCCGGCGAGGTCGCGCATCGCGGGCAGCTCGTCGCCCCGGGCCCGCGCCGCGATCACGTCACCGCAGATTCTGGCCTGGTACTTGCCCATGTGGGTGAGCAGCGCCCGCCCGTTGACGTCGCCCACGGCGTACAGCCAGCCGTCGGCGATCCCGGTCGCCCGCATGCTGTCGTCCACCCCGACGTAGTCGCCGTCGGCCAGGCCCACCGAGCTCAGCCCCAGGTCGCGCGTCGCGGGCCGCCGGCCGGTGGCCACCAGCAGCTCGTCGGCCTCCAGCGGCGGATCCTCGGCCAGGTGCACCGTCACCTTCCCGCCGGGCTCGGGCCGCTCGATTCTGGCCACGTCGGTACGGGTGCGCACGTCGATCCCGGCCTCCGCGAACGACTCGGCGAGCAACTCGCCCGCGAACGGCTCCATCCTGCTCAGCAGGCCGCCGCCGCGGACCAGCACCGTGGTCTGCCGGGCGCCGAGCCCGTGCATGGCCTGCGCCATCTCGCAGGCCACCACCCCGCCGCCGAGCACGGCCAGCCGCTCCGGGATCTCGGTGGCCGCGGTCACCTCATGGCTGGTCCACGGGTCCGCCTCGGCCAACCCGGGCACCGGTGGCATCGCGGCCGTGCTGCCGGTGGCCAGCACGACGGCCTGCCGGGCGGTCAGCACCCGCTCGCCGCCGTCCTCCGTGGTCACGCGTACCCGCTTGGGGCCGTCGAGCCGGCCGCGGCCCCGTACGAACTCGGCGGGCACGCCCTCGAGCCACCTCACCTGGCCGGCGTCGTCGTAGCGCGAGACGGCCTCGTCGCGGCGGGCCAGCACGGCGGCCACGTCGATCTCCCCGAGAGAGAGCCCGGGAACCCGGCTCACCTCGGCCGCCAGGTCGATCGGGCGCAGCAGCGCCTTGCTCGGCACGCACGCCCAGTAGGAGCACTCGCCGCCGGCCAGCCGTTCCTCGACGACGGCCGCGGTCAGGCCGCCGCGTACGGCACGGTCAGCGACGTTCTCGCCGGCGGGACCTGCTCCGATCACGATGACGTCGAACTCGTCAGCCACCTCAGCCTCCAGAAGCACTCGTCGGTGAGATGCACTCTTTCACGCCCGGTCGCCGGGCACAGCGATCACCCCCGCGGGCCGGGGTGAGAGACCTTTCATTTCGTGCTCATGGTGGCCCAACGGGCGGCCGAGAACCTGAGGACAGCCGCGGAGAGACCGCGGGGACGTCAGGAGGAACTCACATGGGCCAGGCATTACAGCGGATTCTGCTCACGATCGCGGTCGGGCTCGGACTTGGTGCGACGGGGGCGATCTTCGTGACCACGAGCGCTCTGGCGGCGAACGCACCCGCCTCCGTCCACCTCACCACCGACTCGGACGACGACGATGACGATGACGACGGTGGGGCTCCGCGTGGCGGGGTCGACACGGGCATGGGCGGGGCCGCGGGGAGCGGGAGCGCCGAGGACGGGTCGGTTCCCGTGGTGCCGCTGAGTCTGGCGGGCGCCGGGCTGTTCGCCGTCGGGGCGTACTGGGTGCGGCGCGCGTTCTTCGCGGGCGGCTGACCGTGCGTGCTCTCGTGTCGGTCGTCACCGCCTGTGCGCTGGCCGGGGCCTGTGCCACCGCCCCGGCGCCCCGCGAGGCGGTGGCCGCCACGGCCCAAGACCGGACGCAGGGCGGAGAGGCGCGATTGGTGTCGGACGCCGGGGCCCTCCCGGCCGACGTGGCCCGCCCCGTACGGCTCCGCATCCCCGCCATCGGCCTCTCCACCCGGGTGATCCCGCTGCGGCTCGACGCCAAGGGCCGCCTGATCGCCCCGGAGAAGTTCGACCGGGTGGGATGGAACCAGACAGGTCCGGAGCCGGGCGAGCGAGGCGTCGCCGTGATCGCCGGTCACGTCGACTCCACCACCGGTCCGGCGGTGTTCTACCGCCTGCGCCAGCTACGCGAGGGCGACCGCGTCCACGTGGACCGCGCCGACGGCACGGCGGTCACGTTCGTGGTCAATCGGCTCGCCCGCTACCCGAAGGACCGGATCCCGGACAAAGAGGTCTACGGCTCAGGAGCGGGCGCCCAGCTCCGGCTGATCACCTGCGGCGGGACGTTCGACCGCCAGCGCCGCAGCTACCGCGACAACGTGATCGTGTTCGCCAGTTGAATCAGCACCCCCGTGCCGCTGAGGACCCCCCGCCTCAGCGGCACGGCCCATTCCGCCGTCTGCGGCATTCGTCTCCATGTACGCCTGCCGTCGGACGTCGTTAACCCTGGGCCCGTAGCGTGCCCGCATGGCTGATCACCCCACGTCGGTGCCGTATCAGCGGGCCACGGACGGTTACCACACGTACCGGATCCCCGCGGCGGTCGTGACGCAGGCGGGCACCGTGCTGGCGTTCGCGGAGGGGCGGCGCGGCTCGGCGGGGGACTCCGGCCACATCGACCTGGTGCTCAAGCGGTCCGCCGACGGCGGGCGGACGTGGGGCGCCCTGCAGGTGATCGCCACCGAGCCGCGCCGCGGCACCGCGGGCAACCCGGCCCCGGTCGTGCTGTCCGACGGCAGGATCGTCCTGGTGTTCGTGCGGCAGGGGCCGTCGGCCACCGAGGACAAGATCAGGCGTGGCCAGGTGGCGGCGGCGGATGGGCGTCGGGTGTTCGTGCAGGTCAGCGTGGACGACGGGGTCACCTGGTCGGCGCCTCGCGAGATCACCGGAAGCGTGAAACGGCCGGAGTGGCGCTGGTACGCGACCACGCCCGGCCACGCGATCGAGTTGCGCCAGGGCCCGCACGCCGGCCGCATCGTGGTCCCCGCCAACCACTCCCTGCCCCCGGCCGGCCAGGACAACGGCACCGAGGGCAAGTACAACGGCGGCCACTCGCTGCTCAGCGACGACGGCGGCCAGACCTGGCGCATCGGCTATGTCGACGACAACCCCGACGGCTACGTCAACGTCAACGAGACCACGGCCACCGAGCTGCCGGACGGCCGCGTCTACTTCAACACCCGCACGGAGTCCACCGCCCCCGGCACCCGGGCGGACGCCTACTCCGCCGACGGCGGTCAGACGCTGGAGCTGCCTTTCCGCCCGCAGGCCGGGCTGGTCGGCCCGGTGGTGGAGGGCAGCGTGTTGTGGTGCGCGGCGCCGGACGTGCTGCTGTTCTCGGGCCCGGCGGCCCCCGACGCGCGGGCGCTGATGACCGTGCGCGCCAGCGACGACCTCGGTGTCACCTGGCGCGTCGCGCACACGGTGTCCGGGCTGCCGGCCGCCTACTCCGACCTGGTCAGGCTGGACGGGGACACGGTGGGGCTGCTGTTCGAGACCGGGAACTTCGGCCCGTACGAGAGCATCGTCTTCCGCCGCATTCCCCTCGCCGAGCTAGCGACCGGGTGAGGCGTCCGGGCCGACCACGTTCATGGCCATGATGAGGCCGTGCGCCTCGTCGTCCTCGGTACGCAGGCGGGACAGGCGCACGGCGAGCGGCATGGGCAGCCCCCTGCGGTTGACGGCCTCCAGCACGGTCCCCTGGATCTCGCCGGCCAGCGCGGCCCTCAGACACGGCATGAGGCTCTCCAGCGGCAGGCCGATGTCGAGGGACGCGAACGCGCCGCCCACCGCCTCGTCCGCGCCTACCCCCCACAGCTCCTCGGCCCCTCGGCTCCACACGATCACCCGCAGTTCGGCGTTCAGCACCACCACCGCGTCGCCCAGGCTGCGTACGACCGAGGAGACGAGCCTGGTGACCTCGTCGAGCTCGATCGAGCGGGCCGTCAGCGCACGGTTGATCTGCTGCAGCTCTTCGTGGGCCTGATCCAGCTCCTCCTTCAGCTCGCGGCCGCCGTCCGCGTCCGGATCCCGGGCGATCCGCGGCCGGTCACGTACGGCGGTGGAGGGGACGGTTCGCACCGCGTGCAGGCGCGGCAGATGGCGGCGCGGTAACAGTGTCTCGTAGCTCTCCAAGCCGGTGGCGGCGAGGGCCTCCGGCATGCTCGTGTACAGCGGAATCGAGGGTCTGGCCTGCTCGGCCATCAGCGTGACCAGGCGGCGCAGCGGCGACCGGGCCTCCGCCACGGCCAGGTGACCGCCCTTGCCCCGCAGCGCCTGATGGGTGATCGCGAGCTGCTGGAGCCCGTTCAGATCGCAGAACCAGAGGTCGGCGGCGGCCACGACCACGTACTTCACCGGGGATCGCGGCAGCGGGTCCAGGAATGCGGCCAGCACGGGTCTGGTCGTTGAGTCGAGCTCTCCCGTCAGGGCGATGACCAGGGTCGTCTCGCCGACGGGAACGAGCCGGACGGAGAGTTGCATCACGGTACGGCCTCCTTCCTCCCGCTCGGCGCGGCCCGGCGCGCCGGCGGATTCGCGGCCCGAGGCCATAGTCCTCCCGCACGGTGCCGAGGGCCAGGCGATTCGCGTCAGAGAGGGTTGGGCAGCCGCGTCCAGGTGTCGCCCGGCGAGGCGCCCGCGAGCTGTGTGGCCAGATGTGCCTTCACCGTGAGGCATGGGCCGAACAGGGCCTCGCGGTCGGCCCGCACGTCCGGGCCGCCGGGAAGCCCGTCGAACGCCTCCCGCGCGGCGGCGGCCACGATCGCCCACATCCGCGACTCGGCGGCGCGGTCGCCTCGGCAGAAGAGCGAGATGAGGCTGCCGAACGTGGTGCCGACGAGCGAGCCGTACAGCTTGGCGTGCAGGACGCCGGGGTCGTCGGTGAGCAGCCTGGCGCTGACCGGCGGGACCTCGAACCCGTTGCGGGCCAGCCTGGCGGGACTGAGCCTGACGTCGGCCAGGTCGCGGTAGATCAGGCGGGACGGGCGGCCGCGAGCTCCGTCGAGCACGATCAGCAGGTTCTGGCCGTGCGCCTCCAGGGCCGCGCCGAGCGCCAGCAGGCCCAGGGCGTCCGTCAGCGCCAGGCGGGCGAACGCCGCCAGCCACGCCACCGGGTCGCCGGTCATCTCGCGGGTGACCGCGGCCACGGGCAGCACAGTCCCGCTCGTGACGAGGGCGGATGTCGGCTCGCGCAGCATCGCCGACAGGTCGGCGCTGAGCTCGCCCTTCGCCGTGGCGGCGGCCCCGGCCAGGTACCGGGCCATGCGCGGGCGGCCGCCGAGCCGCGCCGACAGGTCCGTGAGCAGGCGCGACAGCGCGACGCAGTCGCGGATCGAGCCAGGTGAGATGTCCCTGACGTCCGAGGTCATCCGGGTGCTGAACGCCGTTTTGAGATGCGGGCCGCCGTCGAGGGGGGCGAGGGTGCGTACGGCCATGAGCGGGCGCGCCGGGATCACTCCCGTCGCGTACGGCCGCAGGCCCAGCTCGGGCAGCACATGCCTGGTCTGCCAGGGGTGCATGGGCAGGAGCAGCCGGTCGCCGTCGATGAGCGAGGCCGGCCACGGGCCCGTGACCAGGCATTCCGCGGCGGGCACCGCCAGCAGGTCCAGGGCGACGACCGGGCGGTGCTCCGGCATGTACGCCAGCTGCTCGGCCACAGATACGCCCGGCCGGTTGCGGCAGCACGGGTGGTACGGATGGCCGTCCACCACACTTTGCTCGTAGTCCTCAGGCGTGGTGGGAGTGCGCTGTGCTTGCGCGGTGGCGGCGGCGCTCGCGCGGGACAGGGCCAGGGAGGCCACGCTGTTGTCCAGGTCCTCGACCAGCCGGTCGGCGCCGGGTATGCCGAGCGCGGCCAGGAGCTCGGCGGGGTGCGTCCAGGGGTAGCCGTCCAGCCACAGGGTCGATTCGCCGTCGAGGTCATACGGCAGCCGCGCCCGCCCGGCCAGCCGCCGCCCGCCGGCCGGCAACACGACGGCCAGGCCCGGTCCGGCCGGAGGTTCGGTTCTGGCGCGTCCCCTACCGTCCGCAGAGGCTGCGAGCGCGTCACCCGGGGCGGCGAGGACTGGGGACGTGGCCACGCCGGGCAGGGGTTCGTAGAGGAGACTGCGCCACAGGCGGCCGAGGACGGCGGCGCGGGCGCCCGGCAGGGCGGCGGTGTAGGCGGCGGACAGGCTGGGGCGCGCGGCCGCCAGCTCCGCTGCGAACCGATCCTCCGTTTGCCCCATATTTCCCACTATTTCCAGAAACACCTGGGTAGCTACCTTGTGACACCGATGGGTACCGATGGGATGACACAGTAGGAGCAGGTCGCCATGGCAACCACCGACGGCCTCCTCCCGCCCAACGGGCCGGAGCGCGAGGCGAGGACAGAGGCCGCGGCTCTGGCGGTGACGGCGCTGCTCAACTGCCTGCTCCGCGAGGTGGCCCGCCCGGGCCCGGACCCCGGGACGTTCGAGCTGCCCGCGACGAAGCGCCTGCTGCGGGCCGGCGGCGAGCGTTTCCCTGCCGCCCCCGCGCTCCGCACGCCCGGCGGCTGGCGCCCGCTGCCGCTGGACGACCTGATCGCGTTGACGGCGGCCGAGCTACGCGCGAGCACCGGGGTGGCCAACGACGCGCTGCCCTCCGAGATCCTCCACAGCAGGGACGTCACGGCGGTCCTGCTGGCCGCCCGGCGGGCCGCGCCGTCACCCGCGGAGCCGTTCCTGCGCTCCGAGCAGGCCCTCGTCGCCGGGCACCGCTACCATCCGGCGCCCAAGGCACGCGGCGGGGCGGGGCCGGAGGAGTGGCTGCGGTACTCGCCGGAGGCGCACGCGAGCTTCGCCCTGCCACTGCTCGGCGTGCCTCAGGAGATCCTGGTGGAGGAGGGCGACGCGAGCGCGCTCGACCGGCTGGGGCCGCCCGCGGGCGACGGCCTGGCGCTGCTGCCCGCCCATCCCTGGCAGGTGGACCTGCTCGGCGGCCTGCCGCTGCGCCACCTGGGCGCCACCGCGACGGCGGCCGTGCCGACCTCGTCGATCCGCACGGTGTACCTGCCGGAGCCGGACCTGTTCTGCAAGTTCAGCCTGGACGTGCGGATCACGAACGACGTCCGCCGCCTGTGGCTGCGCGACCTGCGCCGGCTGGGCGCGGTCGTCGACCTGGTGGACGGTGCCTTCGGAGACCTGCCCGAGCACGTGCCGCGGCCCGCCGTGCTGCGCGACAGGGGTTACCGCAGCGCGGAGCTGGGCGGGGACGGGGGCGAAGGGCTGGCGGTGATCGTACGGGACGGGCTGCGCGAGCACGTGCGCCCCGGGCTGACGGCGCTGATGGCGGCGGGGATCAGCGAGGGCTTCCCCGGCAACCCGCTGGACGGGCTGGACCAGGACCGGTCGCTGCTGTGGTGGGAGCGCTACCTGGAGCACGTGGTGCCGCCGGTCCTGCACGCGTACCTGCGGCACGGGGTCGTGCTGGAATGCCACCTGCAGAACGTGCTCGTCGCGGTGGACGAGCACGGCATCCCCGCCCAGGCGCTCTTCCGCGACCACGAAGGCGTCAGGGTGGTGGCGGAGCGGCATCCGGAGCTTTCTGGCGCGGGCGTGGTGAGCCGGTCGTACGGCTGGGAGCGGCTGGTCTACTGCCTGGTGACCAACAACCTGTGCGAGCTCGCCGGGGCCGTCTCCGCGCGCCATCCGCGGCTGCGGGAGGAGCTGTGGGCGCGGGCGAGGACCGTGTTCAAGGGCGTCGGCCGGGACCACGGCGATCCGGAGGAGCTGCGGGCGCTGCTTTCCGATTCGCATATTCCGGCCAAGGCCAATCTCCTGCTGCGCTGGACGGACGCCGCCGGCGAGGCGATGCGGTGCGTTCCCGTACCCAATCCGTTGAGACTCTTCACGGCATAAGCCATCCTCGCTTTCCGTCATTACTTTGCGGTGTATTGGGCGGCCGAACGCGGTCACGCGTTTCCCAGCTGCTCGGACTGCGATTTCATGCGGTCGATGATGGCGGAGGTCGAGTGGTCGGGAAGGTAGCCGAGCACGCGTACCTCACCGCCCAGCGCGCGCACCAGCGGCGCCTCGGGCAGCATCTCCGGGGTGTAGTCGCCGCCCTTGACGTACAGCTCGGGGCGGATCATCCTGAGCAGCCGCTCAGGAGTGTCCTCGTCGAACTCGACCACGTAGTCCACGTCGTTCAGCGCCGCCAGCACGGACATGCGGTCCTCGCACGGGTTGACCGGCCGGCCCGGGCCCTTCAGCCGGGCCACGCTCGCGTCGCTGTTGACGGCCACCACCAGCACGTCGCCGAGCCGCCCCGCCTGCTCCAGGTAGGTCACGTGCCCCCGGTGCAGCACGTCGAAGCAGCCGTTGGTGAACACCACCCGCTCGCCCCTGCGCCGGTGCTCGTCCAGCAGTTGCGCCAGGCGCTCGGGGGTCTGCACCGCGCCCTCCCGGCGGCGCAGGGCACGCAGCAGGTCGTGCCGGGTGCAGATGGCGGTGCCCGGGCGGCGTACGACGACCCCGGCCGCGGCCTGGCCCGCCTGCGCCGCCTCCTCCGGTGACGCTCCGGCCGCCAGCCACAGCGCGAAGGCCGCGGTGTACGTGTCGCCCGCGCCCGTGGCCATGTGCTGGGGCGCGGGCTGGGCGTAGGTCCGGTACGGCGGGCAGCCGTCCCTGTGCAGCAGCGTCCCCTCGCCGTCCAGCGTGGTCACCACCATCCCGGCGCCGGCCAGTTCCAGCAGCCGGTCGGACCGCGCCATCAGGTACGCCGGCCGGTCGACCTCGCCCACCCGGCCCTCCTCGCCCTCCTCACCGTTCTCGTCGCCGAGCAGGCGCACGACCTCGGTGAAGTTCGGCAGCACCGCGGCCGGCGCGCACTCCCGCCACGGCGCCACCGCGTGCGCGTCCACCACCAGCAGCGGGAACCCGGCGAGCGCCCGGCGCACGGCCGGGGTGAACACCCCGCCGCCGTAGTCGCACGCCACCACCACGTCCGCTCCGCGCACGGCCGCCGTCACGCGCCGCAGCAGCTCCCGCTCGGCCTCGTCCGGGATGACGTCGAGATCCTCCTCGTCGTAGCGGGCCGTGAGCTGGCCGCTGGTGACCAGCCGCCGCTTGTGCGACGTACGCCGTCCCGGCACGGTCAGCAGATCCGTCTGGACGCCGAGCAGGCGCAGCGCGTGCACCAGCTCGTCCCCGCTCTGGTCGTCGCCCACGACGCCGACGAGCCGGACCCGGGCGCCCAGCGCCACCAGGTTGGCCGCCGTGTTCGCGGCGCCGCCCGGCGCGTTCTCCGTCGCCTCCAGGCTCATGACGGGCACCGGCGCCTCCTGGGCCAGCCGTTTCGCCGAGCCGAGCAGCCACGAGTCCAGCATGACGTCGCCGACGACCACGGCATGAACGGTCTTCTCGTTCGCGATGCCCATGAGGGGCGAGTACCTGTGGGAGCCGGGTTCAAACCCGTGTGATCCCAGGTTAAGGACCGTGTCCCGGAGGGTAGCCGGGCGGCGGCGGCCGAGAAGACCACGGCCGCGGACGGGAGCGCGGAATGCTACGACTACGTCCTGGAGAGCCTGTGACGGGGCTGGTCGACGGCGTGGAGCGGATCGCGGTGCTGCGGGCCAACGCGCTCGGCGACTACCTGATGGCGGTGCCGGCGCTGGAGGCGATCAAACGGGCCTACCCCGGCGCGCGGCAGACGCTGCTCGGCACCGCCATGCACGCCGAGCTCCTCACCGGGCGGCCGGGGCCGGTGGACGACGTGGTGGCGCTGCCGCCGATCTCGGGGGTGTCCACGGCGGAGCGCGGGCATCCGGCGCCCGACGGGATCTTCCACGAGCTGCGGGAGCGCGGCTTCGACCTGGCCGTGCAGATCCACGGCGGCGGCCGGTTCTCCAACCCGTTCGTGCGGCGGCTGGGCGCCCGGGTGACGGCCGGGCTGCGGGCCCCGGACGCCGGACCGCTGGACCGCTGGGTTCCGTACACCGACTACCACCACGAGACCCTGCGCTTCCTGCAGGTTGCCGCGCTGGTCGGCGCGGTCGCCGACGGGCTGGAGCCCCGGTTGACGGTCACCGATCGTGACCGGGCCGAGCTGGCCGCCGCACTCGGCGAGCTGCCCGCCGGGCTGGTCGCCGTGCATCCCGGCGCGACCGACCCGCGCCGGCGGTGGCCGGTGGAACGCTTCGCCGAAGTGGCGGACGCGACCGACCGGCCGGTCGCCGTCACCGGCACCGAAGGGGAGCGGGACCTGGTGGAGGGGGTGATCGCCGAGATGCGCCGGAGCTCGCGGCCCGCGACGCCGGTCGTGGGCGCGCTCGGCATCGGCGGCCTGGCCGCGCTGTACGAGCGCTGCGACCTGCTGGTCGCCAACGACACCGGCCCGCGTCACCTGGCCGCCGCCGTCGGCACGCCCACGGTCGCCGTCTACTGGTGCGGCAACCTCATCAACCACGGACCGCTCTCCAGGACCCGGCACCGGCCGCTGATCTCGTGGACCACGGCGTGCCCGGTGTGCGGCGCCAGCGGCGTGGACGTACGCGCCGAGCGCTGCGCGCACAACCTGCCATGGGTGACCGACGTGTCGGTGGGCATGGTGATGGAGCAGGTCAGAGACCTGCTGACGGGGGAAGGAAGATGGGGAAATGAGTGACCACGCGGTGCTCGACGAGCTGCGACAAGCCATCGACGAGGCGTTCGGCGCGCGGGACCGGGTCGCGATCCGGCAGGTGTACGCGCGGGCCTCCGAGCACGTGAACCTGCCCGCCGACCTGCTCGCGCACCTCAACGAGCTGCCCGAGGGCGCCTACACCAGGCAGGAGGTGACGGAGGCGATCAACGAGGTCATCCGCCGCCGCGGCGAGCAGGACAGCCTGGGGCTGCTGGACATGCCGCGGCAGATGCGGCCGGTGGAGGAGACCATCGAGGCGGCGCGGGACGAGAGGCCGCTCGAATAGCTCAGCTCCGATTTCCAGGAGCCGGGCGCATAGCGGGGCGGCCGCACGGCGTCTGAGAGGGTGACATCAATCCCTCTTGGAGGTGATCGTGGACGCCGCGGACGAGCAACGTTTCCGTGAGTTCGTCGCCGCGCGTTCTCCCGCCCTGATGCGGCTAGGGTTCCTGCTCACCGGTGGTGACCAGCACGCGGCCGAGGATCTGGTGCAGAGTGCGCTGGCGAAGCTGGCGGCCAAGTGGCGGCGCGTGGAGGCGCCGGAGGCGTACGCCAAACAGATCATGTACCGGCAGCAGATCAGCAGGTGGCGGGCGAGCGGCCGGCGCGGCGAGGTGGTTCAGGCGGACCTGCCCGAGTCCGCGGACCGGGACCTCAACCACCAGAGCGAGCTGCGCATGGTCCTGCGGTCAGCGCTGGCCAGGCTGACCGCGCGGCAGCGTGCGGTGCTGGTGCTGCGGTATTTCGAGGATCTGCCCGAGCAGGAGATCGCCCAGGTGCTCGGGTGCTCCGTCGGCACGGTCAGGAGCACCGCGCACCGCTCCCTGGCCCGCCTGCGCGAGATCGCCCCCGAGCTGGCACAGGAACTGGAGGTGGCCAGGTGAGCCCACTGCTTCGCGACACCCTGCAGGACTGGGCCGGGGAGGCCCGGGTCCCGCACGACCTGGCGGACCGGGCGCTACGGAGGCGCGCCTGGTGGAAGCCGGTCGGCGTGGGCATGTTGGTGGTTGGTCTGGTGGCGGCCGTCGCCGTGGTCGTCACCGGCCAGGGCATCCCCGAGGTGACGGTGCGTCCGGCCAACGGGGTCACGCTTCCCGCCCGGCCGTCGCCGGCGCCGACCGACGTGCGGTCCGACACGGAGAACAGTCCGCCGGCCAAGTTCATCGCCGCGGGCAACATGGCGATGTCCGCCTACTACACGATCCAGCGCGAGCAGATAGCGGAGGATCGGCAGCGCATCCGGTACATCTGGTCACTGTACGATCCCCGCATCGACGGCTACGAGCGGACCTCGTGGGCCTGGGTGGACGTGGCACCCGGGCTGCAGGTCGCGGCCGTGCTGGACGGGGACCTGATCAGCAAGCGGCTGGGCATCTTGGACATGAACACCCGGCAGATCCTGAAATGGTTTGATCTGGAACATCCGGTGGCGTCGGTCTCGTGGTCGCCGGACGGCAAGAAGGTCCTCGCCACAGCGTATTCCGAATACCCTGACGTCGAGGCGGGCTCGGGGAAGCACACGTCTCCGGCCGGGACCAGCCCGCGCACCGGCTACTACATCGTCGACGTCGAGTCCGGCGAGGTCGGCTACCACGCGCTCCCGCCCCTCAAAGACGACGTCGGCGACGGTCGGCCCTTCAACATGAACAGCCGCCAAGACATCGGCTGGAGTGTGGACGGCGCCATGTTGTGGGCGCCGACCGGCATGGCCAACGGGCCGAAGCGGCTTTTCTACAGCCTGGACGGCAAGGAGCGGGCAGCACCCGCCGACCAGCGATACGCGGAGTTCTCCGGCATCTCGGCGATCTCGCCGAACGGCCGCCTCGTGCTCGGCCCTTCCGGTCTGCCCACCGCGATCACCGACCGCGAGACCGGCGAGATCGTCGGCCGCCAGAACGTGATGCAACTGCACGCCTGGGCCGACGACGACAACGTCCTCGCGATCGGCTGCGCGGGCTCGTGCGAGAACGAGTTCAACGGCGCGCTGGTGCTGGTGAGCGTGGACGGCAAGCGGATGACCCAGCTCGGCGCGTACTTCGACAACCGGAAGGAAGGCGCCTGGGGCTGGGTGCTCACCCCGAGGTGACGCATGACGGGGCAGCGCCAGGCGCTGCCCCGGTCATGAAGTAGTGATTTTTGACCGATCGTTCTCGATAGTGCTAGCGTTCCCTGTGTGGCACGGAGCAAGGAGTTCGATCCCGAGGTCGCGCTGGAGAAGGCGCTGGAGTTGTTCTGGGAGCGCGGCTACGAGGGGACGTCGATGGCGGACCTCGTGGCGCACCTGGGGATCGCGCGGGCGAGCATCTACGGGACCTTCGGTGACAAGCGTGAGCTCTACCTGAAGGCGCTGGAGCTCTATCTCGCGCGGTTCAACGTCGTGGAGCAGCTGTCCCAGCCGGGGCCGGCGCTGCCCGCGCTGCGCGCGTTCCTCGACGCCTACGTGGCGGAATGCCTGGCCGACGAGCTGCGGCGGGGCTGCATGGTGGTCAACACGGCCGTCGAGTTCGGCTCGCGGGACGCGGTTGTGTCGCGGAAGATCGCGGCGAGCTGGACGGAGCTGGAGACCGTCATGGCCGCCGCGCTCGTCAGGGCCCGCGCGCAGGGGGAGATCCCCGCGGGCAAGGACCCGCACGCGCTGGCCAGGTTCCTGCTCGTGCTGCTGCAGGGCGTCAGGGTGCTCGGCCGGGCCGACCCGGACCCGCGCCGCCTCCGTGACGCCGTCGATCAGGCCATGACGGCCGTCCAAATTTGAGAACGATTGGTATGGAATCAATGAGTCGATTTGCCGGCAAGGTTGCTCTCGTCACCGGCGCCACCGGAGTGGTGGGCGGCGCGGTCGCCCGTGCGTACGCGAAGGAGGGCGCGGCCGTTCTGGTCGCCGGCCGCGACGCCGGTCGGCTCGCCACGCTCGTGAAGGAGATCGAGGAGTCCGGCGGCCGGGCGAGCGCGTTCGCCGTGGACGTCACCAGGTCTTCCGAGGTCACCGCCATGGTCGCCGCCGCCGTCTCCCGATACGGCGGGCTGGACGTGGCCTGCAACGCGGCCGGCGTCTTCGGCATGCTGGCGCCGGTGGCCGACTACGAGGAGGACGTCTGGGACGACGTGCTGGCCGTGAACCTGAAGGGCGTGTTCCTGTCGATGAAGCACGAGATCGCCCACATGCGCGCGCACGGCGGCGGTGCCATCGTCAACGTGTCCTCCAACCTGGGCGCCCACTGGCGGCTGCCGGGAGCCGCTGCCTACGCCGCGTCGAAGGCCGGGGTGAGCCACCTGACCCGCACCGCCGCCCGCGACCACATCGCCGACGGCGTCCGCATCAACGCGGTCAGCCCGGGCCCGATCGACTCGCCCATGTCGACGCTTCCGGGGGAGACCCGCGAGGAACGGGACGCGCGGATGAGCGGCGCGCTGCCCATCGGCCGGGTCGCCACCCCGGAGGAGATCGCCAACGCGATCCTGTGGCTGTCGTCGGAGGAGTCCACCTTTGTCGTCGGCCAGGACCACGTCATCGACGGCGGCGCCACAGCCTAGAGCGGATCGGCGGTCACCATGGTGCCCGACAGCCGGTCGTGCAGCGTCCTGGCGGCCGGGTCGGCGATGCCCCACAGCACGTCCACGGCCAGCACCAACAGCCCGAACAACGGCACGAGGGCGAGGACAGGGAAGACCAGAGCGCGGACCGCGGCTTTCCGCCATCCCGGCCAGTGTCCCGTCTCGACGGAGACCATCCGGATGCGCATGAGGCGCTTGCCGGCCGTCCGCCCCGTCACGGCGTACAGGAACGCCGCCAGCACGACAAGCGCCGGCTCGGGGTCCTCGATCAGGTCATGGATATTGAGCTCGTTCAGCAGCCCGTAGTACAGGCCGTTCAACGGGCCGCCCCCCAGCGTATGGAGAAGGACGAGGAGCGCGGTGAAGACCAGGTAGTCCATCACGAACGCCGCCACCCGGCGCCCCATCAGGCCGGTGGGGTCCTGGGCGGCGCCGGACCGCGTCGCCAGCAGCACCAGCACCGCCGACGTCATCAGGCACAGCTCCACCGGCCCGTAGGCGTCGATCACGATCGAGAACCACTCGACGGTGAGGACGGGGACCGGGCCGCTGCACGGGTTGTCGCCGGCGTAACTGGGGCTGGCCGGGCCGGCGACCGCGAGTACGGTGAGCAGCCCGGCCACACGCCGCCCGGCGACCCCGCCCTTCCCCTTGAGGGCGGCGAGGAAGCCGACGACGATGAGGACCGCGGGGAGGGCTCCCTGGGTGGCGAGTTCCGCCAGCGTCGAGGCATCTCCCAGCAGCGACGACGCGAGGCTCGACGAGAACTGGGAGACGAGCGCTCCTGCGCTCTGCCCGCCCCCGGAGAACAAGCCGACGCAGCCGTAGGTCCGGGATTCGGAGTAGATCTCGTAGTCCCAGTGGTCCCAGGTGGGGTACGCGGCGGCGGCCAGTGCGGCCGACCAGGCGAGCAGGGTTAATCGCGACAAGTCGATCTCCGTTTTTCGCGACACCTTAGCCGTTATGCCGCGCCAGACAATTTCCGTGCCAGCGATGGCCCTTCTTGGCGGCTTTCCTGCTCCAGGCGCTTGTACAGCTCGGGCAGGGTCGCGCCGCAGCGAACGTTTGAGAGCCCGCTGTTTTCCGGCACCAGGACAGTACGGATGGCGATGTAGCCGCCCCCTGCGCCATCGATGATGTCCCAGCCGGGGAATCTCCGGGTCGTCGTCATGACGATCACGCCCCCACGGCGATGTCGGCCCACACGACGCGATGACTGTCCTCGATGACGTGCGTTCCACATCGGATGCTCAGCCGGGCCACGATGCCGAGGCCGCGCCCGGTCTCCTCCATGGGGCTCACCTGGCGAGGGATGAAGCATGGTTCTGGGTTCGGAGTGCCCGGGTCGATCACTTCCAGACGGATGAAGCCGTCGCCGAAGCCCAGCCGGACCTTGAGCCAGTCGCGTCGCCGACCCGCAGGCACGTGCTGAAGGACGTTGGCCACCAGTTCGGCGACGATCTGGAGCGCGTCCGACCGGACCGAGGGAGGGCTGTCGGCCAGCCATAGGCCGGTCGCCTGCCGCGCCTGCCATGGCGTCCTGTCGTTTCGGCGCAGTGTCGTACTGCGCCATAGGCGGATATCTGGCATCTCCGTTGATGTGGTTTCCGCTCGCACAGAATCACCGACTTTGCTCTGCTGTGCCGACATTTGCTCCGGACAAGAGGCTCAAGGCGGCGTCCGGAATCACTTACGAGAGTGCCGTCTCCGCGCTAATTTGTAATCAACTGGCAACTGTCCGTGGCCGGACAGACGTTTGGCGGTGCTGTCGGGGTCCTGTGAAAGGGCGGTGGCATGACGACAGAGGTTTATGGCGAGGTACTGAAGAAGGCGCGCGACGCGGCGGGTCTGTCCCAAATGGCGCTGGGAGACCTGCTCTCGTGCAGCGAGAGCCTGGTCGGCCTGATCGAGCGCGGCAAGCGGAAGCCGACCAAGAAGTTCACGGTTGCGGTGGAAGCGGTGCTGGGGCTCAACGGGGAGCTCTACCGGCTCCTGCCCAACACCACGGTCATGTCCACGCCGAAGTGGTTCAGCGAGTGGCCGAAGGTAGAGGAGAAGGCGCACACCATACGAACGTGGCAACCGCTCGTGGTCCCGGGACTCCTCCAGACAGCTCGCTACGCTCGGGCCCTCCTCTCTGCCGAGCCGGGAGCCGCAGAGCAGTGGATCGAAGAGGCCGTCGAGACGCGGCTCCGGCGGCAATCTGTGTTCGAACTCGAGGATCCGCCCATGTATTGGGCACTACTCGACGAATGCGCTCTCCTTCGGCCGATCGGCGGAAAGGAAGTTATGCGAGAGCAGCTAAGGCACCTGCTGAAGATGGCCGAGCGACCTAATATCTCGTTCCAGGTCGTGCCGCTGGAGGTGGGCGCCACGGCAGGCCTGCTTGGAGGCTTTACCCTCTCCCAGGGCGACGGCATGCCGGACCATGTCTATCTCGATGCCGCCGCGCAGGGCTCCGTAACGGCTCGCGAGGAGACCGTTCGGCACGTTAACGTCAGATATGACGCAATTCACAAATGGGCACACCCTATACATGTGAGCCAGCGACTAGTGCGTGAGGTGGCGGCGAAGTATGAAGATCAGTGACGACTTGCGCGTTGAGCTGGAGGCCGCACAGTGGACGAAATCCACGCTCTCCGGCTCGAACGGAGGGGACTGCCTGTACGCGGCCAAGCTAAGCGGCGACCGATACGCGATCCGTGATTCCGAGCAGCCCGACGTCCCGCCGATGATCCTTCGGGGCAGCGTCTTCCGCGCCTTCGTGGGCGGCGCGAAACTCGGAGAGTTCGACTTCTGATCACTGGATCGGCACCGCGGTGCCGGAGACCTTGACGCGGGTGTCACCGGGGATGGTGGTGCACGTCAGCAGGCTGGGCCGGCCCATGTCGACGCCTTGGTGAATGGTGAGAACGGCGCCGTCCTCCAGGTGTCCCAGAGCGCGGAGATAGCCGGTGAACGCGGCCGCCGCCGCGCCGGTGGCCGGGTCCTCGACCACGCCGCCGGGCGGGAACGGGTTGCGGGCGTGGAAAACAGTGGGGGATTCGGCCCAGAAGAGGTGGACGGTGGTCCAGCCCAGCTCCGCCATGATCTTGCCGAGGGCGTCGAAGTCGTAGTCGAGGCCGGCCAGGCGGGCCCGGGTGGCCGCGGCCAGCACGAGGTGGTCGTTGCCGGCGTTGGCGATGTGCGCCGGATAGGCCGGGTCCAAGTCGTCGGCCGACCAGCCCAGCGCGGCGAGCGCCGGCCGTACCTCCTCCTCCTCGGAGGCTGGGCGGGTGGAGGTGCGCGGACTCGTCAGCGTGGCGGTGATGCCACCGGTCGAAGCCGCGACGATCTCCACCGGGACCGGGCCCGCCTGGGTGGCGAGGTGTACGGTCCCTGGGCCGATTCGCTCGCCGAGCGCGACCGAGGTCGCGATCGTCGCGTGGCCGCAGAAGGCGACCTCGGCCAGAGGGCTGAAGTACCGGATCCGATACTGGCGCTCTCCCGTGGGAAGCAGGAAGGCCGTCTCGGAGTAGCCGAGCTCGGTGGCGATGGCGAGCATCTCCGCGTCTGACAGTCCCCGCGCATCCAAGACCACCCCGGCAGGGTTGCCGCCAGAGGGAGTGGTGGTGAAGGCGGAATATCTCAGGACTTGGGTCACTCGGACATCATCGCGCAAATCCGCTGTCCGCATTCGGGTGTACGCCACGCTAGTGGTGTGACCTGCTTCTTTCGCGAAGGAGAACGAGATGAGCCGGCTCAGGCTGGGGGTGCCGCTGTCCCTGTCCGGGAAGCATGACCGATTCGGCAAGCAGGCCGGGCTGGGCCTCGAGGTCTGGCGGTCCTTCAACGAGTCCGTGGAAGTGATCGTTGAAGACGACCGGAGCGACCCCGAGGTGCTGGAGCGCGTTCTTCGGGGGCTGTCGTCGCGGTGCGACATCCTCCTGGGGCCGTACTCCACTCAACTCATGCGGCGGGCAGGACAGGTCGCCACGGAACTGGACCGGCTGATCTGGAATCACGGGGGTTCGGGTGACGACGTGGAGACGGCCCATCCCGGTCATGTGGTCTCTGTCTTGACGCCGACGAGCTGGTACGCGGAGCCGTTCATTCGCCAGGTGGCCCGTGGTCCGCTTTGGGTTGCGGAGGGGAAGGGGAGCTTCGGACGGCAGGTGGCCGAGGGTGCGGAGAGGTGCGCGGAGGAGTTCGGGATCCGGGTGGTCCGGATCCGACCTGGCGATGCGCTGCCTTCCGTGCAGGATGATCCGTGGAGTCTGTTGTGTGCTGGGTCATTTGCCGAGGATGTCGAGGTGATCAAGCGAGCTCGGGCAGACGGACCGCGGGTGATCTGCGCCGTGGCGGCGGGGGTGCGGGAGTTCGGTGAGGCGGTGGGCGATCCTCGTGGGATCTATGGCGTCGGGCAATGGTTCCCGGGGGGCGGGGGCGAAGCCGCAATCGGGATGTCGGAGCGCGATTTCGTCAACGCGTATTGGGATCGGGCCGGGGCGCTGCCTGATTATCCCGCCGTACAGGCCGCAGCCACCGCGATTATCGCGGCCCACGGCGTTGCGCGGGCGGGAAGCACCGGGCGGGCGGAGTTGTGGTCCGTCGCCACTGACCTAGAGACCAGCACCCTGTTCGGGGCCTTCAAGATCGATCCGTCTACCGGCGCCCAGGTCGGCCATCGGACAGCGCTAATCCGGTGGGAATCCGACGGCCCGCGCCCGCTGTGAGGGCGGACCCAAACCGTCCGGTATCTCAGATCCGTTGATGGGACCGCGTCGGCGATGAACGTAGCCTCGCGCTGGAGGCCCAGCGGCTCACGTCGACCACATCGTACGACGTGGAGCTGTGTACCCGGGACCCGCTGGAACTCCGCGGGAAACCGGGACTGCGTCTACCGATCAGCGATCAAGGCTGTTTCGCGCAGGCGGTCGAGAGCCGAAGCGATGTCACTCGGGCGGAACAGCCGCTGCTTGCGAGGACTCCAGGCGGCCATTTCCGCCGCGAGAATACCCTGATCGGCAGTTTTCTCGGGGTTCGAGGCGAGGTAATGGGCCGTCGCCAGCAATTCCATGCCTTCGGGATATTCGTAGCCCGAGACCGCGTGGCGAACCTGTTCCCAAGACCGCTCGAACTCGGGATCGGATGCCAGAGCGGCCTCGGCGGCCTCGGCTGCTTCGTGGAGAATCTGGAGCACAGCCTTCGCCCCCAAGGTGCCGTCGCCGTACCCGAGAAGATGATGGCCTTCCATGGCCGCCAGTTCTTGATTGAGGCGTACGGAGAAAGGCCCGTAGAGATGTGGCGTGAACTGCAACCCCATCTGGAGTCCGGCGCTCTGCATGAGATAGACGATCTTGTGTGCTTCGAGCAGTGATAGGCGAGGCTCGATGGAGATGCCCGACTCGAAGGCGAGGGCTACGTAGCGGGAGAGTGAGGCGAGGAGTCGAGTCCGAGATGTGGTCAGTCTCGGGGATTCGGTTCGGGTGGGCATGTCCTCGGGGTTGGGAGTGCCCGGCCCGTAGAGCCGGACGTCGACGCCGTCGTGCGCATCCATCATCGGAGCAGCAGCTTAGCTCCTGATCATGTTGTGGGCTCTCCTGAATGCGGATTTCTGCCGGTAGGTCCCGTCTGATTCTGAGAAGGGTACGGTCCGCGCCCCCCGCCAGAGACGGACGCGGACCGTACGAGGACTCAGACGCGGCTGATACGGACCGCGTCGGCGATGACGAGGCCCGTGCCTGAGGTCCAGCGGCTCACGCCGACCACGTTGTAGGTGCCGGCGTTGAGCGAGAACGTGCCGATGCTACGCCACGTTCCGCCGCCGGACCGCTGGTCGACGTACACGGTCTCGTTGCCGCCCGACGCGGCCACGATGTACGGCGCCGAGCTGTTGTATCCGGGATCGGCCGGATACCAGACATCGACCCGGTAGGTGCCGGCGCTCGGGATCGTGGCCGAGTACCACGCCGGGTCGCTGGCGGCGACCGGGTCGGCGAAGCGGTAGTCGGTGCCGTGGCGCTGGCTGGAGAACGTGGAGGTGCCCCAGTTGGCGCTGGCGGTGAACTGGCCGGCGGTGGTGTTGTCGACCGTGGTGGTCCACGAGGGGGTGCCGCCACCGGTCACGTAGTTCATGTACGTGGTCCAGTTCCAGTGCGAGCCCGGGTCGGTGTGGGTCGCGCCGGGCACCTCGTTGTGGCCGATGATGCCGGTACGGGTCTTCGGGATGCCGTACTTGTCGCACAGCGCCCTGGTCAGGGCCGCGGACGCCCGGTACATCGCGTCGGTGAACCACGAGGCGTCATTGACGAACCCCTCGTGCTCGAGCCCGATGGACCGGTTGTTGTAGGTCGAGTTGCCCGCGTGCCAGGCGACGTCCTTGTCCCGCACCATCTGGGTGATGGCGCCGTTGGAGGACTTGATGACGTAGTGCGCCGAGACGTTGGCGCTGGGGTTCTGGAACCAGGAGATCGTCCCGGCGTACGAGCCCTGGGTGACGTGGATGACCACGCGGTCGATGTTGTAGCTGGTCTCGCGGTTGGAGACCCGGTAGTTGCCGGAGTTGGCCGGCACCCAGGCGGCCGGCGGGTAGTCGGGGCTGGCGACCTCGGCCTGGGCGTTCAGGTCGCGGGCCTTGGCCAGGGCTCCACGGTCGGCGGTGACCTCCTGCGGCTTGACCTGCACGCCGCGGGTGTCGATGCCGAGGCCGAGCTGCTCGTACACGGCGTCGGCGTACAGGCGGGCCAGCTCGGGGGAGGAGGCCGCGCTGTACTTGGCGACGGCCTGGTACCAGCGGCCGAGGTCCTTCCTGGCCGTCTCGTCGAGGCCCAGCGCGTCGGCCTGGGAGCGCAGGACGGCCGCGCCGCCGAGGATGTTGGCCTCGTCGTCCTTGCGCAGCTTGTCGGCCGGGAGCTTGGTGAGCTCGGCGGCCTTCTCGAGCGAGTGGTTGGTCGGGTTGCTGACCAGGTGCATCATGCCGTAGCCGCCGCTGGCGCTGGGCTCGCCGTTGTGGCCGTCGAGGTGGGTCTCGGCGTAGGCGAGGGCGACCAAGAGGTCGCGCGGCACGTCGTACTCGGCGGCGGCCTTGGCGAACGCGGCGGGCAGTGGGCCGTCCTTGGCCTGGGGCGCCGCCATCGCGGGCTGGCCGGCGGCGATCAGGAGGACGGCGAGGATCGAGGTGGCGAGGGCTGCTAATCGCGTGCGGGCGAGAGTCATGTGGGGTGTGCTCCTCGTTCACAAGGGTGACGGGTGCACCGTAAGCCACTTTCTGACTCGATGTCGATAATTGACATTACTTGGGTGTTAGGTGAAACTTTCCGCCCATGTGATCCCTGAAGACTATTGCGCTTTGGCCGGATTGCGCTGAAACTTCCCTTCGTGACCGCGCTCCCGCGTATCGTCCTGGCGGTGCTTACCGCCGCACTTGTCGGCATCGCCGCCCCGACGGCCGCCTCTGCCGTCGCCTGCGCGACTGATCCCGCCACCCCCAAGCGCCAGCTCAGGGCCATGTGGATCTCCTCGGTCGCGAACATCGACTGGCCCAGCCGCACCGGGCTCAGCGTCTCGGCGCAGCAGGCCGAGTTCCGCGCCTGGCTGGACCTGGCCGTCGCCAAGCGCATGACCGCCGTGGTCGTGCAGATCAGGCCGACGGCCGACGCGTTCTGGCCCTCGTCGTACGAGCCGTGGTCACAGTGGCTGACCGGCACCCAGGGCGGCAACCCCGGGTACGACCCGCTGGCCTTCATGGTCAACGAGGCCCACGCCCGTAACCTTGAGTTCCACGCCTGGTTCAACCCGTACCGGATCGCCAACCACGACGACCCCACCAGGCTCGTCTCCACGCACCCCGCGCGGCAGAACCCCGGCTGGCGCTTCGCCTACGGCGGCAAGCTCTACTACAACCCGGGCATCCCGGCGGTACGCGACTTCATCGAGGACGCGATCATGGATGCCGTCTCCCGCTACGACGTGGACGGTGTGCACCTCGACGACTACTTCTACCCCTATCCGGTGAGCGGCCAGAGCATCCCCGACTCGGCCACCTACCAGCAGTACGGCGGCTCGTTCGGCAACATCGCCGACTGGCGGCGCAACAACGTCAACCTCCTCGTACGCGAGCTCGACCAGCGCATCCACACCGCCAAGCCGCACGTGTCCTTCGGCATCAGCCCGTTCGGCATCTGGCGCAACGCCGGTACCGACCCGCTCGGCTCGCGCACGTCCGGGTTGCAGTCGTACGACGCGATCTACGCCGACAGCCGGCAGTGGGTGAAGCAGGGCTGGGTCGACTACATCTCGCCGCAGATCTACTGGCACCTGGGCTTCTCCACCGCCGCGTACGAGGTGCTCACCGCCTGGTGGTCCGACGTCGTACGGGACACCGGCGTGCAGCTCGTCGTCGGCCAGGCCGCCTACCGCGCGGGCGCCTCCGGCGAGGACGCCGCCTGGCAGGACCCCAATGAGCTCAGCGACCACCTGACCGACAACAGGAAGCACCCTGAGATCGTCGGCGACGTGTACTTCAGCGCCAAGGACGTCAAGGCCGACCGGATCGGCGCGATCACCAGGCTCGTCAACGCCCACTACACCAGGCCCGCCCTCCTGCCCGCCCGCGGCTCGGCCGCCGCCCCCGCCGCGCCGGCCATCACCTCGGCCACCCAGGGATCCAACGGGGTCCAGCTCTCCTGGACCGGCTCCGGCGCCTCGTACGCCGTCTACCGCGTCGCCGGCACCCCGTCCACGGCCGACCCGTGCTTCTTCGCCGACGCCCGCAACCTGATTGGGACCACCCGGCAGACCACGTTCACGGACACGACCGCCGGCGGGACGCAGACGTACTACGTGACCGCGCTCAACCGCACGCACCAGGAGAGCGCGCCGAGCGCGGGCAAAGTCGCGGGGGCGCCGGGCGGCTCGTTCAGCGTGGTGATCGACAACGCCGGGTCCGGCTTCAGCGCCGGCGCGAACTGGGGCACTTCCACGTACTCGACGCAGCTGCACGGCACCGACTACCGCTTCGCCGAACCGGTCTCCTCCAGCGACCCCGCCTGGTTCCGTGCGGCCATCCCCAGCACGGGGAACTACCGGGTGGAGGTGTGGTATCCGGCCAACTCCGGGTACAACAGCGCGACGCCGTACATCGTGGCCGCGTCCGGCGGCAACCAGACGGTCACCGTGGACCAGCGGTCGGGGGGTGGGCAGTGGCGGGTGCTGGGGACGTACGCGCTGGCGGCGGGGACGTACAACGTGGTCGGCGTGAGCCGCTGGACCTCCACGACCGGGTACGTCATCGCCGACGCCGTCCGCATCACCAAGCTGTGAACCCCGGCCCGCAACCGGCGGCGAAGGCGGTGCCTGAGTCTGGGCACGATGCGCCGGTGATCGTACGATGAGCCGGTGGACGGTGCCCGTCCGCGACCTGCCGACGTGGTCGCGGTCCTGGTCGCGGCAGGCTTGACGCTGACGATCTGCGCGCCGGGCCCGCTCCTGGCGATTTTCGTGGCGGCCGCGATCCCCATCCTGTGGATGCGGCGCGCGCCGCTGACCGTCGCGTGGATCACCGTGGGCACGGCGGTCGCGCTGCCCGTGCTGAGCGTTCTGGCCCCGTCCGCCGTGCCGCCGCTGGACGGCGTGCTGGTGTGGCCGCCCGCGGGCGCTTTCGCGGTGTACGGGGCCATGGCGTTCCCGGCCGAGCGGCATCGCGGCGTCCCGCAGTGGCTGCCGGTGCTCACGCTCGCCGTGGCCGTGCTGCTGCCGGCCGAGTGGCCCGCTGCCGCGCCGCTTGTGCTGCGGACCGAGGCGGCGATCGTGCTGGCGGCCGTGTACGGCCTGTACGCGGAGGTCAGGATACGGCTGCGCCGGACGCTGGAGGAGCGGGCCGAGCGGGTGGAGCGCGAGCGGCTGGCCGGCGAGATGCACGACGTCGTCACCCACCGCGTGAGCCGGATGGTTCTGCAAGCCGGGGCGCTGGCCGTGGCCTCGGCCGACGAACGCACCAGGGCGGCGGCGGAGGAGTTGCGGGAGACGGCGTGCGAGGCGCTGGACGAGCTGCGTCACATGGTGGCGCTGTTGCGGCGCGGTACCGGTGAGGGCTTCGACCTGGGGTTGCCGCTGCCCGACCTGCGGTCGCTGATCTCCGAGTCGGCCTGTGCAGGGGTGCCGGTGGAACTGGTGGTGACCGGGACGCCGGTGCCTGTCTCCGGCGCGGTGGGGCGGACGGCGTACCGGGTGGTCCAGGAGGCGCTGGCGAACGTGTGCGAGCACGCGCCGGGCGCGGACGCCCGGGTGGAGGTGCGGTATTCACCTGGCGTCGTGCGGATCAGCGTGCGCAACACCCCGCCGGACGAGCCGCAGCCCGCGATCGGCGAGGAGGGCGGCACGGGCCTGTACGACGTGCGGCAGTGGGTCGAGCTCGCCGGCGGGACGCTGAAGGCGGAGCCGGTGGAGGGTGGAGGCTTCCAGGTCGAGGCGACCCTGCCCACGTCGCCGCCGTGACCCCGTCGCCGCCGTGACCCCGTCGCCCCTTGACCCCGTCGGTCAGTGCGGGTCGCCGTTGAGCAGACGTTCGAGACGGGCCGTCGCCTCCACCGGGTCATAACCGGGGAGGGCCGCGCGCATGAGGTCGTGGGTCTGGCGTTGGGCGTCCGCGCATGCGTCGCGCACCGCGGCCAGCGTTTCATCGGCCAGCTCGTGGCTGGTCAGCTTCATGGCGCGGGCGCTGTAGGCGACGTCGAGCACCCGGCCGTTCGGGTCCACGGACGCCTTGACGTACCCGGTCGGTCCCGTTCCCGTGCCGACGATCTTGTTGAGCTCTTCCTGCGCCGTCTCCAGCCAGGCCAGCATGCGCTCGCCCTGGCGGCCGGCCTCGTCCAGGTCCTTGTCCCTGATGTTGCCGGGGTCGATCTGCGGGCCGAACACGCTTGCCTCCACCTCAGAGAAGAAGATCTCGGGTCGCCTGCTCGACCCGCTGGCGTATGAAGGTCTCGTCGAGCGGCTCCGGCAGGGCCTTGCCCTTGACCTTGTCCGCGATCTCCATGGCCTGCCGCTCGGCGTTCGCCTGCGCCTCCTGGAGCACAGCCGTCACCTTCCTGCCGAGCTCCCGCTCGCTGAGCCGCAGCGCTCGCGGGTCGATGCGCAGGCGGGTCAGGCCGCCCTGGCCGTCCGCGACGGCCATGACCAGGCTGTCGCCGCTCTCGGCGCGGCCTTCCACCTGCCTGATCGCGGCCCTGGCGGCCTGCAGGTCACGCATGATCTGCCGGCTCTGGTCGAGGTAGGCGGCCAGGTATTCGGCGTCGTGCTCCGGCGCGGGTGTCTGCATGTCGGACTCCGGCGGTCAGATGAACGGACTGGCCGCCCAGTTTAGACACATCCTGACTCGATCTTGACGGGGAGATGTGGATCTCATGAATCTTGAATCTTGCTCATTCACTGACATGTCCCGATATGGTCATTGGGCATGACGGGACTTGAGATTGCTCTGGGGGCGGCGGGGCGGAACGCCTCGGACATCAGGACCCTTGGGGAGGACTACGACGCCGCGCTCCAGCGGCTCAAGGAGCGCGCGAACGGCGCCGCGGCGTGGGGCGACGACGGACTGTTCGGCGTGATCACCGCCACGTACGCCGAATGCACCCATTGGGGACTCGCCGCCCTCACCGGGGTGTCATCGGAGATCACCGGCACCGGCGAAGGACTGGACGCCGTCGGCAGGAACACACAGGCCGCCGAGGACGCGAACATCTACAACGTCGGAAACAGCACAAACGTCGGAAACAGCACAAACGTCGGAAACAGCACATGGGTCTGATGCTTCCGCCGGAGGTGGCGGGGTTCGTGCAGATGCTCGGCGTCCCCTGGCCGAACATCGACGAGGACGAGATCAAGAAGGACGCCGCCGCCTGGCGTACCGTGTCGGCCGGTTCCGAGCGCGCGGGCGCGGAGGCCGACACGACGGTCCGCAGAACGCAGGTCACGTACCGCGGCGATTCCGCCACGGTCCTGGCCGACCGCTGGAACGCCACCGGGAACGGCGGCGGCCACATCTCCCAGGCGTCCACCGCGGCGAGAGTGGTGCCCGTGGCCCTCGACGGCACGGCATCCGTGGTGACTGCGGCGAAGGTGGTCGTGGGCACCCAGGCGGCCAGCGCGATGGTCAGCGTCGCCCAACTGCTGGCGTTCGGGGGTGCGGTCGGCGTGACGGCCGCGACCGCCCGCATGCTCCTCGCCCGCCAGGCCGCAGCGAGGGGCCTGCGCGAGGCCGGCGAGGGCACGGCCCGGCAGCTGGCTCCGTTACTCGGCAAGCGGGCCACGTCCGTCTGGAGCCGCATTTTCGGCGACCTACGCGGACTGGGCCGCCCGGGCGGCACCCCGGCGCTGGCCGGCGCCGGCGGCCCCACCATCGGTCCGAGGGCGATGACCGGCCCTCGCCACGTGCGCGACTACATCGCCACCATGGGCCGCAACAACAACAATGCGCGAAGAGGCAGCAACAACCGTCGTGGCGGAGGCCGCCGCGGCGGAGGCAGCGGGGGCGGAGGCCAGGTCCGCCGGGACTCGTCAGGAAAAGTCCACGGTGACCTTCCCCGCGACACCAGGGGCATGACCAAAGAGCAGGCGGAGCAGACCCAGCGGGAGCTGATGAAGAGCATCAGCAGAAGGGAGACGGAGCAGAGGGTGCTCGGCGAGGAGGCCGGGCACAGGACCCGGATACAAATGGAGAGGGAAGCCCTCAGGAGGGTCCAAGAGGACATGCAGCGGAGATGGGGGGGACAACAGTAGATGCAAACGCAAGCAGGCGATGACCTGATAGAGCGCATCCGCACGCATTCGGCCGACGACACCGTGGTGGGTCCGGCGGCCAACGACCTGCTGAGCGAGCTGTTCGCGGGATACCCCGTCGAGAACCTCCAAAGGCTCCTGCGCAGCGGCGACGACGCGGCCGTGGGGACGGGCACCTGGCTGCTGTCAGAGCTGGGAGAGCGCGCCGCCCCGCTGCTGGACGAGGTCCCGGCGCTGCTCGCCCACCCGCTCCGCCGCGTGCGGTACTTCGCGATCGAGGTCGTGCTGTTGAGCACCGACGCCGCGCACGGGCCTGTCATCGCCCAGGTCATGAATCTGAGCCGGGATCCCGAGCGGGCCATCCGTGGGAAGGTTCTCGAGTTCCTGGCCGAGGCCGCGGACGACCAGTTGGCGGCCGGGGCGGCAGCCCTGGAGCCCGGCCAGGTCAAGGAACTGGTCGAGTGGTTGATCCGCTTGGACGGCGAGGAGGAGCCCGACCCCCGGGACATCGTCGCCCGGCTCGAGGGACCCGATCCGGTTGCCCGGCTGTTCGCCGCGGCGGCCGCGGCGCACCTGTCCGACGCGGAGGACATGAACCTTCTGCGGCACGCGGCCACCGCCGAGGACGAGGAGATCAGCTCGTTCGCCCGGCGGCAACTCGGGGAACTGGCGGAGTAGAGCGACCAGAGTCGTAGACCTGAGTCATCCCGCGGGACGATCGCCAAACGTCCCTCGGAAGGATGCCCGGCCGCCGTGGTTCGGCCAGGGTTGAAGGTATGAATCGACTCGTTCGGACGGCCGCCTTACTTGTCTCGGTCGTCCTGCTCGCCTCGTGCGGAGCGCAGAGCACCGCCGCCCCGGCCGGTCGTGCCAGCCATTCGGGACACGCCGTCACGTCCACGCCCATGGCGTCCCCGCTGCGGGCCGGCGAACGGTTCGTCAACCTGACGATGGCGGAGCCGTACACGCCGGGCCCGCCCAACGGCGGCACCGACGACTACCGCTGCTTCCTCGTCGATCCCAAGCTGGCGAAGTCGATGTTCCTGACCGGCGCGCAGTTCCAGCCCCAGAACGTCGACCTCGTCCACCACGCGATCTTCTTCAGGCTCGGCCCCCAGCAGGCCGCGCAGGCCCGCAAGCTCGACGCCGACAGCCCCGGACAGGGCTGGACCTGCTTCTCCGACTCGGGCATCGACGAGGCGTCCTGGGTGGCTCACTGGGCCCCGGGCACGAACGAGACGCTCCTCGACCCGAAGTACGGCTACGAGCTCCCGGCGGGCGGCCGGCTCGTCATGCAGGTCCACTACAACCTGCTCGGCGTGGACGGCAAGCCGGGCACCGACCGCTCGGGGATCCGGCTCCGGCTCACCGAGCAGCCACTCACGCCGCTGCTCACCGCGCAGTTCCCCGGGCCGGTCGAGCTGCCCTGCACGCCGAAGGAGTCCGGTCCGCTGTGCGACCGCGACGCCGCCGTGAAGGACGTCGGCAAGAGGTTCGGCAAGGACGTCCAGGAGAGCTCCACCGAGCTGGCCGAGTTCTGCGGCCCGGTCAAGCCGGGACCGACGCAGCACTGCGACCTGCCCGTCCAGGGCCCCGCCGTTGTCCACGCCACGGCCGGTCACATGCACCTGCTCGGGCGCTCCATCAAGATGGAGCTGAACCCCGGGACACCGAAGGCCCGCACGATCCTGGACGTGCCCAACTACAACTTCGACGACCAGTCGCTCCGCGTGCTTCCCGCGCCCGTCCAGGTCAAGAAGGGCGACGTGGTACGGGTGACCTGCACGCACGACGCCGGCCTGCGGGCCCAGTTGCCGCAACTGCGGAAGCTGCCGCCTCGGTACGTGGTGTGGGGCGACGGCACCAGTGACGAGATGTGCCTGGGCCTGGCCATCATCTCGGCCGCCTAGCGGGCGTAGAGGACCGACAGGAACCGCACGAGCACCGCCTCCCTGCTCGCCGCCGGCAACGCGTCCAGCACCGCGTTCACCACCGCCATCTCCGGCTGACCGGCCCCCGGCCGGAGGTCCACCCCCACGGAGGCGGCCAGCTCGGCGAAGGTCGCGTCGTCGAGCGCCTCCAGGTCCATGCCCGCCACCAGCTCGACCAGCCCTTCGGGCAGCACGACCGGGCCGCGTCCGACGGCCGCCGCGGCCGACTCGGCGATCACCTTCAGCATGGCGTCGACTCCGGCCAGCGTCACCCCGGTGACCGTGATGTGCAGGTTGGCCGGGATGCCGGCGTACGACAGCTGCGGCTGAAGGAACCAGCCCCGCCCCCTTGCCTCGTCCGCCAGCACGAACACGTCGACCCCCTCCCCGCCGAACGCCACCAGCGACGACTCGGGCTCCCCGAGCACTCGCAGCCCGGGGATCGCCGCGATGCCCTCGCGCAGCCGCCGCGTCGCCTCCAGCGTGGCGCGGCCCAGCTCCAGGTAGCCCTCCCGGCCGAGCGCCTGCAGGGTGGCCCAGGCGCCGCCGAGCGGGCCCGCCGACCTGGAGCTCTGCACAGTCGCGTTGATGATCGTGTACCCCGGCCAGGCCGCCGAGGCGAAGTACGCCTTACGCCGCATCGCGGGATCCGCGAAGAGCACGACCGAGGCGCCCTTGGGGGCGTACCCGAACTTGTGCAGGTCGCAGGAGATCGACGTGACGCCCGGCACCGACAGGTCGAACGGCGGGATCGCCGCGCCCGCCGCGCGCAGCCACGGCAGCAGCCACCCGCCGACGCACGCGTCCACGTGGCACGGCACGCCCGCCGCCGCGGCCACGGCGGCGACCTCCTCGATCGGGTCGATCACGCCCTGCGGGTAGGAGGGCGCCGAGGCGACGACGAGGATCGTGTTCTCGTCGACGGCCGCCTCGACGTCCCGCGCCCGCACCCGGTACGTCTCCAGGTCCACCGGCACGGCGACGACCTCGACGCCCAGGTAGTGCGCGGCCTTGTGGAAGGCGGGGTGGGCGGTGACCGGGACCACCACGTTCGGGCTGCCGCGCCCGGCCAGGTCGCGGGCGGCCTTCACGGTCAGCATGATCGACTCGGTGCCGCCGCTGGTGAAGATCCCGTGCCCGCCTCCGAGCACGTCGGCCACCGCCCCGACCACCTGGCGTTCCATCTCCACCACACTCGGGAACGCGGTCGGGTCGAGACAGTTGACCTCCAGCATCTCGAAGTACGCCCGCGCCGCCGCGTCGTTGACCTCGGCCCGTCCGGTGTCGTACACGTAGGCGGTCACCTGCCCGCCGCGCACCGGTAAGTCGTGCTCCTTCATCCCGGCCACCTCGGCCAGCAGGTCTTCGGGCGTGCGTCCGGTCGGGGGCAGATTCACTCGGACTCCTTCGTGACACGAGGCGGCGAACGACCGAACATAATTCCGCCGCACGCTCCCGGTCAATGCTCTCGGTCCGGCGCCCAGAGCCAGGACGAGCACCGGCAGGAGCACGAATCACCGGATCCATGCCCCTGGACGCGTCACGGCGGACGCGTCACGGCGCCGAACGGATCATCTGAGCGCGTCCACGGGCTCCATCCTGGCCGCCCGCAGCGCCGGATAGAGCCCGGCCAGCAACCCGACCACGGCTCCCGCGACGGGCGCGGCCACCGCCAGTCGCACGTCCAGGAGCGGCGTCCACTGCTTGGCCGCGGACACGGCGACGACCGTCACCACGCCCAGACTGGCGCCGATCACACCGCCGGTCAGCCCGATCAGCGTGGACTCCAGCAGGAACTGGGCGGCGATGTGCCGCCGGGCCGCGCCGAGCGAGCGGCGCAGGCCGATCTCGGCGACCCGCTCCATCACGGTGACGAGCGTGACGTTCGCGATGCCGACCGCGCCGACGACGAGCGAGACCAGGCCGAGGATCAGGAACAGCGCGTTGACGTCGTCCTGCGCCTCGTCGCGGGCCCTGGTGGGGCTGGGCGGTGCGACGACCTGCAGCATGTCGCCGTTCTCCGGGCTGAGCGCGGCCGGGGCCTGGCCCGCGATCAGGCCGGCGGCGCCCAGACTGGTGTTGACCAGCACCCGGGTCACGTCGCGCAGTCCGAACTGACGGCCCACGGTGGGCGGCACCATCACGGCGGTGCTCAGATTGCGCTCGCGACGCAGGTCCCCGAGGATGCCGATCACGGTGTACGCGTGCTTCCCGATGAAGATCGCCGGTGCCCGGTCGAGACTGGTGACGCCGAGCATTTCGGCCGCCTGGTCGCCCAGCACGGCCACCCGGTCACGCCGCTGGATGTGCCCGGCGTCGTAGAACCTGCCCCGCACCATCCGGCCGCGCGCCGCCTCGGGCAGCCCGGTGGTCGCGGCCAGCACGGTCAGGGTCTGTGCGGTGACCCTGGTCGGGTCCACGATGTCGGTGGAGCGTACGGACAGGTTCGTACTGTCCTTCGAGTCGGCCACGGCGGCGGCCGACTCGACGCCGCGCAGCCTGGTCAGCCGGTCGATCGCGTCCCATCGCACCAGCGGCACGTGCTCCGCCTCCGGCACCTCCACCGTGATGGCGGTGGCCACCAGCGCGTCGAAGCGGCCGACGATCTGGTTGCCCGCCGTGGCCGACACGCCCAGCGTGACGACCAGCGTGGTGATGCCGAGCACGGTGCCGAGCGTGGTGAGCGCCGCGCGCACGGGTCTGGCGAGCATGCCGGCGAGCGCCTCGCCGACCAGGTCGCGGAGGTGCATCACTCCTCCACCAGCACGCCGTCGGTGATCCGGACCCGCCGCTCGGCCCGCTCACTGACCTCGTGCTCGTGTGTGATGACCACGATCGTCAGCCCGTGCGCCCGCAACTCGTCGAACAGGTCGAGCACCGCCTCGGTGTTGCGGCTGTCGAGGTTGCCGGTGGGCTCGTCGCACAGCAGCAGGGAAGGTCCCCCCATGAGGGCCCTGGCGATGGCCGTGCGCTGGCGTTCGCCCCCGGACAGGCGGCCGGGCGAGAAGCCCGTCCTGTGCCCGAGCCCGACGCGGTCCAGCGCCGCCAGGGCCCTCTCCCGCCTGCCCCCGCGCGCCTGCCCGGCTGTGCTGATGGTCGCAGCCGCTTCGGAGCTCGTTGGCTGCGCTCTCTCCCTCCGAGCTCCTCTGCTCCGGTATATTTCGGCGAGCATCACGTTCTCCACGACGCTTCGGTGGGAGAGCAGGTGGAAGGACTGGAAGACGAAGCCGATCCGCTCGCCGCGCAGCCTGGTCCTGGCCCCGTCGCGCAGGGTGGTCGTCTCGGTGCCGTCCAGGCGGTAGCTGCCCGAGCTGGGCCGGTCCAGAAGCCCGAGCACGTTCAGGAGTGTGGACTTGCCGGAGCCCGACGGGCCGGCGATCGCCAGGTAGTCGCCCCTGTCGACGCGGAGCGTCACGCCGTCGAGCGCGCGGACCGGGGGCTGCGCGGGGAACTCCCTGCGGACGTCCGTCAACGAGATCACCGGCTCAGGCATCACTCACCACCACCCGGTCACCTTCCTTGAGCGCGCCTGTGACCTCGATGTTCCCGTCGGCGGCCAGGCCTGTGCGCACCTCGACGTCCCTGGTCTTGTCCTGGGCGTACTCGATCCGGACGCGCGTCTTGCCGTCCGCCGAGGTGATCACGGCGGCTAAGGGGACGACCAGCACCGGCTCCTCGGTCGCGCCGATCGTGATCCGCGCCGTCACCGCTGTTCCCGCCTTGAGTCCTTTCATCGCGGCCGGCGTGAGCAGGACCGGCTGCGAGCCGTCCGTGGATTGCTGAGCACCGGGCATCTTGGCCTTGTCGCCGACGGCGGTGAGCGTCGCCGGGTGCGTCTTGCCCGTGTCGAGCTCGATCTCCGCCTTCATGCCTGCCCGCAGCAGCTCAGACTCGGCCGCCTCGACCGATCCCGTCACCATGAAGACGGAGCTGGTCACGGTCGCGACCTCGTCCTCGATGCGCTGCCCCGCCTTCACTTCGCTCTTGTGTACCCGGGCCGGGAGCTTCGGCAGGAACACCACCTCGCCGGGCGGGACGGAGGTTCCATACGTGCGCGCGAACTCGGCCAGCATCTCCTTGGCCGCCGCCACGTCCTTCCCGGCGTTGGCGACCTTGAGCCGGGTCGGGGAGAGTTGCCTGGCCTGGCGCAGCCCCTGCTCGGCCGTGGCCAGTGTCTCCCCGGCGGTGCGCACGGTTTTCCGCAGCTCCTCCAGCTTCGTCTTGCGGGCCTGCTCGGCCTCCTCCAGGATCCGGCCGCGGGCCTCGTGGGCGGCCGCCAGATCCGCCTCGGCGTTGGCCACCCGCATCTCCAGCAGCTCCGTGTCGGCGGCCGGGGCGGAGGTGGGCTGCGGCGTGGCGGTGGCTCCCGGAGTGCTCGACGGGGCGCTGGTGGGCTGGTTCCTGGCCGTGGCGAGCGCCTGCTCGGCCTCCGCCAGCTTCTCCTGAGCCGCCCGCACCGCCGCGTCGGCCGCCGCCAGCTTCGTCTCGTCCTCGGGCGTCAGCCGCCGCGATTCCGCCTGCTCCAGCGCCCTCTTCGCCGCCGCCAGGTCGGCCTTGGCGTTGCGCACCTTGAGCTTCAGCGGGAACACGTCACGCCCCTGGTCGAGTACCTTTCTCTCGGTCGCGAGCGTCTCCTGCGCCGTCTGCACGGCCTTGCGCAGTGTGTCGTACGCCTGCCGGTCGGTCAGCGTCGGCTCTTGGGCCTCGTAGCCTTTCGCCTCGTACATTCTGGTGACGGCGGCGATCGTGGGCCGGTCGAACGTTCCGGAGCGTGAACCGCCGTACCCGAGCCTGCGCAGCGCGCGCTGCAGCTGCTCGACGTCGTCGCCCTTGGTGCCGGGCGCGATCGTGCGGTGCATCGGCACCGGGCCGCGCAGGGCGAACACCGGGCGGCCGTTGACCTCCATCAGCACGGCGCCTTCCCTGATCCTGCCCTGCCGCGGGGCGCGGGTGGCCCGCTGCAGCTCGGACGTGCCGCCGACGGCGCCGGCCAGGCTGATGGGCAGCGGCGAGCCGTACTCCAGCGTCCCGCTGAGCACGACGGTGCTGACGAGCTTGCGCCGCTCGACGGCGGCGGTGACGAGCGAGGGCTTCGGCGCGGCGCGCCGGGCCGCCTCGTCCGCGGGGGAGCGCAACCGGGTGCTCAGCGCCCAACCGGCACCGGCGATGATCACGACGCCGGCGAGGATGACGGTGAGGAGCCTGCGTGGGGACTTCACGGGCCGCCGTCACATGCCGAACTGTTCGCTGATCTGCTGCGTGATCGCCGACTGCTTCGGTATGAAGACCGGATAGAAGTCCTTGCCGCAGTCCACATCGTCGAGCGCGGCCTTGATCTCCTTGTTGAGGTACGGCCTGGCCTGGTCGGCAGTCAGCGTCGGCGCGTAGTACATCGGGAGCTCGCCCTCCTTCACCGGAGGAGCGACGTCGGGCACGTCGTCGCGTTGCTCGCGGCCCAGTTTGTCCTCCTGGTCGCGGAACACCGTCTGGCCGCGGTCGGACATGGCGTCAGGCGCGGTGTCGGTGACGGCGTAGCCCTTGCCTTTCAGGCACGTGGCCATGTCGGCGGCCAGCTCCATCAGCTGGGGGTCACCGTTGACCGCGTTCTTGATCGCTCGGTTGACGGCCACGCCGTGCGCCTTGTAGAGGTCCATCTCCGACTTCACCTTCAGGCCGAGCACCTGATCGGCCGCCGTGGCCGAGCAGGTGTCCATCGCCTTTCTGTAGGCCTGCATCTGGGCCTTGGAGAGCCCGGACTGGATCTTCCAGTTGGGGTCGATCTCGGGGTTGTCGGGCCTGACGGCCGGGTTGCCCATCTCCTTGGGGTAGACGTGCATGGCGAACACGCCGTACCCGTATTTTTCGCGGTATTTCCGCATTGCCTGGTAGTCGCCGGCAGCGCGGCGGCGCTCCTCCTCGCTCTCCGCGGGCTTCGGCGGCACGTAGGCGACGTATTTGAAGCCCTTTTGCTTCATGCAGTCGGACTTGGCCGCTTCAAGCTGGTGCCTCTTGTCCTGGGCCGCGGTGGGCGAGGCCGGAGCCGCGCTCTCGGCGGCGCCCCCGCAGCCGGAGAGCGCGGCCAGCGCCGTGGCGACCAGGAAGATCCGCATGGACGTCATCAGAGTGGCCCTCTCCCGAACATCTGTGAGACCCGCTCGCTGATCTCCCTGTTCTTCGGCTCGTAAGCGGCGTAGAAGTCTTTGCCGCACTCCAGATCGTCCAGGGCCGCCTTGATCTCTCTGTTCGCATGCTGCCTGGCGGTGGCGGGTGGGAGGTGCGGCGCGGCGACGCCGGACTGGAGGCGCTGCGGCTGGTCGGCCCTGTTGTCCCCGGTCGGTTCAGGCGCGGATCGGGTCTCCGTCGTGGAGGCACAACCTGCCGTCCCGGCGAGACAGAGCGCGGCCAGACCCGGAGGGAGTCTTGTCGGCATGCCCCCGAACATACTACGTTTAACGAAGCATGGTCAATCCAGGCAGTGCCGCCGACGGTGGAAGGGCGCGAAGGCGGTCGCCGCGACCAGCAGGACCAGCACGCCCCAGTACGCCAGGTGCTGCCTGGTCAGGTTTTCGGCGTGCATGACGAACGGACCGGAAGCCACAGCCAGGTAGACGCCCGACGCGAGCGCCCACCGGTGGTCGCGTGCCAGATAGGCGCTCGCCGTGGCCAGTCCGAACGCCGCCGCCTCCACGGCCATCCTGCTCAGGCTGAGCGGGAACCCGCGCTCCTCGGCCATCCACGCGGGACCGGCCCACGCGGCCGCCAGGGCTGCCGCCACCCACCACCACGACCGGGTCCTGAGCGCTTGACGACGGGAGGCGAGCACCAGCAGGCCGATCAGGGTCACCGCGTAACCGGCCGCCACCGCGAACGGGTCGCTGTCCGCGAACAGCGCCTGTCCGCTCAGCCACGACGGGTAGACCGGCAGGAGAGTGACGTCGAACGGCTGCTCACCGCTCGCGATCGCGAGCGCCTTGACGCCGGTGACGAAGGTGAGGGGGACCGCCGCGACCACCCGTCCGCGCAGGACGGCCAGCAGCGCGAGCGCCGACAGCAGCGTCCACACCGGCAGCGTGCCCGCGTACGGCAACAGGGCCGCGAGATGCGCCGCCGCCACCGCCGTGACGGCCAGGTGCAGGCCGTCCGCCCACGCACTGCCCGTCGCCTGGTGGATGATGCGGCTGCGCACGCCGCCCACGAGCAGGCCCCACGTCTCCTTGAGCGGCGGGACCTTCCGTCCTGCCGCATCGGCCAGCAGGACGTCGAGGAGCTCGTCACCGTGCGCCGCGCGGTAGTGCGGTGGGTAGGCCAGCAACAACCTGCGGTAGCGCCGCTCCAGTGCGGATGGGGCGGCATCCGGTGTGACGGCCGTCATGAGCCGGCCGGTCGCAGGACGAGCGAGGCGGCCGCCTGCATGCGCCGGGCCTCGGCCTCGACCAGCGTCTGGCCCTCGTCGGTGATCCTGAAGTAGCGGCGGTTACGGCCGTTGACCACCTCCTCGCGGTCCACGGCGATCACTCCGCGCTCGTTCAGGCGCTCCAGGATGCCGTACAGGGTGCCGACCGACGGCTGGACCCGGCCCCCCGACAGCTCCTTGATCGCCTTGCTGATCGCGTGCCCGTGCAGCGGTCCCGCGCGCAGGGCGGCGAGCACGAAGAACATCGGCTCGCTGACTTCTGACGTTCCCCTCGGCATGAGGCCGACAGTATTCCGTTGAACGAAGCGTCCGCAACGCCCGGCGGCCCACGCGTGGCCGCCGGGCGTGCTGGATCACCTACACCGGCCGCCGTTCAGGTTGAACACCTCGGGCGCCGGGTTCGGACCCCAGGCGTTGACGGCGACGAAACCGAAGGTCGCGGACTTGCCCGGCCTGATCTTGCCCGAGCTCTTGGCCGTCACCACCGATCCCGACTGCGACAGCGCCGCGCCCAGGCCGTGCCGGACGCGCTGGCCGCTCAGGAAGGACCAGCGCAGGGTCCAGCCGTCCACGGTGTGCTTGCCGGTGTTCTCGATCACGACCTGGCCGGTGAACGTGCCCGAGCCGTGCGCCGAGTAGCGGACCCGGCAGTCCGACCGCTCGCTCTTGTCGGCCAGGAAGGCCGAGACCCAGGCCAGCGGGGAGTTCCAGTTGATGGTCAGCTCGTTCGTCGCCCACGACTCGATGTGGTCGATGTAGCAGAACTGCGGCTTGCAGCCTCGCAGGAGCCGTTGCGCGAGCGGGTCCTGGATGCTGGAGTTCGGGCCGCCGGCCAGCGTGCCGCGCGGCGGGTTGGGCAGCGCGGGGTCGAGCTGGTGGGCGTACCAGCGGCTGTGCTGGTTCTTCGAGGCCACCTCGCCGTAGCCGGTCACGTACGACTGGTTGAGCGCGTTGCGGCCCAGGATGTAGTCCATGCCCTCGCGTACCGCCGCCCGGTATCTCTCCTGCCCGGTCAGGTCGTACGCGGTGGCCATGACGACCATGTTGTTCAGCACCAGGTTGTTGGAGCCCCAGTCGAAGTCGGGCGGGTTGTACGGCAGTCCGTACGGGTGCGCCTTCTGGATCGCCAGGTACTTCTCGGCCCCCTCGATCACCGACTGCCGCACCCGTGCCCGGTCGGGCAGTCCGTTGGGCACGGTCGCCAGGTCCAGGCGGCCGAGCTGGGCGGTGTTGCCCCAGTCGAAGCCGCGATCCCGCCAGACGTCGCCGGTGTGGTGCGGTGAGGCCAGGACGAAGTCCCTGAACTCCTTCTCACCGGTCGTGATGTAGAGCTCCGCGGCCGCCCAGTAGAACTCGTCGGTCACGTTGTCGTCGTTGTAGGCGCCGCCGCCGGTGCCGTCGTTGGGGTCGGCGTACCTGGCCGGGTTGGCCTTGGCGGCCGCCCACGCCTTGCGGGCCGCCTTGAGGTTCTTCGCGGCGAACTCGGCGTCGTAGGGGGCGAACAGCCGGGCCGCCTGCGCCGCCGTGGCGGCCAGGTTGAGCGTGGCGGCCGTAGAGGTCGGGTGCAGCTCGCGCGGTTGCGGGTCGAGGTGCGGCAGCAGCGGCAGGCCGGTCCAGTTCTGGTCGTGGATCTTGTGGTGTGCCATCCCGGCGAACGGCTTGCCGTCCGGCACCTGCATGCTCAGCAGGAACTCCTGCTCCCATCGGGCCTCGTCCAGGATGTCGGGCCTTCCGTTGCCGCTCTCGGGAATGTTCAGCTGGCCGTCCTTGAAGGCCGCCTTGTCCCGTTCGTACGCGGCCATGAGCTGGTAGACCGAGATGCCGCCGTTGACGACGTACTTGCCGTGGTCACCGGCGTCGTACCAGCCGCCCTTGACGTTCAGCGTGTAGTCGCAGACGCCCGGCTGACACGGCACGCTGACGTCGCCCTGGTTGGGGGCCACGCCGACGTGGCCGGCGGGCCTGCCGTACCCCGGCCGCAGGCTGTCGAGGATCTCGATGCCGCTGCGCTGCGTGTAGTAGAACTTCAGCGCGTCGGCCGGCAGCTGGTCGTAGATGCCGGCGGCGATGTCGAACGGCCGGCTCGTCTCGCCGTCCGCCGTGATCGTGTAGTCCTGGCCCGGCTTGCGGTACGCGCTGAAGTCGAGCGTGTGGACGTTCTGCCCCGAGCTGGAGTCCACGCCTCTGGGAGTGGTCGTGCCCTTGGCGACGGTCTCCTTGGCGGCGTTCTTGAGCTCCCAGTTCAGCGCGGTGGTCGCGGTGGTGACCACGGTGGCCTTCTTGGGACCTGAGGGGAGGTAGCCGACCATGTTCACGCGGACGCGCGGGCCCGTGTCCGGCTCGTAGACCTCGGGCTCCGCGCCGCCCTTGAGCGACACGTCGTCCATGCAGAACCTCCAGGGCTCGGCGCTGCCACCCAGTTGGAACGCGACCTGGGCGTTCGGCAGCGACGCGGGGGCGGTGAACGTGTAGGAGTAGCTGTTGCCCGAGCCGCTCATCTCCGGAGCGGCCGACAGATACTGCGTCCACGGGTCCACGGGGAGCTGGATCAGGGCCCTGCCGACCTTGGCGGGGGTCGCGGAGGCGAAGAACCCGTAGGCGTAGGTCTCGCCTTCCACCAGCGGGATGTTGTCCTGGCCGATGATGACGTCCCACGGGTTGGCGGTGCCGCCGGGGATGTCGGCGCAGAGCCGTCCCTCGTCGAGGGTGAGGGTGACGTTGGCGGTGCCCCACCAGGGGGCGGTCGTGGTGTCGAAGGTGCCGTTCACGATCTGCTCGGGTCCCTCGTCGGCGTGCGCTGCCGTGACGGGGGACAGGGCGACCATGGTGAGGAGGGCCAGTAAGGCGGCCCGGCATCGGGTCATGAAGGTCCTCTGGAGAGTTGGGAGCGCTCCCAATAGGAGAGGATCCGATCCTCCTTTCCCACCGCCCCTCCGTCAACGGCTCGCGACTATCGGCCGAGGAAGACTGTGAAACTTTCATCCCCGGCGACCAGGCCGGCCACCTCCTCCGCCCTGCGGCGGTCGTACGGCGCGGACAGCCGCTCGGCGGCGGTCGCGGCCTGCTCCGCCGCCCTCAGGGCAGCCTTGCCCTTGCCCGCCGTGGCCAGCACCAAGGCCCGGGACCAGCCGATCCTGGCCGCCGCACCGGGGTTGTGGGCCGCGTACCGGGAGAGATGGGCGTGCAGCAGGCGCGCGCTCGCCCGCTCCTGCGGTTCGTCGATCCGCAGGCCGGTGGCGAGGGTGTGGGCATCCCAGAGCAACTCGGCGAGTCCGGCCCAGCACTCCAGCATGCCGGGCTGCCCTGCCGGCAACCGCGCCGCCAAGGCGAGTGCCTGGACCAGCGCGTCCCACGCCCTGGCGTGGCCCTCGCCCACCGGCTCCCGTCGCTCGGAACCGTCACTCATGGGGTCGTGCGGGGCACAGGCCAAGCCAGGCGTGGGCGGCCGGCGGAGGTCGAGGCGGGCGGTGGCGGTGAGAAGGCGCAGGCGCTGGGTCACTTGCGCGGCGGGGCCGTCACGCAGGCCCAGCTCCTTCGCGTGCGTGTGGCGGCGCTCGACCGAGGCGCGGGCGGCCGCCAACACGTCCCTGATCCGCTCCACCGGCACCCTGTCCAGGCGCAGCAGTGCCTCCGCTCGGCCGGTCAGGCACCAATGGCGGCCGATGTCGTCCCCGCCCACCCGGGCGACCGCCAGCTCCTCCGTTTCGGCGAACAGGCTCGCGGCGCCGGCGAAGTCCCCCTGCCACAGCGCGGTTTCCGCGAGCATCCCCGCGCAGTTCTCCGCCATCCGAGGGTCGAACGTCCTGGCCCGGCTTTCGGCGAACGAATGGCGGGCGGCCTCGAACGCGCCCGTATAGAGCTGGTGGAGCCCTCTTGCCAGCCGGGCGCGATTCGCGGCGTCTGTGGGGTGCCGGATGTCGGCCAGGGCGCGGTCGGCGAGCGTGCCGTAGCGGGTGGCCAGGCGGTGGAGCCGGGCGAGGTGGGCGATGGTGGCGAAGTTCGCGTACGCCTCGGCTTTCAGAGCGGGGTCCGATGCGCGGTCGGCGGCGTTGAGCTGGCGTAGCGAGGTCACCAGCATCGTGGTGAGATCCTGCTGGAGAAAGGCGAGCCGGGCCAGCAGCGTCAGTGCTTGTGCCGCCTCCGATCCGGCGGCGTCCGCGGGCCGGGTCGGCAGGAGATGGGGCAAGGGCTGCTGGGTGGATGGAAGGCGGGGCGCGGACCGGCGGGCAGGTAAAAGGCGATAGAGGGTCTGTCGCGCGGCGGCGGCCACCAGGGCGGCGGTGCGGCCGGCGGACGAGGTCGGCAGCGGCTCGCCCAAGGTGTCGAGCGCTTCCCCGGCCAGGCGGGTGGCCTCGCGTTCCCTGGCGAGCTGGTGCTCGCTCACCGCCGCCATCCTGAGCCGGCGCGCACGCAGGTGCCGCAGCTCGGGGACCTCCGGGATGCGGGCGAGGTGCCGCCGGACGATGGCCCCCGACTCCTCGTACAGGCGTAAACGCAGGCACAACGTCCAGTAGTGGTCCAGGAAACACGCCTTTCCTGACACCCAGGCCAGCCTGATGTTGTCCATCTCGACGCCCAGCACGCGGGTGACCTCGGTGTCCGATCCGTCCTGGAGGGCCGTGGCGTGCTCGTCGAGGAGGCGGGCGAAGTGGCGGGCGTGCCGCTGGTGTACGCGGGGGTCCTTCAAGTGGGTCGCGGCGAGCTGCTGGATGAGGGGATGGAGGGCGTAGCGGCCGGAAGGGGTGAGGTGGATCATGCTGTGGTCCACCAGGCGGACCAGCACGTCCGGGGTGGTTCCGGCGACCTCCAGGGCCGCGCCGAGCGTGCAGCCGCCCCCGAACACCGACAGGGCGGCCAGCGCCTCCTGCGCCGCCGGGTCCAGCAGGTGCCAGGACGTCTCGAAGACGGTACGCATGCTCGCATGCCGGGAGCGGGTGGCGGGCCCGGAGGTCGAGAGCAGGCCCGGGTCCACGCCGAGGCGCTGGGCCAGGTCGGCGCACGGGACGGCGCGCAGCAGGCTGGCCGCCAGCTCGATCGCCAAGGGGAGCCCGCCGGTCGCGGAGCAGATCGCGGCGACCAGCGGGGCCTCGCGATCGGGATCGAACGCCGGTTGGGCCTGCAGCGCCCGCGCGGCGAAGAGGGCTTCGGCGGCCGGACCCGGCAGGCCCTCCACCGGGACGATCAGCTGATCGGACAGCTCCAGCCGCCGCCTGCTGGTCACCAGCACGCGGACCCCCGGAGCGGCGCGCAGGATCTCGCCGATCACCACGTCGAAGGAGGGCAGGTGCTCGAGGTTGTCGAGCACGAGGAGGGTCGAGCGGCCGGCGAGGGCGGCGAGCAGCAGCTCCACCGCGGGGCGAGGCGGGGAGAGGTCCACGCCGAGACGGCGGGCGAGCGTGGTCACGGCCGCTTCCGGCCGCACGCCTACAAAGGAGACGAACGCGACATCGCACTCACCGTCCGTAGCCGCGGCGATGGCGAGACGGGTCTTGCCGATGCCGCCCGGGCCGAGAAGGGTGACCAGGCGTTCGCAGGCGAGCAGGGTGCGGAGATGCCTGATCTCGGCGTCTCTGCCGATCAGCTCCGTGCGGGGGACGGGCAGGGGAGCATGGCCTGGTGGCACAGGTCCCCGCGCAAGGCCCCGTCCGCCGCGCGGCGCAGGTCTCGGCGCCAGCTCCTGCCTGAGCGCCCGCGTCTCGGGCGCGGGGTCCACCCCCAGCTCTGTGGCCAGGCGCCGGCGCAGCTCCTCGTAACAGACCAGTGCCCCGGCCCGGTTGCCCGCCCGGGCCAGGGACGCGATCAGCAGCCGGTGCGCCTCCTCGTCGAACGGGTCCGGCTCGGTCACGATGCGCGCCAGCCGCACCACCTCGTCCGAGGCGGCGGGCCCGGTGCGTACGAGCAGGTCGCGAAGCAGCAGCCGGACCCGGTGCCGCTCCGACTCCAGCCACTCGGCGAAGGCGGGGGCGTCGCGGAAGGAGACGCCGTCCAGGAACTCCCCACGCCACAGCCGCAGCGCCGCGGCCACCGTCACGCCCTGCGCGAGCTGCCGGTGGTCCACGTAGCAGGTGTCGTCGGCGCGGAAGCGGACCTGCTCCCGGGTGATCTCCAGCCAGCCGCCCACCTCCCTGCGCAGCTCCGTCAGCGCCAGCCGCAGGCTGCCCCGGGCCTTGGCGTCGGGCCGCTCGCCCCACAGCAGCGCCGCCAGCTCCGCCCGCGAACGCGCACCCGGCGTGGCTGCGAGGTGGCAGAGCAGGGCCCGGGTCTTGGCCGATCGGATGCCCACCGGCGCCCCGTCGACGACCAGCTCCGGCGTGCCGAGCAGCAGCAGGGTGAGGGAGTCTCCCATACCTGAAGGAGACTAGACGCGAGCCTTCCGCCTGGCTGTGTCAAAGGGCACGGAGAGCATGTGCTCTGTGCTACTGACCTGCGGTCTAACGATGCGCTCACGATGCCTCTCCCACCCTGATGCCGCGTTTCGCGAAGGTCGCGAAGCGTCAGCATCTCGAGGGAGAACAGCATGCGCTCTCGTAAGACGATCGCCGCACTCGCGCTGGCAGGAGGCCTGGCCGCACCAGTGGTCCTGGCCGCGTCTCCGGCGGCCGCCATGGCCGCCACGTGCCGTGTGGAACTGTACGACATCGACGCCGGCAGTCCGGCCGAGCGGGACGGCCAGGACGAGCTCCGGTTCATAGTCCAGGGGAACCTGTTCCCCAGATTCGACGACACGCACTACCCCATGAGGTCCGGCGACGACGGGGACCCCGCCGACTTCGAGAACCCGACCGCGATCATCTCTTCCACCGAGAACGTCGCCTTCAATCTGCGCGAAGCCGACGGGCCGATCTGGGGGCAGGGCGACGGCCTCGGCATCGTGACCGCATTCGGCGCCACGTGCGCCGGACTCGACACGGATGAGACCGAAATCGTGGATGAGACCCTTGAGGGGTTCCAGCCGACGGAATACGACTACAGGGTCAGGCTGAAGATGACCGGCCTGTAACCGTCTTCACACGAAGGCCCCGCCCGTCCCCTCGGGGCCTTCATCACGCGTCACCGGGTGCACGGTCGTTTCCGGGTGCAGGGCCGTTTCCCGGTGCAGGGCCGTTTCCCGGTCGCCACATTGGCCAGAACAGTGTCCCGTCCGGCAGCGCGAACGGCTCCCGCGTCCGGTAGCCGTGCCTGGCGTACAGGTCCCGGCTGCGCGTGCTGCTGGCCTCCAGGTACGCCGGCATGCCGTTCATCCGGTCATGGTGGTGCCTCAGGAGGGACGAGCCGAGCCCTTGGTTCTGCCGGTCGGGGTGCACGGCCAGGAACGCCAGGTGGTGGTGCGGCTCGCCCGGATGGTGCTGCTCGAACAGCGTGTCGAGCACCCGGAAGCGGTCTGCCCACTCGCCGGTGCACTCGGCCAGGCGAACGTCGTAGTCGTGAGGGACAGGCAGCGGCGCGAGCCGGGGGAACCAGACGGCGACCGCCGGGCCGTCGTCGATGAGGTGGATCTCGCCGTGTTCGAGCGCGTGGTCCACGAAGATCTGGAAGTTCGCGGTGAGGATCTTGTGCCGGGACCGGCGGTCGGGCACGAGGTAGCTCACCGCCTTGAGCTCTGCGAACGCGGTCGCGATGAGCTCGGCGACCTGCGTCGCGTCCTCGGCCGTCGCCCGCCGGACGTCCGGCCGCATCGTGAAGGTCTCTCCCATGGCCCAGGTCTCCTCTCGGTCAGACGGTGTCCTGGGCGGCGGCCGCCTTGGCGCCCATCCCGACCAGAGAGTAGACCGCGGGCTGCCCGGAGCGCAGCACAAGCGCCCAGATCACGCCCACGACCGCGGCGAGAGCGTAGATCGCGGGCAGGATCCAGGCCAGCGGGTCGCCCTCGGGCACCCCCAGCAGCGTCGCGAAGTTGGACAGCGCCAGCCACACCATCACGGCCAGCGCGATCGCGGCGGGCACGGGAGCGACGAGCCGCCGCGTGACCGTCTCGCCGCTCGGCTCGCGGAGGAAGAACACAATGACCGCGATCGACGTCACGAAGATCAGCAGCAGCACCCCGAACCCGCCGAACGAGCCGCCGTAGAAGAACAGCTGCACCAGCGGGTCGAGCCCGAGCACCGCGTAGATCGCGATGACCGCCAGCCCGAACACGCTCTGCGCGATCGAGCCGGCCTTGGGCGCTCCGCTGCGCGCCCGCGTACGGCCGAACACGGCGGGCAGCACCCGCTCGCGCCCGAGCGCGAAGAAGTAGCGGGCCGTGGTGTTGTGGAAGGAGATCATCGCCGCGAACAGGCTGGTGGCGAAGAGCACCCGGGCGATGTCCACCACCGTGGCGCCCAGGTGCTGCTGGGCGAGCGCGAAGATGGTGTCGGCCTGGTCGCGCTGCGCCGTGGCCACGATGTTGCCCGGCCCGGTGGCGACCGTCATCGCCCAGGACGACAGCGCGTACACGAAGGCGATGATCGCCACCGCCGAGTACGTGGCCAGCGGCACGGTGCGCCGGGGCTCGCGGCTCTCCTCGGAGAACACCACGGACGACTCGAACCCCACGAACCCCAGCGTCGCGATCACCAGCAGCGCCCCCACGCCGTCCGCGAACAGCGCGCCGGGTGCCAGCGCCTCCATGGAGACGCCCGCCGGGCCAGGGTTGATCAGGTCGGCGAAGTCGAACAGCAGGATGACCGCCACCTCGGCGGTGAGCAGGACGCCCAGCAGCCGGCCGTTGACGTCCACCCGCATCACGCCCAGCGCCGCCACCAGCGCCCACGCGACCAGCGACACCACCCACCAGGGCGGCGTGACCCCGAACCACTGCTCGATCAGCGGAGTCGTCGCCGCGCCGAACGCGCCGTAAAGTCCCACCTGCAGCGCGTTGTACGCGATCAGCGCCACCCAGGCGGCCGCGATGCCCGCCGGGCGGCCGAGCCCCCGGGTGATGTAGGTGTAGAACGCGCCGGCGTTGGCCATGTGCCTGGCCATCGCCACGTATCCGATGGCGAACACCGCCAGGACGATCCCCACCACCACGAAAGCGATCGGCAGGCCGGTGATCCCGGTGACCGCGTACGCGGTGGTGACGACCCCGGCGACGACGGTCAGCGGCGCCGCGGCGGACAGGACGAAATAGACGACCGAGGGCGCGCCGAGCCGGTCGGCGGCCAGGGCGCCGGAGATCGGATCGGGTCCGGCGACGGTTCTCGCGGTACGCATCGTGTTCCTTTCTGGGGGGTGGAGGGCCGGTCAGATGCGGTAGGTCAGCACGGCGTCGCCCACGGCCGCGCTGACCTGGCGGCTCAGGTCGCTGAGCGGCGGGGGCATGGCGGCCAGCAGCGTGGTGAGGTATTGGCGGGCCACCCGCCGGTCGGCCGGGTCGTCCAGCACGGTGTCGGTCAGGTCGCACGCGTCCACGAGCGTGGCCAGCGCCATGTCCTGCGGCGACAGCGGCTCACACCGGACCAGCGCCAGGCGCAGCCGTGTCGCCGGCCACATGGCTCGGCTGAAATCACTGGAGGAAAAGCGGGGTTGTTTGCGCTTGAGGAGTTTCGGGGTTTCCCGTTGGACCAGCCCGACCGCCGTCAGCCGCCCGCTCACATCCGCTATCGAGCGTTGCGCGAGGTAAGCGAGCCACGTACGCACATCGGTATGTTGTGGGGAATTACAGATTTCGGACAGCACTTTGTCGGCCACGCTCTCCTGGACCCGCCGCGAGTCGGCCACGCCGAGTCGCACCCCGCGCACGGCGACCCGCTGCGCCAGCACCAGCTCCGCGATCAGCGCCCCGGCCAGGCCCAGTGCGATTCCCTGGAGGTGCATGCGCGGCTTGCCCGAGCCGGTCGTATCCCATGCGACGAGGAAGAAATCATCGGCAAGCACCTTAAATCGGTCCGCTCACTATGCTTATAAGGGATGACGGGCTGAGAAGGTAGTGCATAGCCGCCAGCGGAAATGTCTATCAAGAATGCCATCGTCCGGGTAGGCCCATTTCACGTTAGATCCTGGTGGACGACTATCCGTATTTATCCATTTGGGTTCGTGGAACGAGCCAGTTTGCCCCGCGGAGTGGCGAGGTCGCTCTCCGTGTCGGTGGACGGCCAGGTAGGCAAGGAAAGCCGTCTGGCTGGGGAGGCCTTCTGCCGTCTAAGATTTCCCATTCGTCCCGCAATCCGTTCACTTCCCAGTAGCGTGGTGTCATCTGGCATTAGAGGTACGAAAGGTGCATCTGTGGCGGACGTATTCGAGACGGCGATCGAGGAGCTCGCGGGGGAGGCCAACCAGCAGGTCGACTGGGCCACCGCGGCGGTCACCGAACAGGGAGGGCGGCTCCTGACGCCCCTCATCCCGGACGGCGTGCCCTTCGAGGCGGTCTTCGGGGAACGTGCCACGCTCGACGCGTTCCTCCCCGGCCCCGTGGAGCCCGCCCGCGACTACGAGCGGGCGGAGCTTTCGCCCGCCGGTGACACCTGATCATCCGTGGCACTCGACCGAGATCTTCCTCCCGGCCCCCGGGACCCTCGTCCCGGCTTCGGCGACACTCTCGACACTCTCGACGCCCCGGGACACCACCCGGCCTCCGGCCGTGCCCGCCACGCCGCGGACGATGCGCCCGGCTCCGTGACGAGTCCCCAGCCGGACTCGGACGCGGCCGTGCGCTCGGACCAGGGCACCTCGTTCAGCTGGTTCGCCGATTCGGCCACGGAAGCGCCCGATCAGTCCGCCGTTCCGGACGGTGAGCCGCGCCGTCCCGCCCCGGAACGTGCCGATACCGCGCCGCCCCGCCAGACCACGGGCGCGGCGGACGTCGCGCCGCCCCGTCATGCGGCGGGTGGGCCGGACGTAGTGCCGCCCCGTCATGCGGCGGGTGGGCCGGATGTCGCGACACCTCGTCATGCGGCGGGTGGGCCGGATGTCGCGACACCTCGTCACGCGGCGGGTGGGCCGGACGTCGAGCCGCCGCGTTCGGCGGGCGAGCGGGGCGCTGGGGCGGTGCCGCGTCAGGCGGATCTCCCCACCGTGCCCGACCAGGCCCCGGACGGCAGGCGCGGCGACAAGGTACGCATTCCGTTCGACCCCGAGCGGTTCCACAACGATCCGCGCTGGTCAGTGGAGGCCGGCAGGCTCGAGCAGCGTCTGGGCGCGTACTACGTCAACAGCCCGCAGGCCCTCGACGGCGCCCGCACCGCGCTGCGCAGGATGCGCGAAGTCCTCATGGACCTCACCCCGCGACGGCCGGACGAGGGCCCCGCGGACTTCGCCCGGCGCGTGGAGAGCGTCTTCTTCGCCGACGATTCCATCACCTCTGAGGAGGCAGGCACAGGCGGTGCCACCGTGGACGCCCTGCTCGAGCATGCGAACGTGCGCGAGCTGGTGACGGCCTTTGTCAACGCCGCCTACTACAACCGGCGCAACCCGTACGTCTTCGGCAACGCCCTGCTCGACATCATGGACACCGAAGCCTGGGATCGGGCCCGCGCCGCCGGCCTGGACGTCGACGCGATACGGCGCACCCAGCACGGGGAAGGCGTCGCGCTGGACGACACCACGTCGAGCCGGCGGGCGAGCAAGATCGCCAACGAGGACCTCCCCGTGGGCGACGGGATCTCGGGAACCGCGGCCAAGGTGCTCACCGCGGTCAAGTTCCTCACCCTGGGACCCAGCATGAACAAGCGCTTCCTCGGCGCGGTCATGGCCTGCATGCTGCCGGGTCAGAACCACTCGCTGTTCGAGGTCCTCAGGGGCGCGCAGATCGCCGACGTGGGCGGCGTACGGCTGGAGCCCGGCGCCTGGGCCACCGCCCTGGACTTCTACCGGAACCTGCCCTGTCTCGACCTGGGCACGCTCCGGCGCGAGATCCTGCCCGACGGCATGTTCCCGCACGAGTCCAGATATTTCGCGAACGCCACCGATCCCGCCGGTTTCTCAGAGACGCAGCACCCCGAGATCGGCTACCTCCGCGACCGCCTCTGGCCCCAGCTCGAAAGCGGCCGGGTGACGGACCCGGACCTCGCGGGCTGGCTGCACCGCAACGGCATCGATCCAGCAGACCCCGGGAAGGTGCGGGCGCTGGGCGAGCGGCTGTCGCCCGCACACGTGATGGCGCTGACCGTCTACACCAGGCACAGCCACTATCTGATCAACAACGTGACGCGCACCCACCCCTGGACCCCCGGCTCGTCGCCGTCGCTGGTCGAGCACGGCATGGTCAACAAGGTCAACACGCTGGTCGGCCACTACCTGGACAACCTCGCCGCGAACACGAAGGCGCTGCCGCTCCCCATGGCGCTGCGCCCCATGCTGCACGTGGGCGACGCCAACCTGGACTCGACCTCGCCCCTGAACCCGCTCGCCGAGTTCTACGTCCACGCTGTCCGGCGTACGGAGGAGGCCTCCCGACGGCTCGAGGAGTTTCGCGCGGAGGGACGTACGCACGAGGCACGTGAGGTGGGCAAGGAGCTCAGGGAGGCGCGCAGGGAGGCGCGGGCGGCGTTCAACGCGATCAAGGAGCGCCTCGGCCAGGTGACGCCGCGGTTGTTCGACGAGATGCGCCGGCACGCCGACATGGTGCACGAAGCCATGACGCAGCTGCCCGCGGTCGGTTCGCCCGACGCTCCCGTGCGGGCGTACCGCGGCGACTGGATCACGCCGCTCCACTCGCCGGTCTACGGATCGAAACCGTATCCGTACGGGACGGCCAGGGAGTTCCTCAGCGTGAGCAGGCAGATGGAGGTCGCGATCCGCTTCATGGCGGAGAACCCGGCGGGCAACCGCAAGGTCCTCGTCGTCTACCGGCTCACCGGGCAGCAGGCCAGGGACGTCTCGGTGTTCTCCTCGTACGCGGTGGACGAGGAGGCGGTCTTCCCGCCTCATTCGCTCACCCGCCGGGTCGACGATCCCGAACTGGCCGCGAGCGTGCGCGCGGAGGCGGACCGGCTGATGGCGGACATGTCCTGGCGCGGCGTCATCCCCGAGATTCCCCACGCCTACGAGATCATCATCATGGAGGAGGGCTGACGTGAGCGCCGGGTGGGGCGAGCTGGACGACAGGGCCTGGCACCTCTACGCCGGCGTGCACCGGCTGCTCCTGCGGCTGGCCGGGCAGGTCTCCGACGAGGTGCTCACCGGCGCCCGCGCCATGCTGGCCCAAGGTGATCTGTCCTACCTGCCGGACACGCTGACGATGGCCGTGGTCGAGCATGGGGCCCCGCTGACGGTGTGGGAGATCGGGATCCTGCGCGACCTGCTCGTGGCGCTGGGCATCGACGCCGAGCCCGCGGCCATGGACCGGGTGGCGATCGCCGACGTCGTCCCCGCGGGTGTTCACCGCTTCTTCCCCGACGCGGCCGATCCCGTACGCGTGCCCGCGGGTCTCGACCTGAGCGACGGCGTCCCCGCCGAGTTCGGCCGGCTGGAGGGGTTGTTCGACCTCACCGACCAGCTCGTGACCGACGCGCTCGGCCAGCACTCGGGCGTCGTGGGGGTCTGGCGTGCCTGGCGGTCGGGGCCGGTGCGCCGGCGGCGGGTCTACCTGGCCGAGGTGGAGCCGGGCGTGCCGGTTTGGAAGTTGACGCTGGAGGCCCAGGCGGAGCTGGCCCAGTCGGGTGAGCGCGATCCGCAGGTCGAGGTCTATTGGTACGGCGATGAGTTGCCGCCGTACCAGCGGGCCGCGCGCGACGGCGCGGTCCTGCTGTGGCGCCGCCGCTGAGCGCTCCTGCGCCGCGACATGAAATAGCAGGTCAGAGCGGTGCTGGGCTTGCCGTCCCGCGCCCGGTACGGTCGGAAGCATGCGCGCGTACCTCGTGGCACTGACTGCGCTGGCCGCGCTGTCCACCGCGTGTGGCGACGCCGCCCCCGCCGCTCGCGAGACGGCGCCTCCCGCGGCGCCGTCGCCCACCCCGTCGCCCGGCGGACGGGCCCTGGCCGGGAAGATCGTCGTGATCGACCCCGGCCACAACGGCGGCAACGCCTCCCACCCGGAGGAGATCAACCGCCAGGTCGACGTCATCACCGGCCGCAAGGCCTGCAACACCACCGGCACGCAGACCGACGACGGCTACCAGGAGCACGCCTTCACCTGGGACGTCGCCGGCCGGCTCAAGCCGGTTCTGGAACGTATGGGAGCCAAGGTCGTGCTCACCCGGCCCGACGACAAGGGCGTCGGCCCGTGCGTCACCGAGCGGGCCGCCATCGGCAACGAGGCCAGGGCGGACGCGGTCCTGTCCATCCACGCGGACGGCGCGGTGCCGGACGGTCACGGGTTCCATGTGATCATGCCGGGGCTGCTGCCCGGGCACAACGACGACGTCGTCAAGCCGTCCCGCCGGCTCGGGCGCGCCGTGCGCGACGCCTACCGGGCCGGCACCGGCCTGCCGTACTCGAACTACCGGGGTGAGGACGGCCTGCAGACCCGCACCGACCTGGGCGGGCTCAACCTGTCGAAGCGGCCGGCCGTGTTCATCGAGTGCGGCAACATGCGTAACCCAGGCGATGCGGCCAAGCTGTCCGATCCCGCCTTCCGCCGGCGCATCGCCGCCTCCCTCGCCGACGGGATCAAGAAGTTCCTGAACCGGTAGCCCCGTACGCGCGCAGGAACGCCGCGACGCCCGCCTCGGAGAGCCGGTCGAGGTCTGCCTGGGTGTAGTGGTCGCCGGCCCCGGAGAACATGACCTTGTTCACCGGGATCCACAGCAGCAGGCCCATGAAGTGATTGGCGGCCAGCCACGGATCGTCCAGGCGCAGCAGGCCGCGGTCGGCCAGGCCCGTGAAGGTGGTGGCCAGGGTGGCCAGCACGCGGTCGAAGCCCTGCTCGTACCAGGTCCGGCCGAGGTCGGGGAAACGGTCGGCCTCGGCGATGATCAGCCGGCGCAGGCGGAGCACGTCCGGCTGCATGAGCGAGTCGAGGAACCGCCTGGCCAGCTCGCGCAGGCCCTTCTCCGGATCGTCGCCCTGGTCCAGCGCCGCAGTGATCATCTTGGTCAGCGCGTCCAGCTGGCCCGTGGTGTCGAGGATGAGGCTCGTGAAGAGCTGCTCTTTGTCGGTGAAGTGCTTGTAGACGGTCTGCTTCGACACCGCCGCCAGTGCCGCCACCTCGTCCATGCTCGTGCCCACGTAGCCGTTGCGCAGGAACACCGGCCGCGCGGCCTCCAGGATCTGCCGGCGTTTGCGTGCGGTCCGGCTGTCTTCTTCCGCTGTCATGGAAGCACAGTACTAGACAGTTCCGTACTGTTGTCAGTACTGTACCGTCTAGTTCCAATGAGCGAGAGAGAAAGGCATCGTCATGAGCGACCTCCAGAAGCAGGTGCAGGAAGCCGCGGACAAGCTCGTCGAGTCCGGCGAGGAACGCGGGCTCCAGGTGGCCGTCTATCGCGACGGCAAGCAGATCGTGGACGTGGTGGCGGGTGTGGCCGACCCTGAGACCGGGCGGCCCGTCACCCCCGACACGCCTTTCTACAACTTCTCGATCGGCAAGGGCGCCACCGCGACGGTCGCGCACGTGCTGGTCGAGCGGGGCCTGTTCGGCTACGACACGCCCGTGGCCGAGCTGTGGCCGGAGTTCGGCCGGCACGGCAAGGAGGGGGTGACCGTGCGGCACGTGCTGTCGCACACGGCGGGCGTGCCGGGCGTGCCGCTCGACACCACGCCGGAGGACGTGTGCGACTGGGGCAAGATGGTCGCCGCGCTGGAGGACGCCGAGCTGTGGTGGGAGCCGGGCACCAAGGTCGGATACCACGCGTACACGTTCGGGTTCCTCGTCGGCGAGATCGTCCGGCGGGTCACCGGCAAGCCGATCTCGCAGGTCCTGCTCGAGGACGTGACGACGCCGCTGGGCGTGGCCGACGAGCTCTACTTCGGGATGCCGGAGAAGGAGCACGCGCGGCTGGCCGAACTGGAGGACGTCCCCATGGACATGTCCGCGTTCGCGGACATGCCGGACGACCTGCCGATGTTCAAGGCGGGCCCGATGACGCTGATGCCGAACGCCGAACTGGGCAACCGGCCCGACTACCTGTCCGCCGACATCCCCGCGGGCGGCAAGACCTCCGCCAGGGCCATGGCCCGCATGTACGCCGCGCTGCTCGGCGAGGTGGACGGGACGCGGCTGATCTCCGCCGAGCGGCTGCGCGAGGTGACGGCCGTGGTCGCCGGCGGCGTCGACGAGGTGTTCGGCATGCCTTCGTCATGGGGGCTCGGGTACGCCATCGGCGGCGTGACCTCGACGGCCGAGGAGAAGCCGACGGTGTTCGGGATGGCCGGCGCGGGCGGCAGCGCGGCATGGGCCGACACCGCGACCGGGGTGGCCGTCGCCGTCACCAAGAACCGGCTCACCAACGATTTCGCGGTCGCCGGGCTCATCGAGGGCATCGTGGAGCGCGGCTGATCGACTCAGGCCGCTCAGCCGTCGCGGCAGAGCGGTTTCCCGCCGACCACGCAGGCGATGTCGTCGAGCTGGCAACTGAGCAGGGTACCGTCCATACCGAGCACGAGCACGAGGTCGCGCCGATAAGGATGAGCCAGCATGACTCTGCCGACCACGCCATTGTCCAAGACCACGGTCGGGCGGCCTGCCGCGTTCTCCATGCCCTCGTGACTCCTCTCAGATGGGACCGTTCCCCACCAGGATGCACAGGCCTGAGGTCAAAGCGCATCGGTCCTTCGGCTGTATTTACAGTCCTGCCAGGCAGTACAATCCCGCCTCGGCAGCCCGGTCGATCAGCTGCCGGCGGAGCGCGTACGGGGCCTGGCCGTACGTCTGGCCGATTCTGTGAAAAATAAACCGTCTGGAACTTGGTTCGGTGCGTCAGAGTAGGATGGCTTCTACGCTGCATGTGGCTAAGGAGACGGCCTTTCGTGACCGAGCTAGAACGTGTTCCGCCCGGTGTCGACCCGAGCATCCCGAGTTCCGCCCGGGTCTACGACTACCTGCTCGGTGGCAAGGACAACCTGGCCGTCGACCGCGCCGTCGCCGAGAAGCTCCTCGCGGTCGCCCCTGACACCCGCCTCGTGGCCAGGGCCAACCGCCGCTTCCAGGTGGAGGCCGTCCGCTACCTCGCCGAGCAGGGCGTACGCCAGTTCATCGACCTGGGCACCGGCGTCCCGACCTCGCCCAGCATCCACGAGACCGCCCGCGAGGTGCACCCCTCCTGCCGGGTGATCTACGTGGACTACGACCCGGTGGTGCGGTTGCACGCCCAGGTCCTGCTGGCCGACGCCCCCGGGATCGCCTCCGTGCGGGCCGACCTGCGCCGCCCCGCGGACATCCTCACCGACCCGCACGTCACCGGCCTGATCGACTTCGAGCAGCCGGTGTGCGTGCTGATGATCGGCGTGCTCCACTTCGTCATGGACGAGGAGGACCCCGCCGGCATCGTGGCCGCCTTCAGGAAGCGTATGGCGCCCGACAGTTATCTGATCATCTCCCACGCGATGGCGGAGAGCGACCCGGAGGCGATCAGTCAGCTCCAGATGGCGACGGCGGGCACGTCGGCTCAGTCGAGGTTCCGCACCCATGAGGAGGTGCTGCGGTTCTTCGACGGGTTCGAGCTGGCCGGGCCGGGTCTCGTGCCGGTCCACGAGTGGCACGTCGGGCCCAAGGAAGATCACATCCCGCTGCTCGACGGCGTCCCGAGGCTTCTCGTCGAGGGCGGGGTCGGGCGGCTCAGAGCCTGATCCCCTTGATGATCTCGCCGAGCTGGGAGACCAAGGGCTCGGAGGCCATCACGGTGACGATCACGCCGTCGCGCTCGACCCAGCCGGCGTACCGGCCGTGGCCCAGTGCGCCGTCGCCCACCTTGGTGAGCACCTTGCGGCCGCCGATCTTCGCGGTCACCGCGGTGGCGAACGTGCCCTCCACCAACGGGGCCTTCCTCAGGTGGGCCAGTGTGCGCGCCTTCGGCCAGCACACCACCCGCACCCACAACGACTTGTGCTTCCTGTCGACGTCGTCGCGGTTGTCCGACCACCTGTAGCCGTACTCGGTGATGCCGTCGTGCTTGTTCACGTTGACCACGCCGTACGTGAAACCCTTCGGGATGCGGTTCACCCGGACGCCCTTGATGGCCGTCGCGCCCCTGGGGGGCTTGTCGGTCTTGGAGTCGTCCGAGCGCTTCGTCTCCGCCTTGGACGCGGTCGGGCACGACGGGCGTTCGGCGGCGTGGGCGGCGGGGGCGGCGATCACGGTGGCGGCGACGGCCGCGGCGGACAGAGCCGCCAGCTGGTGGAACTTGTTCATGTCCGGGTTGGATGCGGCTGATGTGACAAAGGTTCAATAGTTTTTGATCTCGATGTCGGTCGCGAACTTGTCGCCCATCTTCATCATCAAACCGAGCAGGAAGCGGTACTTGAAGATCCAGTTGCGCATCCGGATCCGGGCCGGGGTCGCGGGGGCGAGGAAGGGACCGGCGTTGCCGTTCTTGGCGATTTTGGCGTATCCGCGCAGCTGGCGCTCGTACTCGGCGAAGGCCACGTGGTGATCACCGCCGGCCGCGGCCAGCTCGCCCGCCAGCACGTACGCGCCCACCACGGCCAGGCCGCTGCCGAAGCCGCCCAGCGTGTTCCCGTACGCCGAGTCGCCGAGCAGCACCACGCGGCCCTTGTGGTAGCGGTCGATCCTGACCTGGCTGAGCGAGTCGAGGTAGACGTTGCCGGCGCGGCGCACCGCGTCCATGACTCTGGGGATCTGCCAGCCCATGCCCGCGTAGGCGCGTGCCAGGATGTCCTTCTGCTGCCGGACGTCGTAGCGGTCGTAGTCCAGCGGGTCGGAGGCGAAGACGAAGAACGCCGGCGCCTTCGGCCCGCCGACGGCCGCCAGCCTGCCGGGCTCGTTGTACATCCTCGGGACCGCGCCGAAGCCCTCGTCCAGCTCCACCAGGGCGTAGTAGTGGCCGAGGAATCTCACGTAGTCGGACTCGGGGCCGAAGGCCAGGCGGCGGACGTTGGAGTGGATCCCGTCCGCCCCCACCACCAGGTCGAACGTGCGGGGCGCGGAGCGCTCGAAGGTGACGTGCACGCCGCCGCTCGCGGTCTCGGTGAGCGAGGTGATCGAGTCGCCGAAGACGTACTCGCAGGCCGGGGCCGTCCGCTCGTACAGGAGCTGGGACAGGTCGCCGCGCCTGATCTCGAGGTCGCCGCCGGTGAACTCGCCGGGCATGATCGCCAGGGTGCGGCCGTTGGCGTCGACGATCTCCTGATCCGTGCCGCCGGTCTGGCGCTTGCGTACGTCGTCCAGGATGCCCATGCGGGCCAGGACCGTACGGTGGGTCTCGCCCTTGAAGTCGACCGCCTGGCCGCCGAGGCGCAGGGCAGGGGCCTTCTCGACGATCGTGACGGTGAAGCCGCGGCGGACGAGGCAGTGGGCGAGGGCCGGGCCGGCGATACTGGCGCCGGAGATGAGGATGTTCGCGTTCTTCATGCCCGGCAGCCTCGCCGCCGCCGCTGACAGCGCAGCCATCACCGGCTGACAGTCGCGCCACCGCCTGTCAGCGGCCACCCGACAGGACCGCCATCGCCGCGTCCCCGCCCATGCGTGCTCCCTTGGCGAAAGCCGCCGCGAAGCCCTCCGGGCCGAGGACGCCCGTGGCCTCGGCGGTGATCCTCGCAACGTCCCGATCGCCGGCCACCGTCGTCCCCCGCAGCCGCACCCCCACCCCGAGCAACACGGCCGCCCGCTCGGCCGCCCGGGCCATGCGGTTCGCCGTCCCGTCTGCCTGCGTGGCCGCACAAGCCGCAGGGCTCGCCGCGCCGGGCGCGTTCTCGTGTCCGGCGGGCGCCACGCCGGCGAGGAGGGCGTGTCCCGCCAGGCCCTCGGCGACGTCGGCCAGGTCGGTCGCCAGCGGGGATGCCAGAGCGGCGGTCAGCGCCTCGTGGTGCCTGCGTCCCGCCTCCGCCACATCGCCGTTCGCCTCGGCCAGGCGGCCGAGAGCCGTCAGCACGCGTGACCTCGTCCCCGTGGCCGTGAACGCGCCTGTCTCCGTTGACCTGCCCAGCGCCGCGCCGAGCCGGTCGGCGGCGTCGGCCAGGTCGCCCTCGAAACGGGCGATCTCGCCCAGCCGCAGGTGCACCACCGTCATCAGCTCGGGCCTGCCCATCCGGCGCACCAGATCCGCCGCACGCTCGCAGTCCGCGCGCGCCGCCCGGACATCCCCCGCCCGCCGGCGGGCCTCCGCCCGCCGGCCGAGCACGTCCACCAGCTCCTCCAGCGCGCCGAGCTCTTCGAGCAGCCCGATCGTGTCCTGCCACAGCCCCATGGCTCGCGCCCATTCACCACGCCACCCGGCGATCAGCGCGAGCCAGTCGAGCGCCTGCGCCTTCCCCCAGCGCTCGCCCACCGCGCCGAAGTCCGCCAGCACCGCGTCCAGTTCCCGCTCGGCCGGCGCGATCTGCCCGCTCAGCAGCGCGATCAACGCATGGCCGAGCCTGCCCAGCGCCCGGCTCCACGGATCCGTGTCCAGCAGCCGCGGCCCCCACCCCGTCGCCGGCTCGGGCGGGCCCGCGATCATCCCCCACAACGCCGGGCCGAACCGGGACCGCATCGGCCGGTCCAGCGCCCCGACGATCTCCCGCGCCCGCTCCCAATGCGGCGACCCGGCGTCAGGCGGGGCGTGGAGCACGGTCAGCGCGTACTCCTCGCCCAGCTCGGCAGGCGGTTCTGTGCCGATCGCGCCGAGGAGGCGTACGGCGTGCCCGGTGGCCTGGCCGCGCCGCCCGCTCAGCCACCAGTACATCGCCAGAGCCGCCACCAGCCGCAACGCCGTCGCCCTGTCGTGCTCCACGCTCCAGCGCAGCGCCGCCCGCAGGTTGGCGTTGTCGGCCGACAGGCGGGCCAGCCAGTCGAGCTGCTCGGCCCGGTACAGGTGGTCGTCGCCGCGGCGCGCCAGCTCCAGGAACCAGGCCGCGTGGGCCCGGCGCAGCCGTTCCTCCTCGCCTGCCGCGGCGAGCCGTTCCGCGCAGAACAGCCGGATGGTGTCGAGCATTTGGTAGCGCGCGCCGTCGGTCTCGATCAGCGACTTGTCCACCAGGCCCGCGAGCGGTCCGGCGGCGTCCTCGCCGCAGACCCGCTCGACCGCCTCCAGGGTCGCGCCCCCGGCGAACACCGAGAACCGCCTGGCCAGCGCCTGCTCCTCCGCGTCGAGCAGGCTCCAGCTCCACTCCACGACCGCGTGCAGCGTCTGGTGGCGGGCGGCGGCGGTGCGGTCGCCGCGCGAGAGGAGCTTGAACCTGCCGTGCTCGGCCAGGCGGGCGGCGATCTCGTCCACGCCGAACGTCCGCACCCGGGCCGCGGCCAGCTCGACGGCCAGCGGCAGGCCCTCCAGCGCCGCGCAAATGCGCAGGACCGCGTGCAGGTTGTCCGGGCCGACCGTGAAGCCCTGCCGCACGGCCGCCGCCCGGTCGGCGAACAGCCTGACGGCGGGGTAGCGGTACGGGTCCTCGGCGTTGGGCGGCGGGGTGGGCAGGGGAGCCAGCGGGACCAGGTGCTCGCCGGTGATGCCCAGCGGCTCCCTGCTGGTGGCCAGGATGGTCAGGCGGGGGCAGGCGGCGAGGAGGCGGCGGGCGAGCGTGGCGGCCTCGGCGATGACGTGCTCGCAGTTGTCGAGGGCGAGCGTCAGGTCCTGCTCGGCCAGCGCCGCCACCAGCCGCCCGGCGAGGTCTGGCGCCCCGGACCCGGCCGCGACCGGGGGCCCGAGCGCCGACTCCCGAAGTCCGAGCGCCCCAAGCACCGCCGGCGCGACCTGCCCCGCCTCATGCCCCCGCGTCGCACCGTCCACCGCCCGCGCCGCGTGCGCCACACCTCCCGCGCCGTCCACCAGCGACAGGTCCACGAAACACACCTCGCGCACCGGATCGCCTCCCGCTCCGATGGCCAGATCTTCGGCCGGTGTGGCGGGTCGGCGGGTCGCGGACTCGATGGCGAGGCGGGTCTTGCCCGTGCCGCCCGGGCCGACGATCGTCACCAGGCGGGCGTCGCGGAGGGCGGCGATGCGGGCCAGCTCGTCCTCCCGGCCCACGAAGCTGGTGAGCTGGGTCGGCGGGCGTACCCGGGCCACCCGCGCGCGCGGACGTCCGCCGCGCAGGATCTCCAGGTGCAGGGCGGCCAGCTCCGGTGACGGGTCGGCGCCGAGCTCGGCGGCGAGGAGCCGGCGTGTGTCCTCGAAGACGGCGAGTGCCTCCGCCTGCCGTCCGGCCGCGTCCAGAGCCCGCATCAGCAGGCCCCGCGCCCGCTCGCGCAGCGGATGGGCGGTCACCAACTCCCGCAGCGGGGCCACCGGGCTCGCCTCGGGGAGCGCCAGTTCGGCCTCCGCCAGGTCCTCCGCGGCAGACAGCCGCAGCTCATCCAGCCGCCGCGCCTGCGGCTCCGCGAAGGGCGCGCCGGCGACGTCCGCGAGCGCCGGCCCTCGCCACAGGTCCAGGGCATCTCTGAGCAGGGCGGCCGCCCCGGCGAAGAGTCCCCTCGCGAGCAGCCGCCTTCCCTCGCGGACGAGGCGCTCGAACCGGTGCGCGTCCACGTCCTCCCGGTCCAGGGCCAGCCGGTAACCCGACCCGTGGAACTCGATCAGGTGAGCGGGCAGGGCGCGCCTGAGCCGGGAGATCTGCGCCTGGATGGCGTTGGCGGCGCCGGCCGGGGGGTCGTCGCCGTACTGGCCGTCGATGAGACGCTCGACGCTCACCACCCGGCCCGCGTCGAGCAGCAGCAGCGCGAGCAGGGCACGTGGCCGGGGACCTCCGACCACGATCGCGTCGCCGTCGGGCGACCGCGCCACGAGCGGCCCCAGGATGCCGAACTGCACGCTCGTATCCTAAGGAGCGATTCGGGCCCGGGATTTCCCCGCGTCTCCGCCGCCAGGAGGCGGTCTGGGCGCGGGTGCGGGACGGTCTGGCGCGCGCACGGGCGTGAGCGAGCGCCCGTCCCGCGGTGGCCGTCGATAAACGCACCCTTCCTGCTGCCCTGACCTGGGAGAACGGCTGAAAGTTTCATGCCGTCCGGCCACTTCGGACACATCGCCCTTGCTGGGGTTGAGCGGCCATTGACACATGATCGACACGTACGTACCGTGTCGTGGGAGCGCTCCCATACTCGTGTTCGGGGGGAAAATGGGTCTTCGATTCGGCATCCTCGGACCGGTACGGCTGTGGCGAGACGGCACGATGGTGCCGCTGGGGACGATGAAACAGCGTCTCCTGCTCACCCGTCTCCTGCTGGAGCCGAACCGCGCGGTCTCTCACGATCGGCTGTTCAGCGCAATGTGGGAGGACAGCCCGCCGAAATCGGCCCTGGCCAACGTACGCAGCTACGCCAACCGGCTGCGCAAGGACCTCGCCGGCCGCCTGCGGGCGCACCCGCCCGGCTACCTCCTCGCCGTCGAAGCCGGTGAGCTGGACGTCGCGGAGTTCCACGAGCTGGTACGGCAAGGGCGTGGCGCGATGGGCGGCGACCGCTACGAGGAGGCGCTGGGTTACCTCACCGCGGCACTGGCGCTGTGGCGGGGCGCCGCGGCCGACGACATGCCGAGGACGGTCGGACTGGCCGCCCAGCTCGACGCGCTGGAAGAGCAGCGCTACCTGGCGATCGAGGAGTGCGCGCGGGCCCGGCTGGCGCTCGGCAGGCACAGCGAGATCATCGGCGGCCTCCGTGAGACGCTCGCGCTGCGGCCCACCAGAGAGCGCCTGTGGGGGCACCTCATGGTGGCCCTGTACCGGACCGGGGACGTGGCGGGCGCGCTGACCGTGTACGCCGAGGCGCGGCGGGCGCTCGACCGCGAGCTCGGCATCGCGCCCGGTCCGGAGCTGGCCGAGCTGCACCACCTCATGCTGAACCGGGATCCGCGCCTGAGCGGCCCGGCACTGGGCTGGCAGGGCCGCCGCCCCCGCTGCCCACGCCGCCCCCTCCGGCTCCGCTTCACGCGCCGATGATCGGATCAGGCGTCGGCGGGTTGATAACCCTGGGCCTGCAGGGTGAAGAGCCTCCGGTAGAGACCGTCGAGCATGATCAGCTCGTCGTGAGTTCCCTGCTCGGCCACCTGCCCGTCGTCGAGCACCACGAGCGCGTCCGCCTCCCGCACGGCCCCCAGCCGATGCGAGATCAGCAGGCTGGTACGCCCCGCCCGATACCGGCGCAGGCGGTTGTGGATCTCGTGCTCGGCCTCGGCGTCGAGCCCCGAACTCGGCTCGTCCAGGATCAGCAGATCACGCTCCGCACCCAGCATCGCCCTGGCCAGCGCGAGCCTCTGCCACTGTCCGCCCGACAACACCACCCCGGCCTCGGGGTCGGGTCCGAAGAACATCCTCGTCAGCAGCGTGTCGTAGCCGCGCGGCAGGGCGCTGACCGCGTCGTGGACGCCTGCCTCCCGCGCCGCGGCCTCGATCCGGCCGGCGGAGGCGGTCAGCCTGTCGCGGCCCGCCACGTCGCCGATCGCGATGTTCTCGGTGGCGGTCAGGTCGTACTCCATGTAGTCCTGGAACACGGCGCCGATGCGACCGCGCAGCTCCACGGGGTCGAGGTCGCGCAGGTCGACGCCGTCCCACAGGATCGACCCCCGGTCCGGGTCGTAGAACCGGCACAGCAGCTTGACGAGCGTGCTCTTGCCCGCGCCGTTCCTGCCGACCAGCGCGACCGCTGAGCCGTGCGGGATCGTGAGGCTGACGCCGCGCAGCGACCACGGATGGTCGGGGGAGTAACGGAACCACACGTCGCGGAGCTCGATGCCGCGCCTCAGCACGGGCGGCGGCACCGCCCGGGCGGGCACGGGCAGGTCGGGCTCGGCGCTGGTCACGGTCAGGTAGTGGTCGAAGTTGAGCAGCTGCTGGTGCGCCATCGTCACCTCGCGGACCAGCGCGGCGAGCGCCGACTGCACGCCGACGATCGAGGTGGCCAGCAGGGCGATGTCGCCCGCGGTGAGCCGGCCCTCGACGGCGGCGAACAAGGCCCAGATCAGCCCCGCCCCGGAGATCACGCCGGACAGCAGCCCGAGCCCGCCCTCGACGCCCAGCTCGCGGCGGTCGAGGTGGCGGCGTTCTGAGTCGGCGGCGACCCGCTCGGCGTTCATCCTCGACCGGAAATACCGGCCGGCGCCGAACAGACGCAGCTCCTTGGCGGCCCGCACGCTGGTCAGGAGCTGCCGGTAGAACAGCTCACGCCGTTCCATCGGCCCGATCCGCCACATCATGGACGCCCGCTGGCGCGACAGGCGCAGCTCGGCGGCCAGCGCGGGGAGCGCCGCCACCAGGACCGCGCCGGCCAGCAGCGGGCTGACGACCAGCAGGGAGCCGAGGAACCCCAGCACCGTGACGAACCCGCGGCAGATCGCCAGCGTCCCCGAGACCACCGCGCTCGGGGTGGCGCCGCCCGACGTGTGGGCCAGGCTCATCCGGTCCAGGAACGCGGGGTCCTCGAACTTGGCCAGGCCGGCGAGGCGCTCCACGCCGGCGAAGAGCTGGTCCTGAGCCAGTCGACCGGTGCGGCGCTGGAGCTCCTGGCGCAGATAGCTGGAGATGTGCGGGAGCGTGACGGCCGCCACGCCCGCCGCCGCCAGTCCCGCGCCCACCGCGACCAGCGTGGACGAACCCGACGTCCGGTGCGCGATCACGTCCAGCGCCGACTTGGTCAGCCAGGCTGCGGCCACGGGCACGGCCGCTTCGATCAGGGTCAGGACCGCGTACACGAGCACATGCCACCGGGCCGCCTGCCAGGCCAGCCCGAGCGCGCGGGCGAGAGCCGCAGGGCTCGCCTTCATCCGTACGTCCACCGCCGGCGCGGCGATCTCCGGGAAGGTGGTCTCCGAGGTCACGGCGGCTATGCCCGGGCGAACGAGAAGACCTGGTTCAGCCGCAGCCCGCTGGCCATGATCCGGCCGTCGCCGCCCACCAGCGCGAAGACCGGGAACGCCTGCACCTGCAGCGCCGACGTGACCGGCCCGCCCATCTCCTCGACGACCACCCGGGCCACCGGCTCCAGCTCGGCCCGCAGCGGTCCCGACTCCCCCTTCTGATCGACGATCACGGCGAGGACCTGCTCGGGGCCTCCGGGGAAACGTTCGGCCGAGGCGAGGAAGTCCGGCATCGCCTTGTGGCAGGCGTCGCAGCCGGGCGAGAAGACGCCCACCAGGACCGGCTGCGTGATCAGATCACGGGAGACGGTGGATCCATCGGTGGCCACGGTGTCGTACGGCGGCGCGACCGCGCCCTCGGGCAGGATCGCCTGCCGCCCGTGCCCGTCGTCGGAGCGGTCGGCGAGGGCCTCGGAATGCTTGCGCAGCCGCCGGATCACGCCGACGGTCAGCGCCAGGTTCAGCAGGCAGAGGACGCCCAGCAGGATGACGAGCGTGACGACATAGGGCATGGCTGACCTCCAGGTCAGGCAGTCGGGCTGAACAGGTCGATCAGGTCGTCGCCGAGGGCCACGACGATCGCGGCGACCGCTCCGGTGGCGACGGCGGTCAGCATGGCCGCCACGTCGCCGGTCACGGGCGCGTACGCGAGGAGTCCCAGGGCGGATACGGTCATGAGGATGAGGTTGCGTGCCACGTGGCCGTAGCCGAGCGGGCGGCCGGAGGCGCCGAAGCACGCGCAGGGAGCGCGCTCGGCCCGCCGCAACGCGGCTGCGATCGCGCAGGTGAACGCCGCCAGCAGGCCCAGCGCCAAGGCGAAACCCGCCCGTACGGTGCCGGGCACGACGACGAGCGCCGCGATCGCGAGCTCGGCGGCCACGACGGCCGCGCCCGCCACGCGGACCGGCGGCCACGGCGGCGCGAGCCTGCGGGTCGCGGCCAGGAAATCGGCGTACGCGCTCCTGCCGCGCAGCTTGCCCGCCGCCGACATGATGAACAGCAGGGCCACCAGGCTGCGGCAGCCGAGGGCAACGTACTCCACGGAGCCTTCCTCCACTAAGACAGACGGCGGAGCGCCACTCCGAGCAGGGTGCCGGCGTCGATGAGCCCGCACTGCCGGGAGTCGAAGCTGGCCGACGGGTTGTCGCCGAGGACGATCAGGCGGTCCGGCGCCACCCGGCGCTCCGGCACCACGGCCCGCACAGAGTCCGGGACCGGGTCACCGGGCAGCGCCACCACGCGCTTGACCATCCAGCGCCGCTCGGGCGGCGGCGGCTCGCCGATGCCCAGCCAGTCGGGCGTCTCGAACACGACGACGTCTCCGACGGAGATCCGGGCCAGCCGGGTCCGCCTGACCAGGAGCCGGTCGCCCGCGTGGAAGGCCGGCTCCATGCTGAGGCCGGACACCACGACGACGGCGAGCCGGCGCCGCAGGATCAGCAGGACCAGCAGGACCAGCAGGAGTCCGGCGACCACGAGGAGACCGGCCGTCCACGCGAACATGGTCATCTATGCGGTCGTCAGCAGCAGTTGCAGTGCCAGGGACCGCACGACTCGCCGGTACCGCAGGAGGCACCGTAGGTGCAGCACCTGCGGACCAGGCACGTGGTGCCCTCGTACCAGCACGGGCACGCGGCCTGCGCCGAGTGCTCCGGGACCACCTTGGCCAGCAGCCAGTCGCTCAACTTTCCGATTCTCACGCGAACCGCCTCTCTGTGGGCGTTTTGGGGATCACCGGAGACGTTAGAAACGGACGGGACAATTCACGTACCAGGCGGATACGTCACGCATACATTGAGGCCCGCCGCGGTTCCGCCGGGCGGGCGGACCGGCATGGCCCGGAAAGAGGCCCGAGCCATCGCCCGCCGCCCGCTCCGGAAGGGTCAGACCTCGGCACGGTTGTGGTCGCGGAAGAAGCGCCGTGCGCCGGCGGCCAGCCAGATCGTGCCGAGGCCGGCGTACACGCTCAGCAGCGCTCCGGGCTGGGAGCCGACGATCAGTGCCGTGGCGATGGCCGCCACCAGCAGGCCGGTCCAGGAGTACAGGACCCCGCGCCCGCGGGGCGAGCTGGTGTGCGTGGACTCCTGGACGGGGGTGATCAAGGCCATGATCGCCACGCCCGCCGTGCCGACGGCCTCCTGGCCGAGCGTGATGCCCAGCGCGAGCACACCGGCCCCGGCGAGCAGCAGGCCGCAGCACGCCATGGCCACGCGGGACTCGGCGCGCTCGAAAAGCAGCCGGGTGGCCCTGGAGCGGGCCAGCCGCAACACGGTCACCGACTCGGAGACCCACGCCGCCCAATGCAGCAACGCGACGAGAATGAAGATCGCGATGACCGGCGGAGCCACGGGCAGCAGGAAGACCAGCCGCCAGCCGCCGCGGTACCGGCGGCGCAGGTTCGACAACATCCGCTGGAGCGGATTGCGCTGCTTGAGCGCCGTCACCAGAAGGTCCCTGGCCGGGCCGTATTCGGGGTCGAGGCGGAGCACCTCCCGGAACGAGTCGGCGGCCCCCTTGGGGTCGCCGAAGGCCAGCGCCACCTGCCCGGCTACCAGGTGCGCGGTGGGGTGCTCCGGGTCCAGCTGGATGGCGTGCGCGGCGGCGGCCCTGGCCGGTTCGGCCTCTCCGAGCTTGGTGTAGGCGAAGGACAGCAGGCTCACCAGGACCGACACCTGTGGATCGACGGCCAGCCCGCTCCGGGCCGCGTCCGCCATCTCGGGCCACTGTCCCTTGCGATGGTGGGCACGGGCCAGCAGCTCCCACGTCGACGTGTGCTCGGTGGAGTGCTTCAGTGACTCCTTCGCGCAGTTGATCGCCGGGTCGGCCAGGCCGAGGTGCAAGAACACCTGCCCGGCCACGTAGTGCGGATACCAGTCGTCGGGCAGCAGGCGGATCGCCTCCCGCGCCGTGACCATCGCCTCGGCCGCCTTGCCCTGGTGAACCAGGGCGAAGGCCAGCAGGCAGTGCGCCATGTACTGTTGCGGCTCGACGGCGAGCACGCCGCGCAGCTCCCGCTCGGCGTCGGCCTGCCGCCGCAGCCGCAGCAACATCCTGGCCCGCTCGATCGACTCGTCGACCTTCGTCATTTGGCCTTGATCCACGGCATCAGCTCGTCCCACGCGCCGGACTCGTTGGCGTGCAGCACGTAGTTGCGGGCGGTGGCCAGCCACTCGCGTACCGCCGTGGGCCGGGTGCCCTTGGCGGCGGCCAGCAGGTCGGCGGTGGACATCGGGATGGGGCGGCCCGCGCTGATCGACTGCTGGAGCTTGACCTCCACCGCGCGGTCCACCACGCCCTTCAGGTCCGCGCCCACCATCTGCTCGGTGGCCCGGGCCACCGCGTCGAAGTCCATCTCGGCCAGCGGTTTGTCGCGGCAGAGGATGCGCAGGATGGCCGCGCGGGCCGCGGCGTCGGGCGGCGGCACGAACACCATCTGGTCGAACCGGCCCGGCCGGCGGAAGGCCCCGTCGATGTACCAGGGCGCGTTCGTGGCCGCCAGCACCAGAACGCCCTCGTTGGCGTTCTGGTCCACGCCGTCGAGCTCGGCCAGGAACTGGTTGACCAGCTGCCGGGTGTGCGCCTGCCGCATGTCGGAACGGCGGGCGGCCAGAGCGTCGACCTCGTCGAAGAACAGCACACAGGGGCGGTTGCGGCGGGCCAGGTCGAATGTGGCGCGCAGGTTGCGCTCACTGGAGCCGACGTACATGTCGAGGATGTCGGCCAGGCCGACGTCGACGAACGACGCGCCCAGTTCGCCGGCGGCGGCCCTGGCCAGGTGGGTCTTGCCCGCTCCCGGCGGGCCGTACAGCAGGACGCCGCCACCGGCGCGCTTGCCGTACGCGGCGAAGAGCTCCGGTTGCTGGATCGGGAGCAGCAGTTTGATCCGCAGTGACTCCTTGACCGCGTCCATCCCGGCCACGTCGGCGAAAGTCAGCTTCGACCGCTCCACCTCGCCCGGCTTCTCCTCCAGGGGCGCATGCACCGGTGCCGGTGGGCCCGACGGCGCCACCGCCGGGATCGTCATGCGGGATTCGAGCTCCGAGTCCGCGACGGACGGATCGCGTGAGACCGCCTCGTGGTAGCGATAGGCCGCCTTGCTCGTCTCGCCCTCCCCGAGCAGCGCCCGCGCCGCGACGATCCCGAGGCGGGGCGGGTATCCCGGCGCGGCGAGGAACGGCTCCAGCGCCGACAGCGCCGCACCATATGCGCTCTGCCGCACGAACGCCTCCGCCAGCCCTGCCGTGACGTCAGCGTCCTGGGGCGCGAGCACCAGTGCGGCGCGGAACTCGGCTTCAGCGTCCGCCAGGTATCCCCTGGTCAGGAGCTGCTCGGCGAGATGCCGCCGGAGCGGGAGATTGTCCGGTGACAGACGCGCCGCTTCGCGGAGCGCCTGGAGGCCGGGGTCGTCGAGCACCAGCTCGATCCCTTCTGTCGCGGAATTCACATCCGTATCAAGCTACGCAGGCTACCGAATACCAGCTCATAAGGTCTCAGGTAGTGCTGGGTATACCGGCCACTCTCGTGCCGGCACCCGTGTGCCCGAGCGCGGCCGCCGCTTGGATCGGTGGCATGACGATGACACATGTCCCGGGCCGCTGGGTCGAGGGCGCCGGGCTGGTGCTCGGGCCGCTCCTGCTGCTGGCCGGGGTGCTGGTCCGGGCCGGCGAGGACGACTTCTTCCACGGCCAGCTCGCCGCGTACGCCGCCGCGCCGGACAAGATGGTTCTCTCCTACAGTCTGTACGCGGCCGGAGCGGTGCTGTTGTGGCCTGCGGTCGTCGCCCTCGCCCGCGTGATCGGGGCGACGCGCCCGGGCTGGGCCACGTGGGGCGCCACGCTGGTGGTCCTCGGGCTGTTCGGGCGGGTGTTCCACGCCGGGGCGAGCCACCTGGCCTTCCGGATGGTGGACACGCTCGGGCTCGAGGCGGCGCAGCGGGCGGTCGCGGACACCTATGGCGCCTTCCACGTCTTCAAGGCCGTCAACATCTGCATCATGGCCGGCTGGATCGTGCTGGCCGTCGGCGCGTTCCTGTCCAAGGCCCTCGGCGCCACGGTGCTCGGCGTGATCAGGTGCGTCGCGCTGGCGTCGGCGGCGGGGCTGCCGCTCGGCGTGCTCAAGGGCAGCAGCGACCCGATCTCCCTGGTCGCGCTCGCCGGCCTCGCCGTCGCCCTGGTGCCCCTCGGCGTCTCCGTGCTGCGGAACGGCCCGGCGCCCCGCTGGTGGGCCGTCGCGCTCACGGTCGCGCTGATCCCCACCGCCTTCGTCCTGGGGCTGACCGGCTGATCGCGGCCTACTGGACGGGCACCTGGAGAGCACGGAAGGTCCCGATCTTGACGGTCAGCGTCGCGACACCCGAGGGCAGCTCGAACAGACCCCAGAACATCTTCTCCGCCTCGGGCCCGAACTTCTCGGTACCCAACCGCACCCCGTACTGGGTTGAGCATCCTCTCTAGTCTGTAAGGAGCTTCGCAATCGCCGCCACGCCGATGCAGACGATCAGGCCACGCAGGACCGGGGCCGGGAACCTGCGCCCGACCTTGGCCCCGAGGAAGCCGCCCGCCGTCGAGCCCAGCGCCACCAGGAGGACCGCGAGCCAGTCCACGTCCGCCACCAGCGTGTACAGCACGGCGGCCACGGTGTTCACCAGCAGCGCGAGCACGTTCTTGGCCGCGTTGAGCCGCTGCAGGTCCTCGTCGAGGAGGATGCCCATCAGGCCGAGGAGCATGATGCCCTGCCCGGCGCCGAAGTAGCCGCCGTAGGTGCCGGCGGCCAGCGTGCCCGCCCACAGCCACGGGCCGCCGTGCGTGCGCCCGGGGTGCGCGGCGAGCAGGCGGGTGAGTCTGGGCTGGATCAGGACCAGCACGCAGGACACCGCGATCAGCACGCTCACGATCAGGTTGAAGCTGCTCTCCGGCAGGTTGAGCAGCAGGAGGCCGCCGATCAGCGAGCCGATGACGGAGGCGGAGGCCAGCCTGAGCAGGCGCTCGCGCTGGCCCTTCAATTCCGGCCGGTAGCCCATGACGCCGGTGAAACCGCCGGGGACCAGGCCGATGTTGTTGGAGACGTTCGCGGTGATCGGCGGCAGGCCGACGGCCAGCAGGGTGGGGAACGTGATCAGCGATCCGGACCCGACGACGGTGTTGATGGCTCCGCCCGCCACGCCGGCCGCCAGCACCGCGGCCATCTCCCAAGGTGTCATGGCGGTTGACTCTAGGGCATGTCTTACTTAATAAGACGATCGCTCTCGAAATATGAGACACGGGTGATTGCCCGTTTGAGTATCTTGCCAGTGTGACTCACGGGAAGTTCGTCCACGAACGAAATGTGCCGGGGGTACTTGTACGCGGCCTGCCGCACCACCGGGTGCTCGTACAGGATGCAGAACGTCCAGATCGACACACGTAAGGAGTTCGGCCCGCTGGCGGGCTGAACCGGCTGGGGCGATCATGCGGAACATGATCGCCCCAGCCGTCAGCAGCACCGGGTGCCGGGGTTCTCGTCGAGGCGGGACAGGCGGCGCCGTTCGTACGCGCGCCTCGACAGGGCGGGGGAGCCCGGGTGGGTACGGTGGTGCCGCTCGACGTAGCGGTCGTAGCCGGCCTCACCGGTGAGCTCCCGCAGATACCACCGGACGAGACGGAGCAGGCGGGCGGGCGTCACGACCGGTCCGGCCCCCCATCGGCGCCGGCGCCCACCAGCTCTCGCCCGATCACCAGCCGCGACTCGACGTACGGCGCCTCCGTCGTCGGCAGCGGCTCGCGGGAGCGCACGGCCCGCAGGCACACCAGCACGGCGTTGCCGATGACCAGGATCACCAGCACCGCGAACAGGGCGGCGAGCACCCCGTCCACCGTGGAGTTGACGACGACGGTCCGCATCCCGTCCATGTCCTTGGCAGGCGCGAGCACCTTGCCCTGCTCGATGGCCTCGGCGAAGCGGGCCCGCTGGGCGAAGAAGCCGATCCTCGGGTCGGCGGAGAAGATCTTCTGCCAGCTCGCGGTCAGCGTGACCGCCGCGTCCCAGGCCAGCGGGAGGCCGGTGACCCAGGCCCACTTCAGCCGCCCGCTCTTGATCAGCACAGTGGTGGCGACGGTGAGCGCGACGGCGGCCAGCAACTGGTTGGCGATGCCGAACAGCGGGAAGAGCTGGTTGATGCCGCCCAGCGGGTCGTTCACCCCGGCCCACAGGAAGTAGCCCCACGCGAGCACGACCACGGCGCTCGTCCCCCACAGGCCCGGCTTCCAGCCCACCCGGCCGAGCGGCTTCCAGACGTTGCCCAGTGTGTCCTGCAGCATGAACCGGCCGACGCGGGTGCCGGCGTCCACCGTGGTCAGGATGAACAGGGCTTCGAACATGATCGCGAAGTGGTACCAGAAGGCCTTCATCGCGTCACCGCCGAGGACTGTGGAGAAGATCTCCGACATGCCGACCGCCAGCGTCGGGGCCCCTCCGGTACGGGCCACGAGGGTCTGCTCCTGCACCGCGGCGGCGGCCGCCTGGAGCTCCTGCGGCGAGATGGTGAATCCCAGGTCGGCCACGGCCGCCGACGCGCTCTCCACGGTCGTGCCGAGCAGACCGGCCGGGGAGTTCATGGCGAAGTACAGCCCCGGGTCGAGGATGCAGGCCGCGATCAGCGCCATGACGGCCACGAAGGACTCCATGAGCATGGCCCCGTAGCCGATGAGCCGCACCTGCGACTCCTTCTGGATCATCTTCGGCGTGGTGCCCGACGCGATGAGAGCGTGGAACCCCGACAGCGCGCCGCAGGCGATCGTGATGAACACGAACGGGAACAGTGCGCCGGAGAAGACCGGCCCCGTCCCGGTCGTGGCGAACTCCGTGATCGCCTCGGTCCGCAACACCGGCGCCGCGACCAGCACGCCCACCGCGAGCAGGCCGATCGTGCCGAGCTTCATGAACGTCGACAGGTAGTCGCGCGGCGCCAGCAGCATCCACACCGGCAGCACCGAGGCGAAGAACCCGTACACCACCAGGCAGACGACCAGCGTCTGCGGGCTGAGCGTGAACGTCTCGGCCAGCGGCGAGCTCTGCACCCAGCCGCCCGCGACGATGGCGAGCAGCAGCAGCGCCACGCCGATCACGCTGGTCTCGACCACCCGGCCGGGCCGCAGCACCCGCAGGTACAGGCCCATGAAGAGGGCGATCGGGATGGTCATCGCGATCGAGAACGTGCCCCAAGGCGACTTGGCCAGCGCGTTGACCACGACCATGGCCAGCACCGCGAGCAGGATGATCATGATGGAGAACACCGCGATGAGCGCCGCGGTGCCGCCGACCCGGCCGATCTCGTCCCTGGCCAGCTGTCCCAGACTGCGTCCGTCGCGGCGCATCGACAGGAACAGCACCACCATGTCCTGGACCGCGCCGGCGAAGATGACCCCGACGATGATCCATATGGTGCCGGGCAGGTAGCCCATCTGGGCGGCCAGCACCGGCCCGACCAGCGGCCCGGCCCCGGCGATGGCCGCGAAGTGGTGCCCGAGCAGCACCCGCCGGTCGGTTGGCTGGAAGTCCACCCCGTCGTCCAGCCGTTCGGCGGGCGTGGCGCGCCCGTCGTCCACCCGTAGCACCCGCCGGGCGATGAAACGGGCATAGAAGCGGTAGGCGATCGCGTACGAGCCGAGCGCCGCGGCGATCAGCCAGATGGCCGAGATCTCCTCGCCGCGCGACAGGGCGATCACTCCCCACGCGACCGCGCCGGCGACGGCGACGGCGGTCCAGATGACGATGGATCTGAGGTCGGGTCTGGTGCTGGTGGCACCCTTCACGGTGTTCCTCCGGGGGGTTTCGGGCGTGCGGCATCGCGCCGGCGGCCCTCGGGCCGCCCGCGTGCGGAGATGACAGGGGTTACCGGCGGCGCGTGCCGCCGCGGAGCAGGAGATAGGCGATGATCATCAGGATGATGCTCACCGGGACCCAGGCGAGCTGGTACCAGTAGAAGAACGGCATGCCGGCCAGAACCGGCCCTTCCCGCGCGTATGACGGCACCCAGAGGAGCGCCACGAACGGCGCGACCAGGCACAGGCCCGCCGCGATGCGCGCCGGCAGCGCAGGCGGCGGTCCACCGGTCGGGTCGCTCGTCATGGGGTCCTCCGGGACGTCTCGTATGTTGCCTGCTTGTTGCCGACACCCGTGTTTTGGTTTACGCGAAATTTCACCTAAGTTGCGAGTCAACCAAACGGCACCTGTGCGCAACTTCCAGGTGACCTCCTACGCCATGGCGGTGGCTATGACGAACAACCCGGCGACGGTCGCGGTCTTTCTCGCCGTGCTCGTGGGGACCTCCCTTGTCGCGGTGACCGCCCGGTGGTTCCGGCGCGTGGACGATCTTCCGACGCTGGAGGACTGGGCGCTGGCCGGGCGGCGGTTCGGCGGGGTCGTCACCTGGTTCCTGCTCGGCGGCACCATCTACACCGCCTACACCTTCGCCGCGGTGCCGGGGCTGGTCTACGGGGTGGGGGCGCTGGGGTTCTTCGCGCTGCCGTACACGGTGATCGTCTATCCGCTGGCGTTCCTGCTGCTGCCCCGGCTGTGGCGGGCCGCGCGGGAGCACGGTTGCGTGACGGTCGCCGACTACGTCAAGGCCCGGTTCGGCCTGGCGTCGCTCGCCCTCGTCGTCGCGCTCACCGGCATCCTCGCCACGATGCCGTACATCGCCCTGCAACTCGTGGGCATCCGCGCCGTCCTGAGCGCGGGCGGCCTCTACCCGCGAGGGTGGGCCGGCGACCTGGCGCTGGTCGCGGTCTTCGCCGTGCTCGCCGCGGCCACCTACCGGTACGGCCTGCGCGCCCCGGCGGTGATCTCCCTGGTGAAGGGGGCGGCCGTCTTCGGCGCCGTGATCGGCGTGGTCGCGGTCGTGCTGAACCGGCTGGGCGGGGCCGGGCGGATCTTCGAGGCGGCCGAGCGCAACCTGCCGGACCGGCCCGGCGCGCCGTCGCTGCTGCTGGAGCCGGAGATGTTCCCGGCGTTCGCGTCCCTGGCGCTGGGGTCGGCGCTGGCGCTGCTGATGTACCCGCACGTGCTCACGGCCGCCTTCGCCGCGGCCAGTGCGCGAACCCTGCGGAAGGTGACGATCGCGCTGCCCGTCTGGACGGCGGTGCTCGGGCTGTTCGGCCTGCTGGGGATCGCCGCGCTGGCCGCCGGGGTGCAGGCGCCGCCGGGCAACGCCGAGGCCGCGCTGCCGCTGCTCATCCAGCGGCTCATGCCGGCCGCGCTCACCGGGGCGCTGTTCGGCGCCCTCGCCGTGGGCGCCCTGGTGCCGGCGGCGGTCATGTCGATCGCGGCGTCCACGGCGTTCGTCCGCAACATCTACGTGGAGTACTTCAACCCCTTCGCCACGCCCAAGTACCAGACCCGGGTCGCGCAGTGGGTCTCGCTGACCGCGAAGGTCGGGGCGGTCGCGTTCGTGCTGGGGCTGCGCAACCAGGACGCCATCAACCTGCAACTGCTCGGCGGGGTGTGGATCCTGCAGACGTTCCCGTCCGTGGCGCTGGGGCTGTTCACCCGCTGGTCGAACGGGCGGGCGCTGCTCGGTGGCTGGCTGGCCGGCATGGTCGCCGGCACGCTGATGGTCGCGTGGGGAGGGTTCTCCGCGGTGATCACCTTGGGGGTGCCGGCGTACGCCGCCGTCGTCGCGCTGGCCATCAACCTCGTGGTGACGCTGGCGCTTGCTCCGTTCGCCCGGTCCGTTCCGTCCCGTCCCCTGCCCGTGAGGCCGGTATGACCATAGAACCACCCATCCTCCACGTGGCCGACCCGCCGGCCGATACGCGGGACCTCGGGGCCCTGAACCGCGACGCGGCGCTCGCCGAGTTGTTCGCCCGGCACTACACGCCGACGCTCCGCCTGGCCGTGCTCCTCGGCGCAGACGACGCCGAGGACGTGGTCGCGGAGGCGTTCTGGCAGCTCTACCGGCGCTGGAACAAGCTGCGCGACGTCGACGCCGCGCTGGCCTACCTGCGCGGCGTCGTGGTCAACCTGATCCGGATGCGCGTGCGTCACCTGCAGGTCGCGCGGAAGCACACCAGCACGGTGGAGGACGACGCGATCTCCGCGGAGAGCGAGGCACTGCTCCGCGACGATCAGCGGGAAGTCGTCGCCGCGCTCAAACGGCTGCCCGACAGGCAGCGGGAGGCGCTGGTCCTGCGCTACTGGCTCGGCCTGCGAGAGAGCGAGATCGCCAGGGCCATGGGCATCTCCTGCGGCGCGGTCAAATCACACACGGCCCGCGGGATGGCGGCGCTGACGCGGGCGATGGAGGGACGGTCATGACAGGGGGCTCGATCGGCGAGGAGCGGTTGCGCGAGACACTGAACGTGCTGGCCTCCCAGGTGCAGCCGTCGCCCGACGCCTACCGGCAGGCCCGGGCGGACTGGAAACGGCGCGAGCGGCGGCGCCGGCTGGTGCTGGCCACACTGGTGACGATCGTGTTCGCGCTGGCCAACATCATCGGCCTGTGGGCGCTGAACCAGACCCAGGACCGCCCTCAGGTGATCTTCAATGGCCCCGGTCAGACGCAGGTGCACACCCCGGCTCCGGCCGTCCGCCCCTGAGACGCCTCACCGGCGCAGGTCTAGGGGGCCGCGACGGCTTCGGCTCTGGCCTGGCGGGCGGCGGGTGACAGCCACGCCAGCGCCAGGGCCGTCGTCGCGGCCGCGAGCGCGGCGAGGATCGGGACCACCGGGGCGATCTCGTACAGGGAGGTGGACAGCAGCGGCCCCGCGATGAACGTCGATCCGATGACCGCGTTGACCAGCCCGGAGATCGAGCTCTGCTCCTCGGGTCCGACGAGCAGACCGGGCGCCGCCGCGAACCCCGGCATGGCCAGCCCGAGCCCCAACCCGAGCAGGCCGAACGCCACGGTGATCAGCCACAGGTCGTGGGCCACGGCGAGCAGCCCGTACGCCGCCACCGTGAGCGGGGCGCCGACGCGGATGAGCCGGAGCGCCCGCCACCCGAGAGCCGGCACCAGCCCGCCCTGCACGCCGACGATCACCAGGCCGGTGACGCCGAGCGCGAGGCCCACGCCGCCCGCGGTGGCCTGCGGATCCGCGTGGAGCCGGTCGGCGATCAGAAAGCCCAGGATCACCTGTACGAGCCCGAGCGACAGGAAGGTGCAGAAACCGATCGCGAACAGCGGCCACAACCGCGCGTCCCACGGTCGCAGCCGGGGTCCTCTGGGCGCCGCGGACGTTCTGGCCGGTTCGCGCCGGACGGCCACCAGCACCCAGATCGTGAGCAGCGCGCAGATCGCCGGCGACACGTAGACCGGGAGGAGCAGCGACGCCGCCGCCAGCACGCCGCCGCCCGCGGGCCCCACCACCAGGGAGAGTCCCTGCGCCGCGCCCACCAGTCCGGTGGCCCTGGTCCGATCGGCCTCCCCGGCCGTGATGAGGCCCGCCACGGTGAGGGCCGCGACCGGCAGCGCGGCGAGACCGACCCCGAACAGCACACTGCGGGTGAGGATCATCAACGCGAGCGTGACCTGCGGGGACACCACACCGCGGAGCCCGAGGGTGACGGCCACGGCGAACCCCGCCAGCCCGACGGCCGTGAGCCCGAGCCCCAGCGCCAGGACCGTGCGTAGCCTGAGCCTGCGCATGGCCCGGCCCCACATCGGGCTGGCCGCGGTCAGCGCGACAGCGGACACGGTGATGACCAGGCCGAGCTGCGTCTCCGTCAGCGCCAGCTCGCGCGCCAACGGCGCCAGGACAGGCGTGAGCAGCTGCTGTGCGGAGAAGACGGCGAGGATCGTGACGAGCAGGGGAGCCATGGTCTTCCGCACGGTCGCGATCCTCTCGCTTTCAGGTGGCGATGGTCCCGGCTCTCACCAGCCAGTCGACGGCTTCGGCGATGGCCTCCAGCGGTTCGTAGCGCGGCCGGTGGCCCAGCAGCCGCTCCGCCTTCTCCATGCTGCAGTGCGGGCTGTACATGATGTGGTCGTACGTGATCCGCGCGTCCTCCTCGGACACCGTGGCCCGCCACTGCTCCCACGGCAGGTACGTCAGCCGCGCCTCCCGCCCGAACCACCCGGACGCCGCCTCGGCGTACCCGCGCAGCGTCAGCGCGCCGGTGGCCACGGAGTGGAAGCTCTCGCCCACCGCCGCCGACGGATTGGCGATCGCGTCCATGAACAGCCGCGCCACGTCGTCGGCGTGCACGTGCTGCACGGTCTCCATGCCGAAGTTCGGCAGCGCGAGCTCCTCCCCGTCCGCCAGCGTCTGGAAGACGGCGGGATTGACGTTCCCTGCCGGATTGACCGGCACCCATCCCGGCCCGGTGATGTGCCCCGGATGGATGATCGTCACCGGGAACCCGTCCCGATGGGCCCGCTCCAGCAGATAGGCCTCGATGGCGGCCTTCTGCTTCCCGTATTCGCCGAGCGGCCGCTTCGGCCGGTCCTCGGTCGTCGGCACGCGCGCGCTCGGCCCGTGCGTCCAGATCGTCCCGCAGTGCAGGAACTGCCGGACCTTTCCCGTCAGGGCCTCGGTGATGTGCCGGGCACTGTCCTCCTGGAAGCAGATGAGGTCGATGACGACGTCGGCTTCCAGGTCCGCGATCCGCCGCCCGAACGTCCCGTCGGCGTCCTCCGCGTCCCGGTCCACCGTGACGGTGTCGACCCACTGCCACGCCCCGTGCGGGCTGTAGGGACCCCGCTTGCCCCGGCTCATCGCGACCACGTCATGACCCGCGTCGACGAGCCTGGGGACGAGGTATGTGCCGATATGGCCGCTGGCACCGATCACCACTACGCGCATGAATGCCAGCGTAAACCCGGACTTGGCGAACCGATACGCTGCTGAACGTCCGACTTCGGAGGTCAGTTCAGCGTGTCGGGGGTTGTCGCGGCGTTCGCCGCGCTGGTGTCGGTTGCCGTGCTCGGTTACGTCGTCGGTGTCGGCGGGCTGCTGAAGGCCAGGGACGAGCTGGTCCTGTCGCGGCTGGCGTTCTTCGTCGCGACGCCGGCGCTGATGTTCGTCACCGTTTCGCGGGCCGACCTGCACATCCTGCTCTCACCGGTGCTGCTGACCGAGGTGGTCGCCGTGGCGTGCGTGCAGCTGCTCTACGTCCTGGTGGCCAGGCTGCTCTGGCGGCGTGACCGCCGCGAGCTCACCATCGGTGCGCTGGCCTCCTCGTACGTCAACGCCGGCAACCTCGGCGTCCCCATCGCCATCTACGTTCTCGGCGACGGCGCGCTGGTCGCCCCGATCCTGCTCTTCCAGCTGATCGTGCTGACGCCCATCTCGTTCCTGATCCTCGACAAGGGCGCGAGATCGATCCGCTCGGCGCTGGCACTTCCCTTCCGCAACCCCCTCACGGTGGCCTCCCTCCTGGGCCTGGCCTGCGCCCTGACCGGCCTCTCCCTCCCGGTGACGATCATGCGCCCGATCGAGCTGCTCGGCGGCGCCGCCGTCCCCGTCGCGCTGCTCGCCTACGGCCTCAGCCTGTACGGCTCCCAGCGCACGCCGCCGGAGGGAAACAGCGTCGCCTGGGAAGTCTCCCTCGTGGTCGCGCTCAAGTCCGTCGTCCAGCCCGTGATCGCCTACCTGGTGGCCCGTTTCGCCCTGGGGCTGGACGGCGGCGCGCTGCTGGCCGCGACCTTGTTCGCCGCGCTGCCCACGGCGCAGAACATCTATGTGTACGCGGTGAACTACGACACGGGCCGCCGCCTGGCCCGCAGCGCCGTGCTGATCACCACTGTCCTGTCCATCCCCATCATGACGGCGATCGGCGCGGTCCTGGGTTGATCGCACCGTCACCGACCTGACCCAGCATGTAGGTGCGGTCTACAGCGTGGCCGAGTGGGGCGACGACTTCACCGACGTCCTGGGCGGCTCTCCCGGCCGGACACACGCGGTGCGGACGGACGGCGCGGAGTGGCGGGCGAAACCGTCGAAGGCTCCGGCAGACCCGGGGTGAGCCGCCAGGCCATCGATGGCTACGCTTGGCCAGGTCGCCGACCGCGCGGCCCGCTGGAGGGACTGAGCATCATGGGCCGATATTCGCGTGTCGTGGTCAAGGTCAGCGGCGAGGCGCTGGCGGGCCCTTCGGGCTGGGGCGCGGACCCGGCGAGTCTCGCGCAGTTGGCAGATGAGCTGCTGTCGGTGCACGAGCTCGGGATCGAGCTCGCCGTCGTCATCGGGGGCGGAAACTACTTCCGTGGCCGGATGGCCGACGGCTGGGGCATCGGGCGGGCCGAGGCGGACAACATCGGCATGCTCGGCACGGTGATGAACGCGCTCATGCTGCGCGGTGTCCTGACCGCACGGTCCGAATCGGACGTCCGGGTGATGACAGCGGTCCCGATGCAGAGCGTCGCCGAGCCGTTCATCCGGCTCCGCGCTGACCGGCACCTGCGGCGCGGCCTGATCGTGCTGCTGGCAGGAGGGATCGGCCAGCCGTACGTCACCACGGACTACCCGGCGGTCCAGCGGGCGCTGGAGCTGGAGGCGGACGCGCTGCTGGTCGCCAAGCGCGGCGTGGACGGCGTCTACGATCGTGATCCCAACCTCGATCCCGACGCCAAGCGTTTCACCAATCTCACGTATCGGGAGGCACTGGCAGCCGGGGTCAAGGTGATGGACCAGAGCGCTTTCGTCCTGGCCGACGAGCAGGGACTGCTCATGCACGTCTTCGACGTGGCCGCGGTAGGCGCGATGAGCGCGATCTGCCAAGGGGACGACATCGGCACCCGCATCACCCGCGACTGAGCTCCGGACGTCGTCACAGTGCCCGCCAGCCTCGTACGACGCTGTGCAGGTAGATCGCAGCCTCTTCATGCGCACCGATCGGAAAGCGGGGCATCTCGCCACGGCCAGTCGGCCGCACGAGGTACGCGCGGTCCTCCCCGTCGCCGACGATGTCCACTTGTGCTCGCAACGCGCCGTCTCCACCACGTACCTCCAGCACAGCGGGCTTGTGGTTGATGTAGCGAGGTGCCGCGGACTTCATGTCGAGGCGAATCACATTGATCACAACGGCGGAGACGTTCAGGGACAGAAGCGAACGGCGCAGTAAGCCGAGCAGAGCTCCGTTTTGGTCAATTTGACCCGCTGCTGTGGTGTTACTGATAGTTACACCTCACATGTTCCTTATGTGTGTACTTGGGGGTACGAGGAAGACGTGAGGGCAGTTCAACTTAGGACCGGCGACAACGGGGCCACCTGACGGGTTCGCCGTTCAGAGGCGCCAGGTGATCTCGTTCTCCGGCTGGTAGCGGCACGTGGACCCCGTGGAGACGGATGCGCGCAGGTGGGCGGCCAGCTCCGGGTGGGTGTGATCGAGCTTGCGGAGCACGTCACGGATCCTCGCCGTGACCGTCTTGCGGGCCCGCTCAGCCTCATCTCCCAAGCGGCGCGTACGCCCCCCGAGCCCCGCCGCCGCCCGCAACTCCTCCAGCAGCGCCGCACGCTCATGATCGAACTCGGCCGCCCGCCGATCGTCGCCCAGCTCCACGGCCCGGTCGATCTCCTCGTCCAGCTGGGTCAGCCGTCCGCGGTAGCGGGTCTTGGCCTCATCGTCGAGCACCTCGTCGCCGCCCATCCGGCGGGCCGCCACGACGAGCTCCCCGCCCTCCGGGTCGAGCAGGCGTACGGCGGGCACGTCCTGGCCGGGAAGGCTGAGGAGAGTGTGCAGGTCGCGCAGCCCCTTGGCGTCGGGCAGGTGGGCGGACCGGCCCGCGAACACCAGCGACCAGACCGGCCCCTCCCGCCTGAATCGCGCGTCGTCCGGGTCGCGCACGCTCGGCGGCAGGGTGCCCGGCCCGGAACGCGCCGGGCTTACGGACTCCAGCACCTGCCGCATCCCCAGCTCAGCGGCCTCCCGCCGGACCCCGCCCAGCAACTCCTCCGCCGCCTCCGTGTCGCCGGGCAAGGCGCGGGCGAGCAGCGCCTGAGCCAGGTGTGCCCGGGCCAGCACGGACCACGGCCGGGCCCGCATCCGGTCGGCCGAGCGGTAGGCGGCGGTGAAGCCGTCCACGGCCGAGTCCCAGCGGCCCTCCGCGGCGTCCACCCTGGCCAGCCACAGGTCGTACGGTCCGCTGATGTCCCAGCCAAGCAGCGCCACCGCCCATTGCCCGCGATGCGGTGACAGCGCGGCCCGGGCCGCGGCGCACAGCTCGGGGTCCTGGGTCGCCGCCGCCAGCTCGGCCTGGTAGCGCAGCCACAGCGGTTGCGCCATGCGGTCGCGCGGCTCCCCGTCCGGCAGGTGGCGCAGCGCGACGTCGAGGTCGCCGCCCTGCAGCGCCGTCAGCGCCTCCAGCAGTCCCGCGCACGGGTGCTGGGTGCCCCTGAGCTGGTCGAGCACCTCCTCCTGCTCCGCCACCTCGCCCCGCAGCCACAACAGCGCCCACCGGTGGTGCTTGAGCATGAAGGCGAAGTGTCCGTGCCGGGTGTCCAGCCGGACCTCCGAGAGCAGCGACTCCGCCTCGGCGAAGCGCCCGGCGAGGGCCGCGAGGATGCTGGCGTCGATCGCCGTGGTCATGACGTAGTGCGGCTGCTCACTGCGCCGGGCCTTGGCGGCGTATTCGTGGAACTGGTCGAGAAAGCGGGGGTCGCCCTGCTCGATCAGGGCCACCCAGCGCAGCGCCCTGGCGAAGTGCTCCAGCTCGGGGTCGGAGGTCCGCCGCGCCAGGCCGATCAGCTCGCCCGTCAGCGCCACCCGCTCCCCGGCCGTGCCCGGCCCCCAGATGATGTCGTGGTGCGCCCACAGGCTGAACACCAGCGCGTCGAGGTCGCCGCCCTGCCTGGCCAGCCGGGCGAGGTGGACGACCAGGTCGAGCGCCAGCCGCTCGTCCGGCACCGAGCGGCCCACCAGCCTGGCGTGGGCCTCGCGCAGCCGGTCCAGCGCCTGCGCCGGGCCGACGTGGGAATGGAGGACCAGCGCGACGCGGGCGGGCAGCTCGGGGTCGTCGAGCTCGCGGGCGATCACGGCGGCCTCCTCGAACAGCCGCATCGCCTCGTCGGGCGCACCGTCATGGTGCAGCTCCCGGCCCAGCTCGAGCGCGACCATCGCGTGCGCGCGCGGGTCTGCGGCGCTGCGCTCGTACGCCCGGCGCAGGTGGGTCAGCTGCTCCTCGGCGGCCATCCGGACCCGCGCGTCCCGGGCCGCGGCGAGCAGGAGGCCGGTCGCCCGGGCCGGGTCGACACGGTCGCCCGCGAGGTACGCGTGCCCGGCCAGGTCGCTCGGCAGCACCTTGCCCGTGAGGCCGGGCGCGCGATCGAGGGCGGCGACGATCGCGGCGTGCAGGTCACGGGGGTCGTCCAGGGAGTCGTAGAGGGTCTCGCGCACCAGGTCGTGCGCGAAGGCGAACACACCGCCGCCCTTGGTCACCACGAGCTTGGCGACCACGGCAAGCTCCAGCAGCCGGTCCACGTGTGCGACCGGCGCGGCGACGATGGCGGCCAGCACCTGCCGGTGGAACTCGTGTCCCAGCACGGCCGCGGCGGGCAGCAGCTCGGAGACGGGCCGGGGCAGAAGAGAGAGGCGGCGCAGCAGCGCGTCGCGGATGCCGGGCGCGATGGCGCTGGCCGAGCCGCCGCTGCGCCACAGCCTGGCGGTCTGCTCGACGAAGAACGGATTGCCGCCCGTACGGAGATGGACCTCGGCGACCAGGCCGGGCGGCGGCTCGTGGCCGGCCGTGCGGGCCATGAGCGCCGCCACGCCCGCCTGGTCGAGCCCGGTGAGCGTGATCGTGGTGGCCTTGGCGACGAGCGGGGACAGCAGGTCGCGCAGCGAGTGGTCGACCGGCTCGACCTCGGCGTCCCGGTAGGTCCCGATGAGCAGCAGCCGCTCGAACCACGTCTGCTGGGCCGCGAACTCCAGCAGCCGCAGCGAGGCCGGGTCGGCCACGTGCAGGTCGTCGATGACGATCACCACGGGGCGGCGTTGGGAGAGCGCGACCAGGGCGGAGGCTACGGCGTCGTAGAGCCGGAAGACGTCGGGAGCCTGGCCGCCCTGGTCCTCGCCCAGCAGCGGCGGGCCGCCGCGGGCCTCGCCGAGGAGAGCGCCCAGGTTGCCGCCCCCCGCCTCTTCCACCGCGGCCCACTCCGCGGGCTCGGCGCCGCGGCGCAGGGCGCGGAAGACCTGGGTCCACGGCCAGTAGCCCGGCGCGCTGCCGGAGTCCCAGCACGCGCCGCCCACCACCAGCGCGCCATGGCGCCTGGCCTCCCGGACCGCGCTGGTGACCAGCGTGGTCTTGCCGATCTCGGCACGCAGCAGCGCGGCCGGGTGCTCCCTGCCGATGAGCTCGTGCGCCGCGACGTCCATGGGCATGACGCTTGCACGCTACCGGCGAGGACCGACAAAGTTCGCTACCAGGCCACCTCCAGCGAGGACAGGCCGTACACGGCGAAGAACGAGCGGAACTGCGGCTCGGCGTCCGTCAGGCGCAGCCCGGGGAAGCGCTCGAACAGCGCGGGGAAGGCCATCTTCAGCTCCATGCGGGCGAGCGGGGCGCCCAGGCAGTGGTGTACGCCGTGACCGAAGGCGACATGCCCGGGCCCGCCGCGCGCCACATCGAGCGTGTCCGCGTCCGGGAGAAGCCCCGGGTCGCGGTTGGCCGCGGGCAGGGCACAGATCACCAGGTCGCCGGGCGCGATCGTCCGGCCGCCGAGCTCGACCTCCGTCGTGGCGACCTTCGTCGTGCCGGAGTGCACGATGCTGAGCCAGCGCAGCAGCTCCTCCACGGCGCCGTCGATCCGCTCGGGCTCCTTCTTGAGGAGGTCGAGCTGCTCGGGGTGGCGCAGCAGGGCGAGCGTGCCCAGGGCGAGCATGTTGGAGGTGGTCTCGTGCCCCGCGAACAGCAGCAGGCTGCCGATGCCGATCAGCTCGTCGGTGGTCAGGTCGTCGCCGTGCTCGCGTACCAGCATGCCGAGCAGGTCGTCGCCCGGGTCGGCCTGGATGCGCCGGACCAGGGCTTCCATGTACATCCGGGCCTCGAACTGCAGGCCCACCCGCTCCTCGGCGGGCACCGTCATGTCCAGCATCCGGCTGGTGCGGTGCTGGAAGCCCGCGCGGTCCTCGTACGGGACGCCGAGCAGCTCGCAGATCACCAGCGACGGGATCGGCAGCGCGAACGACGACACCAGGTCCGCCGGCGACCCGGAGGCCTCCATCGCGTCCAGGTGGTCGTCGATGATGCGCTTGACCCGCGGCTCCATCCGGCGCATCCGCCGGAGCGTGAACTCGGGGGTGAGCATGCGCCGCAGCCGCGTGTGCTCGGGCGGGTCCACGCCCAGCAGGTTGCCCGCGTTGAGCTTGGCGAGCTGCTCCGCGGTCATCTCGGGCGCTCCGGGCAGCCGCGCGAGGGTCTGCGGCGCGATCTTGAACCGCTCGGCGTCGCCCAGCACCTCGCGAACGTCCGCGTACCGGGTCACGAGCCAGGCGTCCAGGCCGTGTGCCGTCGTGATGCGCGTGACCCCCTCCTCTTCACGCGCCGCAGCCAGCTCTGGAGCCGGGTCGAACTCCACCCGCCGCATGTGCAGCGGCATCGCCGAGGACTCGGTCATAGGGAACCCCTAGAAGATCGTCGTTGGTGGCGTAAACGGTAACAATCCAGGGGTGCCGGCTCTAGAGCGATCTTCAACAGATGTGAGGTGAGATCATGATTGTTGTGGCGCCCGCCCGCTCCGGGCAGGCGGCCGCCGATCCTTCTACTTGCGGTTGTACAACCGCATCGTCAGCGTCCCGAACACCGCGATGAGCACGCCCGCCGACGCCAGCACCCACGTGATCTCCCCGACGTCCGGTGCGCCGCGCATCAGCGACCGTACGGCGCTCACCAGATGGGTGATCGGGCTCGCGTTCACAAATACCTGGAGCCAGCCCGGCATCGTGGACGGATCGACGTAGACGTTGCTCAGGAAGGTCAGCGGCATCAGCACCAGCATGCTGACGCCCATCACCGACTTCTCGCTCCGCATCAGCAGCCCGAACATCGTCCACAGCCAGGAGAACGCGAACGAGAAGGCGAGCAGGATGAGGATCCCGCCGGCCACCCCGGCGATCCCGCCCTCCGGGCGGAAGCCCAGGAGCAGGCCGACCAGCAGGATCACGATCGAGGCGAGCGTGTAACGCAGCAGATCGCCCAGCAGGTAGCCGACCATGGTCGAGGGACGCCAGATCGGCAGCGTGCGGAAGCGGTCGAAGACGCCCTTCTCGATGTCCTTGTTCACCTCCACGCCGGTGTACATGGTGATCATCACGACGCTCGTCACCATGATGCCCGGCAGCAGGAACTGCAGGTACTCGGTGGGCGAGCCGGCCAGCGCGCCGCCGAACAGGTACGTGAACATCAGCGTCATCATCAGCGGGAACGCGGTCACGTCGAAGAGCTGCTCGGGCACATGCTTGATCTTCAACATCGCCCGCCAGGCGAACGTGACCGACGCCGACCAGGCGCTCGGCCGCGGCGGTTTCGCCCCCGGCGCCAGGACCGTGCTCAAGGCCTCGGCCGCGGGCGCGTACGTGGTGCCGCTCTCGGTCGTCGTGCTCATGCTGCCGCCTCCTCGGTGGCGCGGTGGTCGGTGAGGGCCAGGAAGACCTCGTCCAGGCTGGGCTGGCCGAGGGAGAAGTCGTCGACGACGATGCCGGCGTCCGCGAGCCGGCCGAGGGCGCGCGAGGCCTGCTGGGCCTCGTTGCCGCCGCTCGTGACGCGGGCGGTGAGCGCCACCGGATCGGCCTCCAGGTAGACGGGGGCGTCCAGCGTCTCGGCGAGCAGGCGCTCGGCGTCCGGGCGGGTGGCCGGGTCGCGCAGCCGTACGTGGATCGAGCCCGAGCCGACGGACGACTTCAGCTCGCCGGGGGTGCCCTCGGCGATGACCTTGCCGTGGTCGATGACCGCGATGCGGCTCGCGAGCCGGTCGGCCTCCTCCAGGTACTGGGTGGTGAGCAGCACGGTCGTGCCGTGGGCGACGACGATGCGGACGATGTCCCAGACGTTGTTGCGGCTGCGCGGGTCGAGCCCGGTGGTCGGCTCGTCGAGGAAGAGCACATCAGGCGTGTTGAGGATGCTGGCGGCGATGTCGATCCGCCGCCGCATGCCGCCCGAGTACGTCTTGACCTGCCGCCCCGCGGCCTCCGTCAGCCCGAACGCCTCCAGCAACTCCGCGGCCCGCTCCCTGGCGGCCGGCTTGCGATGGCCGAGCAGGCGGGCGAGCAGGATGAGGTTCTCGGCGCCGGTCATCTCCTCGTCCACGGAGGCGTACTGGCCGGTCAGACTCACCCGGCTGCGTACGGCGTCCGCCTCGCGCACCACGTCGTGCCCGAACACGGTCGCCTGGCCGCCGTCCGGTCGCAGCAGCGTGGCCAGCATGCGGACCGCGGTGGTCTTGCCCGCGCCGTTGGGGCCGAGCACGCCGTACACGGCGCCGACCGGCACCTTGAGGTCGAGGCCGTCGACGGCCCGGGTCTTGCCGAAGGTTTTGACCAGTCCTGAGGTTTCTATCGCCAGTTCTCGCATGGCCTTCCTTTCAAGAGACGTACGGGTGGGCGCGGCGGGCGTCCCGCAACGCCCGGCCCCACCAGGTGAGCTGGTCGAGCATGGCCGTGATGGCGCGCAGGCGGTCGTCGGTGTCGCGGGGCCGCCCGCATCCCTCGAAGCCCCGGCCGAGCAGGTCGAGCCCCACCCAGTCGCGCACGGTCACGGCGTGCAGGGCGCAGAAGACGGTGCGGAGCTGCTCGACCGCGTACATGCCGGAGGAGCCCGACCCGTAGGACACGAACCCGACCGGCTTGGCCTGCCACTCGTCATAGGCGAAGTCGATCGCCTGCTTGAGCGAGGCGGGGAAGCTGCGGTTGTACTCGGGAGTGACCACGACGAACGCTTCGGCGGCGCCGATCGAGGCGGCGAAGCCGCACATGGCCGGGGTCGCCTCCTGCGGATATGAGCCGGGGAAGGCGTAGCCGGCCAGGTCGAGAACCTCGACCGCGAGGTCCTCGCGGCAGCGGGCCCGCTCGGCGAACCACTGCCCGACGGCGTCGCAGACGCGGCCGGCCCTGGTGCTACCGATGATCACCGCTACCCGCAACGGGCTCATGGCCGTCCCTCCCTTCTGCGCCGTCACCTGTCAGGCGCTAGAACGCCCGCTAGATCGGATCTAGCGGGCGGGCAAGGGGGTCCGGGCGCCCGGCCCGGCAGACCTGGCACCCGGCCCGGGTTGTGCATGAGGAACATGTGCATGGTCGTGACGAAGGCGGCCGAGGATCCTGAGAGCGAATCCGATGAGACGCTGAGAATCATCTAAGAGAAATGATGTGTTGCAGATCACCGATCCCAGGTCAGGGCCGCTGTCTGCACTTATCCGATACATAGATTCGTGACAGGCGGCTCTTAGATTCGATCTGCAGAGTGTTCGGCGTGGGGATGACCTTCGGGGCTGAATTCAGATGTTCGGCCGGGTCCGTCCCGGGATTGGATTCTCACCAGTGCGCTTCGCCAAGCCTCTCACCGTGACCCTCGTCAGCGCGGCCCTGATCGCCCTGCCCTTCTCGGGCGCGGCACTCGCCGACACGCCCAAGCCGCGGCCCACGGTGACGATCGAAGCCCCGCAGCCGACGCTCGTGGACGCCACCGCGAAGGACCGGAGAGTCCCGCTCACGGTGGAGGTCAACCCGAGGCGCGTGCGGGCCGGCGCCTCGTACGAGGTGACGATCACCGCGAAGGGCGGCCGCTCGGGCACGGCGCTCGTGACGAGCCCCGAGGGCAAGACCTATCGCGTCGCCCTGTCCGACGGCCGCGCCACCAAGACCCTGACCGTGCCGGCCAAGACCAAGCCCGGCAGCAAGACCGTGAGCGTCAAGGTGGGCAACAAGGTCGCCACAGCCTCCTTCACCGTGGTCGGCGGCAAGCACGACAAGCGCGACGACCACCGCCACGACGGCCGGTAACGATCGCAAGCCTCCCCGCCGAGCGTCGGCGCCCTGGTCCTCTCCCCTGTGACCGGCGCTCGGCGGGGATCATCGCCCGGCTCCAGCGACTGCAGGCCGTCGAAGGGGGCGGGCTCAGACGCCGATGTTGGCCTGCGGTCCCGCGTACGTCCTGAGCAGGGACGGGACGCCGGAGGCGGGGTCGAGTGCGTACGAGTAGAACGACGACGGGTTGAACGCCGAGCCGTTGGTCGTCTGTTTGCCCCGGCAGTTGACCAGGATGCTGCCGCTCTGGCGGAGCTGGGCGGCGGAGTCGTGGTAGTAGGGGTCCTTCACGTTGTCGTAATAGGAATTCTCGATCACCATCCTCGTCGCGCCGCGCGAGTAGTTGCCGTAGCCGGTGACGTTCTGCAGGTAGTTGTTGTACAGGTGCGCGTAGGCGACGTTGTCCGTGCTGGGGTTGCGCGAGTTCGTGTCGCGGATCCAGTTGTGGTGGATGGTCATGCGCGAGGTGACGTTGCTGGTCCAGCCGATGCCGAACGACTTGTTGTTCTCGGCGAGCACGTTCCAGGACACGGTCAGGTGCGTGGTGTCCTTACGGCTGTCGATCAGGCCGTCGTTCATCCGGGCGATGTGGTTGTGGTCGATCCAGACGTGGTCGGCGGTGTCGAGCTGGATGCCGTCGTAGTCGTAGGCGTCGTCGCCGGGGTCGTCGTCGGCCATGCGGGTGTCGCGGATGGTGAGGTTGCGGATGATCACGTTCTTCACGCCCGCGCCGACGAAGAAGCCGCCGTTGACGATGTGGCCCGAGGTGCCCACGCCGACGATGGTCTTGTTGGACTGGACGCGGATCTCGGTCCCGTACGGGGTGATCGGGATGGCCCTGCTGACCTTGATCACGTACGGGGTGCTCGACGTGGCGTAGCGGACCAGGTCGGCCTGGTTGGTGACGGTCACGGTCGGGCCGGCCGCGCCGCCGGTGGTGCCGTTCACGCCGTTGGCGTTCAGCGAGGCGAACCCGTCGGCCACGTTGGGCCAGGTCCGCAGGGCCGCGCTCTGCGCCGGCGGCGCCCAGGACACCAGTGTGGCGATCGCGAGCGCCGTCGCGCCCGCCGTTGTGCGCATGGACATCTGCGCTCTCCTTCCTCTCGGCCCCCGAGGAAGCGTCACCTCCACTATGTATGTCAAGTAAACAAACTAAAGGAAGTCGGAAATCCGCAGGTGGCGCCTGAAAGTTTCACGCCGGCGCCGTGCTGAACCGCACGACCAGCGCCGTGGGCAGCTCGGTACGCGCCGCCGGCTCGCCGGAGAGCAGTGCGGTCAGGGCGGCGGAGCCCAGCTCGGGCCAGGGCTGGCGGACGGTCGTCAGCGCCGGCGTGACGTGCTCGGCCGCCCACGAGTCGTCGTACCCGACCACGCTCACGTCGTCGGGCACGCGGTGCCCGCGCTCGCCGAGCGCCTGGTAGACCCCGATGGCCATCGAGTCCGAGCAGGCGAAGACCGCGGTCGGCGGCTCGGGAAGCGTGTCGAGCAGCCGCCGGGTGGCCCGCAGGGCGTCCTCGGTCTGGAAGTAGCCGCACACCTCCCACCGCGGGTCAACCGGCAGCCCGGCCGCGGCCATGGCCTCGCGGTAGCCGGCCAGCCGCTCGGCCGCGCACGGGACTCCGGGGCGTCCGGTGACGATGGCGATGCGCTCGTGCCCGAGGCCGATGAGGTGGTCGGTGGCGACCCCGGCCCCGGCCCGGTTGGCCGAGACGACGACCGGCACGCCCTGCGGTGGCTTGCGGCGCGGGTCCACCAACACCGCCGGGATCCCCCGGTCGGCCAGCCATGCCCGCTGCGTGCCGGTTGGCCACGTGCGCACCAGCAACACGCCCGCGCTGTCGCGGGCGCTGATCCGGTCCAGCCAGGCGGACGGCGGCTGGCCGTTCTTGGTGCGGTCGACCACGGCCGAGACCACCAGGTCCACGCCCAGCCGCCAGGCCGCGTCCTCCACGCCACCGAGGATGGCCAGCGCGTACACCGAGTCCAGGCCCTGCAGCATGACGTCGACCAGGCTGCCGCGCGCCGGCTTGACGCGCTGTCTGGGGTAGCCGCGGCGCTCCAGCACCTCGGCGACCAGGCGGCGGGTGCGCGCGGAGACGTCGGCTCTGCCGTTGAGCGCTTTGGAAACGGTTGCGACGGACACGCCGGCCTCGCGGGCGATCACCGACAGCTTGGGCAGCGGTGGGGGCTGGTGTTCGGCCGTCATGCCCTCCACTTTCCTCCGCCCTCCCCGCAAAAGGCCAGGCCATCGGCCCCGAAAATTTCGAGATTTCGGCATTTGCCCTGCTAGTGGCGTCCGGCGCGTTCATGTGCCATTGACGTTGCGCACCGGCTAACGCAACGTTTCCTGCAACCGATTGCACCCCTGTGCCCCCGAAGGAGTCGTGCACGTTGGCCGTCGTCCCGGCGCGTCCGCCCAGCTCGAAGCCACGCCGAAGCGGAACGTGGACGCCCTACGTGCTGATCGCCCCGTCGTTGATCGCGATGCTCGCGTTCCTCGTCTACCCGATGGGCAGCGTGATCTACTACAGCGTCCAGCGCTACAACGTGACCAAGCCGTGGGACAACGGTTTCGCCGGGCTGGAGAACTTCCGCAGGCTGCTGCTGGAGGATCCGATCTTCTGGCAGAGTCTCGGCTTCAGCCTGCGGTGGGTGGTCGTCGAGGTCGTGCTGCAGTTCGTGCTCGGACTGGCGCTGGCGCTGATCGTCAATGAGAGTTTCGTCGGCCGGGCGTTGTCGCGGGCGCTGGTGTTCTCGCCGTGGGCGGTGTCGGGGGTGCTGACCACGGCGATCTGGGTGCTGCTGTACAACCCGTTCACCGGGGTGTCGCGCTATCTGGCCGACCTGGGGTTGATGGAGTACGGCGCGGCGCCGCTGGCCAACCCCGGCACCGTGTTCTGGGCGGCGGTCCTGGCCGAGTTGTGGCGCGGGGTGCCATTCTTCGCGATCTTGCTGCTGGCCGACCTGCAGTCGGTGTCGAAGGAGTTGTACGAGGCCGCCGCGGTGGACGGCGCGGGCCGGTTGCGCCGGTTCCTGCACATCACGCTGCCGCACCTGCGGGACGCGATCATCTTGTCCACGCTGCTGCGCTCGGTGTGGGAGTTCAACAACGTCGACCTGCTCTACACCCTCACCGGCGGCGGCCCGGCGCACCAGACGACCACGCTGCCGCTGTACGTGGCCGCGCTGGCCGCCCAGTCGCACGACTTCGGCTACGCCACCGCGCTGACCACGGTGGCGTTCCTGATCCTGACCTTCTTCTCCATCGCCTACCTGCGGCTGAGCAAGTTCGGAGCGAAGTCATGACCCTGGTGAGCGAGCGCCCGGCGGCGACCCGGCCGCGGCAGGTCACGCCGGCGAGCAGAGCGAACCGGGTGTCGCGGTGGCAGATCTACGTGCCCTTGGGCCTGTACCTGCTGTTCACGCTGGTGCCGTTCTACTGGATGCTGGTCTTCGCGTTCCGGCCGACCGGCTCCATGGCGATCGTGCCGTGGCCGATCACGTTCGAGCACTTCGACGCGGTCTGGAACGGGATGGGGTTCGCGGTCTTCTTCCGCAACAGCCTGCTGGTGGGGATCGCCTCGCTGATCGCCACCACGGTGGTGGCGCTGGCCGGCGGGTACGCGCTGGCCCGCTACAACTTCCGGGGCAAGGCCGCGTTCATGGTCGGGATGTTGTGCACGCAGTTCATCCCCGGCGCCCTGATGATCATCCCGTTGTTCGAGATCTTCCGCACGCTGTCGCTGACCAACTCGCTGTGGAGCCTGGTCATCGCCGAGACGGTCTTCCAACTGCCGCTGTCGCTGGTCCTGATCAGCGGCTTCATCAGGAACATCCCGCAGGAACTGGAGCAGGCGGCCTGGGTGGACGGCTGCTCGCGGCTGCGCGGCTTCCTGGCGATCGTGCTGCCGCTGCTGCGCCCGGCGCTGGTGGCGGTCGGCTCGTTCGCCTTCATCCACAGCTGGAACAACTTCCTTTTCGCTCTCATGTTCATCAACGACCAGGAGAAGTTCACCGTGCCCGTGGGCCTGGCCTACAACCTCGGCGAGAACAGCGTCGACTTCGGCGCGCTCGCCGCCGGCGGCGTGGTCGCCGCACTGCCCGTCGTCATCGTCTTCGCCTTCATCCAGCGCTACCTGGTGCAGGGGCTGTCGGCCGGGGCGGTGAAGGGATGACCAGTGAAGAGATGGCGGGCACCTACCGCAACCCGGTGCTGAACGCCGACTGGTCCGACCCCGACGTGATCCGTGTCGGCGAGGACTTCTACCTGACCGTCTCCACCTTCACCAAGGTGCCGGGGTTGCCGATCCTGCACTCACGTGACCTGGTCAACTGGACGATCATCGGGCACGCCGTGACCAGCGGCTATGACGACGTGCGGCCCGGCTGCGGGGTGTGGGCGCCGTCGCTGCGGCACCACGACGGCCGGTTCTGGATCTTCTACGGCGACCCCGATGTCGGCATCTGCCAGGTCAACGCCGTCGATCCGGGCGGGCGATGGAGCGAGCCGCACGTGGTCAAACCAGGTCTGGGGCTGATCGACCCGTGCCCGCTGTGGGATGAGGACGGGCAGGCCTACCTCGTGCACGGCTGGGCCAGGAGCCGCGCCGGCGTCAACAACCGGCTCACCCTGCACCGCATGGCGCCCGACGCCCGCGAGGTGCTCGACGAGGGCACGCTGATCATCGACGCCGACCTGCTGCCGGGCTACCGGACGCTGGAGGGCCCCAAGCTGTACAAACGCGACGGCACTTATTGGATCTTCGCGCCGGCGGGCGGGGTCGAGCAGGGCTGGCAGTCGGTGTTCCGGGCGGAGTCGATCTTCGGCCCGTACGAGGACCGCATCGTGCTGGCGCAGGGGAGCACCGACGTCAACGGCCCGCACCAGGGCGGCTGGGTGGACACGGCGTCCGGCGAGCACTGGTTCATGCACTTCCAGGACCGCGGCCCCTACGGCCGGGTCACGCACCTGCAGCCCATGACATGGGGCGAGGACGGCTGGCCACTGATGGGTGACGAGGGCGAACCCGTCGCCGAGGCCCCGATGCCCGTGCCCGGCGGCACGCCGAGCGCGCCCGCGACCTCCGACGACTTCTCCGGGCCCGCGCTCGGGCTGCAGTGGAGCTGGCAGGCCAACCCCGACCCGTCCTGGTGGGAACTGCGCGACGGCACCCTCCGGCTGGCCTGCGTGCCCGGACCCGACGACCTCAGAGACCGCCCCGCCGTGCTCGGCCAGCGGCTGCCCGGCGACCCCTGCACGGTCACCACCACCCTCACCCTGGAGGGCGAGGGCCGGGCGGGACTGGTCGTCCTCGGCGACACCTACGCCTACGCCGGGCTGACGGGCACGCCGGACGGGCCCGTCCTGGTGTGCGGGGACGCCGAGCCCATCTCCGTCGAGCCGGGCAAGCCGGTCACCATCGGGGCGCGGATCGGCCCCGGCGCGGTCGTCACGTTCCTGGCCGACACCGGCGCCGGCCTCGCCGCGGTCGGCGCGCCCTTCCAGGCCACGCAGGGCCGGTGGGTCGGCGCGGTGCTCGGCCTGTTCGCCACGGGGGACGGCACCGGCCAGGCGATCTTCGACGCGTTCACCGTGGACATCGAAAGGTAGAAGCCCATGACACGACGTGCTGTGCCGGCCGCATCGGCAACGGTGCTCCTGGCCGTGGCCGTGCTGGCCGGATGCGGGTCCGACGGCGGGGGCTCCGGCGGCAAGACCGAGATCACGTTCTGGGACACCAACGCCGGGCCGGCCCGCACGCCGATCTGGCAGCACGCCATCGCGGAGTTCGAGAAGGTCAACCCGACCATCAAGGTCAAGTACGTGGGCATCCCGATCGCGCAGGCGCCCCAGAAGATCGACACGGCGATCGCCGGCGGTGGCACGCCGGACGTGGCCGACGTGGCCACGTCCGGGCTGGGCAACCTGGTGGCGCAGAAGGCACTGGAGCCGGTGGACCAGCGCATCGCCGCCAATCCGGCGCTGAACGGCAAGTTCAACCAGGCGCTGCTGACGACCGTCAAGAACGTCGTGCCGGACGGCAAGACGTACATCATCCCGCTGTCCACCAACGCGGGCGCGTTCTGGTACCGCAAGGACTGGTTCAAGGAGGCGGGGCTGGAGCCGCCGAAGACCTGGACGGAGTTCTTCACGGCCGTGGACAAGCTGACCGATGCGAAGCAGAACCGGTTCGGCTTCACCATCCGGGGCGGCGCCGGCTCGATCGCCCAGATGCTGGAGGTCGTCTACGGGCAGTCGGCGGTCACGGAGTTCTTCGACGCCTCCGGCAAGGCCACGATCAACGACCCGCGCAACGTGACGGCGCTGGAGAAGTACGCCGGGCTGTACAAGAAGAACACGCCCGAAGGCGACCTGCAGAACGACTACGTCAAGATGGTCGCCCAGTTCGACACCGCCGGCAGCGTCGCCGTCATGCAGCACAACCTGGGCTCCTACCAGGACCACATGAAGGCGCTCGGCCCCGAGAAGGTGGCCTCCTTCTCCGTGCCCAAGTCCGACTCCGGCACCCAGGCCGTGCTGTCCAACCCGGTCAGCGGCGTCGGAGTCTTCTCCGCGAGCGAGAACAAGGAGGCTGCGTTCAAGCTGGCGGAGTTCTTCGCCTCGAAGGAGATGGACGGCTACATCGCCGAGAAGAGCGGCGTCATCCCGGCCAACACCGATGTGCAGGGCACCCAGGCTCCGCACATCACCGAGGCCCAGCGGGTGCTCAACGACCCGGCCACCAAGGTCGTGCAGATGCCCTACCACCTGCCGGAGTTCAACGAGATCACCAAGACCTGGGCGGAGCCGCTGTTCCAGAAGGTGCTGCTGGGCGAGCTCAGCGCCAAGGACTTCCTGGACCAGTTCGCGGCCAAGCTGACCGAGGCGCAGGCCGGCTACAAGAAGAGGCACGGCTGACGGCCCCGGAAGACGGAGGCCTTTTGCGGACCGCCGCTCATAGATCGGCGGATGCATTTACGATCACATCGTGTCCTTTGACCCCCACACCCCTAATCTCGCCCGCATGTACGACTACATGCTTGGCGGGAAGGACAACCTCGCCGTCGACCGCGAGGCGGCCGACCAACTCGCCCAGCACATCCCCGACGCCGTGCCGCTGGCCAAGGCCAACCGCGCCTTCCTGCAGCGCGCGGTGCGGCACCTGGCCGCGGCCGGCATACGGCAGTTCCTGGACCTCGGCAGCGGCCTGCCGACCCAGGGCAATGTGCACGAGGTCGTCCGCGACATCTCGCCCGACGCCAAGGTGGTCTATGTCGACCACGACCCCGTCGTCGCCGCGCACGCCAGGGCGCTGCTGGAGGAGCAGGGCCGCGTCGCCTTCGCCCAGGCCGACCTGCTGCGCCCCAGGGAACTGCTGGCCATGCCCGAGGTCACGGGCCTGCTCGACCTGTCCGAGCCCGTCGCCGTCCTGCTGGTGTCGATCCTGCACTTCGTCCAGGACGCCGACGACCCGCAGGGCATGGTGAAGATCCTGCGCGACGCGCTGGCGCCGGGCAGCTACCTGGTGCTCACCCACGGCGTGTGGACCCTGGGCAACGAGGAGAAGGAGGAGGCGGAAGAACGCGCCAGGGACGTCTACCGCGGATCCTCCACCCGCGGGGCCGCAGGCCGCAGTGCGGAGGAGATCCGAGCGTTCTTCGGCGACTTCGAGCTGGTCGAGCCCGGCCTCGTGCGGGTCACCGACTGGCGGCCGGACGAAGAGCCGCTGATCGGCGATGCGCCGTTGTCCGGCTACCTGCTGGCGGGCGTGGCCAGGAAACCGCTCGGATAGGACCTTTACCCGCCACAGCCCCTAACCTTCGCGTAGTCATGCGAACACGCATAGTTACTATGTGTCAGGTTCGCGCATCTACGCATCGCAAACGCAGGGGGCTGGAAATGACGGACGAGACCAGGGCCGACAGGATAGACGCCGCCGAGATCGGCACGGAGGCCGAGGAACCGCTGCTGCACGCCCAGGACGACCCGGTGGCCGCCGCCGCGGTGGACCTGGCCGTCGAGACCGAGCTGCTGGAGGAAGACGACCTGGCAGACCGGGCGGCCGCCGAGGGTGAATGGCTGGCCGCCAAGCGGGAGAGCGAGCGCCAGATCGCCGAGCTGGACTCCAGGGACCAGGACCGCGTACGCCGGCTCCAGGCCGAGCTGCGTGCCCTGGGCGCCGAGGTCTGGCCGGTCGGCTGGTGGTGGGGCTTCGAGATCCAGCTCAACGAGACCGCGGCGGTGCGGTCCGCCGAGATCTCGGCGCTGATCGGGGAGACCGCGGGCGTCGTGCTCGGCGGCTGGCTGACGCCGATCGTCGAGTGGTCGGCGAAGAACCGGGCCGGCTGGATCGCCTCGGTCGGCCGCCCGCACGGCGCCAGGCTGATCGCGCCCTGGACCGCGCCCGCCACGCTCGTCCCGGCCGGCCTGGCCGGTCAGCCGGCCGGGGACGCCAGGCTGTGGTGGGCGGTCTACGAGCCGAGCGAGGGCTGGAGCGACGATCAGAGGTTCCTCGACCACTTCACCGCGTCGGGGCCGGCCGTCGCCGAATACCGTGACCGGCTGTACGTCGCGCACCGCGGCACCGACGGCGACTCCTCCCTGTGGTGGACGGCCTACGACGCGGAGCAGGGCTGGAGCGAGGACCAGCGGTTCCCCAAGCACTTCAGCACGAGTGCCCCGGCGCTGGCGGCGTACAACGGGCAGCTCTACTGCGTGCACCGGGGCAGCGCCGACGACAGCCTGTGGTGGACCCGGTGGGACGGCTCCAAGTGGAGCCCGGACGCCAAGCTGCCGAGGCACTTCAGCGCGAGCAGCCCGGCGCTGGCGGCGTACGACGGGCAGCTCTACTGCGTGCACCGGGGCAGCGCCGACGACAGCCTGTGGTGGACTGTCTGGGACGGCGCCAAGTGGGGCCCCGACCAGCGCTTCCCCGGCCACTCCAGCCGGTCGAACCCGGCGCTCGCGGTGTTCAGGGGCCACCTCTACTGCGTGCACCGCGGCTCGGCCGACGACACCTCCCTGTGGTGGACGCGTTGGGACGGCAGCGACTGGAGCGCCGACCAGCGGCTGCCCGGCCACTTCGCCGCCGAGGGCCCGGCGCTGACCGTGTACAAGGACCGGCTCTACTGCGTGCATCGCGGGGCGTCGGAGCAGAGCCTGTGGTGGGCCTCCTTCGACGGCTCCACCTGGAGCGCGGACGAGCGGCTGCCCGCCCACTACAGCGCCGAGGCTCCCGCCGTCATCGCCTACCGCGACAAGAACGCCACCCGCGACCAGCTCCTGGTCGTGCACCGGGGCACCCGCTGAAGGCAGGGTGCCGGCTCGGGCCGAGCCGGCACCCTTCGCTCACCAACCGGCCAGCTGTGCCACGAACCACTCCACCAGCGCCTTCGAGACGGCGCCGTGCGGGTGGTTGCCGGTGTCGCAGCAGAACGCGTCGAGGAACGTCTCGTCCTTGGGCAGCTCGCGCAGGTCGGTGTACAGGTCCGAGTGCCACTGGCGCGGGTCCCTGGCCAGCGCGATCGCGCTGACCGACGGGACGAAGCAGGTGCCGCGGAAGCGGCCTCGGATCGGCAGCCCCATCGCGTCGGCGACCCGGCCGAACGCGTCCAAGGTGCCGCCGGGCGCCCCGTCGAACGCGGCCACGTACGACGTCGCGCTCGTCCACACCGGCTCACCGAAGCCGATCGCGCCGACGTTGCGCAGCTCGCCCATGTCCGGCTGGATCCTGGCGACCAGCCGCAGCGGCCCCTCGTCCAGGTCGAGCACCGGGGTCCCGGGCTTCAGATCCGCCCCGAGGCCGTCGCCGGTCCCGTTGGTCAGACCCAGCTTGTACGGCCGCATCGGGAACCAGCCCACCTTGCGCAGGTCGTCGAGGAAGTCCCTGCGCAAGCTGGAGGCGGTCACCTGCCCCGAGTAACTCTCGCTCTCGACCCACCCCCACAGCAGCTGCTGCGCCGCCGGGCTGCGGATCAGCTCCGCCTGCCCGGCCCCGTCGTGACGCGGTTGCAGTGCCTCGTGGAGGTAGGCGAGCTGCTGGAGCACCAGCGGGATCCAGGCGCCGAGGTGCGGGGTGTCGTACGAGAAGTACTTGTCGGTCTGGTGGTCCACACGCTCGCTCTCCATGCGTGCCAGCGCGTACCTGGTGACCAGGCCTCCCATGCTGACCCCGCCCACGATCAGCGGGCTGTCGCCGCGCCGCTCGGCCAGTGCCCGCTGCACGCAGGCGACCGCCACGCCGGCGTTGGCCTGGATGTACGCCTGCCGCTGGTCGAACCCCAGCAGCACGACGTCGATCCCCATCGCCCGCAGCTGGTCGAGGAGTCCGGGGACGCCCTTCTCGTACGGGGCGTTGAAGTGCCGCCACATCGAGGTCAAGTCACTGGGCCCGTAGTTGAAGCCGTCGGCGAAGATCAGCGGCCGGGTCAGCGCGGAGTGGCCCTCCGCCAGGTAGACGCCTGCCCGGCCGGTCGCGATGTGTCCCAGATGCGGCTTGTCGCCCACCAGCTCCCACACGAAGTCGGGCCTGGCCGCCTCGCCCACGCGGACGGGCGGGGTGGCGAACCAGACCCCGGGGTCGCCGAGCGCGCTCGCGACCCGCTGGACCTGTTCCTGGGTCAGGCTGCTGTCGACGGTCCTGGCGTTGATCTCGACGTCGATCCTCGGCTCCTGTGCCATGGTCGATCCCCTCCCACCTGGCACTTACTGTGCTCACTACTCGTGATCACTCACAGTAATAGAGCAGGTGGGAGGGGTGGCGACGACGCGCGTGCCGGGTTCGCGGGCGGCCGCGCCCGGGCGTGATGTTCCATCCCGTGACATTCCCTGTATGTGGCTTATAAGCAGAATTCCAGCGGGCCGCCGCACACTCCGGTCACGGGTAACCGACAGAGACGGAGTGTGATCATGCGTAAGCCGGTACTGCGGTCAATGGTGATGACGGGCGCGATCCTGGCAGGGGCCACGGTCGCTCAGGGAAACGCGCTGGCCGATGGAGCGAAACAGACCTCGAAACCGGGTGATGTGGCGATCGGCACGCGGCTGGCGGCGCGGAGCGACCCCGCGGTGGTCCTGATCGAGCTGAAGTACACCGGGACCGTGGTCGTGCCCTTACCACGCCGTACCAAGGCGTTCGACGCGCTGACCGTCAAGGCCCGCCGGCACGCGAAGGCCGGGCGCATCCCGTCCGACCGGCAGAGCCAGATCAAGTGGATCCTGCGTACGGCCGCGTCGGACGTCGGGCGCTACCTGAAGCCGGGCGAGAAGAAGGTCGACTTCAAGAACCGGAGCTTCGGCGGCTACTGCACCGGTTGGTGGATCACGCCGAACGGATACATGGTGACCGGCGCGCACTGCGTGTCCACGCCGAAGGCGGTCGTGCGCCAAGGGTTCGGCAACATCGTGCTGCCCGGCGTCAACGCCGAGGAGGTCAAGGGCTACCTCAAGAGCATCGCGGGCGTGGCCCAGCCCGACGACGAGATGGTCAAGCTGGCCGGGGCGGTGTTCGGCGGGTTCAACACCAGGAACATGCGGGTGATCGGCGTCCGGAGCAAGATCGGCGTCGTGCGCGCGCTGCCCGGGGGCGGGATGGACGCCACCTCCAAGGTCACCCCGCTGCGGAGGGTGGCCCAGGGCCGGACCTACCCGGGCGAGGACTTCGCCCTGCTGAAGATGAACGGCGCCGGGAACCTGCCCACCGTGCCGCTCGGCGACGACGCCGACGTGCAGGTGGGCGACGAGCTCTACATCAACGGGTTCCCCGGGGTCATCACCAACAGCCCGATCTTCAACCCCAGGTCGAAGTTGTACCCGGCGCTGACCCAGGGCGCCTTCAACGCCAGGCGCACGACGATCGCGGGGGTGCCGTACATCCAGGCGCAGGCGCCGTCGTACGGGGGCAACTCGGGCGGCCCGGTGTTGGACGAGCGCGGCAGGGTCGTCGGCACGCTGATCGCGGGCCCGGGGAACGACGCGATGGAGAACCAGAGCTACATCCTGCCCGTGGGCATCATCAAGAAGCACCTGGCCACCGCGGGGGTCAGACCGGTGCAGTCGCGGACGTCGCGGATCTACAACTCCGCTCTCGACGACTTCTTCGCCCGGCGGTACCGGGCGGCGCTGCCGAAGTTCCGGCAGGTGCGCGAGCTGTACCCGGCGCATCCGTACGTCACCACGTACATCCGCGACACCCGCAAGGCCATCGCCGCGGGCCAGGACAAGACGCCCAAGAACGCGGCGTGACGGTCCAGCCCCCGCCGTAGAGGTGGAGGCGGGACACTGGGAAGCGGGTTTCAGCAGGTGGCCGACATGATCGCCGTCTTGGCCTCCGGGAAGCCGAGTACGGGTGCAACCTGGTCGGCATCGCCGGCCGTTTCGGCCGCGTCGAGGATGGAGACGCCTTGTCTTACGCCGGTGTGGCCGCCGTTCTCCGGTAGCGGGCAGGGCTGATGCCGTACCTGGTCCTGAAGGCTCGGGAGAAATGTGACGGGTCCTTGAACCCGACCGGGCGCGGTATCTGCAGGACCACCGAGCGGAACCGTTCGCCGAACCGGAAGATGTACGGCTTGGTGCTGTCGTCCAGCATGAGGTCGAAGGCGTCTATGCCCAGGTGAGTGCGCTGTTTTGGTATGTCGAAGTCGACATACCAGGCGAGCGGTTGATGATCGCTGCTCGGAGGCGGACGGTTTCCAGGGCGAGAAACAGTTCGGCCGCCTCGCGTGGGTGGTGGACGGAGCGGCCGGTGAGCGTCTCCAGGCGGCCGAGGCGGTAGCGGACTGTGTTGCGGTGGCAGAAGAGGATCTCGGCGGCTCGGCCCGTCGAACCGCCCATGGCGAACCAGGCGTGGGCGGTGGCGAGCAGGGTGTCGCGGTCGCCGGCGGGCAGCGCGAGCAGCCTGCCGAGGACCCGGCGGGCCAGATCGTCCGCGGTCTCAGGGCTGCTGGCGATCAAGGTGGCGACCGGGCGGTCGCCGTAGGTGGAGACGCCTTCGTCGCCGGGCGGGACGGCGGCCAGCGCCAGCCGGGCCAGCCGCAGGGCCGAGGCGGTCTGGGAGATCTGGTCGTAGGCGGGGCTGACGCCGAAGCGGCCACCCTGGAGCGGAGGGAACGGGGTGGCGTCGGGCAGGGACAGTACGGCCAGCCGCTCGGTGGGCAGGTGGCGCCAGACCGCGCCGGGCGGGAGTTCGGCGGTGACCTCGGCGGCGATGGCGTGGAAGCGGCCCCTGGTGGGCAGGCCGAGCGCGTCGGCGCTCTCCCGGATCCGTACCGGGTCCGTGCCGAGGAGGGCGTCGAAGAGCAGGTCGCGGTCGAGCCTGGCGCGCAGGTCACGCTCGGCCTCGGCCTCGCGGTAAGCCGTGCGGATGGCCTCCGACAACTGCTCCAGGCCGAGCCACAACTCGCTCGCGCTCTCGATGAGGACCGCGTGCTCGGCGACGCCGGCCTCGGCGACGAAGCTCTCCCACAGGAACTGGGTGCCGACACGGTAGCTGTGCAGCAGCGCGGCCAGGGGCACGCCCCGGTGCGCGCGGCGGCGCGCGTTTGCCTGCGTGGACTCGGTCGACATCGCTGAGCCGTCCGCCAGGTGGGTGAGCGTCATCCGCAACTGCTCGGCGCAGACCGCGGCCAGATCCTCTGGCGGCACCACCGCCAGGTCCGCCTCTGCCGCCCGCACCCGCCGGGCCAGCTCCTCGGCAAGCTCGTCCGTCCTGTCCAGCAGCCGGGCACTCAACGCCGCGAACCGTGGCTCGGCAGATGAGGGTGGCACGATCGGCTCGGTCACGTTCTGATTGTGCCAGTGCACAATCCAACGAACGGGATTCGGTCTCGGTGGACGTTGATATGGGGCAGCCAGGCAGACACGCTGGACCGGTGGCTTACTCCGACTTCCAGCTCGAGATCTACCTGAACGGGCTCGCCGATGTGCTCCCGCCGTACTCGGTGGATGTGACCAAGCTGCAGGCGGCCGCCCGCGACCTGCTGGACGACGGGGCCTACTGGTACGTGGCGGGCTCCGCGGGCAGCGGTGACACCGCCGCGGCCAACTGCGCCGCGTTCGGGCGGCACCGGATCGTCCCCAGGATGCTGCGCGATGCGACCGAGCGGGACCTGACCACCGAGTTGTTCGGCCGCACCTACCCAGCCCCGCTGGCGCTGGCCCCGATCGGCGTGCAGTCGATCGTGCACCCGTACGGCGAGCTGGCCACCGCACGCGCCGCCGCCTCGCTCGGCATCCCGGCGGTCCTGAGCACCGCCTCCTCCCACACGCTGGAGGAGGTGGCCGAGGCCGGGGGTCCCCGTTGGTACCAGCTCTACTGGCCGCACGACGACGAGGTCACGCTGAGCCTGCTGGAGCGCGCCCGCAAGGGCGGCTACGACACCCTGGTCGTCACCCTCGACACCTGGACGCTGGCCTGGCGTCCCAACGACCTCGACCGCGCCTACCTGCCATTCCTGCGCGGCACCGGCCTGGCGATCCCGCTGTCCGACCCGGTCTTCCGGTCCAGGCTGGCCGAACCGGTCGAGGAAGACCTCAATGCGGCGATCATGACCTGGGCGCCGATGTTCAACGGCCGTGCGCACACCTGGGACCAGCTCCCGCTGCTGCGTGACAACTGGGACGGCCCGATCGTCCTCAAGGGCATCCAGCACCCCGACGACGCCCGCCGCGCCGCCGACGCGGGGATGGACGGCGTCGTCGTCTCCAACCACGGCGGCCGTCAGATCGACGGCGCCCTGGCCTCGCTGGACGCGCTGCCCGGAGTCGCCGCGGCGGTGGGCGATCGGCTGACCGTGCTGTTCGACTCCGGGATCCGCACAGGGGCCGACATCTTCAAGGCCCTCGCCCTCGGAGCGCGTGCCGTACTGCTCGGCCGCCCCTACGTCTGGGGGCTGGCCTGTGGTGGCGAGGACGGGGTGCGGCACGTGGTCCGGAGCCTGCTCGCCGAACTCGACCTCACGCTGGGCCTGGCGGGTTTCCGCTCCCCGGCCGGCCTCGATCCCTCAGTGCTGGAGGCACGATGAACCTGGATCCGATCCCCACCGAACAGCTCACCTTCCGGCTTCCCGAGAAGTTCGACAACGTGGAGGACGAGCGCCGCCACCGCCAGGAGCGCCTGGTCGCCGCGCTGCGGCTGTTCGGCAGGTTCGGCTTCGAGGAGGGCGTGGCCGGGCACATCACCGCCCGCGATCCCGAGCACACCGACCACTTCTGGGTCAATCCGTTCGGCATGAGTTTCAAGCACATCAAGGTGAGCGACCTGATCCTGGTCAACCACCAGGGCCAGGTCGTCCACGGCAAGTACCACGTCAACCAGGCGGCCTTCGCGATCCACGCGATGATTCATCAGGCTCGCCCCGACGCGGTCGCCGCCGCCCACTCCCACTCGGTGTACGGCAAGGCGCTCTCCTCGCTCGGCACCTTGCTGGAGCCGCTGACCCAGGACGCCTGCGCCTTCTACGAGGACCATGGCCTGTTCGACGACTACACCGGCGTGGTGATGGAGACCGAGGAGGGCCGCAGGATCGCCCATGCCCTCGGCTCGCACAAGGCGGTCATCCTCCGCAACCACGGCCTGCTGACCGTGGGTGACTCGGTTGACGCCGCCGCCTGGTGGTTCATCACGATGGAGCGCTCGTGCCAGGCCCAGTTGCTGGCCAAGGCCGCGGGCGAGACCGTCTCCATCGACCATGACCAGGCCAAGCTCACCCACGGGCAGATCGGCGACGACCTCGTCGGCTGGATCAGCTTCCAGCCCCTCTACGACCAGATCCTCCGCTCCGACCCCGACATGTTCCACTGATCGGCCGCGCGCGGCTGGACACCACGGCGGGCACGTTCGACTGGACCGATCCCCGCGTGGCCGCCCTGCCGCTGCTGTCGGAGGCCAATGGCAGCCGGGAACAGGGTCAGGAGGTATCCGAGGGGTTCGTCAACGTTGAAACGCTGTTCACCAGAGTGTCAGGAAACGCCGTTTCGCCGCATTTGGGGATCGACGCCGGGGTAGGGGCGCGATGAGTCGCACGAGCAGGGCGATCAGGTTCCGGTAAGTCACGGAGGTAAGCGGCAATGGCACTGCCTATCAGGCGTAACAGGGCACCGGTGCAGTGGAGCGGCACCTGGCCGAGCCGGTCATGGGACCCCTTCACGGAGTTCCAGCAGTTGTGGGATCAAATGGGCCGGCTGTTCGAGCAGAGCGCTGAGATCGACGCCACCGGCTGGCGGCCCGTCGCCGAGACCGAGGAGACGTCCGACGCGTACCTGGTCCGCGCCGAGCTGCCCGGGCTCAAGAGGGACGACATCCAGGTCGAGATCGACGGCAACGAGCTGTGCGTGTCGGGGGAGATCAACGAGGAGGAGAAGGAGAACATGCTCCGGCGGCGTACCGGCAAGTTCGTCTACCGGACGATCCTGCCGAGCGACGCCGACACGGACAAGATCGGCGGCGAGCTGAGCGACGGCGTGCTGACCGTACGCGTGCCGAAGACCGAGCGGGGCCGCTCCCGCCGCATCCAGATCAAGGGCTGACCGGCGGCGAGGGGGAGGCGCATGCCCGGGACCCAGGCGTTCTGGATCGACGCCGCGCACGAGGGCACGCAGGCGCGGTACGGGGAGCAACTCCGCAGGTGGCGGCACGCGTTCGCGGCGGCGGAAGGGGAAACGGGCGCGGGCGGGATCACGCTCGATCCGCTGCACTTCGCGCTGGGCGCGTGGGAGGTGGCCACCCGCCCGATGGCCGAATCGCCGTACGTACGCTGCCACCCCCGCGTGCTCGATGCGACCTGCCACCGCCCGGAGGAGACGCGCGGCCCGCTGGCCGTGGTCGAGCTCGCCGTCCCGGCCCCGGTGCCGCTCCCCGGCGGCTGGTCGACCTGGCAGCGGCAGGACGATGACGAGCCGGCCTACATCGCGCCGCCGTACGAGCGGCGGACCGCGCTGACCACGCTGGAACTGCGGGTGCCGCTGGCGGCCGACCGCCTGCCGACGCCCACCCACGCGCGGGCCGACGGGCTGCCCAACCTGGACGACGCCCAGGCGTCGCTGGAGGCGCTGGTCAGCGAGCTGAACGACATCGTCACGCCCTTCCTGCGCGAGCTTGACGCCGCCGAGCCGAGGTGACATCCGATGAACAGGCCGAACGAGGACCCGGACGACGAGTTCTTCGCTCCAGTGCTGCGCGACCCGCCGCCGGCCGGGTCAGAGGAGGTCAGCGACACCGGGGTGCCCGGCGTGGCCGGCGCCGGCCGGGGAAAGTGGGCGAAGTCGCCGCCGCCGTCCGCCGCGCTCGGCGTGCGCCTGCTGGCGGGCGGCCTCGGCCTGCTCGCCGGGGTGGTCCTGGCCGTGCTGGCGCTGCTGGCCGGGCGGCCGCTGCTGGCGATCCCGCCCGCCGTCGTGGCGCTGGGGGCGGCGGCGTATCTGGTCGTGTTCGGGGTGCGGCGGGCCCGCTCGGACGGCGGCCCGCCGACCTTCGGGTGACCTCCGGTTTCAGGTCGGCGGGCCGGGTAGGAGGCCCGCATGAAGAACGACCCGCGAGGAGCGATAACCCGGCTCGTCGACCGCGAATGCGTCCGCCGGTTGCTCACCTCCGAGGACGACGACGCCACGCTGGTCTTCGTCCGCGGTGACTGCCTGGTCCTTCCGGCCGCCGAGGTGGACGACGCCCACAAGGGGCTGGTCATCGCCCGCCGCGACGAGCTGACGGTCCGGCTCCCGGAGGACGGCCTGACCGACCAGGTCCTTGATGACCTGGCGCACCGGCTGGACAACGTCGTCCGGGATCTGGGCGCCTGACGCCCGCGGCAGGCGGTGGTCTGCTCGGGGCTCACTGACACAGCGCCGCGTCGAGGGCGGCGTTGACGCCTTCGGCCGCCTTCTTGGAGGTGGGGAGGTACCGGCTCCGGCGTCCTTCCCGCTCGATCTAGCCTCGGGGCCGCCAGAGCGCCGTTCCCCACCGTAAGCATTCCCTCTCCGACCGGAGACTCTCCGTAGTGTGCTCGCGTGATTACGTTAAGTCACTGAGTCGGCGATTGCGGAGGGAAGATGCCCACGGAACCGCGGTTGAGCCTGGACACCCGGGCCGCACGCAACCTGGCCACGACCACCAAGACCCGTCCGCAGATGCAGGCCATCACCTCCCGGTGGCTGCTGCGCATGCTGCCCTGGATCGACGTGCGCGGCGGCACGTATCGGGTCAACCGGCGGCTCACGCACCGCGTCGGGCGCGGCCGGGTGAGCGTGGCCCAGCGCGGGGCGGACGACGTGCGCATCGTCCCGGAGACGCTCGCGGAGCTGCCCGTGCTGCGCGGCTTCGACGATGTCGACGTGCTGTCGGCCATCGCGGCGACGTTCACGCCGCGCGAGGTCCAGCCCGGCGAGGTCATCGCCGAGGCCGGTGCCCCCGTCACCGAGACGTACGTCATCGCCCACGGCCGCCTCGAAAAGCTGTCCACCGGCAAGTACGGCACCACGGAGGCCCTCGGCGTCATCGCCGACGGCGACCAGTTCGGCGACGAGGCTCTCGGCGAGGAGGACCCGCACTGGCCGTGCACGCTCAGGGCCGGCACCGCGGGGACGATCATGGTGTCGCCGAGGGCGGAGCTCCAGCGCATCCTCGGCGCGTCCGCGGCCCTGCGCGAGCACGTCCAGCGCTATCTGGCGGGCACGCGCAGGCCGGTCAACCGCCGCGGCGAGGCTGCCGTCCACATCGCCGCCGGCCACGTGGGGGAGCCGGACATCCCCGGCACGTTCGTCGACTACGACCTCCACCCGCGCGAGTACGAACTCAGCGTCTCGCAGACCATCCTCCGCGTCCACACGCGCGTGGCCGACCTCTACAACGACCCGATGAGCCAGCTGGAGCAGCAGCTCCGCCTGACGGTCCACGAGATCCGCGAGCGTCAGGAGTGGGAGCTGCTCAACAACCGCGAGTTCGGGCTGCTCCACAACGCCGACTACGGACAGCGGATCTACACCTGGTCGGGGCCGCCGACCCCCGACGACCTGGACGACCTGATCAGCATGCGGCGCAAGACGCGCCTGCTGCTCGCCCACCCCAAGGCGATCGCCGCGTTCTTCAGGGAGTGCAACAAGCGCGGGCTGGTCCCGGGGAGCGCCGAGGTCAACGGCCACGAGATCCCCGCCTGGCGCGGGATCCCGATCTTCCCGTGCGGCAAGATCCCGATCAGCAAGGAGCAGACCACCTCGATCCTGGCCATGCGGACCGGGGAGGACGACCAGGGCGTCGTCGGCCTCCACCAGACCGGCATCCCGGAGGAGTACGAACCCGGGCTCAACGTCCGCTTCATGGGCATCGACGCCAAGGCCGTGATGTCGTACCTGGTCAGCGCCTACTACTCGACGGCGATCCTGGTCCCCGACGCGATCGGGATCCTTGAGAACGTCGACATCGCAGCCCCGCGCTCCTGACCGATCGACCCTGGAAAGGAGCCGCGCCATGCCCGCGTACGAGACCCTGCCACCCCTTCCGACCGGCTTGGGGACCTTCACGCTCAGCTTCCGGGCCGCCGACCCCCGGCACGCGCCCGCGTTCGAGGAAGGGGACGGGCACGAGCCCGATTTGCCGCCGCCGTCCCCGTCGGGGTGCGACCTCGCCCCGCTGGCCTACCGGGAGCGGGAATGGGGCGACGGGTCGTATCCGCCGCTCTACTGCCCCGAGACCGTCCGGGTCGACGACGCCCTCGGCGAGGAGGTCGACCGGCGGCTGGTGGCGTGGGCGGAGCGGGCGGGCCTGCACGAGGGGCGGATGGAGGAATTCCGCGAGACCGGGTTCGGGCGGCTGGCCATGCTCACCCACCCCGACAGCGACGACCCCGACCTGCTGCTGGTCGCCGCGCAGATGAACACCGCCTGGTGGGCGGCCGACGACTACTACGCCGACGAGACCGACCTCGGCGCCAGGCCGACCGAGCTGCCGCCGCGGCTCGCGCTGGTGATGTCGGCCATGGACCCGCCCCCGCCCGCGGGCGACTACACGCGACAACTGGAGGAGGCGATCCGGGCCGACCCCGTGCTGGTCGCGTTGCGCTCGGCCACCAGCCACCTGAGCAGGCACGCCACCCCGTCGCAGGTCATGCGGGCCTGCGGGATCACGTTCCAGATGTACGTGAGCTGGTGCGCCTACGCCGCCTGGCGCTACCTGGAGACGCCGCCGCAGGTCTGGCGCTATCTCGCGGCCCGGCAGCACGACAGCTTCTACACCTCGATGACGCTCATCGACATCGTCGGCGGCTACGAGCTGCCCGCGAACCTCTTCTACGACCGCCGTTTCCACACCGCGCTCATGCAGGCGGGCACCGCCAGCGTCCTCGTCAACGACCTGCACTCGGTCGCCAAGGAAGCGGCCGACGAGCTGCCCGACTCCAACGTGATCCTGCTCATGGCCGCCGAGGACAACTGCTCCATCCGCGAGGCGACCGAACGCACCGTCTCGCTCCACAACGACTTCGTCAGGGGGTTCGAGACCAGCCAGCGCACACTGGCCGCCGTCCCGTCCCCTGAGCTGAAGCGCTTCCTGCGCGGCGCGCAGGCGTGGATGGCCGGATGCCTCGAATGGCACGGCAGCACCGGCCGCTACCAGTCACATGACACCTGACGGAAAGGAGTATCCCCGGTGACCGCGAACACGGAAAGCCCCGTGCTCAGCAGCCTCTACCAGCACTCTGTCGCCGACTATTGGAACGCGGAGAGGAACCCGGTCAACTTGCGGCTGGGCGAGGTGGACGGCCTCTACCACCATCACTACGGCATCGGCGACGTGGACTGGTCGGTGCTGGACGGCCCCGAGCAGACCCGCGAGAAACGCGTCGTCAACGAGCTGCACCGGCTGGAGACCCTGCAGGCCGAGACCCTGGTCAGCCGGCTCGGCCCGCTGCGGCCCGAGGACCGCGTCATGGACGCCGGCTCCGGCCGCGGCGGCTCCAGCTTCCTCACCAATCTGCGCTACGGCTGCCAGGTGGACGGCGTGTCCATCTCCGAGGCGCAGGTGGCCTTCGCCAACGAGCAGGCCAGGGAGCGCGGCGTGGCGGACAAGGTGCGCTTCCACTTCCGCAACATGCTCGACACCGGCTTCGAGACGGGATCCTTCCAGGCGATCTGGAACAACGAGAGCACGATGTACGTCGAGCTCGCCCTCCTGTTCGCCGAGCACTCCCGGCTCCTGCGCCGCGGCGGCCGGTACGTCTGCATCACCGGCTGCTACAACGACGCCTACGGCCTGCCGTCCCGGGCCATCAGCCAGATCAACGCCCACTACATCTGCGACATCCATTCCCGCAGCACCTATTTCCGGGAGCTGGTGGCCAACCGCCTCGTCCCCATCAGCGTCATCGATCTGACCGCCGCCACCATCCCCTACTGGGAGCTTCGCGCCAAGACGCATCTGGCGACCGGCATCGAGAAGTCGTTCCTCGACGCGTACAAGAACGGCAGTTTCCAATACCTGCTCATCGCCGCCGACCGCGTCTGACGCGGATCTCCCGGCCCCTCGGCGGCGTCTTCTTCACGTCGAGGGGCTCACGGAGTCACTTCTTCTCTTCCATGGTGACGGTCACGGTCTCCGTCTCGCCGTTGCGCACGTACGTCACCTGCACCTGCTGACCCACCTTGTAGCCGCGGACGTGGCCGACGACCGTGTCGCCGCCGTCCACCTTCGTGTCGCCGATCTTGGTGATGAGGTCGCCCTGCTTCAGCCCCGCCTTCTCCGCCGGGCTGCCCGCGGTCACCTGGCGGACCAGCGCGCCCGGCGCGTCACCGGCGGCGTCGGTGACGCTCACGCCGAGGAACGCGTGGCTCACCTTGCCCTTGCTGATGAGCTGCTCGGACACCACCTTGGCGGTGTTCACGGGAATCGCGAAGCCGAGGTTGACGCCCTCGCTGGACACCGCGCTGTTGATGCCGATCAGCTCTCCTGCCGCGTTCACGAGGGCGCCGCCGGAGTTTCCGGGGTTGATCGCCGCGTCGGTCTGGATCATGCCGCCGAGCGTGGTCGTCTCGCTCCCCGCCCCCTGCGGGCTCCAGCCGGGCGGGAGTTGTTGCTGCTGGTCAGGGCTGCCCCCGGCGGTCACCGTACGGTCGAGCGCGCTGACGATGCCGGCCGTGACCGATCCGTCCAGGCCGAGCGGGCTTCCGAGGGCCAGCACCTGGTCACCGACCTTGACCTGGTCGCTGTCCCCGAGCGTGGCCTTGGTCAGCCCCTTCACGCCCTCGGCCCGGATGACGGCCAGGTCGGTCGCCGGATCGGTGCCGACGACGGTGGCCTTGGCCGTGTTGCCGTCGTTGAACTTCACGGTCAAGGCGTTCTGCCCGGTCACGACGTGGTTGTTGGTGAGGACCAGCCCGTCGTCCGACAGCACCACGCCGGAGCCCTCGGCGGTCTGCCCCTGGATCATCACGACGGACGGCTGCACCTTCTCCGCCACCTGCGCGACCGTGAGCTGGTCGGCGACCGTGCGGAAAACGGGGCTCGGACCGGCCGTGGTGGCGGCCGGTACGGGCTGGGCGGCGCCGGCCACGTACGCGCCCACGGCGCCGCCGCCCAGCGCCGACAAGCCCAGGACGGCCGCGGCCGTCAGCGCGAGCCCGGCGATCGCCTTGCGGGTCAGCAGGAAACCCTGCCGCCGCGGCGGCGGTGGCGGCGGCAGGGCGGGGCCCACCGGGCCCCTCCCCGGGAACCCTCCCGGGGAGGGCGGTGTGTCACCGAACTGGCTCCAGCCGCCGGCACTGTGCTCGCGAGGCTCGTTCGTGTCCATGTCATCTCCTAGAGTCCCGATGACACAAGACTGATCAATGGCCGGTAAGTCCTGCTTAAGCCACAGATCCCCCTGACTGGCGCACCCTGATATCGGCCTTATCGCCCCTGGTGGCGGTGATCCACACAGCCGGTAAAAACAGGAGAATTCACAGCCCGGCTTCTGGGGCGCCGGCTCGTCCGGCGGGCGCCGCGCCGGGTGTCGGCGGCGTGACGGGCGTCAGGAGGCGATCTCGGACTCGCTCGCCGTCGACCGGTAGAGGGAGACCGAGAAGGGGCGATGGGCGTCCTGCTCGACCCGCTCGCCGATCTTGGAGACGTCCGGGGCCGCGTCCGCGTACCGGTGCAGCCGCGTCGCCTCCGGCCACGGGTGCACGAGGACGAGCAGGCCGCCGGCCGCCAGCAGCGAGGTCAGCCGGTGCGAGGCGTCCCGCAGCCGGTCGCCGCCGCCGACGTAGTAGAGGGTTTCCGCGCAGACCACCAGGTCGAAGTCCGCCCGCAGGTCGTGGTCGAGGATGTCGGCGTGGACGAAACGTACGCGGTCGGCGAAGCCCGCGTTGCGCTGGCGCGCGCGCTCGAGCGCCTTCTCCGAGATGTCGATCCCGACGATCTCGGCGTCGGGGAAGGTGGTCGCGAGGAGCTCGGTGAAGACGCCCTCGGCGCAGCCCGCCTCCAGGATCCGCCGGTAGGCGCCGTCGGGCAGCTCCTCGAGCGTGGTCTGGTATTTGCGCTGCTCGTACGCGTCCGTGGCCAGGCGCCACGGGTCGGGCCTGCGGTGCCACCAGTCGAAGTACCGGCGCAGGACCGCACCGTGGGACCGGCGGCCGAACAGGGCGAAGGACTTGAAGAGGGCTCGGTGCAGCATGTCGGGAAACCTGGTCACAGGGCTCCTCCGGAAGACGGTCTTCGACCGGAAACCTATGAGCCGGATCGGCCCGGGGTCATGGCGCTGCGGGAGGATTGTCGGATCTAGCTCCGCAGTAGGGGGTCACCAGCCCGGTCTCGTACGCGTACACCGCCGCCTGCGTCCGGTCCCGCAGCGCCAGCTTGGTCAGAATGTTGCTGACGTGCGACTTCACGGTCTGCTCCGCGATCACCAGATGGTCGGCGATCTCGGTGTTGGACAGCCCGCGCGCGATGAGGGTGAGGATCTCGGTCTCGCGCTGGGTCAGCGGCCCGTACGCGTCGCCGGTGAACGGCCGCGGCGGGGCCAGCCGGGCGAAGGCGCCGATCAGCCGGCGGGTGACGGACGGGGCCAGTAACGCGTCCCCTCCGGCCACCACCCTGACGGCCTCGCTCAGTTCGCGCGCCGAGGCCTTCTTCAGCAGGAAGCCGCTGGCCCCGGAGCGCAGTGCCTCGTACACGTACTCGTCGAGGTCGAACGTGGTCAGCACCAGCACCTTGGTCCGCGCGTTGACACGACGGGTGGCCTCCAGGCCGTCCAGCCCGGGCATGCGCACGTCCATCAGCACGACGTCGGGCCGCAACTGCTCGACCTTGGCCACCGCGTCGAGACCGTCGACGGCCTCGCCCACCACCTCGATGTCGGTCTGGGCGTTCAGCAGGATCGCGAACGCCTCCCGCACCATTGCCTGGTCGTCGGCGATCAGCACTCTGATGGTCACATGCCCTCCTTGAGCGGCAGCAGCACGGTCACGGCGTACCCGCCGTCGGGGCGCGGGCCCGCTTCGAACTCGCCGCCGAGCATGGCCACGCGTTCCCGCATGCCGAGCAGCCCATGCCCGGGCCGCCCGCTCGTCCGGGGCGGACCGGTCGCCGGGCCGTTCTCCATCCGGAGGCGGAGCCGGTCCGGCTCGTACGTCACCGCGATGTGTACTCCGGTGCCCGGGGCGTGCTGGAGCGCGTTGCTCAGCGCCTCCTGCACGATGCGATAGGCCGACAGCTCGACGCCGGGCGGGAGCGGGCGGCGGTCGCCGTCGACCCGCAGTCTCACCCGCATGCCGGTCTCCCGCATGCGGGCGGCCAGCTCGTCGAGCCGGTCCAGGCCGGGCGGCGGGCTGGCGTCGTACGGGGTGTCGTCCCTGAGCAGGCCGAGCACCCGGTGGAGCTCGTTGAGCGCCTCGATCGCGCTGGCCCTGATCGTGGCGAAGCTGCTGGTCAGCTCCTCGGGAGGGTCGGGCACGCGGTAGGGCGCGGCCTCGGCCTGGACGGCGACGACGGACATGTGGTGCGCCACCACGTCGTGCAGCTCCCGCGCGATCCGCGAGCGCTCCTCCAGCAGGGCGGAGCGGGCCTGCTCGGCGCGGGTCTGCCGGTCGGCCAGCGCCGCCCTGTGCAGGGCCCGGCGGCGCCCGCCCAGCGCGCCCACCGTGATCAGCACCATGCCGGACAACAGCGACATGTCCACCAAGCTCACCACCGTCTGCTCCCCGGGCAGCAGCGCCCACAACATCACCCCGGCCACCAGCGTGACCACCCACATCTGAACCAGCATCCGGTGACGCGCTCGGAAGGCGGCCAGGCCGAGGACACCGACGTGGGCGGCCAGCACCGGATTCGGCCACACCATTCCCTCCAGCTCGGGGCGCGACACCACGGCCGCCAGCACGGCGGATCCGAGCGACAGCCACCAGGCCGCGACCGGCCACAAGCGGCACAGCGCGATGGCGATCGCCGTGGCCAGGCCCAGCGTGCCCGCCGTCACGTTGCGTACGCCGTAGTCGTCGAGCAAGGTGTGCCAGACCATCGCGCCCAGCAGCACCGCGCAGCCGCCCACCGCCACCTGCGCCGCCGACCGGCGCGACAGCAGCCGGCCCGCCTGCCGGAGCGTGCGGCTCCCAGGCGTGAAGGCGCGGCTCCGCTCCCCGAACGCACGTTCGGCGCCCGTGCCGTCGAGCCCGACCAGGCCATGCCGTATCCAGTCGCTCACGCTCGCTCTCCCCGCCTCGTGTCTCTACCTTCTCCCGATCAGTCTGTCTCGCGAAGGCGGGACGGCCGCTAGATCGTGGGATCTTTTCCTGACGGGGAGAGGCGCGGGGAGCTCGAATTACCGGGCGCCCGTAGCCACAATTTCCGGCATTCCGAATCAGGCCTGGGTGAGCGTTTTCTCCAGCGCGTGGGATTGCCGGAGCGCGGCGATCACGGCCTCTTCGACCGTGTCGTGCACGTGCAGGACGGTATTCGCGTGGGTGATTTCCATGAATCGCGCGATCTTGGGGTGGGGCGCGGCCAGATGCAGGGCGCCGCCGTACTGGCGGGCGAAGGCGTGGGTGTTGAGCAGGACGCGAAGGCCCGCGCTGCCCAGGAACCCGGCCTCGCTGAGATCGATCACCAGGTGCTCGCCGGGTGTTCGACGGCTCTGCTGGATGTGGCGATCGAGTCGGCCCGCCCCGGCGGTGTCGATCTCCCCTGCCACGGAGATGACACTCACGCCCGGCAGCCTCTGGGTGGCGAACGTCAGATCCAGCATGTGATGCCCACCGATCGGAATTCGAGCGACGAATTCAAGGAAGACATGGACACAGGCGTGGCTTGCCTTTACCGCACAATATCCGGGCACCTGCCTGCTGCAGAAGATGTCCGGGCCTATTTCTTACCGGCCTCGGTGCGCGGCGTGCAGGTGATTGTCAAAGTGGCGGCTGCGCCCTGCGGGGGCGCATGATGAGCGCGGCGACGTAGTACGTGCACGGGACCGCGCCCGGGTTGGCGTAGGCGTGCTCGACATCGGCCGCGAAATAGACCGAGTCGCCCGCGGCCAGGTCGATGACCCGGTCGCCGAGGGTGAGCCGGAGGGTTCCCGACTCGACGGCGACGTACTCGTGGGAGCCGGCCGCGTACGCGGGGAACCGGCCCGCGTCGCACTCCGGCGGCAGCGTGGTGCGGATCCACTCGAAGTTCACCCCGGGCACCACCGGCGTGAGGATCGTCCGGCGCCAGCCGCCGGGCTCGTCGATGTGCTCCTGCTCGACGGAGCGGCGGACGACGACGCGGCGGTCCTCGGGCTGCGCCACCAGCTCGGCGACCGGCAGGCCGAGGCCGTCGGCGATGCGGGCCAGCACGACGATCGTGGGTGCCTTGTGCCCGCGCTCGACCGAGGACAGCATGCTGACGCTCACGTCGGCCGCGTCGGCCAGCTGCTGAAGCGTCATGGCCCGGTCGTGGCGGAGCTCCTGAATGTGCTTGCCCAGGGCTTCGAGGTTCACCAGGCCATCATCGTACGCTGAACCGATGTAAGGGTTATAGGCGCTCTATATCGGTTACACTCCGGGCGTGAACATCTCCATCACCGACTACGTGGTCGGGGCGGCCGTGGCGACCGACCTGGTCAACACCTCGCCCACCGTACGGGCCGCCGCGGGGGAGGCCCTTCCCGATCCTGACGCGCTGGCGGCCTTCCTGTCCGAGCACGGCGTCCGGCTGGACGCCCGGCCGGACGAGGACGCGCTGCGCCAGGTGCACCTGCTGCGCCGGGAGGTCCGCGCCATTCTGGAAACGGAGACCGAGGAGCAGGCCGTCGCCGGCGCGACGATCCTGGCCGGCCACGCCGGTCAGGCGCCGGTGCTGCGCCGCGAGGCCGACGGCGGCTGGCATTGGCACGTCCCGACCGCGCCGGGGGCGTCCCTCGTCGCCGAGCTGGCCGCGCTCATCGGCATCGGGCTCCTCGGCGCCATCCGGGCGCTGGGCCACGGCCGGTTCCGGCCCTGTGCGGCACCCGGCTGCCGCGGCGTCTTCGTCGACACCAGCCGGGCGGGCCGCCGGGCGTACTGCATGCCGGACGTGTGCGGCAATCGTGTCAACGTCGCCGTCCACCGCGCCCGGCAGCGAGCGGGGAGCGTGACCCGATGAGCGACGTGTCGCTCGTGGGGGCGATCGAGCTGCCGGACGGCTCCTGGGTGCGCGGCCGCGGCCTGCGCCGGCCCCTTCCGGCGGGGCCGGTGCCCGGCTTCGGCCTCTACCTGGGGTCGAGCCGGCTGCGCCGTCGCCACGACGCGGCATTGCCCTGGCCGCGCGAGTGGATCGAGTGGCCCGACTTCCTCCTGCCCCGCGATCACGATCTGGCCGCCCGGCGCATTCGCGCGCTGCACGAGCGGGCGGTGGCGGGGGAGGCGGTCGAGGTGGCCTGTGGCGGCGGCGTCGGCCGTACCGGCACCGTCATCGCCTGCCTCGCGGTGCTGACCGGACTGGACCCGGCGGCGGCGGTCACCTGGACGCGGGAGCACCATCACCCGCGTGCCGTCGAAACCCCGTGGCAGCGCCGCTGGATAGCGCGGTTCTCTACGCTATAATGGCATCAAATTTCACTATAGAGAAAAGGTGATCTCCGTGGTGTCCCCCCAAGCCGTCATCCGGCCGGCCGTGCCCGCGGACCTCAAGGCCGTGGCCGAGATCAACGCCCACTACGTCACCAACACCGTGATCACCTTCGAGGAGACCCCGCCGACCGTCGACGACTGGCACCGGAGGCTGGACGATCTGACCGGCCGCGGCCCGCCCTTCCTCGTCGCCGACCTGACCGGCGAGGTGGCGGGATACGCCTACGCCGGTCCCTGGCGCCCCAAGCCCGCCTACCGGCACACCGTCGAGGACACGATCTACCTGGCTCCAGGCCACACCGGCCGGGGACTGGGCGGCGCGCTGCTGGGCGAGCTGGTGGCGAGGTCGATCGCGGCCGGCCTGCACCGGATGATCGCGGTCATCGCCGACGCCGGCGACGACCGCTCCATAGCGCTGCACCGCCGCTTCGGCTTCACCGAGGCGGGCCGGCTCGTCGACGTGGGCTGCAAACACGGCCGCTGGATCGACACCACGCTCATGCAGCGCCCCCTGTCTCCGGATGGGCCGCCGGTCAGCGCCAGGTGAGGGCGTACTCCGTCCCCGCCTGGGCGAGGAAGTCGTCGACGGTGTCCGGGGAGAGGGGCGGGGGCATGGGGTGGCGGGCGGGGAGCGCGCGGTAGGCGGGCTGGTAGCGCAGCGAGCTGCCCGTGTCGGACGGGTAGGCACGGGTGTCGACGCCGATGATCTCCGCGTGCTGGGTGGCGTACTGGTTGATCAGCTCCAGCCACTCCGGGATCGGCACGACGCCGGGGGACCAGAGGCCCTGGGAGAAGAGGTTGAGGTGGATCGACCGGTACGGTTCGGCGGTCCCCAGGTAATGTTCCAGCTCCTCTCGGTCGTTGCCCATGTTGAACCGGAGCCAGAACGGCACCGAGCCCGTGCGCAGCATCCAGTGCGGGTCCGCCTGCACGTACGACTCGATCACCAGCCGGTCCGCGGGCAGGTCGCGGCGGCGGTACCACCAGCGGTGCAGGTCGGCGACGAAGGGGCTGAGGTCCTGCGGCTCGGCGAAGGACAGCCTGCGCAGCCGGTGGCCGTGCCGTCCGACCAGCTCCTCCAGGTCGGGGACGATGGCGGCGTCCAGGCCCCACTCGGCCTCGGCCCGCTTGTCGTCGGGCTCCGGCGGGTCCCAACGGCGGCGGGGCGAGCCCTCCCTCTCCAGGTAGCGTGCGACGCTGTCGTCGCCGTCGAAGTACTGCTCCTCCGTCAGCCCGCCCAGGCAGCCGAACTGGAAGCAGGACCGTTCGCCGGTCGAGGTCGAGCGCCAGGTCCGGGTGCAGTCGAGCAGGATGACCGTGCCGCCGCCGGCCAGCCGTTCCGCCAGGAACCGCGTGTAGGTCGGACCCAGCCGCAGCCGTTTGAGCCGCATGTACGCCATCGCCTCCAGCATCGGCCGGTCCTGCGCCGGGTCGTGCATGTGGTAGACGGACAGGTCCGGGTTGTTCGCGGCGATCAGGCGGGCGGTCGGGGCGAGCGCGTGCATGGCGCTGACCGGGTCGTCGGGGTGCGTGGCGAGGTTCCTGACCGAGACCAGCGTGGTCTGCGGCAGGAAGGGCGCCCCCAGCGCGGCGGCCAGGTGGAAGGCCGCGCCGCTGGCCGCGCCCACGACGACGGCGGGGTACGGGCCGCCCTTGTACTGCTGGACGACCCAGTGGTCGAGGTCCTCCCGGCTGACTTGCCGCGCTCTGTGCAGCGGTAACCCCTGGATCAGTCCCATGGCCCGGTACGTCAGCCGCCGCACCGGCGCCGGCGGCGCCGTGGCCAGGGCCGCCAGCGTACGGGAGCCGGGACCCACCGACATCGCCCGATGATCCTTGCCCCGCAGGAAGCGGCCCAGCGCGCGCACCATGTTGACGGAGGAATCGAAGTCGACCTGGGACCGCGCGGCACGCAGGCGGCGGCGCATGGCTGCTCCCTTCTCCCACGGCGTGCCGCTCAACGGAGCGCCCGCCGTCGTACGTAGACCACGGCCCCGGCCAGCGCCGCGGCCGTCAGGGCACGCCGTACCAGCGTCTTGCGGGCGCCGTGCCAGCCGCCGTCCACGGAGCCGGGACCGGTGGCGGGCTCGTACAGGTTGCCGGAGGCCGCCGGGGCGGGATGGGTCCTGGACAGGTGCGTGCGGTCCACCTGCACGGCCATCAGGCGCTCGGTCAGCCCGGGGGTCATCTTGGACTGCAGCGCCAGGTTGCGGGCGGTGGGACCGGTCACGACCTCCCTGCGCGGCCACCGGACGACGTCGACGATCGTCCGGGCGACCCGCTCGGGCGCGTACACCGGCGGCATGGCCCGCACCTCGCGGCCGGAGTGGTTCGCGGCGTGCTGGAAGATCGGCGTGTCGATGGTGCCCGGCAGCACCGTGCACACCTTGACGCCGCGGCAGCCCTCCAGGTGCAGCTCCTGACGCAGGCTCGCGCCGAGCGACCGGATGGCGGCCTTCGTCATGCAGTACGCGGACGTGTACGGCTGCGCCACCACGCCCGCCACCGATGACACGTTCACCAGCACGCCCCGCCCCTGATCGCGGAGGTACGGCAGCGCCGCCCGGGCGCCGTGCACATACCCCATGACGTTGACCTCCAGCACCCGCCGGACGTCCTCCAGCGGCACCTCCGAGAACGGCCCGAACGCGCTCACCGCCGCGCAGTTGACCCACGCGTCGATCCGCCCGAACCGATCGACCGCCCGCCGCGCCAGCTCCTTGACGGCCTGGTCGTCGGTCACGTCGGTCGGGACGTCCAATGCCGCGCCGCCCACGGCCTCGCATTCGCGCCTGGCCTGGGCCAGCGCCTCCTCCCGCCGGGCGGCCAGCACCACGGCGGCGCCCCTGGCGGCGAAGGCCCGCGCGGTCGCCCTGCCGATCCCGCTGGACGCACCCGTGACCACGATGACCTTGTCCTTGACCCTCATGAGCATCGCACCGTACCCGCGCCTACCTTCGCGAAACGGGAGGTTTCCGGACCCTCACCCGGGTAGCCGGATTTCGTCGGCGCTGATTGCGAAGGAAAAGGGCAGATGCGTTCATCGTTCCGTCTGGGCCGCATCGGCGGGGTCGTCGTCGGGCTCAACGTCAGCGTGCTGTTCATCGTGCTGATCCTGGTGGTGGGGCTGGCGTTCGGGCGGTTCCCGATCGTCTTCCCCGGCTACTCCGTGACGGCGTACGTGCTGGCCGGGATGGCCTCGGCCGTCCTGTTCCTGGCCTCGCTGCTGGCCCACGAACTCGCGCACGCCCTGGTGGCCAGGCGGCACGGCATCGAGGTGCCGCAGATCACGCTCTGGCTGCTCGGCGGGGTGGCGGAGCTGCGCAGCGAACCCCGGACACCGGGCGCGGACCTGCGGATCGCCGTCGTGGGGCCCGTGGCCAGCCTGGCATGCGGGGTGGTGTTCGGCGCCCTGGCGCTGCTCGTCTCCGGCGCGCCGCTGGCGGCCGGGATGTTCGCGTACCTGGCCGGGGTCAACGTGCTCCTGGCCGTGTTCAACCTGATTCCGGCCTCGCCCCTGGACGGCGGCCGGGTGTTGCGCGCCGCGCTCTGGGCCCGCTGGGGCGACCGGGTGCGCGCGGCCGTCACCGCCGCCCGCGCAGGCCGGGTGTTCGGGTACGTGCTCATCGCGCTGGGCTTCGCCCAGGTCGTCACCGGACTCGGCTTCCAGGGGCTGTGGCTGGCCCTGATCGGCCTGTTCCTGGTGAACGCCGCCAGCGCCGAGGAGCAGCAGGCACAGCTCGGCGCCACGCTCCACGGCGTCCGCGTCGGGGACGTGATGTCGGGGCCGCCCGTCGTCGCCCATCCGGACGAGACGGTGGCCGGGCTGATCGACCGGCTGGTGATGAGCCGGCGGCTGTCCACGTACCCGCTGGTGGACGAGGACGAGAGCTTCGTCGGCCTGGTGACGCTCAACCGCATCCGGCAGGTGGCCCCAGCGGCACGGGACGCGACCAGGCTGCGCGACATCGCCTGCCCGCCCGACGACGTGCCGCGAGCCGTTCCGGACGAGCCGCTGACCGGCCTGCTGGCGCGGATGGACGGCTGCGCCGACGGACGCGCCGTGGTGCTCGACACCTCCGGCCGCCTCGTAGGGCTTCTCACGCCGAGCGACATCAGCCGCGCCATCCAGACCGCCGGCCTGCAGGGGAACGACCCCTATCCCCATCCGCGCGGCGCCGACCTCGCCGTACCGCCTCGCGATCACACCCACCGCGACGCCGCCTGAACGGCCCCGCTACTCGAAGTCGTCGGGGTTGAGCTCCTTGAGCCGGTTGAAGGCCGCGTCGCGCTCGTCCAGGTAGTAGGCGACGGGTTCCTCGCTCCCCACGAAGCCGGGAGAGACACCCGGCGTGACGCCGGCCGGCCGCCTCGACGACTCCTCCTCCGCGGCGGTCAGCGGGGTGCCGGTCCTTTCTTCACTGTCTCCTCGCTCGACGTGCGGGCGAGATCTCTGCTTGCTCATCTCTTTCTCCCCCTCCGGGCGCTTCTGCCCGGCAGGCTCCCACTCATGCCCCATCCGATGCCCGGATCGGCAAGGCTCAGCCCCCGCCGGTCTCGTCGCCGCAGTGCGTGCACGATGCCTGACCGTGCACGCACGATCGTTCATCGGACCGTCTTGCCCGTGGCGGTGAGGTCGCGGCGGAAGGGCTCCGGCGCCTTGTACACCGCGAACATCGTGATCAGCGCACCGATCATGACGTAACCGGCCACCAGCGGCCACCGCGTCCCGTCCTCCCCGGCCAGCGCCGTGGCCACGAACGGGGTCAGCCCGCCCGCGAAGACCGAGGCGATCTCCCGCCCGGCCGCGGCGCCGGTGTAGCGGCGGTCGGCGGGGAACAACTCGGCGAAGAACGCCGGCTGGATGGCGTTGATGGCGTTGTGCCCGAGGTTGAGCACCAGCACGTACCCGAGCACGATCAGCGCGAACGACCCGCTGTGCAGCAGGGCGAAGAACGGGAACGCCATCACGAAGACCACGACCGCGCCGAAGAGGTACACCGGCCGCCGCCCGATCCGGTCGGAGATCGCCGCGAAGACCCCGTGGCTGACGAAGGAGAGCACGGCGGCGATGAGGATCGCGTTGTTGAGCTGGCTCTTCTCCAGACCGAGCGCGCTGGCGCCGTACGACAGCGCGAACACCGTGAGCAGGAAGTACGGCACCGATTCCGCGAACCGCAGTCCGATGATCAGCAGCAGGTTCCGCCAGTCGTCCACGAAGATCGTCCGGATCGGCCCGCGTGCGGGCCGATCCGGCTCGGCGCCCTTCTCCTGCTCGGCCGGCGCGACGGCCTTGGTGAAGACGGGCGTCTCGTGCAGGCTCCGCCGCATCCAGTACGTCACCACCAGGACGACGGCCGACAACAGGAACGGGATCCGCCATCCCCAGCTCAGCAGCTGCTCCTCCGACAGCGTGTAGACGTAGGCGAAGACCGCCGTGATGAGGATCTGCGCGGAGAACCCGCCGGTGTTGGGCCAGGCGCTGAAGAAGCCGCGGCGGTTCGGCGGCGCGGACTCCAGCACGATGATCATCGAGCCGCCCCACTCGCCGCCGACCGCGAACCCCTGCACCAGCCGCAACGCCACCAGCAGGATCGGCGCCCAGATCCCGATCGCCGCGTACCCCGGCAGCAGCCCGATGAGGATGGTGCTGAGGCCCATCACCACCAGGGTGACCATCAGTGTGGACTTGCGGCCGTGCCGGTCGCCGCGGTTGCCGAAGAAGAGCCCGCCCAGCGGCCTGGCCAGGAAGCCGACGGCGAACGTGCCGAAGGCGGACAGCGTGGCGACGAAGCCGCCGGCGTCGGGGAAGAAGACCTTGGGGAAGACGACGGCGGCCGCCGTCCCATAGACGAGGAAGTCGTAGTACTCGAGCGTGTTGCCGAGGAAGCTGGAGGCCGTGACCTTCCAGGTGTAGCGGAGGTCTGTCTTCGGAAGGGTCGCGACCATGGCGGCTCCCTTTCTGCCGGCGGCACGTGCGTTTCCGCAGGAACTCGGTTGCCGCACACTATGACTTGGAAAACGGTTAACCGTCAACGGTCATCGGTTTACGTTGACCGTCTACCGTGGAGCGGGATAGGCTCTGCGCGGGCGGCGTACACGAGAGGAGAGCTGGTGACGATCACCAATCCGTTGCGTAACCCCCCGCTCGGAGACCAGTTGCTCGCCCAGCTCCGCTCGCTCATCGTGCGCGGCGAGCTGAACGTCGGCACGCATCTGGTCGAGGGCAGGATCGCGGAGCGCTTCGGGGTGAGCCGCGGGCCGGTCCGCGACGCGTTGCGCCAGCTGGAGATCGAAGGGCTGGTCGAGACCCGCAGGCGAGGCGTCTTCGTCCGCGGGTTGTCCGACGACGATCTCGTGGAGCTCTACTCGCTGCGCGGCGCCCTGGAGGGCCTGGCCATCCGTGAGGCCATCGCGCGGCTCGACGCCGCCGACTGGACGCCGGTCGACGAGGCGATCGAGCAGATGCGCGCCGCGGCCGCCGCGCCCGACGCCGCCAAGTTCGCCGCCGCCGACCTCGACTTCCACAGCGCGTTCTACACGATCGGTGACAACCGGTGGCTCACCGCCACCTGGGCGCTGCACCGGCCGCTGTTCGCGACCGTGCTGGAGATCACCAACACCGATCGTGACCTGGTGCCCGTCGCCGACGATCACGCGCACCTGAGCGACGTCGTACGCTCGGGCGACGTCGATGCCGCGCTGGTCGCGCTCGCCGAGCACCTCGACGGCTCCTGCAGCCGGATCCGCGCGACGCTGAGCGAGCGGCCCCGCCCGCAGCCCGCCTTCTGACCCGAGCCGCCGTCCGCCCAGTCACCCACGACGAACCGAGGTTTCGCCATGCCAGAAACCAGCCGCGCTGAGATCCTCGCCGCCGTCCCGACCTTCTTCGACGCGGCGGGCGATCTCGACCACGCCACCACCAAGGCGCACTTCACGGATCTCGCGAGCCGCGTCGACGGCGTCTTCGTCTGCGGCACCACCGGCGAGTTCCCCGCGCTGGACCGCGCCGAGCGACACGCGCTGGCCGAGGCGGCGCTGGCCGTGTTCGGGCCCGACCGGGTCGTGGTGCACGTCGGAGCGGCGGCCACGCGGGAGGCGGTGGCGCTGACCCGTGACGCCGTGGCGCTGGGCGCCCGCAGGCTGGCCACGCTGACCCCGTACTACCTGCCCGCCGACACCGGCGCCGTCCTGCGGCACTTCGCCGCGGTGACGACGGCGGCGGGCCCGGCGTCGGTCTACGGCTACCTGTTCAGCGAGCGTTCCGGGGTGGTGGTCGAGCCTGGCGACTTCGCCGTGATCGCCGCCGAGACGGGGCTGGCCGGGGCGAAGCTGAGCGGCCTGGCGGCCGATCGGTTCGGCGAATATCGCGCGGCGCTTCCGGCCGGGGCCCGGTTGTGGTCGGGGGCCGACACCAGGCTCGCCGAGGTTGTCAGCCTGGGCGGGCACGGCGTCGTCTCCGGGTTGTCGGCGGCGTTCCCTGAGCCGTTCGCGCTGCTCGCCGATGCCGTGGCCGGCGGGGACACGAACGCGGAACGGTCCGCGCAGGCGCGGGTCGACGAGGTGCTGGCCGCGCTGGGCGGCACCGTTGAGGGCATCAAGCTGGCGCTGCGCCACCTGGGCCGAGGCACCGGTGCGCTCCGCATGCCCGCGCCCGAGATCGGCCCGGACACGCGGCAGCACATCGCGCGGCTGGCCGAGACGGCCCTGGCGTCCCGCGCACCCCGATGAGCCGGAGCGGCCCCCACGACCCCCGTACCCCGGCGAACCGGAACAGCTCCGACATGCCGCCCGGCCCGGCGAGCGTGGGGATCCGCCGGGAGTTCCTGACCGTGGACGATCCCCGGTGGAGACAGTGCCACGCGTCCACGCTCGCGGTGGTGGACGGCGCTCCCGTCGTCGCGTGGTTCGCCGGGACCAGGGAGGGCACGCCCGACAACCGCGTCCGCATCGCCCGCGGCGGCCGGACGAGCACCCTGGACACCGGCAGGGACGTCGCCCACTGGAACCCGGTGCTGGCCGTCGGGCCGGACGGCGCCCTGTGGCTGTTCTGCAAGGCAGGTGCGCGCATCTCCGAATGGATCACGCTGGTCACCCGGTCGTACGACGGCGGCGGCACGTGGGAGCCGGTACGCGAGCTCGTCCCCGGCGACCGTTCCGGCGGCCGCGGGCCGGTCAAGAACCCGCCCCTGCTCACCCCCGGTGGCCGGCGCTGGCTGGCGCCCGGCTCGACGGAGCGGTGGGGCGAGCCACCGCGCTGGGACCCGTACGTCGACGTCTCCGACGACGCAGGACAAACCTGGACCCGAGCCCCGATCCCGGTCGACCACGACGCGCTGACCGGCGCGGGACACATCCAGCCCGTGCTGTGGTGGGCAGCGGCCGGCCCGGTCGCGCTGATGCGCAGCACCGAAGGCCGGGCGTACCGGTCAGTGTCGGACGACGGCGGCCTCACCTGGTCCCCGGCCGAGCCCACCAGCCTGCCGAACAACAACAGCGGCCTCGCCGCGGTCGCGCTGCCGTCGGGGCGGGTGGCCTGCGTGCACAACCCGGCCGCCGAATCGTGGGGCAGCCGTTGCCCGCTCGTCGTCTCGCTGTCGGACGACGACGGGCTGACCTGGCACCCGGGGCCCACCGTGGACGACGGCGTGACGCCCGTCGACCCGTCCGTGCCCCGGCTGCGCCACCAAGGTGTCGCGTCCGGGTTCGCACCGGGCGACGCGGGGGTCGTCACCAGCGGCGTCGCGGAGTACAGCTATCCCTCCGCCGTCGTCACCGCCGATCATCTCCTCGTCACCTACACCTGGCAGCGGCGGGGGATCGTCCTCGCCCGGCTTCCCCTCGCCGATCTGGAGGCGCCATGACCGGTCCGTACCGCATGCCGGTCCCGCGCCAGGAGACGTGCACGATCTGAACCCACCCGGGCGCGTGGCCGTACCTCACGGTGGAACCAAGCTGGGAGGTCGGCCACGTGCGGCACCGGATCACGAGCGCAGGCGTCGGGCTGTTGTTGTCGATGGCGCTGGTCGCCGAGCCGGCGGGCGCGCACGGCGCGCTGGAGAGCCCGCTCAGCCGGGCCGCGGCCTGCGGCGCGACGAGCACGGCGGCGGCCAAGTCGGCGGCCTGCCGCGCGGCCGCGGCGGTGAAGGGCTCGGCTCTGCCGGGCGACTGGGACAACCTCAGGGTGGCGAACGTCGCGGGGAGGGATCGCGCGGTCATCCCCGACGGCAAGCTGTGCAGCGGCGGCATCGCGGCCTTCAGGGGCCTCGACCTGCCCCGCACCGACTGGCCCGCCACCAAGCTGAAGTCCGGGGCACGCTTCACCTTCAAGTACCGCGGCACCATCCCGCACCAGGGCACATTCCGGCTGTACATCACCAAGAAGGGTTACAACCCGTCGAAGCCGCTGAAGTGGTCCGACCTGGAGCGCAAGCCGTTTCTCCAGGTCACCGACCCGAAGCTGGCCAACGGCTCGTACGCCCTCAAGGGCCGCCTGCCCGCCGGCAGGACCGGCCGCCACCTGATCTATACGATCTGGCAGAACTCCGACACTCCGGACACCTACTACTCCTGCTCAGACGTGATCTTCAGCTCCTCCGCCGCCGGGGCCGCCGGACCTCCGGCCGCCAGACCCGCGGCCGCGTTCCAGGCCACCGCCGACTACGGCGGCGGCATTCCGTGGCAGGCGGGCGTGGCGGCGCTGCTGGGAGTCGGCATCGGAGCGGCGATCATCACGGGCGCCCGGGCGGCCCGGCGGCGTAGCGGGTGAGATCCGCCTGATCCGCCCGCGACGCGGATGAACCGGGCGGCGACCCACATGCGGCCTCAGGCCGGCTGGTAGTCGCGCATGTAGCGGGAGACCTTGCCGGTGTAGTCGCGCCACTGCTCCGGGATGCCGTTCGCCCGCTTCAGCGGGTCGACGCCGCTGCGATAGAGGGCGGCGAGCTTCAGCGCGGGATCCCCGGGCAGGTCCCTGACCTTGGGACCCAGCGCGCACATGAACCGCCCCATGGAGAGGATCGACAACTCCGCGCTGAACGGCGGCTCGGGCTTCGGGCTCTGCAGGCCGCCCGGCTGCCAGTGCCACAGCACCCTGGGCGTCCACCTGGCGATGCCGTACTCGTCGCTCTCCGGATCGGAAAGGCCGGGATCGTAGCCCGACTCCACCTTCAGCATGGCCGCGATCAGGGCGGGGCTCAGGCCGGGCTCCTTGCAGGAGGTGCCGGCCCGCACGATCAGCTCGCGGTACTCGTCAGGGATGCCGGAGTCCGCGCGCAGCCAGCCGCTGGTCGCGGTGCCCGTGTGAGGCGGGCTCGACGTCGTCCCCGGAGCGGGCGGATCGGGCCGCTGCGAAGCGGTGACGGCCATGGCGGTGACGGCGGCCGCGGCCGCGACGACCACCGCCGTGCCGCCGGCCAGTGCCATCCGCCGCCCCGGCCGGCGCGGCCGCTCTTCCTGCGGCGCCTCGGGCGGGTCCTCCGGCAGGGCTACGGTCGGCGACGACAGGGCCGCGGCGTACGCGGCGGCATCGGACCAGCGGACCTCCCTGTCGGGGTCCAGCGCGCGCATCACCGCGGCGTCGACCGCCTCCGGCACTCCGGGGCGCAGCGCGCTCGGCGGCACCCGCTGCTCCGGCTTGGCGGGCACCCGGCCGGTGAGCATGTGGTACGTCAGCGCGCCCAGGCCGTGCACGTCGGCGCGCGCGTCCGGCGCCCCGTCGAAGTAGAGCTGCTCGGGAGCCTGGTAGCCGGGCGAGCCCGCGGGCAGTGTCAGCCCGCTCAAGTGGTCGGTGGACCTGGCGATGCCGAGATCGGCCACCATGACCCGCTCGCCGCCCTCGGGCCGCGAGCAGAACAGCACGTTGGACGGCTTGAGATCGCGGTGGACCACCCCGATGCTGTGCAGCACGGCCAGGCCCTGGCAGATGTCGCTCATCAGCCGCAGCGTCTCGTCCACCGCGAGCGGCCCGCCGGCCAGGCGCTCCTCCAGGGTGCCGCGGTCGGCGTACGTCATCACGAAGTACGGGCGGCCGTCGTCCAGCTCGCCGATGTCGAAGACCTGCACGAGCAGATGGGAGTCGGCCCTGCGCAGCAGCCGCGCCTCCTGGAGGAAACGTTCGCGCACGTCGCGCCGGCGGGCCCAGTTGTCCGCGAGGATCTTGACCGCCACCGGCGAGCGCAACTCGTCGTCTTGGGCCAGGTGGACGGAGGCGAACCCCCCGACGCCGATGAGCTGCTCGATCCGGTAGCGACCTGCGTGGGTCGGAGCCGTCATTCAGCTCATCATGACCGACGACCCCGGATCCGTCCACGTGCCCTGGCAGCTACCAGGTTACGGAACCCGCCCTCCGTCCCGCACGATCGACGCAGCGACACCGGCAAGGGGGAGGGAGACACATGAGGATCCGACGGACCGCGATCGCCACGGCGTTCGCGCTGGGGATCTTGGGTGCCGCCGCACCGGCCGCGCAGGCCACCGCGGGGGACGCCCAGCCATGCGGCCGGCCGCACCAGCACAACGGCCGCCTGGTCCAGAACTGTCCCGACTGGTCGCCGAGCGGGCGCATCCCGGTCTACGCGTCGCCCGCGAAGGGCACGCCCATCGGCTACATCAACCCGGCGGGGACGGACTGGTACGTGTGCGAGAAGCCCGGCGGCCCTTACGCGCTGGGTGACTACCAGAACTTCTGGTGGGCCTTGACCATGGCGGACAACGACAAATGGGGGTTCGTCAACGAGGTCTACTTCCGCGGGGGCGGGAACAACCAGCCCGACGGGGGCCTGCGGGAGTGCCCGCGACCAGGTGGGAAGCCGCTTCCCGAATGACCTGGACGCCGTCACCGGAACGCGAGTAGGGTCCCGCCGATGCACAGCACCATCTTGATCCAGATGGCCGCGACGCCGACCGACGACCGGCCGTACTCGCTGGAGCTCGCGCCCGGAGAGCAGGCGCTCTTCGGGCGCGGTGCTCCCAACTCGCCTGTGGACCTCGTGCTGGACGATCCCGCGGTCTCCCGCCGGGCCGGCAAGGTCGTGGCGGTGGGGGACTATTGGCTGCTCTCCAACCTCAACACGTCGAAGACGTACGTCGTGGAGAACCCGGAGGGCGGCGGGGAGTTCGTGAAGGTGCCGCCGGGGCGCATGGGGGCGCCGATCCCGTTCGAGTTCTCCCGGGTGAGCCTGCCGGCGGTCGATGGCACGGTGTCCTTCCTGGTGTTCGCGCCGCAGCACGTGCACGTGCCGCCGAACACCGCGGACGGGGGCGCCGCCACGCAGGTCGCCTATCCTCTCGACCGGAACGCCAAATACTTCCGCATCCTGGTGGCGCTGTGCGAGCCCCGCCTGCGCGACCCGGCCACGTCACGCATCCCGACGATCCCCGAGATCATCGAAAGGCTGTCCGACCTGGGGCTGAGCCGTACCGCGATCGGGTTCCACATCGGCTATCTGGCCGAGAAGAAGCTGCACGTCAAGAGCCCGCAGGGCGGCGAGGGCAAGGCCGACTGGCAGCGCCACGCGCTGGTGTCGCTCGCGCTGAGGTTCGACCTGGTGACCAGCGAGGACCTCGCCCTGCTGCCCTTGCCCCGCCGCTGAGGGAGCTCCCCGCACTCAACCGCTCATGAGGCCATCGGGAAACGGCGGTCCAGGCCGGTGCTGCGTAAGAGGGCGGACATGTAGGGGCTGGGCGTGGAGAGAGCGAGCGTGATCCCCATCGACCTGGCACGACGCTGGACGCCCACCAGGACTCCCAGCCCGGAGGAGTCGCAGAACACCAGTCCGGAGAGGTCGAGGATGAGCAGGTCCGAGCTGTGGCGGAGCGCGGCCAGGAGCTGGCCGCGCAGCGCGGAGCTGGTGAAGATGTCGATTTCACCAGTGAGCTGGACGATGGTCGGGACGGAGGGTTCGTCGGCGTCGGGCGATGACGTGTCAAGAATGCTGATGAGCTGCGTTCGTGCCATGCTGGACGGCCCGTTCAGGCCCATGGGGGCCGAAAGTGATGTATCGCCGTGGGCGACGCCGACTCTGATGCCAACGCACGAAATGTCCGCGGTAACGCCAGACTACCTTTGGACACTCCCCATGTGGGGGTCTCGTGAGCCGATCACTGGAAAGGCTCGTCCGCGGTTGTGACGGGCAGGGCGTAGGAGACGAGATGGTCGATCTCCTCGAAGCCGGCGGCCTCGAACATCGCCCCCGCGGGTTGACGGCAGGCCGGATCGCCGTCCGCGTACAGGATCGTCTCCGCCGCACCGTGCTCGTGCAGGAGGGCGACGCCCTGTCGCAGCATCGCCTGTTCCAGCGCCTGGTCGGTGTGGGCCGGGTCCGCGCCGAACCACCACAGGACGCCTGTGCCGCCGACCGGCGCCTGCGCCACGACCTCGGCGGCGAGATCGTCCTCCCGGGCCTTGAGCCACCAGCCCGGCGGGGAGGTGCTGGAGATCACATCGAGGAGGGGGCACGCCCCGGCCGGTTCGGGGGCCCGTCGGACGCGGCGCAGGTAACGCCATGAGTTACGGCCGGTGAACCCGGCATGCTCCAGGATCTTGCGTGTCACCGGTCTGCGTTCCGAGGGAAGCGCGGCCAGGCCGAGGCCCACCGCGGACATGAAGGCGTGCAGGGTCTCCTGGCGGCCGAGCGCGCGCAGGGTGTGGCCCACCAGGGTCTCGACGACGGCCACCACTTCGCGCCCGTGCAACCAGAGCAGCAGCCCGGCTCCGTCCCCCCGGCGTAGCGTGTACGAGACCACGCCCACCACGAGGCCGTCCTCGTCCGCCAGCACCTGGGTGGTGGGCCGGTCGAGTCCGGCCCAGGGGACCGGATCGTGGGCGGACGTTCCCGCCAGGGCCGCTTCGAGCACTTCGGGCACGCACACCGGTTGGCCTGGGAGCCGGTCGGCCTCGATCAGCGCCAGCACGGCCGGCTGGTCGGTGTTCCGGTAGGGACGCATCACCGTGCCGGGCACGGACGATCGGCAGCGCATGAGGATCCCGGTCGCGGACAGCGTGTTGCCCGTGCGGGCGGCGGTCCGCATCGCGGCCGTGGCCGTGGGCCCGGACGTGTGCGGAGGGATTACCAGCAGCAGGTAGCCGTCCTGGTTGCCGCGGATGATCCTGATGGTGTCGGAAGCTCCGGAGAAGCCGCTGACGCGGACGAACCGGCCGTCGATCACCAGGTGGGCGGGGACGTCGGCCCAGGCCGACAGGTCGAGCCGCACGCGCATGATCGGGCCGAGCTCGGATTCGAGCGCGCGGATGAGGGCGGGCAGCTCGCGACGGAGGTCGGTGGAGCGGGGCCACCAGGCGCCGTCGAGCGCGCCGTCGCGGGTGAGGGTGGGCTCCAGATGCACCCGGGCCGGTCGGTACCTGATGGGAGCGGGTTGCGGATCATGGTGTGACATCAGGCGTGCCGCCTGTCTCCGGCGTGCGGGACCGGTCGCGCCTGGGACGATGCCGGCGTGGCTGCCCGCATGCGGAATGCCCCAGGTCAGTTCAGCGTACGCCTCGTGACCGGCGCGCTCCTGGGACGCGCCACCGAAGGCGACGATCAGGCTGGCGCGTGTTCTCACGCGCGCCTCCTATGAGACCGATGCGTGATAGCGTGAAAGCGTTGCAGTTTTGGTCCCCATGAATGTCGTGTGCGCCTGACGCTGTGTGTGGCCTCAGGTGCATTTCTTATTTCGCCGGTCATTTCCGGATGGGTCATTGCGGCGACATAAGGGACCCGCGAGGTGCGGGTTCCGGGCTTCAGCGCCGATCGAAGGAGATCGACATGGCGACCGGCACCGTGAAGTGGTTCAACGCCGAAAAGGGATTCGGCTTCATCGAGCAGGACGGCGGCGGCGCCGACGTCTTCGCGCACTACTCCAACATCGCCACCCAGGGCTACCGCGAGCTGCGCGAAGGCCAGCACGTGAGCTTCGACATCGTCCAGGGCCAGAAGGGCCCGCAGGCGGAGAACATCGTTCCCGCCTGACGACGGATGCCACGATCGGGCCCGGTCCCCGGCAGGGGGGACCGGGCCCGAGTGTTTCGTCAGGCGGTGGTGCCGACGGAGAACCAGACGATCTTGCCGCCGTTCGCCGCCCTCACGCCCCAGTCGTCCGCGATCGCCGCGACGATCTGCAGTCCTCGGCCGGAAAGCGCGTCGACGTCGGGTGAGCACGGGCGCGGATCGCCGTCGCCCGGATCGAAGACCTCGCCGTACAGCCGATCCTCGTGGTCTTCCAAGCGGAGCGCGTACGCCGAACCGCCGTATCGGACGGCGTTGGTGACCAGTTCGCTGACGATGAGCAGACAATCGTCGATCACGTTGCCCAGGCCCCATCCGGCCAGGTCCGTACGGACCAGGGAGCGCGCCTGACCGACACCGGCCGGCACCGAGGGCAGCAGGTACTCCACCGTGCGAATCGGCGTGGCCGACAAGGGGGCGGGGTGGAGGGACATATGCATCACATCTCTCGGGGTTGGGAGCGCTCCCAATTCCACGATAATGTCCCGCGTTCACTCTTGTGAATCCGCTACAGGAAAGATTGTTGCGATTCCGTGTCTCGGACGCCGTCCGGAATGGAGCCCTTACCGAGAAGGCGATCGTTCAGGGAATGCGGGCCACGGCGCCGTAGTTGCCCGACGAACTGGGCTGGTCGGCGCAGGCCAGGTCTCGTGCGAGAGGGCGCCATTGCGGGACCCATACCAGCCCGGGCTCCACCAGGTCGAGACCCTCCAGGAGGGCGCTGACCTCTTCCCGGGAACGGATCGTGAGGCCGGGCAGCGTCATGGCGAGCATGTCGCGGACCGCGGGCAGCAACTCCGGCGGAACGCCGTCGAACGTGGTGTGCAGCAGGCCGAGGAAGCTGCCTCTGGGGGCGCTGTGACGGAGCTGTTTGACGACGTAGTGGGCGTATTCGGCGTCGTCGAGACTGTGCGTCGACAGCAGCAGCACGGCCAGAGGGCGGTCCCAGTCGAGGAATGTCTGGACCACGTGATCCTGGAGCATCTCGTCGATCTCCCGAACGTCGCCGTCCACCACGCGGATCAGGTCGGTGAAGGGCTCGATGGTGGCCTGGGCCATGGTCACCACCATCGGGTCGTTCTCGACGTACACGACGCGTAAATCGGGGTTGGCGGAGGCGCGGCGGGCTATGTCGTGCAACCGATGCCCCGCGGAGAGGCCGCTGGGGACTCCGCTTCCCACGATCATGAATTGGTCCACGCCTTCGACGGCGGCCAGGTGATGGACCACCCGGGACAAAAACTGCAGAACGGCGCGGGCGGCGGTCGTGATGGCAGGGGTTACTTGATCGAAATGGCGCACCGTGTCCTTGTCCACCAGGAAGTTGTTCTTCCCGCCCGCGGCAGCGTCGAATATCCGCGTGATTCTGGCTTGCGTCGTATCGAGCTTGGCCAGGTTTCGGACAGCACGGTCATGCATGAGCGTTGTCCCCTTTCCCCTCGCCGCCACCTTCTTGCGGTAAGCGATCTTTGGACCTCACTCGATGACTCTGACCATATGTTCCAACAATTCCAGTCAATGACAATACGGTAGACCGGTTATTTCGGGAAATGTTTGTTACCAGAATCTTCGTGACAGTACGCCGTAAGTGATCAAAAGGGAGGAGAATGTGGGCGTTCATGCAGGTTGGCGACGCCTTGCGGGTGGACTCCAGGGCGCCCGGCCGATCCGGGCGCCCGGGTTGCGGTGCCCCGTCAGACGGCGAAGACCTGGGAGTCGTCGGCGAACGCCTTGAACTCCAGCGCGTTCCCCGCCGGGTCGAGCAGGAACATCGTCCACTGCTCGCCGCTCTGGCCCTCGAAACGCACGTAGGGCTCGATGACGAACTCGGTGCCCGCCGCCCGCAGCCGGTCGGCGAGCTTGTGGAACTCCGGAACCGTCAGGATCAGGCCGAAGTGCGGCACCGGCACGTCATGACCGTCCACAGGGTTGTGGATGCGCTGCGAACGGCCCGGCGCCAGGTGCGTGACGAACTGGTGGCCGTGCAGATTCCAGTCCACCCAGCTGTCCGAGCTGCGGCCCTGCTCCAGCCCCAGCACCTCGCCGTAGAAGCGGCGCGCGGCGGCCAGGTCGTCGACCGGCATGGCCAGGTGGAATCGCGGGATCGGGGAGTCGAGAACGGTCATGGGTATGGTCGCCTTCCTGAATGGGATAATTGTCGCAATGTTAACATTGCCCTTTCGGAGTTCACTGAACGGCCGGCCAAGAAGATCATTACAGCCTTGGCGGGAGGGGCGAGGCCGGCCGCGGCAGTTCGACGGACGCGCTCATTCGCCGGCTGCTCTGGCTGATGAACGATCACGCGCTTGTAAGGCGGTTTCCTTGGTCAAGTAAACGATGAACGGCCGCTCATTACGGAATCCTGGGGATGGCGAAAACGCCGCCGGCCACCATACTGGCTGCGCCCGGTGCGACGAACGAGTGCTATGGCGGATCCGTGGAACAGCTGGAATACCGAAAGCTCATCAAGGTTCTGGAGCAGGTGGCCGGGGCGCGGCAGGGAGAGCTCTATCCGGTGCTGGCCGACGCCTTGGCCGTCCATCTCGGGTGGATCGACGCGTTCGTGGCCGAGAACCCGGCGTACCTGGCGCTGGGGACGGGCGGCGACGAGCAGTACCACACGATGTTCCGGCCGGACTTCGTGGAGGAGTACGTCGAGCGCTGGCGCGCGAACAATCCTTTTGCCTCGCCCGACGGGGTCGTCTGCCTGAGCCGCCACGGCGTGGCGACCCTCGGGCAGCTCCGCCCGCGGGCGACCGGCCTGGAGCGGGACTTCGCGGACAAATTCCTGCGCCGCCACGGCATCGACGACATGCTGAAGATCGTCCTCAAGTCCCCGGTCACGGGAACGGTCAGCACACTGGGGGTGCCGTTCGACGGCGCCCGTCGCGCCGTCGAGCCGGGCGACCGGCTGATCGCGGCCACGCTGGGCCCGTTGCTGAGCCCCTACTTCGACGCGAACGCCGAAGCGACCTCCGCGTGGGAGCTCACCTCATGTGAGCGCGACGTGGCGGAACTCCTGGCGCTCGGGCTGGCCGACGAGCACATCGCGCGGCGGTTGAACGTCAGCGAGAGCACGGTCGAGAAACACCTCACCCGCATCCTCGCGAAGACGGGATACGGCGACCGGACCGACCTGATCGCCCAATGGAACCGCCGCCCGATGGGCTGACCGGCCCACTCGTCGGACAACCCCATCCGGTACGCGGCGGCTACCCCACATCCCTCAGGGGTCACGATGCCTCATCGAAGCGGACGTGCCGCCGGAGCGGGCGGGATGCGGGCGTCGATCTGCTCGCGGGCGTGGGGGCACTCGTCGAAACTGAGCGGGCATCCCAGGGCGTGCTCGATCAGGTCCTTGGCCGCCTGGGCGTGGGCGATGCGGCGTTCCAGTGTCTCGAGGTGGGCGACGAGCACGTCGGCATGGTCCATCGGGTCCGGGGTGGACAGGAGCCGGCAGAGGGCGCCCAGGCCGAGCCCCGCCTCCTTGCCCATTTGGATCACGGCCACCCGCCGCAGGTCGGCCGGGCCGTAGCGGCGGTGCCCGCCGGCGTCCCTGGCCGGGGCGAGCAGGCCGACGCTCTCCCAGTGGCGCAGGACATTCGTGGGCAGCCCGAACCGCCCCGCCAGCTCGCCGATGGTCATGGCCGGGTTCCTGGACATGGACAAGTAGCTCCATCTCGCTCTATCGCTGTCGAGGCGAACCGTCACAGAGATCATCCCACCAGCCTGATCACGCTCAGTGTGCCGGCTCCCACCGCTTGCCCGTCGGCAGATCCACCACGCGCAGCTCCGGCCCCGCCAGTGCCACCGCGTCAGCAGCGGTGCCGTTGGTGCGGAACAACCTTGAGAGCGGATCATGCCCGTGGGCGTCGTGCACCGGGATCAGGACGCCCGCGCCGAGCACGCCCGCCCCTGCCACGGCCAGGGCGGGATCCATCACCAGACGCGGGCCGATCCTCGGCTGCAAGCCGTTGACCGGCAGCAGGGCCAGGTCCACCGGCGGATGCCCGGCTCGGTACCGCTCCAGCGGCGCGACGCCGCCCGCCTCTCCGCCGAAGAACACCCGGGCGGCGGCGGTGCCGAACACGTAGGCGTTGTTGGGCCACACGAGGGTCCGCCCGGAGGGCACCACGTGCATCGACAGACCGGGCGCGATCTCTCGGGTCTGCCCCCACCGCAGTCGCTCGGCGTGCCGGAACCCCAGTGCCCTGGCCCTGCGGGCCATCCCTGCTGTGGGCACGTACAGCGGGGTCGAGTCCTTGTCCGGGACCATGCGCAGGCCGCGTAGATCCCAATGGTTGGTGGCCAGGTTGGTGACCACGATGGCGGTCAGCGGGGGCAGATCGGAGATCCGCAGGCCCAGCGGCTCGCCACGGCGCAGCCACCATCGTTCGGTGAACCACGGGTCGGTGAGTACGGCGTGACCGTCCAGTTCGAGCAGTACGCAGGAGTTGACCACCCGGGTGACGGCGATCGATCGATGTGTCATGGCCCCGACGATCGGGGTTCATGTGCACATGAAGTCAAGCAAGGCCGCGAACTCACTCCGGCTCGTTCTCGTCCGGGCCTCCCACCGTGAACGGGGTGGTCACGCCCTCGTACATCAGATGGGCGGTGAGCCCTTCGGAGGCGTGGGGCAGGTTGTGGCAGTGGTCCATCCAGATCCCGGGGTTGCCGGCGACGAAGGCGATCTCGTACGACTCCTCCACGCCGACCTCGAGGGAGTCCACCCACCAGGGACTGCCGGTGGCGGGCACGCCGTCGCGGCTGAGCACCACCGCGTGGTGGCCGTGCAGGTGCATGGGATGGGCCTCGCCGCTGTTGTTGACGATGCGCATGCGCACCACGTCCCCCTCGGACACGTGGAACATCGGCACGTCGGGATAGAGGTGGCCGTTGACGGTCCACCACAATCCGGGCACCCCGTCGAGGAAGCCGGGGCGGCGCCCGATGTCGTACGCGAACCGCCGGTCCGGCTTGCCGGGGTCGAAGGCGAGCGGCGCCCGGGTGCCGTACGTGAGCAGGTCGAGCGTCGCCGCCGGCCGGGAGACCGCGGGCGCGTCGTACGATTTCGAGCCGAGCACGACGCCGGCCGGTCCGCCGAGGTGGACCCGGACCGGTGAGCCGTCCTCGGGCATGGTCACCTCGATGTCGGTGCGTCCTCCGGCAGCCACGCCCACGGCTTTGTCCTGGACCGGCGCGGGGCCGTTGACCTCCGTGCCGTCGACGGCGGCGAGCCGGTACGGCGCACCGCTCACCCAGGCCGGCATGACGCCGTACTCGGTGTTGATCACCCGAACCCGCACGCGCGCGCCGGGCGGCGCCTCGACGGGGACGTCGCCCTCGCGTCCGTTGACAGTCCGGACGCCGTTGTACAGGTGCACCAACGCCACGACGTCGGTCACGTCCTCCTCGGCGGCGCTCTTGCCCGGCGCGGGCGCGACCACCAGTGCTCCGAGCAGTCCCCCGCGTACCTGCGCATGCGACATCTGGTGCGAGTGATACCAGAAGGTGCCGGCTTGGTCGGCGACGAACCGGTAGGTGAACTCCTTGCCGACGCCGACCGCGTCCTGGGTGACGCCGGCGACTCCGTCCACGGCGTTGGGCACGTCGACACCGTGCCAGTGCAGGGTGATGCCGCCCGGCACCGACTCGTTGATCAGCCTCACCTGGACCAGCTGCCCCTTGGTCGCCTTGATGACCGGGCCGGGCGACCGGCCGTTGAGCGTGTAGCCCTCGAAAGCGCGGCCGGAGGGCAGCGTGAAGCGCTGCTTGCGGGCGACCATGGTCACCGCGACGTCGGCCGGCAGGTCCGCGTCGGCGATCAGCTCGGTGACGTCACGCCCGGCGGCCTCCTGCCGCCCGTGGCCCGACGCGCCTCCTCCCGAATGCGCCGCGTGCTCCGCGGCGGCGACCGGCGGCCCGCCCCCGACGTCCGCGTACCCCATGTCCATGACCGAGTACGCCTCCGGCAGCAGGCTGTCCTGCCAGAGCCAGACCAGGGGTCCCAGTACGGCCGTGGTGGCGGCGCACGCGACGGCGAGTCGGACGCGGCCACCACCCTGGCGATTGCGACGCATGGGACGTGCCCTCAGCTGCGGGCCGCGAGCGGCGCTTCCGGCATGGCCGGCGCCTTCCCGGCCGCGCCGCGCCGGGCGGCGTACAGCGCCGCGGTGAACAGCAGCAGCGCGTTGAGACCGTGCACGGCGCCCACCAGCGAAATGCTGTGGCCGACGATGCCGAAGGTGACCTGCAGAACGACGAGCAGGAGCACCAGCCCGGCCGCCTTCACCGCTCCGGGGACCTTCGCCCAGAACGAGGAGATCAGCAGGAGCAGCGCGAGGACCGGGATGGCGATCATCCCGTTGATGCCGTGCACGATCACGCCGAGGAACTCGGGGAACGGCGCCTCACCGCTTTCGGCGAGCGTCTTGTCGACCACGCCGCCCCCTTCGATGAACTTGCCGAGCCCCGCCTCGAACCAGACCACCATCGCCGCCTGTACGGCCACCTCGATCGCCACCAGATAGGCCAAGACCTTGTAGACGTGTTTCACGACGCCCCTCCCCTCCGGAGGCCGGCTACCACGCGGCCTTTCCCGTCGCGTGTCACGCTAGGGAGCGCGACTTGGGGCGGAGCTGTCAGCGACTTGGAGCGGACTTGTGCGGCATTCACCCGTGCCGCCGCGCACGACGTAGGGTCCAGATCAGCAACCGATCCCCGGCCGCACCCACGGGCGGCCCCGGCGAGATGGAAGCCCGCATGACCGTCACTCCCGCGCACCTGCGCGTCCTCGCGAGCCGCGCCGAGGCGCTCACCGCCGAGCTCAGGAAACTCTGCGACAGCGCCCCGCACGGATCGCCGGAACACGACCACCTCGCGACGGCGCGTCATGCCGCGGACTGGCTGGCCCGAGGCGCCGAGGAGTTGCAGCGCGCGGCCGCTGACCTGGCCAGACTCGAGGCCCAGCCGTGCGGCCTGCCGTGGGCCGTCTGCCCTGAGCACGGCAACACGCTCTCCTCCCAAGCCGGCGTCTCCACGTGCCGGGTGTGCCGCCGCAGCTGGACCTACGACCGGCCCGGCCAGCCGTGCCGGGAGCCGGTGACGTGGAAGGTGATCGACCGGGCCGGGACGGAGACGAGGATGTGCGACGGGCACGTCCTGGGCGCCCGAGCGGCCGCCCAGGGCGCCACCTTCGTCCGCCTCGGCGCAGGGGGCACGCAGCAGTAACGGCGACCGGGCGACTGGCCCGGCCTGCCGCGATCACGGCCAGAACTATACGACCGATCGGTCGTTCATATAGTGTGGTCCACATGACGAACGACGGCAGGCGGCTGCGCGGGATGCGGAGCCGCGAGGCGATCCTCCAGCAGGCGGTGGGGCTGGCCTCCGTCGAAGGGCTGGACGGGCTCTCCTTGGGGCGGCTGGCGGCGGCGACCGGCGTCAGCAAGTCCGGATTCTTCGCCCACTGGCGTGACAAAGAGCAACTGCAGCTGGATGCCGTGGAATGGGCCGCCCGCCAGTGGACCGAGCAGGTGGTGGAACCCGCCCTGCGCGCCCCCGCAGGCGTACGGCGGCTGCTCGCGCTGCACGAGGCGCGGCTGACGTTCTACGGCGACGGCGTGCTGCCCGGCGGATGCTTCTTCTTCGCCGTGCAGGCCGAGTTCGACGACCGTCCCGGTGTGGTGCGGGACCGGATCGCGCGGGCGATGCGCGAGTGGCAGGGGTTCATCCGCCGCCTGGTGGCCGCGGCCGTGACCATGGGCGAGCTGGCCGAGGACGTGGACGCGGCGCAGCTCGCCTATGAGATCGACGCGCTGGGGGAGATGGTCATCCTCCATTCCCGGCTGCTCGACGGGGCCGAAGCCCTCGTCCGTGCGCGGCGGGCCGTGCTGCAGCGGCTGCGCGCGCTCTGTCCTGACCCAGCGCTACTCCCGGAGGATTGACATGACTGAAGGCGGCGTTTTCGAGCCGGTCCAGGTGTACTTCGATGACCTCGACGCGATGGGGTTGTTGCACAACTCCCGGTACGCGTTGCTCATCGAGCGGGCGATCGGCGCGTACTGGGGCCGGCTCGGCTGGGCGTCCGACCCCGTGCGGTCGGTGTTCAAGGACGTGTTCCTGGCCGTGCGTGAGTTCAAGGTGACCTACAACGTGCCCATCGCCGGGGCGGGCGAGCCGCTGGTGCATTTCTGGATCGACCGGTTGGGCCGCACCAGCGGCGTGTACGGCTTCCGCGTGTTGTCGGAGGACCGGTCGGTGGTGCATGCGGAGGGCTATCGCGTCAACGTCAATCTCGACCCGGCCACGTTGCGGCCGGCGCCGTTCAGTGACGAACTCCGTACCGCTGCCGCGCCGCTCATGCTCACGCCCGCGGGGGCGCGATGATCGCCGGTGCCGTGCACGTCACGGGAAGGCATGGCCGGCCTTCCCGTGACGGCGCTTCGCGAACCCCTATGGGGGTTATCGGTAGGTGATGTCGGACGAGGAGTAGAAGCAGTTGGTCCCGTCCGCTCCGGTGCCCACCTGGGTGGGCTCGTCGCCGGTGTTGTTGCCGTTGTACTTGCGGCAGATCACCATCGCCCGGCTCGGGTCGTTGACGATCGTGATCCCGGTGAACCGGGCGGTGTCGCCGTAGTTGACGTTGATGCCGGCCACGGTGTTGCCCGGACGGGTCAGCGTGACGTTCCGGATCATCACGTTCCGCTGGTGCTGCGTCGAACAGTTGCCGCACGAGCGGTAGAACGTGCCGAAGTTGCTGGCTTGGAAGTTCTGGACGGTCAGCGTCCCGGGCCCGTTGTGCTGGAAGACCTTGTCGCCGGCCGCCCGCGCACCACCGCCGTCCACCAGGAAGGCGGGCGAGCCGCTGCCGCGGAACGTGGCCGCGTCCTCGCCGACGTCCTCCCACCACACGTTGCGCAGCGTGCACGGGCCGGTGCAGTGCACGCCGTCACCGGCGGGCGCGCCGATGATGACGTTCGACAGCGTCGCGCCGGCGGCGAGCCGGAACATCGGGTCCTGGCTCTCCTCCTGGCTGCCGTCGCCGATGCAGCAGTACCGGCGCATGCCGCCGTCCAGGCCGCCGGCCGGCACCTCGACGGTGCCGTCCACGTTGACCTGGCCGGTCGGCGTCGGCCAGGTCGGGTTGGGCTGCTGGCCGCCGACCTCGAAGTCGAGGTAGTCGAGGTTGGGCAGGCCTCCGGCGGAGGTCGGGTTCAGCCGGATGGTGTTGCCGCCGGCGTTCACCGAGATGGTCAGCGTCTTGGTGACCCACGTCGACCAGGCGCCGGTGCCTTCGAACGACGGGCTCTGCACGGTGGACCCGTTGACGATCAGCCCGGCCGGCCGGGCCGTGGTGGTCCCGTTGGCGAACCGGATCCCCAGCGTCGCGGTGCCGGAGGCGGAGGCGTTCACGGTGAACTGGGCGTAGGCGCCGGTGGCGTTGGTGCCGTTGCAGAAGCCGCCGCCGGAGTAGCCGGCCCAGTTGGAGTCGATGGTGCCGGTGCAGACCGCCGGCGAGGTCTCGGCCTCGTACCGCGTGGGCGCGGCTTGTGCGGCCGATGGTGACAGTGCGACCAGTAAGCCGGCTACCAGGCCGGCGCACGCGATGACAGCTTTCAGGCGCATCGTTCGTCCTCCGTCGGGGTTGGCTCGCCGCACGGCGAGTGGAGGCGGGATCACGAGGTCGAAAGCGCTTACCCGCCTTTGGTAAACGCTTTCCCGAAGTGGTGAGCAGAGTTAAGCACGCGCCGCCGGGCGTGGAAAGGCCACGGGTGACGGGCCCACGTGAGCGTGGCGCGGCCGCCCCGCCGGGTGACGGCACGTCACCCGAGGTCGCAGGCGGCGGAAAAGGGCGTGGAGTGAAGCCTCGCCCTCATGGTGTGCGGCGGCGCGGCCGTGAAACTTTCAGCAGGACAGCGATCGACGGCGGCCATTGAACCGGCGTGAGGTCGTTCTTGAGCCTCCCTGAGAAGAAAGCGGCCTATTGTGTGTGCTTCATGAGCTCGCTGACCTGCACGGCTTCCGCGGAACCCAGGCCGGTGAACAGGTCGAGCGCCTCGGTCCACGCGGCCATGGCGGCGGCCCGGTCACCGAGGTCGGCGTGCGCCCGGCCGATCTCGCGGAGGGCGCGGGCGCGCCACAACGACGCTCCGAGCTTCCCGATCAGATCGCCGCTGCGGGTGAAATGCCGGAGCGCCTCCCGCACCCGGCCCTGCCGGTGGCAGATCTCACCGAAGGCGTACGTCGTCAGGGCCTCGCCGAGCGCGTTTCCCGATCGCACGAACTCCTTCAGGCTCTGGCCGAGCACGTGGGTGGCCTCATCGAACCTGCCCACCGCTCCGTAGGCCTCCCCGAGACGGCGTAGCGTCTTCGGCTCCCCGCCGTCGTCATAGTCGAGGTCGCCGGTGAGCCGCAGGCTCTCCTCGTAGTACCTGATCGCCGCGTCCACCTGCCCCTTCTCGTAGTGGGCGATTCCCAGGCCGCGCAGCAGCCGGGAACGGTCGAGGGGGTTCCACCCGCCGGCCGTCAGCTCCAGTCCGGAATGGCAGACGTCGATCGCGTCGTCGTAACGACCGACCTCCAGGTAGACGGCGGACAGATCGAGCAGCGCGTGCAGAGCCCCTCCGTCGTCGCCCAGCTCACGGAACACCGACACCGCTCCGGTGAGATCGGCCAGCGCCGCCTGGTGGTCACTGAGGACGTGCCTGCAGACACCGCGGCCGGTCATCGCATAGGTCGCCGCGTGCCGGTCGCCGGTCTCCGTGAAATGGTGAAGCAGCGCCTCGAACTCGGAGAGCGCGTCGTGGTACCGGCCGCGCTCGATGTCCATGTCCGCGAGGATCAGCCGGGCCCTCATGACGTCGTGCGCGTCCCCGGCCGTCATGACGGCCCGCTGGACGCGTACGACATCGTCGTAGAAGTGGTGGGCCGCGAGGTACGACGTGAGGTGGTAGGCGAGCTCCGACGCGCCCGCCGTGTTCAGCTCCACGGCGAGGGCCACGGTCGCGACCAGGTTATGGCGCTCGGCGGCGAGCCATTCGTAGCCGACGGCGCGCTGAGGAGGCGAGCACGGCGGCGGAGGCGCGGCCGGCCGGGGGAGGTCGCGCACCGCGGCCCGGACCCTGTCGAGGCATTCGGTGACCAGACCGCACACGGCTTGGTGCCGTTGTCGCTCGTTCTCCTCCACATCGGCCAGGTCCCTGGCGTACACCCGCAGCAGGTCGTGCATGCCGTACCTCGGCTGACCGGCCGTGTCGGTCCCTCCCGGGGTGAGCAGCCCGCCCAGGACGAGGGCCTCGATCGCCGTGTCCGCGTTGCCTCCGGGCTCGCCCAGCAGAGCCGCCACCGACCACTCGGCCGCGCTCTCGAAACCGGCCAGGCCCAGCAGCCGGAAGGCGCGCCGCGCGGCGGGCGGCAATGCCGCGTAGCTCACCGCGAAGTTCGCCCGCACGCTCAGCTGGCCGAGGGCCAGCTCGTCCAGCCGTCTCCTGGTGTCCTCGAGCCGGGCGGCGAGATCGCGCAGCGGCCACGCCGGCCGGGCCGCGAGCCGTGCGCCGGCGATCCTGATGGCCAAAGGCAGCCGCCCGCACGCACGCAGAATGGCATGAGCGGCATCAGGGTCGCTCTCGATGCGAGCCGCTCCGGCCATCTGCGCGAGGAGATCTCGTGCCTCCGTGCTCGACGGCGGATCGAGAGAGAGCACGGCGGCTCCCTCCAGCATGAGACGGCTCCGGGAGGTGGTCAGGACCGCGCTGCGCGGCGTGCCCGGGAGCAGCGGCCGTACCTGGGCCTCGTCGGCCGCGTCGTCGAGGAGCAGCAGGACCGCGCGATCGGCCAGTCTTGATCGGTAGAGCGCGGCACGCTCGTCACGCGACTCGGGGATCGACGCGCCGTCCACGTGGAGCGCTCGCAGCAGCTCCGCCAGCAGGTCGCTCGGATCCCGGGGAGTGGGCGAGCCCCCCGCGAGCCGGAGGAACAGCTGCCCATCGGGGAAGTGCGGCCGCAGCCGGTGGGCGAGGTGGACGGCGAGGGTGCTCTTCCCGACGCCTGGCGTGCCGTGGACGGCCGCGATGACCGGCGCGTCGGCGCGGCTGCCGAGCATCACCGAGCTCAGCGACTCCAGCTCCTGCTCCCGGCCGACGAAGTCACCGATGTCCGATGGAAGCTGGCAGATCGCCGTCCAGTCGCCGGCTCCTCCCCGTACGGCGGGCCGGTCCAGCGACGGGTCGTCCTTCAGGATCGCCGCGTGCTGCCGGGTCAGCTCGGGACCGGGTTCGACGCCGAGCTCCGTCACGAGGACCATGCGCGCCTCGCGATAGACGTCCAGGGCCTCGGCACGCCTTCCTGCCCGGTAGAGAGCGTGCATGAGTTGCGTACGGGCGCGCTCCCACAGGGGGTGGGCCTCCACGATCGTCCGCAGCTCGCCGATCAACCGGTCGTGCCGCCCCAGGTCGAGGCGTACGTCGATCCAGTCGGCCCGCGCCTGCGCCAGCTGTTCCTCCAGCTCCGTGATGCGCGCGGTCATGGTGCTGCTGAGCGGCGCGTCCTCGGCCGGCCTGCCGCGCCAGAGCGCGAGGGCGCGACCGAACTCGTGGTCGGCGGCGATGAGGTTGCCGCGTCTGGCCTCACGGCGGGCCCGCTGGACGGTGTCGTCGAAGACGAGCAGGTCGAGCCGGTCGCGCTCAAGGGGAAGCAGGTAGCTCGATCCCTGCGTGCGTAATGAGGCGATGCCCGTCAAGGCCCGCCGTAAGCGCGAGATGTAGGTCTGGAGATTGGCCACCGCCGATGAGGGGGGCTCGTCCCACAGAGCGGCTATCAGCCGGTCCTTGGTCACCGGGGTGTTGAAGTGGAGCAGGAGCGTGCTGAGCACGGCACGCGGTTTGCCGCTGAGCGCTACCGGTCCACTCGATCCGCGGACAAGGACGGGTCCGAGAATCGCGAAGTCCGGCCGGGGGGTGTCGTTCACCGCGTAACCTCCAAGCCGCAGGCCGCCGGGCAGACGGTACCGCGTCGCTGACGAAGATCGCTGGCATCATGACTGGTGTACCACGCCCATGTTCGCGGGCTGCCGCATGCCTTCCCGCTGAACGCCGGATTCCGTGGCCCGCTTCGCGTGTCCGGGCGCGAAACCTCGCTGATCCCGCACAGAAGTGAGGCGTTTCGTTGCGTATAGGGAATTTATGGAGGCTGTGTAGAACCCCCGGACATCACGGATCCCAGAGCTCCGGCCACCGCACCGCTGATGTCGCCGCATTGGCTCCGCTACGTTGTGTTTCGCGTTATCGGCCGGCTGAGGAGTGCTTGATGAGGCAAGAGGTGCGCATTCCGCTGCCAGATGGCAGTTCACTGGGCGCGACGGTGGCGCTGCCGGACGGGACCGCGCCCGCGGCCGGATGGCCGGGGATGGTGGTCGTGCACGAGATCTACGGCGTCGAACCCGAGATGCTGGATGTGGTGGACCTGTTCGCCGACCATGGATACGCGGCGATCTTGCCTGATCTGTACAGCCACGGCACCAGGATCGGATGCCTGTCGCGGGCGATGCACCAGCTCATGACCGGTAAGCCGGGGCGGCCGGCCGCCGACATCGACGCCACCCGGCAATGGCTGGCGGGCCGTGAAGACGTCGACGGCGGACGGCTCGGGGTGATCGGGTTCTGCATGGGCGGTGGGTTCGCCCTCGGGTACGCGGCGAGCGCGCCGCCCGGCGTACGAGCCGCATCGGTGAATTACGGCGCGGTTCCCCAGGACCGGGAGGAACTGCGGTCGGTGTGTCCGGTCGTGGGCTCATACGGCGGCCGCGACCTGGGGTTCCGGTCGCACGGCGCGCGACTGCGGGAGCACATGCGGGCGCTCGGCATCGAGCACGACGTCGAGATCTATCCGGCCGCCGGGCATTCCTTCCTGACCGGCGGCCACCACCCGATCGCGAAACTCGCGGTGTTCCCGCTGCGCCACGGCCTCAACCGCCCGGCCGCGGACGACGCCTGGCAGCGCACCTTCGAATTCTTCGACAAACACGTCGCGAACCACGAGTAGACGGGCGGGGAGCCTGACCGGGACCCTGGCGCGCGCCATTCGTGGGAGAACGCGGCTAGAAGCGGCGGCACTGGTCTTCCTTGTTGCCGCCGACCGTGTTCTTGCCACCAGTCGGCTTCGGGCGGTTCTCCTTGCACTGCAGGTCGCCCTTGACCGTGTTGCGGCGGATCTCGGCGCCGCCGCGGTTGCCCATCACCTGGATGTTGCCGCCCACCCGGTTGCCGTTGACTCGCTGGTATCGGCGGTTGTCGTCAAGCTGGACGTCGCCGTTGACCCGCGACGAGGTGACCGTGGCGGCGCCGCCCTGCTTCACTTGTACGCTGCCGTCCACCACCGAGCCCGCGATCACCGACACCGACCGCGCCCCCTCGGCCTGGACGTTGCCGTCGACCCTCACCTTGCGCGCCACCAGCGTCGCGTTCCCGCCGACCTTGATGTCACCGTCGATCCGGGTGCCCACGAGGGTGCACGTCGCGCCCTTCGGCACGTACACGCCCTCCACCGACACGGCCCGAATCGTGCCCCGGCAGGTCCGCTCGTCGGCGAGCGCCGGGCCGGCGGCCACGAGCCCGCCGAACACGGTGCCGAGGGTGGCGCCTGCGAGGACCAGCTTGATCTTGTGCATTTCATGCCTTCCCATTGGTTATCGGCCGTTATGAGAAGGATGTCGACCGGCGGTGAGGGCGCAGTGAGACGGACATTAGCCCCTTCTCATCTGCCCTTCAGGAGATGGCAGCCGTAGGACCGAGTGTTGACACGGTGACCGCCGCGCTTCAGTATCCCTTCAAATGGTTGCGCAACCATCACCCTCCGTCTCCGCCCCCCTCACTCACCTGGAGAACTCATGCGCATGGCTGCGCTGACACGCGGGCTGGTCCCGCGCGCGATAGCAGCGGCCGTCCTGCTGGCGAGCCCTCTCATCGCCGTGCTCGCCCAGCCGGCCGTCGCGCACACCCGCGGCACGAGCGAATTCCGCGGGGTGAACTGGGCCGATCCCCGGGACAACTACGCGGCCGACGCCGTCGTCCCGAGCGGCCTGTCCACCTCCGACGGCTACTCCGCCACCCACGTCAAGGCCAAGCGGATCGTCTCGGGATTCCGGTCCGTCCTGGGCGCCAACACCGTACGGATGCCGATCAATCCCTCCAGCGTGGGGACCACCTGGTGGTCCTCCTACACCGGCGCGATCGACGCCGCGCTCGGCCGCGGGATGAAGGTCATCCTCAGCTACTGGGAAGCCAATACCAGCAAGGACGGCAAGATCGACGACATGGCGGCGTGGAACGCCATGTGGGACACCGTGGTCCGCAAGTACGGCAGGCATCCCGGCGTCTACTTCGAGCCGATGAACGAGCCGTTCGGCTACAGCCTGGACCAGTGGGTCGCGATCAACTCCGAATGGCTGGCCGCGCACCGCCAGGTGCCACGCGGACGACTCATCGTCAGCGGCACCGGCTACAACGACAACGTCACCGGAGTCGGCGCCGCACCCGAGCTCCAGGGCACCCTGCTGTCACTGCACTTCTACGGCTTCTGGGCGAGCCACACCACAGAGGCCGAGTGGAAGGCCAACCTGGCCCCGCGCATCGGCGAGTACGCCCACCGCACCCTCATCGACGAGGCCGGCGCGCCGATGACCACCGGGCTCAACTACGGCGCGTGGAACGGCAACATCTACACCTCCTACTTCGCGGCCGTGACCAACACGGCCCGGGACAATCGGATGGGCCTGGTCTACTGGCCCGGACTCCGCGCCGGGGACGCCTACTCGCTGCTCTCCCAGAACGCCGACGGCAGCCTGGCGCCCAACAGCGCCACCGGTCTCGCCCAGCTGAGGTGGGGCTGGGGCATCGGGGACGAGCCGCCGGTCAACGACGACCCGCCCGCCCCGCCCGGCGAGGTGATCAGGGGAGTCGGCTCGGACCGATGCGTCGACGTGCCCGGATGGAGCACCACGAACGGCACCCAGCTCGACCTGTGGGACTGCAACGACGGCGCCAACCAATCCTGGAACCACGCCGCCGACGGCAGGTTCATGGTCTACGGCAACAAGTGCATGGAGATCGGCGGCGACGGCGTCTCACCGGGCAGCCCCGTCCAGATCAACGACTGCGCCGGCACGCCTGCCCAGAAATGGGCGATCAACGCCGACCTCACCATCACCAATCCGGCGACCGGCCTGTGCCTGCAGGCCGCCGGCGCCGGAACGGGCAACGGCACGCTGATCGACGTCGGGACCTGCAACGGCACCGCCGGCCAGCAGTGGAAGCGCTCATAAGCGCATGACACGGTGGCGGGAGCGGATGACGTTCTCGCCACCGCGTCACGCGGGCGGTGGAGGCGCGGTGCTCTGCCGTACGACCAGCGAGGTCGGCACGATGTGGGTGCGCAGCGCACCGGTGTGGTGGCGGATCTCGTCCAGCAGGCTGTCCACGCAGAGCCGCCCGATCTCGTCGAAGTTCTGGCGGACGGTGGTCAGCGGCGGCCAGAACGAGTCCGAGTCCTCCATGTCGTCGAAGCCGACCACGCTCACGTCGCCCGGGATGGACCGTCCGGCCTCGTGCAGGGCCCGCATCGCCCCGAGCGCCATCTGATCGTTGGCGGCGAAGATCGCCGTGACCGAAGGGTCCGCTGCGAGGGCCTTCCCGTGCCGGTAACCGGACCGGGTGGTCCAGTCGCCGCCGAGCATGGGCGGGACGCGGACACCCGCCGCACGCAGGCTCTCCTTCCACGCCTTCGCCCGCGCGGCGGCCGCGTACGACCGCATCGGACCGGCGATGTGCCAGACGTCGCGATGCCCCAGCGACAGCAGGTGCTCGGTGGCCAGCCGCGCGCCGCCCGCCTGATCGCTGTCCACCACGCAGAATTCCGACGCCCCGCCCGAGTCGGCCACCACGATCGGGATGCCGGGCGGGAGGGACAGCTGCTCGCCGCCGAGCAGCTGCGCTTCCACGATCACGATGACGCCGTCGACGGCCTGCATCTTCAACCTGGACACGGCGCTGTGCACCTCGTCCTGGCTGGTCGACGGGGCGGTCAGCAGCGTCACCGCGTAGCCCTGGCGTTCGGCCGCGGCGACGGTCGCCCCGACGGTGCGGGCGTTGCCGTACGTCGCCATCGTGAACGTGATGACGCCGATCGTGCCGAACCGGCCGGTGGCCAGGGCACGTGCCGCGGTGTTGGGCTGGTAGCCCACCTGCGCCATGGCGTCGAGCACCTTCTTGCGGGTGGACTCGCGTACCTTGGCCTGGGCGTTGGCCACGCGGGAGACGGTGATCGGGGCGACGCCCGCGACGCGTGCCACGTCGATCAGCGACGGCCGCTTGCGCGGCCCCAGCGACTTCTCACTCAACGCCGGCTCCCGACGGCCACGGTGGAACCAGACACACCGATGCTACGCCCGCCCTCATCAATATGTTGATCCGTACGCCCGATCTTTGAGGGCCTGGTTTTACCGGACTCGCTCACTAAGTCTGACATTTCTCGCTATGGTGCCGAAGATCCCTAACATTCGTCACAGGAGCCCCATGTCGCACGTCGAGCCTCTCCGGGAAGGCGACCCCACTGCCGTGGGCCCCTACCGGCTGCTCGGGCGGCTGGGTGCGGGCGGCCAGGGGGTCGTCTACCTGAGCCAGGGGCCAGACGGCCGGCCGGTCGCGGTCAAAGTGCTGCGCGACGGACTCGCCGACGAGCGTTTCGCCAAGGAGATCGAGGCGGCGCGCCGGGTGGAGCCGTTCTGCATCGCTCAGGTGCTCGACGCCTCGCTGGGCGGCCGGCCGTACATCGTGACCGAGTACGTCGAGGGGCCCTCGCTCCAGCAGGCGGGCCGCCACGTCGGCGCCGACCTGCAGCGGCTCGCGGTGGCGACCGCGACCGCGCTGGCGGCCATTCATCAGGCGGGCATCGTCCATCGCGACTTCAAGCCCGCCAACGTGCTGCTCGGACAGGGCGGGCCACGGGTGATCGACTTCGGCATCGCCCGGTCTGTCGAATCGGGGATGACGGCCACCAGCAGCATCGTGGGGACGCCCGCGTACATGGCGCCGGAGCAGCTCGCCGGCGAGCGGATCGGGCCGGCCGTCGACGTGTTCGCGTGGGCGTCGGTGATCGTGTTCGCCGCCACCGGGGTGCCACCGTTCGGTGAGGACTCACTGCCCGCGATCATCAATCGGATCCTGCACAACGAGCCGCAGCTCGGCGAGCTGCCGCAACCGCTGCGCGCGATCGTCCTGGGGTGCCTGGCCAAGGACCCGGCGCGGCGGCCGACCATGCAGGACGTGTTGCTGCAGCTCATCGGTGGACAGGCCCCCGTGCGTCCGGTCGGTCCCGGCAGCCGCGGTCCGTCCACGGTTCCCGGGCGGCGACGGCGGCGCGGGAACGGGACGGCGGTCATCGTGGGCCTCTCCGGTGTGGGGGCGCTGGCGGTCGCGGGCGCCGTCGCCTGGGGGGCCACGAGCGTTCTGGGGGTCTGGGAATCGCAGCCGAGTACGCAGCCGCTGGCGTTCACCTCTTCCGGTACGCCGACTGCGACCCCGGCGAAGACACGCCAGCGCCCGAAAAGGACCAAGGCCTCGTCACCGTCCAAACCGGCGACCACGACGAAGCCCACGACGAAGCCGACCACGACGAAACCGACCGCGAAACCGACCGTGAAGCCGACGCAGTCCGCTCCCAAGCCGGCGACCTCATCGGCGAAACCCGCGTCAGGCAGCGGTTCCGTCCGCATCGTGTGGGTGCGGATCATCGGTCCCCGGCACGAAAGCAGGCCGGAGTGCGAGGTGGTGAATCACGGCAACATCTCCGCCCTGGTCGAGTCGACCAAGCGGGGCACCGATTTCCGCTACCAATGGGTCCTGGACGGGAAGGTGGTGCAGGGTTATGAGGCCGACACCGGCGACTCCTTCACTCACCAGGTCATCGGCCCGCTCGTGCAGACCGAGGGCCCTCATAAGGTGACTCTCCGCCTCACTTCGCCCACAGCGGGGTCGAAGTCGCTCTCGTTCACCGTCTGCGGGTCGGAATGACGGATCCGCTCCTACCTGAAGATCCTCCAGCCGTGGGGCCCTACCGGCTGCTCGGGCGGCTGGGCGCGGGCGGCCAAGGGGTCGTCTACCTGGGCCAGGGGCCCGACGGGCGGCCGGTCGCGGTGAAGGTCTTGGCGGATGGCCTGGCCGGTGACCATCGCTTCGCCAAGGAGATCGACGCGGCGCGCCGGGTGGAGCCGTTCTGCATCGCTCAGGTGCTCGACGCCTCGCTGGGCGGCCGGCCGTACATCGTGACGGAGTACGTCGAGGGGCCCTCGCTCCAGCAGGCGGGCCGCCACGTCGGCGCCGACCTGCAGCGGCTCGCGGTGGCGACCGCGACCGCGCTCGCGGCGATCCACCGGGCCGGGGTGGTGCATCGCGACTTCAAGCCCGCCAACGTGCTGCTCGGGAGGGATGGGCCGCGGGTCATCGACTTCGGCATCGCCCGCGCGTCCGGCCATTCGCTGACCGTGACGAGCAGCATCGTCGGCACCCCCGCCTACATGGCGCCCGAGCAGCTTGCGGGCGCCCCGCTCGGTCCCGCGGTGGACGTCTTCGCGTGGGCATCGGTGATCGTGTTCGCCGCGACGGGAAGTCCGCCGTTCGGCAACGACTCGCTGCCCGCGGTGATCCGCCGCATCCTCCACGACGCGCCGTACCTGGGCGACCTGCCGGGTCCGCTGCGCCCGATCGTGCTGTCCTGCCTGGCCAAGGACCCCGCCGTCCGGCCTGCCATGCAGGACGTCCTGCTCCGGCTCATCGGCGCCCCGCTCGCCGGCCCGGCAGGCGGTCCAGGCGGTTCAAGCGGTCCAGGCGGTCCGACGGTCCCCGCCGCGAGTCGCCCCCGCTGGAAGGCGATGCTGGTGGGCGCCGGGGCACTGGCGGTTTCCGGGGCCCTCGTGGCCGGGGCGATCATGTGGATGCCCGCCCCGGCGACGACTGACACGCCCACCCCGTCGGCGGCCGCGGAACAGGGCCCCACCACGACGCCCGGTACGCCCACCAAGAGACCGGGTGCCGGCAAGACACCCAGGACGCCGGCCAAGAAGACCCGCCCCACCAGGACCGTCGCCTCGACCCCCACCGCCTCCCGCAAGCCGGCGACGCCCGGACCCGCGAGCTCCCCGGCGAAACCCAGGACCACGACCACGACCGCGGCGGCTGCGGGGACCGTACGCCTGGTGTCGTTGACACTGCAGGGGCAGCAGACGGAAAAGGGCTGCTGGTCGTCCAGTCTCTTCCCCGAGGCCGTGATCAAGGGCCCGTCCGGCAGGCTGGTGGAGTACACCTACCGCTGGGTCGTGGACGGCCAGGACGAAGGGCGGAAGACGGGCTGGGTGAAAGGCACGACCCAGGACCGGCGCAACCCCTTCGGCGCCTTCGAGGCGGGCCGGCACACGATCGTCTACCACCTGCTGACACCTTCGAAGGCCACCAGGAGCGTGTCGTTCACGGCGTGCGAGCCGTTCTCCTAGCCGGTCCTGTCGAAAGCGAATGACGAGCTCAAGAGCCGAGGTAACGCAGCACCGCCAGGACCCGGCGGCTGTAACCCGTGGTGTGCGACAGGTTCAGCTTGTCGAACAGAGCGTTGACGTGCTTTTCCACCGCGCTCTGTGACACGTGCAGGGACTGCGCGATCGAGGCGTTGGTCATGCCCTGCGCCATCAGCTCCAGCACTTCCCGCTCCCGCCCGGTCAGCCGGGCGAGGGGATCGGCGTGGGTGGTGCGCGCGAGCAGCTGCCGCACCACCTCAGGGTCGAAGGCGGCGCCCCCGGCTCCCACCCGCTCCAGCGCGTCCAGGAAGTCGCCCACCTGGGCCACCCGGTCCTTGAGCAGGTAGCCAACGCCCTCGACGTCGGCGCTCATCAGCTCGGTGGCGTACTTCTTCTCCACGTACTGCGAGAGCACCAGGACCTTGACCCGCGGCCAGCGTCGCCTGATCTCCAGGGCGGCACGCAGTCCCTCGTCCGTGTGCGTGGGCGGCATGCGTACATCGACCACCACCACGTCGGGTTCCCGGGCGGCGACCGCCTCGATCAGCGCGACGCCGTCGCCCACCGCGGCGAGCACCTCGTGGCCCTCCTCGGCCAGCAGCCGCACCAGGCCCTCGCGCAGCAGGGTGGAGTCCTCGGCCAGGATCACCCGCATGGCAGCTCCGCCACGATCGTGGTCGGCCCGCCGTACGGGCTCGTCACGGTGAAGCGGCCGTCCAGCGCGGCCACCCGGCGCGCCAGCCCGGAGAGCCCGGTGCTCGCCGCGTCGGCCCCGCCCACACCATCGTCCTCAACGCGCACGATGACCATTGTGTCGTGTTCGCCGACCTCGACGGTGATCAGAGTGGCCTGGGAGTGTTTGTCGGCGTTGGTCACCGCCTCGCTGACCACGAAGTACGCCGCCGTCTCCACCGCCGCCACCGGCCGTGCCGACAGCTCGCAGGTGACCTTGACCGGGATCCCCGCGCGCTCGGCCACGCCGGCCAGCGCGTCGGCCAGCCCGAGGGAGTCCAGCGCCGACGGGTAGACCCGCCAGGCCACCTCGCGCAGCTCGGCCAGCGCCTGCTGGGCCTGCTCGTGCACCTGCTCCAGCAGCTCCGTACGCCCCCGGCGGGCACGCCCGGCCAGCATCGACAGCGCCACCAGCCGCTGCTGCAGACCGTCGTGCAGGTCCCGCTCGATCCTGCGGCGCTCGGAGTCGACCGCCGCCAGCACCCCCGCGCGGCTCTCGGTCAGCTCCGTGATCCGGCGCCGGAGCGCCTCGGTGGGATCGGGGGCGAGCATCCGTACGGCGAGCCACCGCTCCACCGCGTCCACCCCCACCAGACCCGACAGATCAAGAAAGAGGAGGACGGTGCCGGCCAGGGAGAAATAGGCCACCAACGGCAGGCTGGGCAGCATGCCGTCCACCGGCAGGCCCCTGCCCCATGACCACGTCAGGACGACGGCCACGCCCGCGCCGTACCCGAGCAGGATGACCACCAGGCCGCCGAGCACCCCCACCGGGGCCCTGGCCGCCAGATAGCGCAACTCGCCTCCGTCGGGCCGCCCCTGAAGGACGAGGTCGAGACCCAGCCGGCGAATTTCGAGCACGGCCAGCCGCCGGGCCGCCGCCTGTACCCCCGACCGGCCCGCGAACGGCAGCGCCACCAGGACGAAGGCCAGGTCGAGCAGGGCAGTGACGGTCCCCAGGACCACCGCCCCCAGCAGCCGCAGGCCCCTAGCCGCGAGCCGCATGCCGTCCCTTGTACCGCTCGCTCAGCCTGAGACCCACGAAGACGAGTACGGCCAGCAGCACCGTAGCGATCACCGCATTGGTGCCCACACCGACGTAGGTCTCCACCAGCGACCAGTTCTCGCCCAGGAAGTAGCCGGCCAGCACGAAGATCGTGTTCCAGACGAGGCTGCCGGCCGTGGTGAGCAGCGTGAAGCCGCCCAGCGGCATGCGCTCCATCCCGGCCGGGATCGAGATCAGGCTGCGGAAGATCGGGATCATCCTGCCGAAGAACACCGTCTTGCGGCCGTGCTTCAGGAACCACGCCTCGGTCTTGTCGATGTCGGAGACCTTCAGCAGCGGGATCCGGGCGGCCAGGGCCAGCGTGCGCTCGCGGCCGAGCAGCGCGCCCACCCAGTACAGCGCCAGCGCGCCGATCACCGAGCCCGCCGTGGTCCACAGCAGCACGCTCGGCAGGTCCAGCTCGCCCTGGGAGGAGGTGAAGCCCGCCAGCGGGAGGATCACCTCGCTGGGGAGAGGGGGGAAGAGGTTCTCCAGCGCGATCGCGAGCCCGGCCCCCGGCGCGCCGAAGCTTTCCATCAGTGCAACCAGCCAATCTGTCATGCCAGTGAGGCTATGAATGATCAGGATAGGACCACCATGAGGCCCGCGGCCGTTTCGAGGTGTGGGAAACCACACCCTCGCTGTCTCGCCGGGCCCGCGCCTCAACTGCCGTAGCCGGGGTGGCCGGAAAATCGTTCGCTCCCGCGTACACACTGCGGGCAACATGGCCAAGGCGGCGTCGGCATTCGGGAGGGCGATATGGCTTTGCTCGAATCGCTTGAGGACTCACGAAGCGGTCCATCTGCACGAAAGTCGGCGATCCTGCTGGCACTGCGCCTCTACTGCGGTGAGCTGCGGCGCCAGTGGCGGGTCGCGGTGCCCGCGCTGACGCTACCGGCCATGGGGAACATCTGCCTGTTCTACCTGGCACCGCTGGCGGTGGCCGGGCTTGTCGGGCATCTGGCCGGCGGCGGGGACGGCTCCGTCGCCGCGCTCCTGCCTTATGTGCTCGGCTTCGGCGCGTTGCTGCTGGCGGGCGAGGCGCTGTGGCGGGTGGGAATGCACTTCCTCAACCGTACGGACGCCAGGGGCATCGAGCGGCTCGGCGTGGTGGGCATGGACGAGTTGCTGACCAAGGACGCCGCGTTCTTCCATGACAACTTCGCCGGTTCGCTGACCAAACGGGTGCTGGGATTCTCCTCCAGGTTCGAGGACTTCGCCGACACGCTCACGTTCTCGATCATGGCCAAGGTGGTGCCGCTGGCCTTCGCCTCGGTGGTGCTGTGGCGGTATCACCCGCTGCTGGTCCTCGTTCTCGTGGGCCTGATCATGGTCACCGGTTTTCTCGTAACCCCGCTGATTCGCCGTCGCCAGGCGCTGGTCGACGAACGTGAGGCCGCCAAGGTGCTGGTGTCGGGCCACGTCGCCGATGTGCTGGCCAACATGGAGACGGTCCGCGCGTTCGCCGCCGAGGACCGCGAAGCCGCCGAACATCGGGTCAGGGTCGCCGAGCAGCACAGGCTGTCGCTCCGGTCCTGGGATTACGGCAATCTCCGGGTGGACACCGTCGTCGCGCCGCTGGCGGTCCTCACCAGCTCCGTCGGCCTGCTCCTCGCCGTGGCGCTCCGAGGCGGTCTAGGCGTCGAGGCCATCGTGGTGACGTTCACCTATTACACGAACACGATCAACATCATGTTCGAGTTCAACCAGATCTACCGGCGCATCGAGAGCGTGCTCACCGAAGCCGCCCAGTTCACCGAACTGCTCCTGGTGCCGCCGACCGTGGTGGATCCGCCCGACCCGCAGCCGCTGCGCCCGGCCGACGCGAGCGTGCGCTTCGAGCGGGTGAGGTTCGCGCACGCCGGCGGCCCACCCCTCTTCGAGGGCCTGGATCTGGACATTCCCAGCGGGACCAAGATCGGGCTGGTCGGTCAGTCCGGCGGCGGCAAGAGCACCCTCACCCGGCTGTTGCTGCGCCTCATGGACATCGACGAAGGCCGGATCCTGATAGGCGGCCAGGACATCACCCGACTGCGCCAAGCCGACCTACGCAGCCTGATCGCCTATGTCCCCCAGGAACCCGCCATGTTCCACCGGTCATTGCGCGACAACATCGCGTTCGCCCGGCCGGGCGCCACCGAAGCCGAGATCCTCCGGGCCGCGAGGGCAGCGCATGTCATGGAATTCGCCGACTCTCTGCCGAACGGATTCGACACCTTGGTCGGCGAGCGTGGCATCAAGCTCTCCGGCGGGCAGCGGCAACGCCTCGCCCTCGCCCGCGCCATCCTGCGCGACTCCCCGATCCTGCTGCTGGACGAGGCGACCAGTGCCCTGGACTCCGAAAGCGAACTCCTCGTCCAGGAAGCCTTGTGGCATCTGATGCAGGACCGCACCGCGCTCGTGGTCGCCCACCGCCTGAGCACCGTCGTCCGCATGGACCGGCTTGTTGTGCTCAACCGGGGACATGTCGTGGAGCAGGGCACCCACAGCGAGCTGCTCCAGGCGCAAGGTGCCTACGCCCGGCTCTGGCACCACCAATCCGGTGGCTTCCTGGTCGATGACGACGCCCCGGACGCGCTCCACCGTTGACCGGCCGGTCTCAGTCGCGGCCCATCCAGGTGGCCACATCGACCTCGTTGCCCTCGGCGTCGGCCAACGTCCACCACGCCGGCGCGTTCTCGTCGGAGAGCAGATGCCCGCCCGCGGCGAGCGCCGCAGCGATACGAGCCTCGGCCTGGTCGTGCGGCACCGAGACGTCGATGTGGATCCGGTTGCGCTGCGGGCGCGGCGCGTCCATCTCCTGAAACCAGATCGAAGGCCCCCGCCTGTACGGGTCGACCAGGTCCTCGTCGCCCAGCTCCCGATAGCCCAGCACGGCCCGCCAGAAGGGCATCACCTTGGGGCTGACGAGCGAGTCGATCGCGACCTGGACGGTCTGAACGGCGGCCGGGTCGGCAGGCGCGTCCAGCTCGCGCGCCGCCGCCGAGATCCCCCGGGCCATCTCGACGTCGCGCCGGCTCAGCCCGCCGCCCTGATACGTCATCAGGCGCACCGTCACACCCTCGTGCCGCAGGTCGACATCGGGATGACGGCCGCCGACGCCCGCCAGGTCGCTGATCGCGTTCACGAGCGCGACACCGGCCATGAACGATCCGGTGCGGAAGTACGCACACGCCCCACCGAACAGCACCCGCCAATCGTCGACGCCGACGCTCGCGTGGAACTGCCTCGGTGTGATCTCCTCGACCATGCACACAACGTAACACCGAGGTCGCCCAGGGTTCCTTGCCGGACCGGCCGCCTGACCTCGTGTCGCGCCCTCCACAAGCTCTCTCGCACGGAGGCGCGCCGCATCGCCGTGCCGGCGCGGCTCCTGAACAGGGATCGGGCCGGCCGAAGGCCGCGTGCTGTACCGTGCCCGGGAGCCGGGCGCAGAGGCAAGGTCTAAAGAAGGTGCCGGCGGCGGACGGCCGCTTCCCTCCGGACTTCAGTGAGGAATGCCTCGGTGTGGCGTTCCTCCCCCCGGCCGCCGCATGGATCGTGGCCGGAGAGGGCGTCCTGCGCGTGTGCATGGTGTGGGTACTGCAGCCAGCAGCCGTGGATCCCGGTTATGAGGTTGTTGCGATGGCGGCTGCTGCCGGGTCGACCTGCGAGATCAGCGCCTCGCAGCCGAAGGGAGTTCTGGGTGGTGAAGGCCCTCCTCGGTCCCATAGCCGTGCACGCTGGACCGATGGCGTCCGGAGGGACGTGCCACGCGGGCCGGGGGCTTTGTCCACCGGCACCAGGGCACGAAGACGATCGGCGCATACCCGGCATTTCGCCGTGCATTGTTCCTGGGGATTCCTCAGGATCGCCAAGCCGATCAGAGACGCTTGCGACAGCTCGGTCAGGCAGGTCGCCAGACGCAGGATGTCTGGGAGGAAGGCGGCGGTGGGGAGGTCGGCCACGGTGGTGGCGACGTCGCCGATGCCGGTGCTCCAGTATGCGGTGAGCGCGTTGCGGGTGTGGTCGACGGCATACCGGGTCACGGCAGCTCCTTGAAGGGGAAGCGCGCATGCATGCCCAGGATGCATGATCCACTGTGGATCCGGAGGGCGTCGCCCGTCCCAAAGGGAGACCTTAAGCGATCCGTAAGCAGGTCCCGCGAGGCTGAAGGCACATCAGAACGGCGGGGCCGGACGGCCCCGCCCCTTCCTGGAGGATCATCATGAGGACGATCGCCGCAAGCCTGTTCATCTCCCTCGACGGGGTCGTCGAGGAGCCGGCGGAGTGGCATTTCCCGTACTTCAACGACGAGATGGGTGCCGCCGTGGGGGCGCAGATGACCGACACCCTGCTCCTGGGGCGCAAGACCTATGACAGCTTCGCCGGAGCGTGGCCGGAGCGGGAGGCCGAGGGCGGCGAAGACGCCGGCTTCGCGAAGACGCTCGGTGACGCACGGAAGATCGTCGTGTCGCGGCAGCCCCTGGAGTTCGCCTGGCGCAACTCCGAGTTGCTCCAGGGCGACCTGGTCGAGGCCGTGACCGCGTTGAAGAAGGAGCAGGGCGGCCGCATCGCCGTGAGCGGCTCGATCTCGGTGGTCCGCCAGCTGCTGGCCGCGGGAGTGCTGGACGAACTGCACCTGCTGGTGCACCCGATCGCCGTCCGCAAGGGCGAGCGCCTGTTCGACGAGGGGGACAACCCCGTCCCTCTGGAGCTGATCAAGTCGGAGACGTTCACGACGGGTGTGCTGTACCTGGTATACCGGCCTGCCGGGGCGACCGGCGACGCCTCCTACGCCGACGCCAAGGCCCACCTGTCCCAGGACGAGCAGTAGAAGGAGTTCCGGGGCTGCCCGAACAGGCCGCGGAGAAGGCCGGTGCCGGCCGCACTACGTCGTACGCCCATCTTCAGGGCTAGGCCATTTCCACGCATATCGGATGATCAGTAACATGCACACGACCTCAGCGGTCGCAAAGAATGCATAGTGGAGATTGGCCGTCCCGCCGCCTATCGTAAACACAATGGTTATGACGCATGCGACGATGTTCGCCAAACGATTCATCCTGTACTTCAATACTCGGGACAGGAAGATCATGGCGATGGGGATCTCCAGCAGTGCTGCGAACACCAGCAGGATTCCTGGGGTGATCTGAAGCGAGTCCGCATATCCCGTTGCGATTTCCTGCAGAGTGCCGGGTGTAATAAAGTTTAGAATATCCGCAAAGAGCATGTTGAACAGTACGACGATCCAGAGCGTTGACATTCTCAGTTTCGTGTCGATCTCCGCGCGCGACGCCTGGGTATTTGTGCTCATTTCTTCCTCCAGCCGGGTCGACCGTCTCTTGTGTCGCGACCGTCCGCGCGGCTGCGGGCGTCGTGTGGATCAGCCTGCCGGAGCGCCCGGTCCGCCGCTTCGGTCGAAGGTGGGGATCGGCTGGACATAGGACTACGTTCAGGGTCCGACTTTGGTCGGATGCCGCCGGACCCGCCGACACGTATCGTTTGATCGTGACCATCCCGGCGGACCTGGAGAGTCGGGGCCTGCTGCCCGCCGGTCTGCTCAGCGGCGCCCGCCCCGATCGACCACGCCGGATCCGGCGCTCACGGCGCGATTGGGCAGTCGACGTCCTGTTCTTCTCGCTGGCCGTCTGTTTCACCGTGCTCGTCCTTCTCGACGGCATCGAGCAGCGTCGCCCCCCGGTGCTGCTCGCCGTGGATCTCACCATGGGCGCGCTGGGCTGTCTCGGGTTGTGGCTGCGTCGCCGTTGGCCGGTCGGCATCGCGGTGATCGTGGGGGTGTTCAGCGTCTGGTCGTTGGCCGCCTCCGGCGTGGCGCTGATCGCGCTGTTCACCGTCGCGGTGCACCGGCGCTTCGCGGTGGTCGCCCCGATCGTGGCCGGGCATTCGCTCGCCGCGTTTCTCTCACTGCTGGTCCGGCCGGACGAGTCGGTGACGCACTGGTCGCAAGCCGTGCTCGGCGTCGTCTGCGTGACGGCGATGCTCGCGTGGGGGATGTTCGTCCGGGCCCGGCGGCAGTCTCGACGCGAACGGGCTCGGAGGGCCGAGGCCGAGCATGAGCTCCTGATGGCTCGGGCCCGCCAGCTCGAACGCACCCGCATCGCCCGGGAGATGCACGACGTGCTTGCGCACCGCATCTCCCTGCTGAGCCTGCACGCCGGGGCTTTGGAGCTGCGCTCGGGCGGGCAGGCCGACGAGATCGCCCGCGCCGCAGGGGTGATCCGCGACACCGCCCATCAGGCGTTGGAGGACCTGCGCGAGGTGATCGGCGTGCTGCGGGCGGACCCTGCGGGTGACGACTGGGCCGACGATGCCCCGGAGCGGCCCCAGCCTACGCTGGCCGACCTGCCCCAGCTGGCCGATGAGTCACGGCGGGCCGGGATACGGGTCCGGTTGGACTGCCGGATGGCCGATCCGGCGACCGTGCCGGTGGCGATCGGACGCAACGCGTACCGGATCGTGCAGGAGGGACTCACCAATGCCCGCAAACATGCGCACGGTGCCGAGGTGTCGGTGACCGTGCACGGCATTCGGGGTGATGGTCTGACGGTCGAGATCCGCAACCCATGGCCGCTGGACGCCGCGGACACCAGGTCCATCCCAGGCGCCGGCAGCGGCATCATCGGGCTCGCCGAACGGGCCGGTCTCGCCGGGGGGCGGCTGGAACACGGCCGCACCCCCGCCGGTGACTTCCGGCTCTGGGCCTGGCTGCCGTGGCCGGCATGAGCGCGGCGATCCGGGTCCTCGTCGTGGACGACGACCCGCTCGTGCGGGCGGGTCTGGCGATGATCCTGGACACCGCACCCGATCTCACCCTGGTCGGCGAGGCCGCCGACGGAACCGAGGTGGTCGCGGCGGTCGACGCCTGCGCCCCGGACGTGGTCCTGATGGACATCCGCATGCCCAGGCTCGACGGCCTGGCGGCCACCGAACTCCTGCGCGCCCGGCCAGATCCGCCGGAGGTCATCGTGCTGACCACCTTCCACGCCGACGAGTACGTGCTGCGGGCGCTGCGCGCCGGGGCCGGCGGCTTCCTGCTCAAGGACACCCGGCCCACCGAGATCCTGCATGCGATATCCCGCGTCGCGGCCGGCGACCCGATCCTGTCACCGGCGGTCACCCGCCGGCTCATCGCCCACGTCGGCACCACCGGCGCGGACGCCCGGCAGCGCAACGCCCGGACCTTGCTGGCCAGGCTCAGCCAACGGGAACGGGAGGTCGCCGTGGCGGTGGGCCAGGGCAGGTCCAACGCACAGATCGGCGACGAGCTGTTCATGAGCGTGGCCACCGTCAAAGCGCACGTGTCGTCGATACTCGCCAAGCTGGCCCTCAACAACCGCACCCAGATCGCGCTGCTCGCCCACGACGCCGGACTGACCGGCTGACCGTCACCGAAACGGCGGCGACCTTCGTGTCCGCCGCCTGCTCGATCGACGCCTCGGGCGCCATATGTCTGTTTCGTGACGAGGTCATGCCGGGCTGGTGATCGTCTCTCTGGTTGGCGGGGCCCTCGGCCAGCAGGCTTGCACTCAGTCGATGTGAAGGATTCATCATGAGTGCTCTGCTTCAGCACCGGGAAATTCAGCGCCGGGAAATTCTCAAGGTCGCGTCCTCATGGCACGGGCCGCTCACCTACTGCGCGGCGGCGATGGCGGTGCTCGCTCTGGCCAGCGCACTGGGGCTCGTGGTCGACGGGCGAACGCTGATGGGTCAGGGAGTGTGGCTCAAGCCGTTCAAGTTCGCGGTCTCCTTCGGGCTGTACGCGATCACGCTGGCGTGGATGATCGGTCAGGTCGGGCGGTGGCGGCGGACGTTGTGGTGGCTGGGCACCGTGGCCGTGGCCGGGTTCGTCTGCCCCGAGATCGCGGCCATCACCTTCCAGGCGGCGCGCGGCGTGCCCAGCCACTTCAACTTCTCCACCGGGCTGGACGAGACAGTGTTCATGATCATGGGCGGGGCCGCGTACCTGGGCTGGCTGATGACGTTCGCGATGGGGATCTTCCTGGTGACGCAGCGCCGGGTGGACCGGGCCATGGCGTGGGCGATCCCGCTCGGGCTGGTCATCTCGCTCGCCGGCATGTCGGTCGGCTATCTGATGACCGCGCCCACCCCGGACCAGGCGCACGATCTGGCCGACGGCCTGAGCCTGGCCACGATCGGTGCGCACAGCGTCGGCGCGCCGGACGGCGGCGCGAGCATGCCGGTCACCGGGTGGGAGACCGGCGCGGGCGACCTGCGGGTGGCGCACTTCGTCGGCCTGCACGCGCTGCAGGTACTGCCGCTGCTCGCGATGGGACTGCGCCTGCTGTCTCGCCGTCTTCCCGTTCTCGCGAGCGCCGCGACCCGTACGGCCCTGGTGATCGTCGCGGCGTTCGGGTACGCCGGGCTCACCGGGCTGGTGCTGTGGCAGGCGCAGCGTGGACAGGCCCTCGTCAACCCCGACGCGCTGACCCTCCAAGCCGCGGCCGTCCTGGTCGGGCTGGTGTCGGCTGGCGCCGCCGTGATCCTGGCGGTTTCCGCCCGGCGGGCAACCGGCTCCCAGCCCCGGACGTCCGCCGGGTGGTGACCGCGGCGGGCCCGGTCCCCGTGGCCAGGTGGCGAGGGGACATCTCCTAGGCTGCACGGGTGCACAAGCGGGCGAAACTGATCGTTGCCGTCGTGTTCGCGGGCTTCGCGAGCGTCTACGTGGTGGCCGGGTCGCCCTTGGCGCCGGCCGTGTTCGGGGTGCAGGTGGTCTTCACCCGGCGGCGCTCGTGGTGGCTGATCGCCCTCCAGATGGCCCTGGCGTACGGATCGGTGCTGCTGTTCGGCTCCTCGGTAGGCATCCTGGGCTTCGTCGGCGGGTCGTTGCTCCTGACCCCGCTCTGGCCGCTCGCCCTGGCTGTCGTGGCGAGCGCCGCCCTGCTGGGCCCCGTCGACCCGGTGATCAGCATGGTGCTGATCTCTCTGGTCGTGCACGGCCTGACCAGGATGATCGACCGAATCGACGAGGTGACCGCGGCCCGGCTGTCGCTGGCGATGACGGCGGCCGCCGAGGAGCGGCTGCGCATCGCCGCAGAGCTGAACGCGGGCCTGGGACGGGCACTGTCCGCGATCGCCGACGGCGCGCGTACCGGAACACCTGACGTGGAGACGGCGCGCAGTTCGCTGGCCGATGCCCGGGCGGCGGCGGCGAGCTACCGGGCCATGTCCCTGGCACCCGAGCTCTCCACCGCCAAGGCGATGCTGACCACGGCAGGCGTCACCGTGGACGTGCGCGTCGGCCACGCCGAGCCGCTCGGCCCAGCGGGCGCGCTCCTGGCGGCGGTGCTCAGAGAGGCCGTGATCGAGATCGTCCGGCGCCGCACGGCCACCACCTGCCGCATCGAGACGCTCACGGAGGGGACCGCGGTACGACTGCGCGTCTCCCACGACGGCGCCCGGACGGCGGGCGACGAGGATCTCGGCGATCTGCCGGAACAAGTCGAGGCAGCCGGCGGCACACTCACCGTCGAGCTCGCCGGGGACGCCTCGGTGACCGTGGAGACGACCCTGCCCGCCGTACGCCCGCCCGTCCAGCCCTCCTACGACAGCGCGTTGTCCATGGCGTTGCTGGCGGCCGTATCGGTGGGGTTCTCGGTGAAGGCGCTGCTGGCGGCCGGCTCGCTGTGGCCGGCTGCGCTGCTGGCCGTCATCGTCTTCATGCAGCTGCGATCGGTCGAGGGCCGTCACCCCGTGGCGCTGTCGATCATGGCGGTGCTGACGTTCGCCCCGATCCCGCTGTTCGGGCAGGCCTGGCTGGGAGTGGCCGGCTTCCTGGCGGGGCCGGTCCTGCTGGTCTTCCAGTGGGCGGTGGCGCTGCCACTGGTGGCGTTGATCGTGGCGACCGTCACGGTCTCGGGCGTGCTGCTCGCCATGCCGATCCCGCTGACCGTGAACTACGCGATCAGCACGGTGGTCACGGGCCTGGTCGTGTACGGACTGCTCAAGCTGGCCCAGCTGGCCAGGGAACTGCGCGAGTCGAAAGACGGCCTGGCCCGCGCGGCCGTCGTCGAGGAGCGGCTGCGGGCCGCCCGGGACCTGCACGACCTCCTCGGGCACACCCTGGCGGCGATCCTCCTCAAGTGCGAGCTCGCCCGCAGGCTCGACGCCGAGCGGGCGCGGAAGGAGCTCGACGACGTGCTGACGATGACCGAGCGGGCGATGCAGGACCTGCGGGCGGTGTCGGGCGAGCACGGCGAGTTGTCGCTGACCGCGGAGGCGGACTCGGCCCGCTCGCTGCTGTCGGCCGCGGGCATCGAGGTCGAGCTCGACCTGGGCCACGACACCCTCGGCAGGGACGTGGACACCACACTCGGCATCGTGCTCAGGGAGGCGGTCACCAACGTGCTGCGGCACAGCTCCGCCCGCCGGTGCACGGTCACGACGTCAGTGGAGGACGGGGTCGTACGACTGAGCGTGCGCAACGACGGCGTGGGCTCCACGACGTCCCGCCGCGGCTCGTCCGGGATCGGCAACCTCACCACCCGGCTGGCCGCGCTCGACGGCCGGCTGGCCGTCTCCGCCGAGGACGGCTGGTTCGAGCTGACCGCCACGGTGCCGACACTCGCCTGGGCACCCGCCTAGATCCAGCCCGCCTCGGAGGCGATGCGCACCGCGTCGGTGCGGTTGCGGGCGTTGAGCTTGGCCACGATCGTGGTGATGTAGTTGCGCACGGTCCCCGCGCTGAGGAAAAGCTGCCCGGCGATCTCGGGCGGTTCGGACCCCGCGGCGACCAGCCGCAGGACATCGGCTTCGCGTGGGGTGAGCGGGTTGTCGGCCAGGTGCCACGCGGTGGCGGCGAGTGAGGGGTCGAGGACGCGTTCGCCCCGTGCCACCTTCCTGATCGCAGAGGCGAGCTCCTCCGGCGAGGCGGTCTTCAGCAGGAAGCCGTCCACCTGGGAGGCGAGCGCGCGGCGGAGATGGCCCGGCTTGCCGTGGCCGGTGAGCATGAGCGTGCGGCAGGTCGGCAGCTTGGCGCGCAGCTCGCCGGCGGCGTCGAGGCCGTCGATCTTGCCGGGCATGTCGATGTCCAGGACGGCTATGTCCGGCCGGTGCACCAGTGCCGCGGCCACCGCCGCGTCCCCCGACTCGACCGCCTCCACGACCTCGATGTCGGGCTCGAGGCTGAGCAGGGTCACGAGCGCTTCTCTGATGACGTGCTGGTCCTCGGCCAGGAGCATACGGATCACCTGACCATTATGTCCGGATCATGATGAGGTCATGACCGGGTCGTGATCGCCTCTCTGGCAGCGGAAAGCGCTGATCAGCAGGCTTGGTCCCATGACAGATGCAGTGCGTTTGGACGCGGTGAGCAAGGTGTACGGCAAGGGCCGGAGCGCGGTGGCGGCTCTGCGCGAGGTGTCGGTCGGCATCCCCCGGGGCACCTTCACCGCCGTCATGGGCCCCTCCGGCTCGGGCAAGAGCACCTTCCTGCATTGTGCGGCCGGGCTCGATGTGCCCAGCTCAGGAGCGGTACGACTGGGTGGCACCGACCTGACCAGCATGGACGAGAACGCGCTGACCGAGCTCCGGCGGGGCCGGGTCGGCTTCGTGTTCCAGGCCTTCAACCTGGTCTCCGCGCTGACCGTGACCGAGAACATCACGCTCCCGCTCATGCTGGCCGGCGCCCGGATCGACCGGCCCTGGCTGGACGAGGTCGTGCACCGGGTGGGTCTCGGCGGGCGTACCGACCATCGCCCCGCCGAACTCTCCGGCGGCCAGCAGCAGCGCGTGGCCATCGCCAGAGCGCTGGTGACCAGGCCGGAGGTGGTGTTCGGCGACGAGCCGACCGGTGCGCTGGACACCATGACCGCCCGCGACGTGCTGACCCTGCTGCGGGAGGTGGTCTCCGCGCTCGGCCAGACCGTGGTGATGGTCACCCACGACCCGGTGTCCGCCGCGTACGCCGACACGGTGCTCTTCCTGGCCGACGGCCGGATCGTGGACGCGATGACGGCCCCGACCGCCGAGAAGGTGGCCGAGCGCATGACCAGGCTGGGGGCGTGGAAGTAATGATCTCCTTCGCGTTGAGAACGCTCCGCCACCGCAAGGCCGGATTCGCCGGCGCGTTCGTGGCCCTGCTGTGCGCCGCCGCGCTGGTGACGGCGTGCGGGATGTTGTTGGAGACGGGACTGCGCGGCGGCGTCGCCCCCGAGCGGTACGCCGGCGCCCCGATGATCGTGGCGGGTGACCAGTACGTCAGGCACACCAAGGAGAGCGGCAAGGAGAAGGCCAAGCTCCTGTCCGAGCGCCGGTGGATCCCCGCCTCCCTGGCCTCGGAGATCCGGCGGGTCCCCGGCGTCACGAAGGTGGTGACCGAGGTGACCTTCCCCTACGCCGGGTACACCGCCCACGGGTGGGAGTCCGCCGCGCTCACCCCGTTCACGCTCGCCGAGGGGCGCGCCCCCAAGGCCGCGGACGAGGTGGTCGTGGACGTGCGCCACGCCGGCCAGGCGATTCCCGGCTACCGCGTGGTGGGAGTGACCGCACAGGCGCTGCCCAGCCAGGACACGATCTTCTTCGCCACCGGCGAGGCCCGCCGCCTGGCCGGACGCGACGGCCTGGTGACGGCGATCGGCGTCTGGCCCGGAGCAGACGTCACCGTCAAGGGCGCCGTGGCCTACACCGGTGACGAGCGCGGCGCGGTCGAATTCCCGGAGGGGGAGGGCTCCCGGGTCAGGCTCATCAGCCTGGGCGGCGCGCTCGGCGGCACCTCGCTGCTGGTGGCGATCCTCGTCGTGGTGGGCACGTTCGCGCTGTCCATGCAGCAGCGCCGGCGCGAGATCGCCCTGCTGAGGGCCGTCGGCGCCATGCCGCGCCAGGTCAGGAAGCTCATCGGCGGCGAGGCCCTGGCAATCAGCGCAGTCGCCGGAGCGCTCGGCTCCGGGGGAGGGATCCTGCTGGGATTCTGGCTGCGGGCCAGGTTCGTCGACCTGGGCGCGATGCCCCCGAACCTGCGGCTGGTCGTCAGCCCGTTCCCCGCGATCGCCGCGGTGCTGACCACTCTGGCGGCCGCGTGGGTGGCGGCACGCGTCTCCGCCCGCCGTACCGCGCGGATCAGGCCGGTGGAGGCGCTGGGAGAGACAGCGATGCCCGCCGCGGGTCTCCCGCCGGCGCGGCTGATCGCGGGCCTGATCGCCCTCGCCGGCGGGGTGGCGCTGACGATCGTGCTGTCCAATCTGTCCACGGAGGCGGCATCCAGCCCGGTCACCATGCTGACCGCGCTGGTGTGGACGATCGCGGTCGCGCTGCTCGGACCGGCGATCGCGCGGGCGGCGACGGCGCTGCCGCTGCGGGCGCCCGGCGTGGCCGGCTACCTGGCGCGGAAGAGCCTGCGCGCCGGGACCGGGCGGCTGGCCTCCGTGATCACGCCGTTGACCCTGATGACGGCGATGACCTGCACGATCCTGTTCGCGCCGGCCACCATGGGACACGCCGCCCAGAGCGAGCGGAACGCGGGCGTCAAGGCCGACCATGTGCTCGCCCCGGGCACGTCCGTGGCCGCCGTTCGCCAGGTGCCCGGCGTGCGAGCCGTGACCGAGGTGCTGCGTACCTCGGTCAGGATCGATCTCGAGAAGTACGACGCCCAAGCCGTCACCCTCGACGGCCTGGAGCGGACGATGGACCTGGGTCTGGTGGCGGGCTCTCTGGACGGGCTCGGCGACACGTCGGCGGCTATCAGCCGTACCGCCGCCTCCCGGCTGGACGCCGGCGTGGGCGACCGGCTCTCGCTGGTGCTCGGCGACGGCACTCCAGCCGTGGTGCGGATCGCCGCGATCTACTCCCGTGGCCTGGGCTTCGGTGACCTGACCCTCTCCCGCGGGCTCGTCGCGGGCCACGTGGACGACACCCGTGGCACCGTGCTGGTGGCCGGCGGCTCACGTGCGGCGCTTCCCGCCGGGACCGTGCTGGACCAGGCTGCGCCCGGCGCCCCCAACGCGGCGGTCGCGTACGTCGCCATGGGGCTGATCATCGCCTTCTGCGCGATCGCCGTGGTCAACACCTTGGCCATGTCCACCCTGGCCCGCTCGCGCGAGCTCGCCCTGCTGCGCGTGGTGGGCACGACGCGGCGGCAGGCGGCGCGCATGCTGCGTACGGAGACGCTGACGGCGCTGGCCGTCGCCGTGGCCGTAGGGACGCTGATCTCGCTGGTCACGCTGGCGGCCTTCAGCTTGGGGATGACGGGATCGGCGCTGCCGTACGTGCCGCCGCTCACGTACGTCGCGGTGATCGGCGCCGTGGCCGCCCTTGCGCTGGCGGCCACGGCGATCCCGGCCAGATTCACACTGAGGCCCCGCCCCGCCGATGCGCTCGGCGCGCGCGAGTGATCTCAGCTGCTCAATGTAGCGGGCTAGCGGCAGGCGACGCCGGTGAGGCTACGGCGACCGTTGTAGTCGTCCTCGCCTCCGGGACCGGTGTGGTCGCCGTGCATGACGTGGATACTCACGCACATGTTCTTGCCGTAGACCTTGACCGGGCCGGCGTAGTACTTGAACCTGCCCTGTTCCATGTCGTAGTTGTTCTTGACGGCGTCCTCGGCGTAGCGCTCGTTGTACATCTCGATGAACAACGGGGTCTTCTCGCCGTAGCGGGCGTGTCCGGGACGCTTGACCAGGGCGGCGCAGTTCCAGCCGCTGGCCGGGTTGTAGAACAGCTTGATGTCGCTGCGGTAGTACGTCTCGCCGGTGAGCAGGTCCTTCAACGGCACCCGCCAGCTTCCGACGAGGTTGCCGCGGCAGCCGTAGGCACCCGCGTTCGCCGCTGAGGGAAGCGCGATCGCCACCGCCGAGACGGTCATTGTCGCCGTGAGCATGGTGAGTATTCGCTTGAACGTGCTGTTGCTCATGGTGTGACGGCGGGCCTGCTTGTCCGATTGGCGTCGCCCGGCCCGTTGTCCCGCCTGTGGGCACTCACCGTTTCCTGTCCACTCTCTGGGCATCTGCCTCGAAAAGTCTGTGGCGCAATGCACACTGAACCATTCTTTTTGTCCGAGGTGCGGGGTGCGCCGGCGCGCGGGTGGCCACGGCTTGGAAGTTCTTGAGCCGGTTGATCGCCCGTTCATGACATTGCGCCGGCCGTCCGACTGCGGCGTGACCTGCAACGCAGCTTGGCCGGGAATCTGCAACATTGTTTGGCCGCGTACGTCACGGACAGCAGCGGGGTGGTCAGCTGATCCCGATGACCAGAGCATCGCGGGCGGCATCGATGACCTCGGCGGTGATCCGGTCGACGCCGTCGTTGAGTTTCATCACCCAGGATCAGCCCCAGGCTGCTGCGGTCGTAGAAGTCGCGGACCTGATCAAGGGCGCGGGTGGTGAGCCGGGGTTTCCGGGAGCCCTGGTCGCTTCGGTGTCCTGTCGGTTCCTGTAGGGCGATCGCCGCGTCGTTGTCGGAGACGTCGTCCGCAGTAATCCGTTTGTGTATCACCACAGCCCGCTGTCAGTATGAGGGCCCATGCGTCACCCTCTTGACACGCTGGACTGGCCGATTTCCACCGAGCGGCTGCTGTTGCGCCGGGCTGCCCCCGACGACCTGGACGCGACCTGGGCCTTCCGGCAACTGCCGGAGACTCACGAATGGGTCGCGGCCGCCACAAAGACCTACGACGACTACCGTGAGCGTTTCCTCCGCGAGGAGCGGCTCGTAGACCTGCTCATCGTCGAACTGGACGGCCGGGTGATCGGCGACCTGACACTGAAAATCCAGGATGGTTGGGCCCAGGAAGAGGTCGCTGACCAGGCGAAAAGCGTCCAAGGAGAGCTCGGGTGGACGCTCGATCCCTCCTACGGCGGCAAGGGCTACGCCACCGAAGCGGTACGCGCCCTCATCGACATCTCCTTCAAGAGTCTTGGCCTGCGCCGCCTGCACGCGGACTGCTTCTACGACAACGAATCCTCGTGGCGGCTGATGGAGCGGGTCGGGATGCGCCGCGAACAGCACACGGTGAGAGACTCACTCCACCGCACCAAGGGATGGCTCGACGGTCTCTCATACGCGCTCCTGGCGGAGGAATGGCCCGCTCACGAGTGATTACGGCGGAGACGCTTGGGAGCCTCGCCGGGACGAAGATCACGTTGTCACTCATACACGCGGCCGCTCTCCTGCCGGCGCTGCGGCTGGAACCCAAGGACGCCACCGCGCCGGCACGGCTCAGTGCGTGGGGTGAAGCGCGGTGAAGGACATTCGGCCCGCCCGTCGTCGTGGGCGTCCAGGGGGTGAGCCAACGCTATGCGCGGGCACTGACAATCTGCGGGCGCCGGCGGGCCGTCTCAGAAACGCTCGATTCCGCGACCGGCCGCGGCTTGTCAATCGCTGAGGTAGCGGTGCAGGGAGGTCTTGGGGATGCCGGTCTTGGCGGCGATGACGCCGAGGGAGTCGCCTTGGGCCTTGAGGAGCAAGCAGCGGATGCAACGGATCGTCGGCTCGGCGCTGGACCAGTCCGGAAGGCCCTGACGCTGCGTATGTCCTCGCGAATCAGCGACGACGTCATCCAGCGGATGTTCACCCTGATCGCCCGCCGCAGCGAGGCCGCAGAGGCGGCCGACCAGGCCGAGCAGGAGTCACCCAGCCTAGGGACGACGAAGGGGAGGAGACGCCGGTGGACAGCGAGGGCGCGGACGTGTTCGCGGCGATCCGCGAGTACCCCGGCAACGTCAGCGTCACCACGATGGAGAAGGAGGTGTTCAAGCTCGGCGCCATCAAGGCGATCGGGCTGCCGGAGGACCTCTTCGACGACATCGCCCCGGGCGTGCTGCTGTCGTGGCGGGCCCGGCCAGCGAACACGCTCACGTGCTCCGCCAGGCCAACCTGATCGTCAGCGTCCGGCAGCTCAACCTGGTGCTGCACTTCCTCACCGAACTGGGCGCCGACCTCCTCCTCGGGCGGTCCGCCGCGGACCAGCGTCTTTCGGCGGACGCCGAAACACCCTCGCCCCCTGACGGCCGCGCGCCGATGATGGAATCCGCCGGGCGCTTGGACGAGCCCCGTACCAGGGGCGTCATGCTCACGCTGACTCGTCGGCCCGGATGAGCCCCTACGCGAGGAGACGCACCATGCGCGCACCAGGAAAGCCGCCGCGGTGATCCTGGCTACAGCACTGATGGCGGCCAGTCCGATGATCGCTCATGCACAGTCATCCGAGAGCCACGAACGAGCCCGCGCGTCGTTGCCGGCCTCGGAAGGCGCGCACAACATCGTCTATTACGGGATCCGGAACTACAAGTCCAAGAAGTTCCTTCAGCCCGCGTACGAGATCGACGCCGTCGGCGCCAGGATCGTCCAGGAGGCCGAAGCGCCGACGTGGTACCAGAGCTGGAACGATATCTTGGACGGCGGCTACTGGAGTTTCGAGAACATGGGCTCCCGCAAGAACCTCGGCATCAGCGGCGGCAGCACCGCGCACGGCGCGATAGCCATTCAGGCGAATCCGGCCGGCGACCTCAATCAGGACTGGGAGATCCGCTACGGCGTGCACCCCTACCCGGCAGGCATCTTCGTGCTGGTCAACCGCAGGAGCGGGCTGTGTCTGGGCATTTCCAACGCGAGCATCGAGAACGGCGCGCAGGCCGCCCCAGTTCCGCTGTGACGGGTCGCTCAACCAAGGCTGGGACATGCCCGTTACCGTTAACGATTAGCCTGGTCAGGCGTTCAAGCCGACACCGCTGCGATCGCGCCGACCCCGGCCAGCGCGTGCGCGCACCTGGACGACGTGCGCGCCCTCCACGCCGCGCTCGGCCCCATGGTCTCCGACCTGCTCGCGCTCGCCCTCCACGCTAACGGCCTGGACGCCGAAGCCCGCGAGGTCCGCGCGTCACCCAGCCCGATCCGCCCCGACTTCTTGGCCCGGCGCTCGGGTAGCTGCGACGGGCCCCAAAGTAGCGTTGGGTGCAACGATCACGTGAGGTAGTCGGACACCTGGAAGACGGCTCGAACATGGCGGGATAAGTCTGGCGTTATAACGATCACCAGTATGTTTCCCCAGGTCGTGGTGCTCGATATCTCTCTTTATGCCAAGCCGCCCGGGCTCCGGGTTACGCACCGTCGCTTTGGGCCGGGCGGCTCGACTCTTATCGGCACCTCTTATACGGGACCACAGTCCGATGCCAGGTAGATTCCTCGGCCGCGAGGGGCCCCGGCGCCGGCGTATCGAAACGACTTGTAGAGGTCCGCGCCGGAGATTGTGAAGGGCCCCTTGTCGGGCCAGTTGTTGATGTCCACGCAGAAGGTCTTGGACGTCGTGCAGGTGTTCTTCACCTCAACGTAACGGCCGTTATTTTTCGTGTACCACTTCGAGACGGAAATGCCACAAGCGGCTGTGACATCGGTACCCGATGTGACCTTGGCAGATGCCAGGGCGGGGGTGGTTCCGCCCATGAGCGCAGCCGCTGCGATGAGCCCCCCTGCCAAGGTGCCGATCTTACGTCCTAGCAACTTGTTTCCCCTTTCCGAGGCCCAGTCGGTCGACTGGGATGGGTCATGAGCCTCAGGCTAGGGATCGGCGGTATGTAGCCGGTATGCCGCCTACGGCGGTGGCCAGCACGCCGCCGGTCGCGTCCCGGACGCGGCGTAAATAGATCACGAGCGTAGGTTCCGTACTGAACCGCCAAGTTCCGTACGAAGGAGTCCCACGCTCGTGACTCGTCGAGTATCACCCTGCCTGGAGCGAGCCTGCCCTTCGCGGGCAGGGCAGCCGCCTGTGGCTGACCTGTAAGGCGTGGAGCCGGCCGATCAGCCTGGCGATGCGGCGTTCGCCCATGACGAGAACCTCGACCCGCTGGAGCCGGACGACCCCACGAGCCATAGCGCCATCGCCATCGCGAGCGCGTTCTTGGAGTCCGGGGGCCGGATCTCAGCCCGAGGTCACTCTCGACGACTCGTTCCTTCTGACGACGCCCTTGACCGGGTGAACGCCGTGGCGCGCGAGGGTCGGCTGGTCGGCGGCCTGGTGGCCGCGCGGACATCCTGAGCCGGGATCAGGGACGTGGATCAGGGACATGCAGGCGGGTGGAGGAGACCACGGGTCCCCGCGATCACCCGGTTTTGTCGGCGCCCTGCAGTAGATTGCCGCCACGGCTGACGCCCCAGCATCCGGACGACCTCGCCGAGCTGGAGGCGGCCAAAGCCGAGTGCCCTGGGAGTGCCTGTGTCACAACCCGATGAGGCATCGTGATCACGCAATTTCGGCTGGCTAGCCGAAGACTTTGGGTTGCTCGTTGTCTGCCTGGGGCCAAGGATGATGTCCCATGGACGAGGACGAGGGTGGCTCCGAGCGCTTCACCCTCTCGATCGGCCTGCACGAGCACTTCATCGTCGCCCGCGCGGCGGGCGAGCTCGACTACACCTCCGCCAAAATGCTGCATCTCCAGGTCAAGGACGCCTGGCAGGCGACCCGCACCTCGGGGCTGGTCCTGGACCTGAGCGGCGTGACCTTCTGCGACTCTATGGGCGTCGGCGTGTTGGTGCTGCTGCTCAAGCAGAGCCCGAGCAGCAGAGCAACCTGGTCTTGTCGAACATCCCGCCCCTGCTGGAGCGCATCCTGACGATCACAGGTCTGCGCACCGCGTTCCAGGTGGAGTCGTCGGTGGAGGAGGCCATCGAGACGGGGCAGCCGCCGCCGGGCCTGAGACACCTGAACAGCAGGCCGACCTGGCTGGAGACGCAAGGACCATGTCACGGGCGCCGTCACGGGCACCTGGGAACCGCACGTGCTGAAGCCCAGACACCCATGACCCGACGATTCGGCTCCCCCCGGCAGCCAGCCGCACAGCCCCTGCATACCAGTGATCGACGGCGTGCGAAACGTCATCACACACTGGTAGGTGGCATGAATTCCGGGAGATGCGTGGCCAGAGACAACGAGCGCGATCAAGTCGCCAACCTGCGCACCAAGACCCGGTCAGCCTCACGCTTCCGGGTCTTCTCACACCGCCGGTGTTAGTGTCCGGCCGGGCGGTCGCGCGCGTTGTTGATGCGCAGCGCCTCGGCGAGTTGGTCTTCCAAGATGATGATCCGGCAGGCGGCATCCACGGGTGTGCCCTGATCGACGAGTTCCCGGGCTCGCGCGGCCAGGCGCAGTTGGTAGCGGGAGTAGCGGCGGTGACCGCCTCTGGAGCGTTTCGGCTCGATCAGTTTCGCGGCGCCCAGAGCCCGCAGGAACGTGGGGCTGACACCGAGCATTTCCGCGGCCGCGCCCATGCTGTAGGCGGGGTAGTCCCCATCGTCGAAGCGATCGTCGAACCGGTCTTCAGCCCTGAATCCAGCCCTGGATCCGGCCGTGTCCGCAATCCTGCCGTGAGCGAGCGTGTCACCGCCGGCAGCCGAGCGACGTTGATCCATACATTCCTTTCCGTTTACGCACAGGGGGCCCCGGCGCCTGTCGCGCCGGGGCCCCGAAGAGTTCAAACACCATCTACCATCTACCGGCCATCTGGCCGGCTTACTGTTTTCCGCACCCGCCGTACTGTCCGGCGGTGATGCGGGGATCGCGGATGCGTGACCGAAGACCACCTTCCTGTCTGTGGAACTGCGGTACCCGAGCGGCGAGACTCAGCCGGCAACGGGCGATCCCGATGGCGTTCAACACTCCCTTCATCTCTTCTTCGCGACCTACTGTCCAACTTCACCTACGGCAGCGCGTCCACGGTCAGGACCCCCAACCACTTCGCTGGCCCATCACGTCCGACCTTCTGCCACCTACCAACTGCAACTACAACTTCACCTACGGCAGCGCGTCCACGGTCAGGACCCCAAACCACTTCGCTGGCCCATCACGTCCGACCTTCTGCCATCCACTTCCACTTCATCTTGCTCCGGGCAGTTCATCGTGGTGCCAATACTTCCGCTGCCCGGTCGATCCGGTCCTTGCGATGTGAGAAACAATAGCCTCAGCGGCCACAAATGTCTACTGTGGCGAACACAGGTTTTCGGTGTCGGACGCGGCAGTCTTCCAGAGGCGCCGTTGACCAGCGGAACGCCGTTACGCCGGTGGCCGTCAGGTATCTGGACACCGGCGGCGATGTCGGCGTAGCCGACCTCGCGCCCGTGATTGCAGCGCAGCCAGATCATCACTTCGGCGACGTCTTCCTCGGCCTGCGTGAAGCCCGTTGCCTCACGCCGGGAGGTCTGCCGGCGGCTCATGGCAGCCCACCGGCATCGTCCAGGAACTTCGCCAGCGCGGCGTCGTCCAGGGCCGAGCCGGTGGCCAGGTCCCGGACGGCGGTGATGGGGTGCCGTCAAGAACCATGCGATGAGCCGCCAAACCGCGCCGTCCAGGCCGGGCTGCTGCGCGAGGGCGTCCTGCTCCACCACCAACCCCACCCCAGCGGACACGGCCCGGGCCACGGCTTGGGCCACCACCAGACCGACAAACGCCGCCCCGACGTGCGCACCCTGGCCGCCCGCGGCCTGGCCGGCACCAGTCGCCACACCAGCTGGCGACCCGAAGACGATCGGCACCTTCCCGGGCACGACCACAGCACCCTGTGGATGTGGCAGCGCCGGCTGGTCCTGCGCAACCTCATCCGCCCCTCCACCAGCAGCTCAAACTCGTCTCCGACCTCGACGGCCTTCCCCTGGGTGCCGTCCGCCGCCTCTCCCACGCCCTCAACCTGACCTGGCCCGACTGGCTCGAAGCCGCCGACGACCCCCAGCCGTGCCCGGCCCTGCCCGACACCCTGAACACCACCGCCGGCCGCGCAACCCAGGCCTTCGACGACACCGGCCGCCTCCACGCCCTCCTGGCCCTGGTCCTCGGCCAATCCCTCACCCACCAGCAGATCGCCGACGTCCTGGACTGGCCCCTGCAGCGCGTACAAACCGCGCTCGCGCACCTCGTCCCCACCTCCCGGGGCATGCAGCTGAACCTCGACGACACCACCGCCGAACTCACCATCGCGCCCCGCGCCCTGCCAGCAGGCGCGCGCGACCGGCTCCAGCAGCTTCTTCTTCGGCAACACCCACCCCGGCTCTGGCCTACATCGCCTTCCGTATCGGCGCTCACAAAACCAGCGACGCGCTGGAGTTCGCCCGACACCGCCCCGACGCCATCGGCGCCGCCAAGGCCGCCGGGCTTGTCACATACAGCATCGGAGACGAGCAGTCCCCGTCACTATGGGTGACGGGGTCGTGGACTGCACTCAGCTCCACAATTGGGACGCGGCGTTAACGGGGTTTCTCCTGGTCGGCTAGCCCAGCCTTTCCTTTTCGGATGCGCGCGGGAAGACGATTCCGGCTTGCGGCGAAGGATGGGTGATCGTGACCGCCGACCGGAAGGCCGACCTTATGCCGAAGACAAGAACGTGAGCGCCGAAGTGAGCGAACAGGTGACCGACGCCGAGCTCGTCGCCCGGTACCGGCGCGACCCCGACCTGTTCACCGCCGTCCACGACCGCTACTACCGCGATATCTACCTGTACGTCGCCGGCCGCCTGGACACGCAGATCGCCGAGGACCTCGCCGCCGAGACGTTCCTGCTGGCCTTCGACCGGCGCGACCGGTACGAACCGGAACGCGGAGACCTGCGGCCCTGGCTGTTCGGCATCGCCACCAATCTGATCGCCAGGCACCGCCGCAAGGAGACCCGCCACTACAAGGCGCTGGCCAAGCTGGGGCCCGAGCCCGTCGTGGAAGGCCACGAGGACCGGGTCGTCACCTCCGTCGCCGCCGAGCGCATGCAGCCGCACCTGGCCAAGGCGCTCGCCGCCCTGTCCGGCGGCGAGCGCGACGTGCTGCTGCTCGTGGCCCTGGGCCAGCTCAGCTACGACGAGGTGGCTCAGGCGCTCGGCATCGCCGTCGGCACCGTGGGCTCCCGGCTCAGCCGCGCCCGCAGCAAGATCCTCGCCCTCATCGACAAGGAGAACGCCCATGGATGACCTGAACGCCGTCGCGAGCCTGCTGGCCAAGCCCGAACCGTCCACTGAGGCGATCACCCGCAGCAGGGGACGTCTCCAGGACAGGATGACGCGGGGCCGCGCCCGCCGGCGCCGCGGCCGGCTCCTACCGGTGCTGGGCATGGCGGTCGCCGCCGCAGTGGCCGTCGCCGTGATCGTCACCGGCGTGGCCCCGCCCGCCGCCACGCCGGTCTCGGGCAGAGACGTCCTGCTCATGGCCGCGGCCAGCGCCGAGCACATCCCCCGGGGTACGGGGACCTATTGGCACATCACGCGTACGTGGCAGGGCCCGGACGCGCCCCAGATGCAGGAGAGCTGGACCACCCGCGACGGCCACCGCTGGTCCAGGAACGAGCCGTACGCCACTCCCGGCGCCGTCGTCGAGGACCCGGCCCCGTTCAGGCTCATGGGCGCCAAGATCAGTTTCGAGGAGCTCGAAGGGCTTCCATCGGATCCGGAGGAGCTGAAGGAGCGCATCGCCGGGCTACCCCGCCATGACAGCGCCATGACCCCTGCCGACCGGCAAGGCGAGCTCGTCTCCCCGCTGATCACCCTGATCACGGAGCTGCCGACGCCCGCGCAGGTCCGTTCGGCTGCATTCGAGGCCCTCGCCGCGACGCCGGGGGTCAAGAACGCGGGGCCGGTCGAGGGCGGGCAGGAACTGCTGATCCCGCTCTTCGGGAGCCTACAGGTCAGGATGGTCGTCGATCCCGAGACCGCCCGGGTGACGCGCGCCAACACCTTGCTGACCGCCGAAGGGGGCTCGGCGATGAGCAACTCGTATATCTCGGTGACCACCGAGTGGACGGACGAGCTGCCGCGGTGAAAACCCGTCGTAGTTGAGGCGGGCGCGGCCGGTGTGCGGACCGCAGGTTCCGGGATGGTGTGGCGGATCTTGCGGCGGTGCGGGTAGCACTGGTTGGCGCGGGGCCCGGCTGATCAGACCTCTGCTGTCGATCCGGAGAAGTTCTGCACGCCGATCACGGTGAGCAGGCGCAGTTGCTCGACCGCCGGGCTGCCGGCCGGGGCGGTGAAGAACTGCAGGCGTTGCCGGCCGTCCTCGCTGAACAGGTTCTGGCAGTGGACTTCGACGACGCCCAGCGTGGGGTGGATGACGCGCTTGCGATCCCCGCGGCGCACGGCGACGTCGCCGGTCTCCCACAACTCCGAGAACTCCCGGCTGGCCCGCCGCAGGCGGGTCACCATGTCCATGGACTGCGCGTCGTAGCCGCGACGTCCTATTGCCGCTCGCAGGTCGTAGACCATCACGCGCGAATGGTGCGGGTGCTCGTCCTCCGGGTAGATCAACCGGCTGCTCGGGTCGGTGAACCAGCGGTACACATAGCCGGCCGCGGGTCCTGTCGTGTGCGCGGGCGGGCCGAGCAGGGCCACGGCCAGCCGGTTCTGGTGCCCGCCGGAACGCTCACCTCCGAGCAGAAGGAGGAACTGGTCGCCAAGGTCACCGACCTGTACTGCGCGACCTTCGGCAATGCCGTACGCGATAACACGATGGTGCTCGTCGACGAGGTCGTCGACGGGGGCTGGGGCATCCAGGGTGAGGTCCTCACCCTGGCCAAGATCCAGCAGCACGCCTGAAACCCCCGCCCGGTCCCGCGGCACGTGCCGCGGGACCGCCGCCATCGCCAGGTCCTGTACGCCGACGGAGGCTTCGCATGAACAAGACCGCCGTCATCGGTGGCTGTTCCGCACTTCTTGTGGGCGTGCCATTGACATGCGATGACGCGGATGCTTGGGTTCCTCATACGTATTAGATCCGGATGAGGAAGATTCCACATGCCTGGTAGGCCCAGCCAGCGGGACATCGCGCGACTTGCGGGGATCTCGCAGGCGACCGTGTCCATCGTGCTCAACGGCAGGGCCGACGAGTACGGCATCGCCGTCGCGACGCAGGACAAGGTGCGCGAGGCCATGCGGCAACTGGACTACGTGCCGGACGTGGCGGGCCGGTCGCTGCGCGGCGGGCGCAACGGGCTGATCGGCGTGCACACATTCGAGCGTGTCTTCCCGGTCCGCGCCGATGACTACTACCACGGGTTCCTCGTCGGCATCGAGGAGAAGGCCGTCGAGCTGGGACAGGACCTGGTGCTGTTCGCCTCGACCCAGCGTCCCGACGGCACCCGCAGCATTTATGGAGCGGGAGCCAACCGGCTGCGGCTTGCGGATGGAGCGATCATCCTTGGTCTCGAGCGCAATGACGACGAGCTGGTTCGACTCGCGGCCGAAGGCTTCCCGTTCGTCTTCATAGGGCGTCGGGACCTCCCCGGTGCGCAGGTGCCTTATGTCGCCGCCGACTACGCCGGTGCGATCGACGACGTGGTCGAGCGGCTGTCGGAGGCCGGTCATACTCGTGTCGGCTACCTGGGCGGACCTCTGCGGCGAGGCCCGCAAGAGGAACGGCGCGAAGCCTTCTACCGGTCCAGGCTGGCCACGAGCCGGCCCGTCCTGGCAGAGGCGGAGGCCGTGACCGGGCGGTGGCTGCGGGAGGTGCTGGCGTCGGCGACCACGGCGCTGCTCATCGAGACCCTTGAGCTGGCCGGCGCCGTGGCCGCGGCCGCTCGTGACGAAAAGGTCGAGATCCCCGAAGAGCTGTCGGTGGTCTGTCTCGACATCCTCCCCGACTCGCCCGCCACCAGGGGCTGGAGCCATATCCCGGTGCCCAAGCAGGAGATGGGCGCGCGCGCGGTCGCCCTTCTCCTGGGCCTGCTCGACGGCGAGGTGCCCGCCGACCGCCACGAGACGGTGGCCTGCGGGCCGCTGGCCGGCACGACCATCGCACCGCCCCGCTGATCCGAAAACGAACACCTCTATGCAACGGCTATTCACCAGCTCTAATACGAATTAGGAGTGATCATGGGCAAACATCGCTGGTCGGCGGCGGGAGCCGTACTCCTGCTGCTCGCCGGATGCGGACTGGGCGGAGGAGGGACGCAGCCGAGCAAGTCCGCGGGCAACTCGCTCACCGTCTGGTTCCCCGGCACCAACAAGACCGAGATCGACCTGGTCACCGCCACGATCGTGCCGAAGTTCGAGAAGGAGACGGGCGCGAAGGTCACGGTGACCTTCCTCGACTGGCCCGACCTGTCCACCAAACTGAACGCGGCCTTCGCCGCGGGATCCGCGCCCGACATCTTCGGCCACGGCCCTGCCGCGGTCGCCGACTTCGTGAAGAACGACCGTCTCGAGCCGCTGACCGCCTACGTCGCCAAGCTCAGCCGGCAGGACCGTGACGACCTCGCCAATGCACTGCCCGGCGGTCAAGTGGGCGGGACCCAGTACCTCATGCCGCTGTCCATGCAGGGCAACCTCATCGCCTATCGCGCCGATGACTTCACCAAGGCGGGCCTCGATCCGGACAAGCCACCCGCCACCTGGGAGGCCGTCAAGGAAGCGGCCGAGAAGCTGACCGAACGCGCCGCCGGCAAGATCACGCATGCCGGCCTGCTGCTGCCGAGCCATCCGATCGGGCGGCAGCAGACCTTCGCCGGCCTGCTGGGTTCCGCGGGCGGCACGCAACTCAGCGCCGACGGCAAGAGCGCGGCGTTCGCCTCGCCCGCCGGGGTCAAGGCACTCGACTACTTCATCGCCGCCTACCAGGGGCCCGATGCCGTGGCCGACCAGCTCGGCGGCAACTACCAGGACCTGCCGGTCGCCCAGCAACCGCTGGTGACCGGAGACGCGTCCATGACCGTTCTGGCGCCGCAGACCGTGCAGCAGATGGTCAGGGCCAACCCCGGCCTCGACATCCGGGTCATGCCGGTGCCGAAGTTCGAGGGCGCGGAGCAGGGCGTGGCCGTCGGCGGCGCCGGACCCGGGCTAATGATCAACAAGGACAGCGCGCAGAAGGAACTGGCCTGGAGGTTCATCTCCTACATGATCTCTACCGGGACGAGCGTCGAGTACACGCAGGGCATCGGCGCGATACCCGCGCGCGTCTCCGCGGCCGAGAGCGACTACGTCAAGAGCAGCCCGGTCATCCAGGCCTTCGTCCAGCAGGCCAGCCACTTCCGGCCCAACCCCAACGTGCCCGGCTGGACGCAGATTCGTGACACCCTCTCCAAGCACCTGGAGCGGGCTCTCAACAAGAAGGCCGGCGCCCAGGAAGCCTTGACGGAGGCCGCGGCCGAAGTCGACACCATCCTCAAGAGCGGATGAGCGCACTCGTCGGGAAGCGCCGGTGGGTGGGGGCGCTGTTCGTCCTGCCCGCCGCGCTCTACCTCGTCTGCTTCCAGCTGGTGCCCGTCCTGTACGGGTTCGCGCTGAGCTTCACCCGCTACAGCCCGCTCAGCCGTACCGGACCCGAGCCTGTGGGCGTGGACAACTACGCCAGGCTGCTGGACAGCTCCGAGTTCAGCCAGGCGCTGCTGGTGACCGGGAAGTACGTCCTGATCGTGTTGCCGTTCACCGTGGTCATCGCGCTCGGACTGGCCATGCTCGCCAAGCGGCCCTTCCGCGGGGTCGGCCTGTTCCGCTCGGCGCTCTACGTCCCGCACATCGTCTCGCTCACCGCGGTCAGCATGGTGTGGCTGTGGATCTACTCCCAGAACGGCCTGGTCAACGAAATCCTCGGCCTGCTCGGCCTGCAGGAGCAGAACTGGCTGCTGGAGGAGGGCTCAGCGCTGAACGCCGCCTCTGCCATGCGGGTCTGGAAGGCGCTGGGAGCCAACATGGTGCTGCTCCTGGCCGGGCTGCAGGCGATCCCGACCGTCCTGTACGAGGCGGCGCGAGTCGACGGGGCGGCACGCTGGAACGTCTTCCAGCACGTCACCCTGCCGGGACTGCGGCCGATGCTCACCTACGTCGTCGCCATGGACATCGTCTTCCTCGCCCAAGGCTTTGCCGAGATCTTCGTCCTGACCAGGGGCGGGCCGCTCGGCAGCACCACGACCGTCAACTACCTGATCTACACCGAGGCGTTCCAGTACAACCGGTTCGGCAGCGCGTCCGCGATGGCCTTCGTCCTGTTCGCCTTCATCGTCGGCTTCTCGTTCCTGGCCATCCGCGGCGTCGGAGGGAGGCGCTCATGAACCGGACCGCCCTCGCCATCGCCGCATTGCTCGTGGTCATGCCGTTCCTCTGGATGATCAGTCTGGCCTTCACGCCGGAGAACGACGCCTTCCGATCGGTGTCGCTGATTCCCGCGCGGCCCACCGCGGAGAACTTCGTGACCGCGTTCACCGACGCCCATCTGGGCCGGGCGCTGCTCAACTCGGCCGTCGTGACGGTGGTGGCCGTGCTCACGAACTGCCTGACCGCGGTGGCCGCCGGGTACGGCTTCGCGTTGTTGCCCTTCCGCGGCAGCACGCCGCTGTTCTACGCGCTGGTATCCACGGCGGCGATCCCCGTCTCGGTGACCTTGATCCCGCTGTTCCTCATGGCCAAGAGCATGCCGCTGATCGGCGGCAACGACCTGGCAGGAGTGGGCGGGACGGGGCTGCTGGACAGCCTGGGCGGCGTGGTTCTGCCGTATCTCGTCCTGCCCATGAACATCTTTCTGGCCAGGCAGTACTTCAGCACCGCCGACCCGCATCTGGCCGAGGCCGCCCGGATGGACGGCGCCGGCGAATGGCGGGTGTTCTGGAGCGTTTACTTCCCGCTCGCCCGGCCGCTGGTCGCGGTCGTCGCGATCTTCTCTTTCACCGCGGTATGGGACGACTTCCTCTGGCCGCTCGTGGTCACCACCTCGGAAGAGACCCAGACCGTGCAGCTGGCCCTGGCGCGGTTCCTGTCCACGGGCAACGTGCAGTACGGGCCGCTGATGGCCGGGGCTGTGCTCGTGACGCTGCCCGTCCTGGCCGTTTTCCTGGTCAACCAGCGCAGCTTCATCTCCGGTCTCACCGACGGCAGCGTCAAAGGCTAGAAAGGTTCCTCACATCATGCGTGAAGTCGATCTTGTCATTGTCGGGGGTGGTCTGGGCGGCGTCGCCGCCGCGCTCACCGCCACCAGGCTTGGACAGCGGGTCGTACTGGTCGAGCGGTCCGACTGGCTGGGCGGGCAGCTGACCAGTCAGGCGGTGCCCCCGGACGAGCACCAGTGGATCGAGTCGTCGTTGAGCTCGCCCAGCTATCGCGAGCTGCGCGGGCGCATCCGTGACCACTACCGGCGCAATTATCCGTTGACGGCGCAGGCGCGGGCGTGGGAGGCGCTCAATCCCGGGTTCGGCAACGTGTCGCGGTTGTGCCACGAGCCGCGGGTGGCGTCGCTGGTCATCCAGGAGATGCTCTCACCGCTGATCGCCTCGGGCCTGTTGAGCGTGATGGCGGAGCACGAGGCGGTCGAGGCGCGTCGGGAGGGCGAGCGGATCAGCTCGATCCGTGTCCGAAGCTTGCGCACGGGTCGGGAGGTCACCTTGTCGGCGCCCCTTGTGGTGGATGCGACCGAGCTGGGTGAGCTGCTGGAACTGGCGGCGGTGCCGTACGTCATAGGGGCGGAGAGCGCGGCGCAGACGGGTGAGCTGCACGCGCCCGAGCAAGCCGATCCGCTGGACCAACAGGCGGTGAGCTGGTGTTGCGCCCTGGAGTACCGGCCTGGTGAGGACCACACGATCGACGAGCCCGAAGGGTACGCGTACTGGCGGGACACGGTGGACCCGCGCTGGCCCGGCCCGCAGTTGTCGTGGGACGACGTGGTGCCCGATCTGCTGACCACCCGCACCCGGCCGCTCTTCCTCGAGAACACCGACGATGACCTGTGGCGCTACCGGCGCATCCTGGCCAAGCGCAATCTCGAGCCCGGTTTCCCGGGTGGGGAGATCACGCTGGTCAACTGGCCGCAGATCGACTATTGGGAGTTGCCGCTGCTCGGTGTCGACGACGCCACGCGGGAGCGAGCACTTCAGCAGGCCAGAGAGTTGACGTTGTCGCTGGTCTTCTGGATGCAGACGGAGGCCGGACATCCCGGGCTGCGGCTGCGTGGTGACGTGACCGGTACGGAGGACGGCCTGGCCAAGGAGGTCTACGTCCGCGAGTCGCGCCGCATCAAGGCGCTGTTCACCGTCACCGAGCAGCACATCGGGCGCGAGATGCGCGGTGCGGACGCGGGCGCGGCGAGCTTCGACGACAGCGTCGGCATCGGCTACTACCGGATCGACCTGCACCCGAGCACCTCAGGCCGCACCTACGTGGACATCGACTGCTTCCCGTTCCAGATCCCGCTCGGTGCGCTGCTGCCGCAGGGCACGCGCAACCTGCTGGCCGCCAACAAGAACATCGGCACCACCCACATCACCAACGGCGCCTACCGCCTGCACCCGGTGGAGTGGTCGATCGGGGAGGCCGTCGGCGCCCTGTCCGCTTACTGCTCGACCGAGCGGACCGAGCCGGAGGCGGTGTACGGCACGCCTTCCCTGCTGACCGGTTTCCAGCGCATGCTCACCGACCGGCTCGGCATTTCCCTCTCCTGGCCGGAGGACATCCGTGCGCCGCAGGCCAGGCACGACTCGATTCCCAAGGAGGTGTCCGTCCGTGTGGGTTGACCTGACGGGCACCTGGCACCTGGCGGACGGCACCCCGGCGATCGTGCCGGGAGTCGTCCACACCGACCTGCTGCGCGCGGGGCGCATCCCCGACCCCTACCTCGGCGACAACGAGTCCGAACTGCACTGGATCGGGCGTACCGAGTGGCGCTACATCAGGACCTTCACCTGGGAGCCCAACGAGCACGAACGGCATGAGCTCGTCTGCGAGGGCCTGGACACGATCGCCACCGTCGAGCTCAACGGCACCATCGTCGGCCACGCGGCCAACCAGCACCGGACCCACACCTTCGACGTCACCTCGCTGCTTTGTCCCGGCGCCAACGAGCTGGCCATCACCTTCGCGTCCGCCCTGGAGTACGCGGAGCGGCAGGAACCGCGGCCGCACGTCAACCAGCACCCGTACAACGCGGTACGGAAGATGGCCTGCAACTTCGGCTGGGACTGGGGTCCCGACCTGGTCACCGCCGGTATCTGGAAGCCCATCGGCATCCGCTCCTTCACCGGGGCCAGGATCGCGAGCGTCCGTCCGCTGGCCACCGCGGCGAGCGTCTCGTTCGTCGTCGATCTCGTTCCCGGTCCCGCACCGGTGACGGTCACCGCCCGGCTGGGGTCCGACGTGCGGACGGTCGAGGTCCCCGCGGGTCGGAGCCAGGTGACCGTGCCGGTCACCGTCGAGCGTCCTCGCCTGTGGTGGCCTCGTGGGTACGGTGACCAGCACCTCTACGAAGCCGCCGTGACCCTCGACGGGCAGGAGGAGTGGCGGGGACGTGTCGGCCTGCGCACCGTCGAGCTGGACACCACCGGCGGAGCGTTCATCGTGCGGATCAACGGCCAGGACGTATTCGTCCGCGGCGCGAACTGGATCCCCGACGACGCCTTCCCCACCCGCGTGGACCATGAGCGCTACGCCGCCCGCATCGCCGACGCCACGGAGGCCGGGATCAACCTGCTGCGCGTCTGGGGCGGCGGCATCTACGAGAGCGAGGACTTCTACCGGCTGTGCGACGAGGCCGGGGTGCTGGTCTGGCAGGACTTCCTGTTCGCCTGTGCGGCCTACGACGAGGAGCTCCTGTGGGCGGAGGTCGACGCCGAGGCCCGCGAGGCGGTCACCCGGCTGTCCCAGCATCCCAGCCTGGTCCTGTGGAACGGCGGCAACGAGAACCTGTGGGGTTACGAGGACTGGGGCTGGAAGGAACAGCTGAGTGATCGCAGCTGGGGGGCCGGATTCTACAACGATCTGCTGCCCGGCATCGTCGCCGAACTGGATCCGACCAGGCCCTACATCCCCGGCAGCCCGTATTCGACCGCCGGCCGTCCCAACGACCCGAGCACCGGCCCGATCCACATCTGGGACGTCTGGAACGAGAAGGACTACCTGGCCTACGCCGAGTACACGCCGCGCTTCGTGGCCGAGTTCGGCTTCCAGGGCCCGCCCGCCTGGTCGACCCTGACGGCCGCCGGAGCCATCCACCAGAAGGCCGAGGACGGAAACGGCAAACTCGAACGCGGGTGGCGAGGCCATTTCCCCGACCCGGCCGACCTCACCGCCTGGCACTGGACCACCCAGCTGAACCAGGCCCACGCGATCACTTTCGCCGTCGAGCGCTTCCGTGCTCTCGCTCCGCACTGCCGGGGAGTGATCCTCTGGCAGCTCAACGACTGCTGGCCGGTGGTCTCGTGGGCGGCGGTCGACGGGTACGGCCGGCGCAAGCCGCTCTGGTACGCCCTGCGCCGCGCCTACGCCGAGCGGCTGGTCACCGTTCAGCCCCAGGGCCTGGTCGTGGTCAACGACGCCGCGTCGCCCTGGGAGGCGCAGTTGCTGGTGCGCTATCTGGGACTCGACGGCAAGGAGCTGGGCGACCGGCCTGTGGACGTCCGGCTGGCCGCCCGGCAGACGATGACGGTGCCCATAGAGCCGGACGGCGCCGCCCTCATCGCGGTGGACGGCCCCGGCGTCCGCGTCCGCCACTTCCTCGACGGCGGGCTGCCCGCCCCTGACTGGCACGGCACGCTGACCCCGGTTCCGGGCGGCTACGTGGTCGACGTCGAAGCGCGGACCCTGCTCCGAGACCTCAGCCTGCACGCCGACCGCCTCGACCCTGAGGCGGTCGTCGACGAGCAGCTCGTCACGCTCCTGCCCGGCGAGCGGGCACGCTTCACGATCATCACCCGCGCCTCGCTCGAGGCCGGGCAGGTCCTCGCCTATCCCGTCCTGACCACGGCCAACCACCTGGAGGTCGCATGCGATTCCTAGTCATCGCCCTGGCGATGTCGCTGCTGTCCGTCGACCCCGGCGACGTCCCCGCCGACCGGCTCCCGCGCGGCGGGTGGACCGACACCCAGTGGCGTAACCCGGGCGGCTTCTTCACCGTGGACGTCACCACCCGAGGACTTCCCGCGAACAACAGCGGCATCGACGCCTCTGCCAAGATCCGCGAGATCATCGCCGCCACATCCGGCAACCGCGTGTTGTACTTCCCGCCCGGCGCGTACTACTTCCGGTCCACGCTGAACATCACCACGGACAACATCCTCCTGCGCGGCGCCGGCCGTACTCAGACCAGATTCCTGATCGGGGCGGCCGACGCGGAGCTGAAGTTCAGCGGCGCCTACACCGGTGACCCGGTGAGCACCACGGTGACGGGCAGCCGGACGATCGCGGTGCCCGGCGCGTCCAGCTTGCAGGCGGGCGACTTCGTCCAGCTGTACAAGGACGCGGGCAGGCACGCCTACGGCTATCCCATCGAGACCCAGATCTTCAAAGTGCTCTCCCGGAGTGGCGACACCCTGACCCTGAACATGGAGATCGGCTTGGACTACCCGGCGTCGTCCGCGCCCCAGGTCAGGGAGATCGACATGCTGGAGAACGCCGGCGTCGACCAGCTGAAGATCGAGCGGCTCGTCCAGCCCACCGTGGAGAACGTCAACAACCTGACCTTCCACATGGTCAACAACGGCTTCGTCGAGGACATCGAGTCGGTGAAGTCCGGCCGCTCCCACATCAACATCTACTGGAGCAAGGACATCTCGATCGACCGCAACTACGTGCACGGCGCCTTCGTCATGCAGAACGGCTACGCCTACGGCATCAGCCTCAACTGGGGATCCACCCGCGTGCGCGTCAGCGACAACAAGCTGTGGGACCTACGGCACAGCATCCTGATGCAGCTCGGCGCCAACCACAACGTCGTCAGCTACAACTCCATTGAGGCGCCCTTCCAGGGCTACAACGATCTGGCCCTGCACGGCACCTTCGCCTACATGAATCTCATCGAGGGCAACCGCTTCTACGAGGGGTACGCCGACAACTCCAAGCTGGGCCAGGGAGAGCTGGAAGCCACCGGCCCCGGCAACACCTGGTTCCGCAACTACGCCACCTACCAGATCGGCAGCATCAACGGCCAGACGGTCAGGCAGAACGTCATCGGGAACAAGCTCGGCCTCATCCGTCTGTCGGGCACTGACCATTACCACGGCGCCAACCTGGAGGGAAGCACGCTGAAGTGGGGGGCTCTCACCTCGAGCTCCCGGATCCCGCCGTCGCTCTACACCAGCACCAAACCGGCGTTTCTCGGCAACACCCCCTGGCCGGTGTACGGCCCCGGGGCCGCCGACTGGGGAACGGCCAACAGCCTCCCGGCGGCGACCCGGCCGCGGTGAGGACTCAGGACGGCGAGCAGGAGATGACCGCACGCCGCCTGGCCGACCGACTGCAGTGCGACGCGTCGACCGCTACCTCGATGATCGACCGCTTTACCGGCGGCGCGGGGGACTGGGCCTGGTCACCGCCCCGTCCGCATCGATGTCCTCGTCGACAACGCGGGGGCAGCGTTCCCTCGCTACGGACAGTCCGCAGACGGTGTCGAGCGCACCTACGCCGTCAACCATCACGCATCGTTCCTGTTGGCGACCAGCAAACTGCTCAGCCTCCTGGCCACCAGGGAACTGGCCCGCCGCCTGCCCGCCGGCATGCACGCCTACAGCGTCAATCCCGGCATGGTGAGGGACACCGGTATGAACACCAGCGCCGGCGGACTGATTGAGGTTGACCGCGCCGCTGTTCCGGCCGTTCTCCATCACGCCGGACGAGGGCGTGCAGACCACACTGGGGCTGGGCACCGAAGTCCTCCAGGCCGGTTAGTGCTCGGCTGGTGCTTGTCGAAAGCGCATGCGGGTCCTGTTCACCGGCGCGCATAGGCACGCCGCACGAACGGGCGCTCGAACAGGTGGTAGAAGAGGTAGATGCCGACCTGGAAGATCATCGCGAACGCGATGCCCTCCACGGACCGCGACCAGACCGCCCACCCGTAACCCTGGAGATTGCCGACGCTGTACATGGGGTTGCCGACATACCGATAGGGGCCCGAGATGATGAGCCCGCCGCCGTCGTCCATCGAGCGGCCGATGAACATGTCGCGGCAGTAGTACGTGTCCAGGCCGGTCGTGTTCGCCGCCCAGACCTTGCAGGACAGTCCCACCACCATGAGGACCGCGCCGCCGAGGTAGCTCATCCAGGCAGGGATCAGGGCAGGAAAGCCATCACCGAAGGCATTGATGACGACGGCCTGCGCGAAGCCCTGGTTGAGGAAAAGGACGCCCAAGGCGACCTCGAAGAGCGCATAGCCCCGATCCTCCCCGAACCGTCTGATCAAGTATTTCCTGCCCGGTCCACCCAGGATCAGGCTCAGACCGCCGTAATAGGCGATCCAGACGGTCACGGCGTACCAACTGGCGATCAACGGTGTCGCCACCAGCGGCAAGGTGACGTAGTACAGCGCGGTCATGCCCGAGAAAAGGGCCAGCCGCAGGAGCCGATAGGCGGCGCGGCCGTCCAGTCGCAGCCCGGACATGCCGAGGCAGATGATGGCGAGGCGCCACAGTGATGACGATTGGACGGTGGACGGGAGCACGGGAGGCCCTCCAGCGAGAGAAGGATGTTCCAGGGGTCTGCTCTACGGGGCCGTGGTTCTGGGGCACACGACGATGCGGCAGTCGTGGCCGGGCAGGTTGGAGATCGCCCGCCATTTGATCGGCTCGTCGCGCGGCTCGGCGGGGCTGAGCACCGCCGAGCGGGTGAAGACGTGCAGGAACGTCTTCATCAGCATGAGTGTCAGCCGATCACCGATGCAGGTCCGCTGGCCGCCGCCGAACGGCATCCACCCATAGCCCCCCGGCCGCTTGCTGAGCCAGCGTTCGGGGCGGAACGCCGTGGGGTCAGGGTAGAGGCCAGGGTCGTGGTGAAGTGCCCGGAGATGGATGGTGATGGCGGTGCCCGGCCGCAGCAGGCGTCCGCCCAGCTCGAACGGCCGCTGGGCTTTCCGGCCGAAGAACGCCACCGGTGGTCGCACCCGGAGCGCCTCGTACGACACCGCGCCCGCGTAGACGTCCTGGGCCGCCGCATCGCTCTCCGCGGTCAGCCGCCGCAGCACCTCCGGATGGCGAACCACCCGTTCGAACGCCCAGGCGATGCCGGTGGCGGCGGTGGTGCGCGCACCGGCGATGATGCTCATCACCTGGTCGCGCAGTGCCTGATCGGTCAGTTGGGCGCCACGGTCGTCGCGGGCCCGCATCAGCACCCCGAGCAGATCGTCGCGATCCTCGCCGCGATGGCGTCGGCGGTCGATCTCGGTGTAGATCAAGCGGTCGCACACGTCCATGCTGCGGCGGAACGACGGCCACAGGGCCAGTCCGCCGACGTGGCGCAGCATGTACCGCACAGTGATCTCGGCGGAGACGGCACGCTGGAACATCCGCGTCGTCACCCGGATCCATTCGCCGAATGCCGGGGACCGGTCCTCGCCGATGATGAGCGTCAGGATCGTCTCCATCATGGCCGTTCGGAGCCGCGGGCCCAGAGCGAACGGCGTGCCGACGGGACACTCGTCCACCAGCCGCTGTGCGCGCAGCGCCGTCAACTCGCGCAGGCGGAGCAGCGCCTCGGGGCGAAGGGCGGGCGTCATGATCTGGCGCAGGCAGCGGTTCTGGGCGCGATCCAGCACCGCCAGGCCCTGGCGTCCGATGACCGGGCTTTGGACGCGATTCACCTCGTAGTCGTCGATGACGTCGGCGGGGGCGAGCATGACCTGCCGAATCAGGGCAGGGTCCCGCAGCATCACGGCATTGCCGACGCCGGGGATCCACAGGCCGAACATGCCGCCCATCCGGCTGAACGCGCGATCGACGACCTGCTCGCCCAGGACCATGGCGGCGGGAAGCACGATGGTGCCCACGCATTGCTCCCAGAACGGACGCGCTGATCGATCAGGCACCATCCCTCCCTCCGATGGCGACCGGGACCCGCCCGCTGATCGTGTTGATGCGACCGGCGACGGCGGCGACGGCGCTCAGGAGACGATCCACCTGGGCGTCGGTGTGGGCCGCGGTGACGCTGATGCGGATCAGCGCCTTTCCCTCGGGGACGCTCGGCGGGAGCATGACATTGGCGAGAATCCCCTCGTCGAGGAGCTCGGCCCAGAACCGGCAGCAGAGCAGGGCATCTCCCACCTGCAGTGGAACGGTGGGCGTGCCGCCAGGCGGAATCGCGAATCCGAGCGCGGTCAGGCCCGAGCGCAGGCGTTCGGCGGTGGTCAGGACGGCCCGGCGGCGTTCCGGCTCCGTACGGATGATGTCGAGGGCGGCCAGCGCGGCGGCGGTGCAGGCCGGTGGCAGGGAGGCTGAAAACAGCGCTGCCCGCGCGCTGTGGCGCAGGTAGTCGATGACGTGCCTGGGCCCTGCAACGGCTCCGCCGAGGCTGCCGAAGCACTTGGAGAAGGTGAGCGTCTGCACGTCGACGGCCGATTGCAGATCATGGTGCTCGGCGGTGCCACGACCGCCGGCGCCCAGCAGGCCGACGTCGTGGGCGCTGTCGAGAATGACCCGCGCGCCGTATCTGCCGGTGAGCTCCGCGATGCCGGGCAGGTCGCACAGGTCGCCGCCGACCGAGAACATGCCTTCGGTGAGGATCAGGGACCCGGCGGCGGGATCGGCGGTCTCGAGCAGGTGGCCGAGCTGCGCCATGTCGTTGTGCCGGTATCGCCGCAACCGGGCCTGGCCCAGGCGAATGGCCTCAACGAGCGAGGCGTGGATGTGCCGGTCGGCGAGCAGGACGTCGTGCGGGCCGAACAGTGGGCTGAGGGTGAGGTTGGCCTGATAGCCGGTGGAGACCACCATCGTCGCTTCGTGGCCGAGGAACTCGGCCAGCTCGCACTCGAGGTTCTCGTGCAGGGTCAGCGTGCCGTTGAGAACCCGCGAGCCGGAGTTGCCCGTGCCCAGCCGGCGTAGCGCGTCGGCGCCCGCCGCCTTCAGCCGCGGGTCGTCCGCCAGGGCCAGGTAGTCGTTGGAGCCGGCCATCAGCACGCGGCGGCCGCGGACCATGACCTCGCCGCCTCCCAGGCGCTCCTCGATCGGCACGTAAAAGGGGTAGACGCCCGAGGCGTGGAGAGCCTCGGCCTCCTGCGGGAGCCGGCATTTGCTGAAGGCGTCCGACACGGTGCGGCACTCACTTTCCGGCTCTGTCCGAGCATTCGGGCGATCAACCCTGCCTCAAGGGATGGTAGCTGACAGTGACGAATGATAATAGTAGAGTAATCATCGCTGTTCCGGATCAAGGGCGCCCGACCGAGCGGCGATCGGTCCACAGCCCGGCAAGGACGTACGCATGGACGATGACGAGATCTTTCAACAGTTGCGCGCCATCTGCGCGAAGATCCTTTCCGTTGAGCCCGCGCTCATCACGCCGGACACGGATCTCCGTGAAGATCTGGAGGCCGACAGCCTCGACCTGGCCGAGCTGGTCGCGGCCACCGAAGATCACTTCAAGCTCGTCGTGGGCGTGGACACCGCCAAGCAGGCGCGCACCCTGGCAGACGTGACCATGCTGGTCCGAGCTGGGTCCCAGGCCGGCTGATGCACCAGCGGGCACGCGTTGCGGTCACCGGGCTGGGTGTGCGCACCCCGGCCGGCAATGACATCGAGGCCTTGTGGAGCACTCTGATGGCCGGACGTTCCACCGCGCGCACGATCACCGCCTTCGAGAGTGATGACCTGCCGGTCGACTTCGCATGCCAGGTTCCCGACTTCGCCACCGGCGATTACGTGACGGGCAAGCTGGCGCGCCGGATGGATCGCGCGACCCTGCTGGCCGTGTGCGCCGCCGACGACGCGCTGGCCGATGCGGGCCGATCCGACGTCCTGCCCGAACGCCGCGCGGTCGTGACCGGGACGGCCCTGGCCGGTAACGAGACCACCGAGACCATCCTGCTCGGACACGGCGAACGAGGTGCCGGGCAGCCGAGTGCGCTTTACATCCCGAAGGCGATGCCCAACGCCGCCGCGGCGTTCGTCAGCATGCGTCACCAGATCCTGGGCCCGAGCCTTACGGTCTCTACGGCCTGCGCCTCCGGCGGTCACACGATCGGGGAGGGGCTGCGCCTGCTCCGGGACGGCTCCGCTGATCTGGTGGTGGCCGGCGGGACGGAGGCGTGCGTCTCACCGACCATCCTGCTCGCCTTCCACCGGTGCGGCGCCCTGTCGCAGCGCGTGGCCGACCCCGAACGGGCCTCACGCCCCTTCGACGCCGACCGCGACGGCTTCGTCCTGGCCGAAGGCGCCGCTTTCGTCGTGCTCGAACGCCTCGAGGACGCCGTACGGCGCGGTGCCCGGGTGTACGCGGAGCTGACCGGCTACGGACGCACCTCCGACGCCCACCACCTGACCTCTCCCGACCCGAAGGGCGCGGGCGCCGAACGCTGCATACGCCAGGCGCTGACCGATGCGCGACTGTCTCCCGGGGACGTGACGCACGTGAACGCGCACGGCAGCGGCACCCCGCTCAACGATGTCACCGAGGCCCAGGTCATCGCCCGGTTGTTCGGCCCCGGTCAGGTCCCGGTCACCTCGACCAAGAGCGTCCTCGGTCACGCGATCGGCGCGGCCGGAGCGATCGAGGCGGTGGTGAGCGTGCTGACGCTGCACAAACGCCTGATGCATCCCACCATCAACCTCGACGTCCAGGATCCCGCCTGCGAGATCGACGTGGTGCGCCGCCCACGTTCCCTCGCGCCCGGTGCCGTTCTGTCCAACTCGTTCGCCTTCGGGGGTCACAATGCGAGCCTCGTCTTCACCCCGCCCGGCTCTTGACGCATGCCGGTGACCGCCGAGCCGGTCCGCACCCGCCGCCACCTCAAGCAGTTCATCGAACTGCCGTACCTGTTGCATGGTCGCGACCCCCACTTCGTGCCGCCGTTGCGCGGCGATTGCCGTCGCCTGCTCGACCGGCGGCGCAATCCGTTCTTCGCCTACGGCGACGCCGAGCTCTTCACGGCTCGCCAGAACGGGCGCGTTGCCGGCCGGATCGCAGCCGTGCACAATCCCCGCCACAACAGCGCTCATCAGGCGCGTGACGGCTTCTTCGGTCAGTTCGAATGCGTCGACGACCCCTCCGTCGCTCGGAAGCTCCTGGACGCCGCGGCGGAGTGGTTGGGCGTGCGTGGGCTCGACACCATGCTCGGGCCGGTCAATTTCACCACCAACGACGAATGCGGACTGCTGGTGGACGGTTTCCATGCCCCGCCGACCGTGATGATGCCCTACAACCCTGCCTACTACCCGGGACTGCTGGAAGGCTGCGGCCTGACCAAGGCCAAGGACCTGTGGGCGTGGGCGTTCGACCCGCGTCCACTCGGGGATCGGCTGCTGCGGATCGCCCGGCAGGCCGAGCGGCGTCAGCAGATCACCATCCGGCCGCTCGATCTGAGCGATTTCCCTGCCGAGATCATCCGCATCAAACACGTCTACGACAGCGCATGGCAGCACAACTGGGGCTTCACGCCGATGACGGATGCGGAGTTCGCCGCGGTCGCGCAACGCCTGCGCAAGATCATGGACTCAAGGCTCGTCCAGTTGGCCGAGGTGGCGGGCGAGCCGGTCGCGGTCGCCCTCGTGCTCCCCGATCTCAACCAGGCCCTGCCCGTCGCGCGTGGCCGCTTGAGCCGCTTCGGCCTTCCGGTCGGGCTGATCCGCCTGTCCTTGGCGGTCCGCCGCATCGATCGCACTCGCGCCGTCCTGCTCGGCGTCGTTCCGCGCCTGCGAGGCTGCGGCATCGAAACCGTGCTCTTCGCCCGGACCCATGAGGCGGTCATGGCCTGTGGCTACCACGGTGGCGTGGAACTCGGCTGGACGCTGGACGACAACCCGGACATCAACCGGTATCTCGCCCGCGTCGGCTGCACCCACGCCAAGACTTACCGCATCTACAAACGAGCCCTATGACGCATTACCTGCTCACCGGCGCCACCGGCTTCATCGGCGCCCGGCTGACCCGGATGATCTTGGCGCGCGGCGACACCGTCACCGCGCTGGCCCGCTCCTCTTCCCGCACCCAGGCGCTGCACGAGCTGGGCGTCGAGGTGGTCCACGGCGACCTTGCGACCGGCCAGGGCATTCCCGAGGCGCTCCGCGGAGCCGATCGAGTGATCCACCTGGCCGCCGCTCTCAGGGCACGCAGCGCCGCCGAATACTGGGCGCTCAACCGCGACGGCGTCGCACACCTGGTCCGCGCGCTGGCCGTCACGCCCAACCCGCCGCGCCTCGTGCTCTGCTCCTCCCTGGCCGCCGCCGGCCCGGCCTCGCCGGCCATGGCGCCGGTGTCCCTCTACGGCGCCAGCAAGCTGGCGGGTGAACAGATCGTCAGGGAGCACGCCCGCCGGGTGCCGTCGGTCATCGTGCGCCCCGGCATCGTGTACGGCCCGGGGGAATCTGCGCTGCTACCGGCGCTCATGCCCATGATCCGGCTCGGCGTGGTCATCAAAGCGGGGTTCGGCCCTCGCCGCTACTGCCTGGTCTATGTCGACGACCTGTGCACGGCCCTGCTCGCCGCCGCCGAACGCGGACCGACCGTGCACCCTGACGACCCGCGGATCGGCACCTATCCGATCAGCGACGGCAACGTCTATGACTGGGGCGACATCTGCCGTGCCCTCGCCCGGGCGGCCGGCCGCCGCGACCCCCTGGTGGTCCCACTGCCGATGCCTGCTGTGTGCGCCGTGGCGGCCTTGACCGAGCTCGCCGGACGGATTCGCGGGAGCGTCCCGGCGCTCAACCGCGACAAGGCGCGCGAAATGCGCTGCGTCGCCTGGACCTGCGTGCCCGCCGACGCTGTACGGGAGCTCGGCTTTGCGCCTGCCACCACGCTCACGCAAGGATTCGCTGCGGCTCTGGCCGCGCGCCGTACCGCTCGTTGATCGCATGCGCGACCAGCGCTACCAACAGTCCGGCGATGACATCGGACACGTAGTGGTACCAGTCGTAGACGACGGCGACGGTCAGCCCGACGGTCAGCGTCCACAGGACGAGGCGGACCTTTCTGGACACGAATCGTCGCAGGCACAGCAGGGTGATCCAGGCGCCCGCCACGTGTGGCGAGGGAAAGCACGCGCCCGGCGGGTCGAACGTGGCCATGATCTTGCTTTGCAAGGCGGTGATCACGTATCCGGACGGTTGGTGAGAGGCGAACAGTTCCGGCGACGCCAGCGCCGGGCCGGCCAGCGGGACGACGATGAACCCCAGATAACAGGACAACAGAGCGGTCAGCGTGGCGAACATATAACGCTCACCCAGCGCTCTGCGCCCCCGGACATACAGGAACACCGGAATCAGGAAACAGCTGTAGAAGGAGAAATAGCAGAAAGTCAGCAGCTCCGTCAGCAGCGGAGTGCTGACAGCGCCGATGGCGGCGTTGGGAAGAGTCCCGAACAGGGCCGTCTCCCACGCTTTCACGGCGTCGTCGAGAAAACGTCCGTGCAGGACGAGAACCGTGCGCGCGGCGGCGGTGTACACAAAGGGGAGCACGAGGAGAGGTGCGGCGAATCGCACGAACGACACCGTCCCATTTCCGGGAAGCCGTCGCTCGACCCGCTGCAGGACGATGAGGAGCAGGGCGGCCACGGCATATCCGGCGAGCAGCGCCGGCCAATCGGTCAGGCGCTCCCGGGATACGGAGACGATAATCCCCATGAGCCCGAAATAACCCAACATCAGCACTTCAACCGGCCTGATCTCCACATTACCCCTGAATTTGTGCGGTCAGCCTTTGCCGAAGGCTTAATATATAGCCGCTGATGCCGATGGATTTCTTTACTTCACCGGCATCAGGAAGATAGCGTTGCGTCTGTGGACGGCGAATTCACCGCTGGCGCGGTTCCCCTGACTTTCGGCGACCATTATGTGTCGCGTCTCAGCGCCGGCGTGGCCGACGATTCCCACATGCACCTCGGAGTCGCTGTTCGCCTGCCGGGATCGCCGCCGGTGCCGGATGACCTCCACAGGCTCATCGCCGAAACGGTGAGAACGCGGGCACCCGCGCTGGCCTACCGGCTGACCGGACAGGGGCGGCGCGCACGATGGGAGCCCGATCCCGCTTTCGATCCGGCGTACCACATCGAATACCATCGGCTGCCGCGCGGGGAGGACGTCCACCAAGCGGTGATGGAGGCCATGCGGATTCGTCCTCTTTCCCGAGAGCGGCCGCTGTGGAGTTTGATGCTGTTGCACGGCCATGCCGATGAAGCACATATTCTCTGCTACCGGGCACACCATGTTTTCCAGGACGGCATGGGAGCCGTCGGCGCCCTCCGGGCCTTGCTGGGCGCCGAGACGTTGCCGGTCCCTTCGGCAGGCATCGGCTCCGTGGCACCATCGGGTGGGGCGCGCCGGGCGCTGGCCGATCTGCGGCGGCTGGCTGGTGCGCCGCCGCGCTGGTTCGCCACCTGCGCCTCCGGCACCTCTGATCGCCGTTTGCACGTGGTCAGCTTGGACAGCGCGTCCTTCCGCGATATCTCCCGCGTCACCGGCGCCAGCGTCGCACAGATCGGCATCACGCTCGTGGCCGGTGCCCTGCGGTCGTGGAATCCGCGACCGTGGGCGCGCCGCGGAGACTTCGTGATCGCCTTGCCGGTCGGATTGCGGGGCCATCGGCAGCACGCTGGGCTGGGCAACCACACGGGCCTGCTCCCCGTTGCCCTGCCCTGTGGCGAACCGTCCGCGATGATCCGGCTGCGACGGATCCTCGACCAGACGACCATCAGGAGGATCGGCCTCGCTCGGCAAGCCGCGCGGGAAATGTACGGCGTATCCCCTGCACTCGCGGTGCCGGCTCTCCGGTTCCTCTCGCCGCTCTTCAGGAAGGGGTCGGCCAGAGGGTTCAATGTGACCACGGTGCCTTGGCCCATGACCGCCTCCTCGGCCACTGAGGTGTTCGCGATTCCGCCGCTGGCTCCTGGGGTCGCCGGCATGATCGCCTTCGTGCCCGCCGGCCCCACCGTGTCGTTCTCGGGAGTGTTCGACGCCCGGGTGTCCCGGTCCGAGCAACTGCTGGACCTGCTGCGGCAGGAGCTCACCGAGCTGCATGCCCTGGCCACCAGATGAGCCGCCCCATGTGGTGGGCGAGGGCCGGCACCAGGAACGACCGTACGATGACGGTGTCGATGATCACTCCGATGGCCACCAGCAACCCGAGTTGAATGACCGGGACCAGCGGCAGCACAGTCAGCACAACGAATGCCGCGGCCAGGACGACCCCCGCCGCAGTGATCACTCCGCCGGTCGCCCTCAACGCGTGCAAGGTGGCCTGGCGCGTTTCCAGACGGGCGGCCTCCTCGCGCACCCGGGCCATCAGGAAGATGTTGTAGTCGATGCCGAAGGCGATGAGGAAGACGAACGCGTACAGCATGAACGACGCGTCCATGGCCGGATAACCGAGGAGCCCGGTGAACAACACCGAGCAGAGCCCGAGGGTCGCGGCGAAGGAAAGTACGACCGTGCCGATCAGCAGCAACGGCGCCACCAACGAGCGCAGCAGGACGACCAGGATCATGCCCACGATCAGCAGGATCAGGGGGACCACGAGGAGGGCGTCGTCGAGGGCCGCGTCCTTGACGTCGACGAGTTCCGTGGTGAACCCGCCGACCAGCGCGGCGTCTCCGGCCACGTGACGCACGGACTGGCGAAGGCCGGCCACCAGCCGTTGCGCGGCTCTGGTGTTCGGCTCGGCGGCCAGGACCACGTCGATGGGCTGCCACGGAGCCGGCGGTCCGAGATGGACCGATGTGACGCCTTCCGTCTTCCGTGCGGCGGCGGCCACCGCGGTGCTCATGCCAGGCCTGGACAGGACCACCACGGGGGCGTTGGCGGGATAGTGCCGTTCCAGGGCGTCATGGCCGGCCACGGAGTCCGTGCGCATGGTGAACATGGCGGACGGAGGGATACCTGAGGCGTCCAGCGTGGTCAGTCCCGTGCACAGCGCGGCCAGGAGCAAGGCCGACCCCGCCCAGCAGAGCCGGGGGCGGCGGCCGACGAAGCCGGCGACGTTCCTCCACAGCCCGTCGCGCGCCGATTCCCCAGGCTGGGGGGTACTGGGCCAGAAAGCCCGCCGTCCCCCCAGGAGCATCAACGCGGGAAGGAACGTCACCATCACCGCCATCGTGATCAAGATTCCGACGGCGGCGGCAGCGCCGATCGAGCGCAGCGCGTTCGTGTCGGCCACCAGGAGACAGCCGACACCGCCCGCGACCGTGAGCGCCGAGGCCACGACCGTGCGGATCCCTCCTGCCAGCGCGGCTTTCAGCGCCCCCGCCTCGTCCGCCGTCGCGCGCAGGCGCTCCCGGTATCGGGCGATGAGCAGGAGCGCGTAATCCGTGGCCACGCCGAAAACCAGCACGGTGAAGACCTCGGGCGTCGCGCCGCGAAGCGTCATCAGGCCGGCCCGTGCCAGCGCGTAGACGGCCGCCGCCGAGATGAGATAAGCCACCACCACGGCGAGCATCGGGATCACCCAGAGGACAGGGCTGCGGTAGACGGCGAGCAGGACCAGGAACACCACTCCCAGGCTCAGGGCCAGGAGCGTGCCATCGACGTGACGGAAGGAATCGACATAGTCCGCCGCGGCTCCGCCCGCGCCGCTCACATGACCGGTCAGTCCCGGGGGACGACCTTCGGCGACGACCTGGCGGAGCTGTTCGACCAGCGGGCCGACGAGCACGCCCGGCTTGCCCGACAGCAGCACCGTCACCTGGAGCGCGCGCCCGTCCGCGCTGGGAACCGGCGCTGCCGAGGTGCCGACCACGCCCGGCACGCCGGCGAACCGCCGGACCTGCTGCTCGACCGCCGCAAGATCTCCTGATTCGAGCCGCCCGGCGCGTTCATAGACCACCAGAGCGGGAACCACCCTGCCGCCCTGGTTCGCCATCACGTCGAGGACCCGGGCCGATTCGGCGCCGCGCGCCAGCATCGACGTGCCGCTGGTGATCCTCACGTCGTCGAGACGACCACTCGTGAGAACGGCCGCGACGGCCAGAGCCGCCCAGCAGATCACCACGCCGACTGCGACTCTTCGCGCATCGACCATACGAAAGAAAGCCGACAATTCCTGCCCACCCCCGCATCGATTCGATTTGCCGGTCGATACGCAGACTCTAATTTCTCAGAATTACTTGAACAAGTTTCTGTAGCTGTCTCACATTTACTACATGTACGGATCAAGCGGGTAATCAATGAGTGCGGCGTCGGCTTTATGCGTCGAGAGAATAGCGTACGGAGCCGAGGAAATATGATTGCCGGCCCCCCATCGCAAAGCGTTCGATGCCGGGAATCCGGCTCACCAGCGCGTCACCACCAGGAACTTGGAATGCTGTTTCTGCCGTGCCGCGCGGTCGGCGGCGCCGACTACGAGAACGACGTCGTCATCACCGGCTTCGGCTCCGAGATCATCACGTCCTGCCCTGGCTGAGGGGCGGGCGGCGGGCCCAGGTGGCCCAGCGCCATAGCCACTCGATGGGGCCCTGGCGGTAGCGGCGCAGCCAGAGGGCGGAGAGCAGCCACTGGGCCGCGAGGATGGCTCCCGCGGTCAGGTACGCCGCCGTCAAGGATTGGCCGATCGGCAGGCCGAGGATGTGACTGGCAGCCAGGACGAGGAGTGTGGCGGTCAGATAGCCGGTCAGCGCCATCCGGCCCAGCGGCGCGAAGACGGCCTGCAGCGCCGGTCGCAGCGGCGTTCTGAGCAGGACCAGCAGGGCGCACACGTACACACCGGCGAGCAGCAGATCGGCAAGGGCGGACGTGAAAGACGGCTGCGGCGTGCCCGCCCCGGTTTGCAAGCCGGCCTGAACCCACAGGGCAGAGGCCGCTGCCGCCGCGAAGACCAGCCCCAGCAGGAGCGGCCCGCGGGTGGACCGGTCGATCTGCTCGATGACCCCGTACCGGACCAGTGCCGAGCCCAGCAGGAACAGCCCGGCAATCAGCAAGGGCCCGCCCCCGCCGCCGATCAGTGCCGCCGGGACGAGTGCGGCGGCGAGGCCGGCCACGGCCCACCGCGGCAGCCAGGTCGAGGGCAGCAGCACCAGCATGCCGATGATGGCGTACTTGGTCAGGATTTCGCCCGGCCACAGCAGCACATGCACAAGGCCGATCGCGAGCAGCGCCAGAAGCCGGCGCAGCAGGGCCAGCCGTGGGCGGGGGACGCGGTTCGCGGCGGAGTCCAGCAGCAGCGAGAACCCGACACCGAACAGCAGGGAGAAGATCGGGAGCCCGAGCCAGGGGTCCCAGTCGCCCATGGGCTGCGTCGCGACGGCGGTGCCGTCGTTGGCTATCAGCTGGATGTTGGCGAGCAGGATCTCGCACAGCGTGAACCCGCGCAGCACGTCGAGCGCCATGATCCGGGGCCGACCGGAGGCAAGCCCAGCGGTCTGGGCCTGGCCGGACGCGGGCGCGGCGGTCTGGGGCTGAGCGGGGGAGGCGGCGGCGGGTCCGTCGTGCGGGAGACGGTGGCCGGGATGGCCGGCCGGGCCCTTGGGGTGCGGTTCCTGGGGGAGGTCTTCGTGTGGCATGGACCTCATGCTGCGGGGCCCGCCCGGGGGACGGCACGGGTCGAAAGCAGGGTTCACGGCGTCCGAGTTCGTACTTTCGGCCGGTTCATCGGGCGAAGGCGGCGCCTGCCGTGGCGCAGCCGACCCCGCCGATCCCGATCGCCGCAGTCAACACCCCTGCCGCGCTCCACCCGCTCACCTCGACGACCCACACGTACACGGGCGGTCCAGGAGCGTGCCCAAACTGCCCAACTGCGTCACCGCCCCGACTCCCCAGGCCACACGATCATCGGCCACCGCGGGCAGTGCCGCGCCCGGCCGCCAGATAGGCCGGCAGCACGGTGACCACGGTGACCCCGACCAGGGCGACCAGGGCGAATCCGGCCGCCAGCGCGGCCACCGGCCATCTCGTACCCGGTCCGCCGCGTTCGCCGATCCGCCCCTCGGGACGGGCATCCCGCGGCACGGTGGCGGCCAGCGCCGCCACCGCCAACGTGACCACCCCCCACCCCAGCGACCGCCGCCCGCCATCCGCCCGGCCCCGCGAACGCGCCTGCCATCCCGGCCAGCGCCAGCCCGCCCGGGACGCCAAGCCCCCACAACGCCAGAGCGGTCTCTCGCGACCGGCCCTCCAGCAGCCGCGCCAGCAGACTCGGCCCGATGACCACCACCAGGGCATACCCGGCGGCCTGGACCACCCGCCAGGAGAACAACGCCGCGCCGCCGCCGCTGACCGCCGCACCCAGCCCGGACACCCCCAGCACGGCCAGCGCCGCCACGAACACCCCGCGCAGCCGGTACTGATCGAGCCGCATCCCCAGCGGCAGGCAGGCCAGCCCGGCGACCACCGTGATCGCCGACGACAACCAGCCCGCACCGGTCAGCGACAGGCCGAACTCCGCACCCACCGACGTCAGGAACGGGATGAACTCCCCCAAGGCCATGCTGGCCGCCACACCCGCCGCCACCACCGTGACGGCGATTCGAAAGCTCATCGGGGCACGCACCTCCCACAGGTCGGGGAGACGCGACCGGAGAGCCGGCCCGATCCTCATGCCCGGGAGGGGCGACGCCTCAGCGAGGATCCTTGCGCAACGAGCGACGGCACAGACCGCCGCACCTGAGCGTAACCCAACCCGAGCAGCGACCGCGGGCGGGCAGGTTGGGCGCGACCGCCCGCGACAGACCGTCTGCGCTCACCCTCCTCAGGCCGCGTCACCTGGGATGTAGCTTCAGCGTCTCTTGCGGCGCAGCCCTGCTCCTGCCTGATGAAGGCCATCGTCGGCGTGCTCGGCCTGGCCGCCGCCACCGGCACCAGTGTGGTGGATACCCCGCGAACGGTCCTCAAGGTCGTGCTCGGCGAGACCGTCTTCGTCGGCCTGGCCTTCCGCCCCACTGCCGCTCACCCCCTCGCCCCTGGCCCTCTGGGCACTGGCCGCCGTCGCCGGCTCGGCCCTGGCCGGAGCGGCCCCCGCACGCCGCGCCGCCCGGCTGACCATCCGCCAAGCCCTCGCCTACGTCTGAGGAGACTCCTATGCGAAAGAAGCTGCTCATCCTGCTCGCTGTCGCCATCGTGATCGTCGGTCTCGTCGTGGCCGCTCGTCAGTTGGACTTCGGAGACCTGATCCAGCAACTCCACGGGGGATGATCCGACGTCACGTCTGCGGAGGCTCGACGGAAAGGAGCAGGGCGACGACCCCTTGAAGATCGTTGTCCGGATCCGAGCTGAGGGAGGTCGCGTCGTGAACAGGTGGTGCGCAGTGGCCACGAGGGCGAGCGCGAGTGCCAGGTTGTCTGCCCCTGCACGCGCAGTGCTTCACATAATCGTTTTGCGCCCGCTGTCCGGTCGCGGCTAGCGTGCGCAAGCACGCGGAGAGACGACCCTGAAGGTAGGCAATTGACGCACCGAATCAGACTGGCCACGCAGCAAGACGCCCCGGACCTGGCCAAGGTGCAGACGGCATCGTGGCGGGCGGCCTTTCGCGGGCTTTTGTCGGACGAATTTCTGGATGCCCTCGACCATGAGGCGCTGACGAGGACATGGGAAGGATCGCTGACCCGCTTCGAAGGGCCACTGGCCGGCACCCTGATCTCCGAGCAGGCGTACCGCGTTGTCGGATACTCGCTTTACTACCCCTCGGACGACGAGGACGACGACTCCGTGCGGGTAGGAATGATCGGCTCGCTGTACACGCTCCCCGACGTCTGGGGCACCGGCGTGGGCAAAGCATTGATCACCGCCAGCCTCGACGCCATGACGTCGGCCGGATATGCCGAGGCAACCCTCTGGGTCCTGGAAGGCAACACCCGAGCACGCTCCTTCTACGGCCGAAACGGCTGGCACCACGATGGCGCGGTCGTCGTTGATCGCAGTGACGTTCCTCCATTCAGGAAGTTGCGCTACCGAAAGGACCTCAGCGGCTGACCAGCGGGTGCACACGACACCTGTAGGTGCGGCGTGGCGAACTGCTCGGCCTCCGTTGGGACGACACAACAACCCGTCGGATTCCCGGGATCCTTGTCGCCGGCCGCGGTCGCCACGGCGGCCGCCGTCGATGAACGGTGACATGCGGCGGACAACGCGCGCATATTCGGCGTCAATCGTGGTTCGTCATGGACGAACCACGCACCATCCCACCTCGGCCCCGTGACCGGCTGTACGCCGCGGTCACGCTGGTGCTCGCCGTGCTCCTGCTGCCCGCGGCGTTCGCCCGCCGTCCCGGCCGCGCCCGCGAACTGGCCTGCCGCTGGGCGTTGCGGATGCGATTCCCCGCCGAGGACCTCACCGGGCTCACCGACGGCGCCAAGGCGGCGTTCACCGCGGCGCGCACCGAGGCGCTCTGGCGTCACGGCCGGCTCGTCGGCCTCACCTCGGGATACCGCGATCCCCTTGTCCAGCAACGGATGTTCGACGAGGAGGTGCGCCGCGCCGGCTCCCCGGCCTCGGCACGCATGCTCGTGTTACCACCGGCGGAATCCAGCCACGTCAAGGGCATCGCGCTGGACGTGCGCCCCCACGAAGGCGCGCGCTGGCTCGAGGAACACGGCGCCCGCTATGACCTCTACCGCATGTACGACAACGAGTGGTGGCACTTCGAGCACCGCCCAGACAGCGGCGGCACGCCACCACGACGACTGCCCCACCCCGGCATGGGCTACGTAAGCGAGAACGGGGGCCAACTGTAGCCCAGGTCCGGGTCCACCCATGCGGGCGATTTGGGGACGTTGACGGGTTTGCACCCGGTAACCGAACCGGTAATCCGGCCAGCGCGCTCAAGGGTTCGGCCCGGCCGTTCAACAGCGGTATCGACCGGGTGTTCGGAGAGGGGGCAGGGGTATGTCATCGGGGAGTGACAACAAGTCCGGATTGCTGGGATGGCGGCTGCAAGCAGCGCGTGAGATGGCGTTTGCGGGGCGGGAGGAAGAGCTCGCGGTTTTCAACGCGGCGTTGTACGGCGGGGGCTGCAGCGTTCTGTATGTGCACGGTCCCGGCGGCATCGGGAAGTCAGCTTTGTTGCGGCGGTTCGCTCACGAGGCCGCGCGGGCGGGGCGGCCGGTGTCCATGGTGGACGGGCGCATGTCGGAGCCGTCCCCGGCGGCGTTCGAGGCCGAGGCTGAGCTGGTGCTTCGTGACGGGGACGCGGTGGTGCTGGTCGACAACTTCGAACGCATTCAGGGCTTGGAGGGATGGCTGCGCGAGCGGTTCCTGCCGCGGGTGCCCATGGGGGCGCTGGTGGTGATCGCGGGGCGAACCCCGCCGGATATGCGGTGGCAGGCGGATCCGGGATGGGCGGGGGCGCTGGAGGTGCTGCCGCTGCGCGACCTGCGGGCTGGAGATGCGCACGCCATGATGGACTCCTGCGGGGTGCCGGCCGAGTTGCGCGAGCCGCTGCTGGCCTTCGCCGGTGGTCATCCGCTGGCGCTGCTGCTGGGGGCCGCCGTGGCGGTGAAGGACGGTGGGGCCGGCAGGCGGTGGATGCCGAATCAGGACGTGGTGGCCACGTTGCTGGATCAGCTGGTGGGCGAGCTGCCTTCGGCGGCGCATCGGCATGCTCTGGAGGTCTGCGCGCATGCGTACATGACGACGGAGGACCTGCTGCGGGCGGCCTCGCCGGAGGACGCCGGGACGTTGTTCCGGTGGTTGCGGCGGTTGCCGTTCGTGGAGTCGAGCAGTCTCGGGCTGTTTCCGCATGACGTGGTGCGGGAGCTGCTGGAGGCGGACCTGCGATGGCGGGATCCCGAGGGGTACGCGGTCATGCACGACCGCATTCATGCGCATCTGGCGGAGAGGGTGCGCACGGGGAGCGATGTGGACGTGCTCGGCGCGGTGGCGGCACTGCTCTACCTGCATCGCGACAACGGGGCGCCGGCCGATTTCCACGGTCGCCACGACGAGGGCGAGTTCCAGGAAGAGGTGTTGCGCAAGGAGGACGTCGGCACGTTGCTCCGGGTGGCGACGGCAGCGGAGGGTGCGGCGTCCGCGGGCTGCGCCGCCTTCTGGGCGGAACGTCAGCCGGAGGCGTTCCGGCTGTATCGACGGACCGAAACCGGCGAGCCCGTGGCTTTCTCCGCGTGGTTGCGGTTGGCGGAACTCGATGAGGAGGAGCTGGCCGCCGATCCCATCGTGGCCATGGCGTGGACGCATGCGCGTGCCACCACGCCGTTGCGCGCCGGTGAACATTTGGCGGTCGCCCGGCTATGGGCGCTGCCGCCGTATCGCGGAAACTCGCCGGTGATGGATTTGATCCAGTGGCGAGTGATCGGCAATTGTTTGCGGGCCGAGCGGATGGCCTGGTCATATATCGAGATACGGCATCCGAACCAAGCCTGGGTGGAGCATTTACGGCGGTACGGGATGCGAGACATCTCCGAGCAGCCACGGCTGGGGGATGACGCGTACACCCTGTTCGTTCATGACTGGCGCGCGGTGCCGGCGCAGGCGTGGCTGGAGCGGATGAACCAACGGCTCGTCGCGGGGCCTGCCGGCGGCCCGAGTGCCGCGACGGCGGAACTGGCGGTGCTGTCCCAGGCGGAGTTCGCCAAGGCGGTCCGCAAGGCGTTGCGCCAACTGTCACGGCTGGACGCGCTGGCCGCTTCCCCGCTGACGCACACCAGGCTGATCGCCGAGCGGGCCGGGCAGGACCCGGCCGCAGCACTGGGTGACCTGCTGCGCCAGGCTATCGACGATCTGCGCGAGGATCCGCGCTCGGTCAAGTTTCACCGGGCGCTGTCCGTCACGTTCCTCAGCGGCACGCCCACCCAGGAGCTGGCCGCGGAACAACTGAGCCTCCCTTTCACCACCTACCGCCGCCATCTGACGGCCGGCATCGAACGTGTCTGCGCCGACCTGTGGCACCGCGAGCTGTATGGCACCAACGCACCGGCGTACCGATCCACCTGAGCCGCCACATCGTGCCGGCGCGGCGGCGCCGCAGGGTGCGCGGGCCCTACTCGGAGGCGCGGGCCCCTACCGCCGTGAACGAACGCGACCGAAGGCGTGTCAGTCGGCAAGCGCGAAGCCGGCCGCCGCCTCCGCGTGCAGTCGAGCGCTCGGCAGCACCGGGATGGCGCTGTCCTTCTCACTGATCAGCAGCTCGATCTCCGTGCAGCCGAGGATGACGCCTTCAGCGCCGTCGTCTGCGAAATCATCGATGATCTGGGCGTACGCGTCCCTGGACGATTCCCGGAGCACCCCGCGCACCAGTTCGTCGAAGATCACGCGATGGACCAGTTCCCGCTGCTCGCGCCGCGGGACGACCACGTCGAAGCCGTGGGCCGCCAGCCGATCCCGGTAGAAGGCCTGCTCCATGGTGAAGCGAGTGCCCAGCAGACCGACCTTGCGCATGCCCCTGGCGCGGACCCCGGAGCCCACGGCGTCGGCGATGTGCAGCACGGGCACGCTCACGGCCCGCTCCACGTCGTCGCTCACCCGGCTGAAGGTGTTGCTGCAGATGAGCAGGAGGTCGGCGCCGAGATCCTCCAGTTTCCTGCCCGCGCCGGTCAGCAACGTACTCACCTCGTCCCAGCGGTCGGCGAAGATGAGGTCCTCGACGGTCGTGTAGTCGACCGACCAGATGAGGCTGTCGGCGGAATGGCTGCCGCCGAGTCGCTCGCGTACCCGCTGGTTGATGATCTGGTAGTAGATCACCGTCGATTCCCAGCTCAACCCGCCGATGAGACCGATAGTGCGCATGGAACTCCGTTTCGCCAGCTTGTGCGGGATAAGGTCATCTATGTCCGCTTCGCTCAGCTCAGCGGCGCTGCCGGCATCGGATGTACGGGCCTTCGGCGATGCGCCAACGGTCAGGCGCCGGCCAGCGCACGGGCGCAGGCACCGAGCCCGATCTCGCTGGAGGCCTTGACGAACACCACGTCTCCCGGTTCGAGAAGCGCGGTGGCCAGCTCGACGGCCCAGGCCACGTCCTGAACGGTGTGGACGGCCACGCCCTGGTCCGAGGACTCCGCTGCCTCCGCCATCGCGAGCGGATCCCCTGCTCCGACCGCGATCAGCACGTCGAAGCGGAGGTCGGCGACGAGCCGGCCCATCTCCGCGTGCCGGGCGCGGGAGGCGTCCGCCTGCTGTCCCATCGCGCCGAGCACGGCGACGGTACGACGGGTGCCGGCCAGGGCCTTCACCGCCCGCAGCCCGGCCCGCATGGATTCGGGGTTGGCGTTGTAGGCGTCGTCGACGATGGTGATGCCGTCAGGTCGTTCGACGATCTCCAGCCGGCCCGCGGAGCGCCGCCGTGCGGCGTTCAGCCCATCGGCGATCTCGGCGACGCCCAGGCCGAGTGCGGTGGCGACGGCGGCGGCGGCCAGGGCGTTGCTCACCTGGTGCTCGCCTATGAGGTCGAGCTCGACCGGGGCGCGGCCGGAGGGCGTCACCAGCTCGAACGCGGTTCGCGCGCGGTCGCCCATCCGCACGTCTTCGGCTCGCACCTGCGCCTCCGCCGACCTGCCGTACAGCAGGATCCGGGCCCTGGTGCGGCCGGTCATGCCCATGACGTACGGGTCGTCGGCGTTGAGCAGGGCGAACCCGTCCGCCGGAAGTGCCTCGACCAGCTCGCCTTTGGCCTCGGCCACGTCGGCCGGCCCGCCTCCCATACGCTCCACGTGCGCGGTGCCGACATTCAGCACCAGCCCGACCTGGGGCGGTGCGAGCCCGGTCAGGTACGTCAGGTCGCCCTTCCGCCCTGCACCCATCTCCAGCACCAGGTACCGGGTGGTGGCATCGGCACGCAGCACGGTGAGCGGCAGCCCGAGCTCGTTGTTGAACGACCTGTCGGTGGCGACCGTCGCGGCGTGCCGTTCGAGCACCTGGGCCAGCAGATCCTTGGTCGTGGTCTTGCCCACGGAGCCGGTCAGGCCGATCACGGCCGGGCTGATGTGTTCGAGCACATGCTTGGCCAGCAGGCCGATCGCGAGCTGGACGTCCTCGACCACGAGGGCGGGCACGCCGACGGGCCTCGAGGCCAGCACGGCGACGGCGCCGCCCGCGATGGCACCGGCCGCGTAGTCGTGACCGTCGACGTTGGCGCCGACCGTCGCGGCGAACAGGCCGCCAGGCACCACCTCGCGGGAGTCGACCGCCGAGGGCGCCGTCACCAGCGCCTGCGGGTCGCGCACGTCGTGCAGGCTTGCGCCGACGACCTGCGCGATCTCGTTCAGCGTCATGGGGATCATGAGCCGCTCCTGGCGAACGCGAGGTCGATGAGGCGGCGCAGCAGGTCCGGGTACGGGACACCGCTTGCGGCCCAGGCCCTGGCGTAGACGGAACGGGAGGTGAAACCGGGCATGGTGTTGATCTCCAGCACGTACAGGCGTCCCGTGTCCTCCTCATGGAGGAAGTCGACACGGGACAGGCCGTAGCCGCCGATCGCCCGGAAGGCGCGCAGGGCCAGCTCGCGCACGTCCTCGGCCACCCGTTCCGGCAGCACGGCAGGGATGATGGCGATCTCGGCCCGGCTGAGGTACTTGGCCTCATAGTCCAGCCAGTCGCCGGGCACGATGAGCTCGCCGGGCACCGAAGCATCCGGAGTGTCATAGCCGCCGAGCACGCCGCAGATGACCTCGCGCGCGGTCACGCCCTGCTCGACGACGACCACCCGGTCGTAGGCCAGCGCCAGCTCCACGCCCGCGCGCAGTTCCTCCATGGAGGTGACACGTGAGATGCCGATGGAGGAGCCCATGTTGGCCGGTTTGACGTACATCGGCCAATCGAGCGACTTCACCAGACCCCAGTAGTCGGTGGTGGTGCGCCATTGGTGCTCGGTGAACCACACATGTGGGGTGACCGGAATGTCCTCCGCCAGAAACGTGCGCCGCATCGCGACCTTGTTCATGGCCACGGCCGAGGCCAGGACGCCGCAGCCTACGTACGGGATGCCCAGCGTCTCCAGGTGACCCTGGACGACGCCGTCCTCGCCGAACGGCCCGTGCAGCACAGGGAAGACCACGTCCGCCAGATCGCGTCGCAACTCCACCGGCCACCTGCCCTGCCGGTCGATGATGACGGCGACGGGCTCGTACAGATCCCTCGGCAGAGCATCGAGCACAGCCTGCGCCGACTGCAGCGACACCTCATGCTCGGCGGACGGCCCACCCGCCAGCACAGCCACGCGTACGCGTTCAGTCACGATCGATCAGCCTTCCTCAGTGGCACGGCGACGCACCGCTAGCGGCACGGTGTTCGCCGTCGCAGGACCAGCCTGCCGAGTGTCGGCCCTTCGCCTGACCAGTTCCCAGGCCATTCGCTGTCCAGTTCCTGACCAAAGCGCACCCGCGGTGTGCCGCGAGTGACGGCTTCCCTATCCTGCGCGACGTCATCACCTGGCACCGACGAGCGTGGGCTCAGCGGTTACCCACCCGAGTCCGACGAGGAGCAGAAGGAACCCGATTCTGACCGACTTCCGCTCCTTTGACGGGATGAACTGGACTGGACCTGGAGAGGATTTGTTCCCGCTGCCGGCCGTCGTACCGCACGGGAAGTGATCCATCGCAACTCACATGCTTTACGTACATGAAGAGTCTGGGATACGTGACAAATCAAGCACTATCCAGGATTTACGGTCAGGCGAGTTCCAGTACAGGAGCGGTCCCCCGGGTTGGCCGCACGCTCGCCGTGTACGACGCGACGACTTCTCGACGTTCCGTCCCGTCCTTTCGCACCACTACGAGTTTGGTCAGCTCATAGAGACGAGCCGGCGGCATGCCGACACACCACTCGCGCCCGCACTGCGTTCCGTTCAATTCCCGCACAGCCGGGCCAGTGCCGCATAGAGCAGACGGTCTCGCCATTGCCCTCGGACATACAGGTGTTCGCGTAGATGGCCTTCGCGTCGCATGCCGATCTTGGTGAGGACTCGGGCCGAGGCGGCGTTGTCGGGATCGCAGGTGGCCGAAATCTTGTGCAGGCCGAGCTCGTGGTGGCCCCAGCGAAGGAGGGCGCGGGCGGCTTCACTCGCGTATCCCCTTCCCCACCAGTGGTGGTGTACGACGTAGCCCATCTCTCCGCGCTGGTGGGAGGCGCTGGTGGTCCGTAGTTCTATCGATCCGATGAGCATGTCATGCTCGCGCTCGACGACGGCGAGCGTAATCCGGCATCGGTGAAGGTCGCGGGCATCCCGTGCCACCTCAGTGAGGAAGGTGGTGGTGTCATGCAAGCTGTTGGGCCCCCAGTCGGTGTAGCGGGTCACCTCTGGGTCGCCGGCGAACGCGTGAACGGCTGCGTGGTCACTCGTGCGGAATTCACGCAGCAGCAGCCGAGGTGTGGTCAATTCCATGATCTGAAGTATGGGCGCACGCAGGATGAGACCCGCGGCTCGAGTGGCGGGCGCGCGCGAGAACGGCCGCCACTCGCCTCGCTTCGCGCCTATACCGGTTCGGGTTGAGTGAAGTCCGTGGGTGCTGTTAGCTTCGCACGGTGGACGACAGGCGCGCACGGACGGAGGCGATCGAGGACTTCGCGGCGACCCTGCGGGAACTGCGCAACTCGGTCGGCACCCCGCCTTTCCGCGAGATGTCAGGCCGGTCGGGGGCGATTTCCCACACGACGTTGCACGAAGCCACGAAGGGTAACCGGCTCCCGAGTTGGGAGACCACCGTCGAGTTCGTCAAGGTGTGCGGCGCGGACCCGGCCGCGTATCGCGAACGCTGGGAGAGAGCGAACCGGGCGGTCAGATCGGCGAGCGCCGGGGGGCCCTCAATCCGCGCGGACACCTCGGTGGACCGTCCGCCTGGTGGACTTGCAGTCTCCGCCACAGGCGACGCGGAACTTCGTACCGTGCACCTCGCCATCGGGTCACAAGCACCCCGGTCGGCTGGCCAGACCTCGGCATCCGCGCCTACGCCGCCGCCCGACGAGATCGCGGGCGACGTCCAGCCTCTGCTCTCTGCGCGGGGGAGCAGAGGGCGATTATGGCTGACCCGCCTGGCCGCGTTCGCAACAGCGGCCGTCACTATGGTGGCAGTGCTCCTCATCGTGGCCGCCGTCAATCGCGACTCCACGCCCGACGGCCCCAGCCTGAAACCGTCCGCCAGCCCATCGATTGCGCTGTCCCCAGCTGGTTGCCCGGTGCGTTCGACCAACCCGCCTCCGGCCCCGCCGTTACACAAGGGCGATGCGGCCGTGTTCATCGCGGACGTCACGCTCCCCGACTGCACGCGCGTCGGCGCCGACAAGACCATAACCAAGGTATGGCGGCTCAAGAACGCCGGAACCGTGCCGTGGAAGGGATATTCGCTGCGACGCCTCGGCCTCACGCAGCAAGCTGGTCAATGCCAGACCGTTACCGACGTGCCGATCAAGGACACGCAACCCGGCGAGACGGTCGACATCCGGACTGACATCACCACGCCGAGGAAGCCGGGCTTGTGCTACGTGCGGTTCAAGATGGTGGACGCTTCGGGAACGGTCGTGTTCCCCGGAAGCCGGCCGGTCAACTTCCAGATCATCGTCGACGGACTCGATTCCCCGCCTCGCTGACACGGCGGGGAATCAGAGTCGGACCGTCTCAGGGGGGTTCAGGAGCTGAGAACGATCCCCGTGTAGTAGTTCTGGAGGATCCTGGAGTAGCTCCAGCCCGCTCTGGCCTTGTCGCGAGAGCCGTACTGCGACATCCAGTCCCCGTTGACCCAATTGCCGCACGCCGTCGTCGTGGCGCAGTACTGGGCCCGGAAGATCTTCCCGTTGCGAGTCAGCCGGGTGCCCCACGTCGCGTCCACCGCGGCGCTCGTCACCGCCTTCGCGGAGCCGGGCTTGTACACCTGGCTCGACGTGTGGTCGTAGACGTCGAAGCACTGGCCGCTCGGAGTCTTGCGGTTCGAGTGCAGCGCCCAGTACCAGCCGAAGTTCTTGACGGCCATCGCCCCGGCCTTGAGGGACTCCGTAGGCCAGCTCGACACCCACTCGTTGGGCAGGACATTCTTGACGTAGGTCTTGAACTCCACCCGCTCCACGCGATCGAGGGACTTCCGGTACACGAGGATCGTCGTGGGCAGCTTGGTGTCCGTGCCGTCGGTCTTGCACCCGGTCGACGGTGCGGAACTCAGGAACTGGTGCGAGGCGTTCTGGTTCTTGAGGGCGGGTTTCAGGTTGCCTTTGGCGCCTGGGGCGAAGTCCTGGTAGGTGCCGGTGTGGCCGCTGTTGTAGTAGACGCGGACGGTCTTGCTGCTGCGGTTCCAGACGGAGGCGGCGGCGTTCTTGATGCACTTGCCCTTGCCGGCGCCGGGTCCCTTGTAGTCGTAGCAGGAGGGCTGCGTGGTGTCGTAGTCGTCGATCGATCCGGTGAAGTCGGAGACCGATCCTTGGTTGTTGCTGTTGAAGTAGTAGCAGAACTCGCCGGTCTGGCAGATGCCGTCGCGGTTCGCGGCTGAAGCGGGTGTTGCGGCGGCCAGTACGGTCCCGCCGAGCGTCATCGCGGCGGTCGCCGCGGCGAGCCGCGAGATCAGCCGTAAAGTTCGTGGAGGCACGGTTGTCTTCCTCTTGTTGGAGGCCGCGGTGCTTTATCGGACGCTGTAGCCCTGGGAGTTCCAGAACGAGGTGGGGTTCGGGTTCTCCAGGTGCGGGTCCCCGACGCTCTTGGCCGCACGCGTGTGCCGTCCGGGGCGCATCTCGACGTGGGTGTGTGCGGATGACTTGCTCGACACCCCATGCCATGACTCTTTGGCGATGACCTGGCCTCGGCTGACCTGCTGGCCCACGCGCAAGGAGGACAGCGGAGCGGAGTGCAGGTAGATCACCGTCTTGTTCAACGCGGCGTTGTAGACGGCGATCGTGGAAAGTCCCCCGCTGCCGGTGCGGCCGCGCGCAAGGTTGATGACCTGGCCTGCCACCAGGGCGTGAACATTCGCGCCCACGCCTCGGGCGATGTCGATGCCTTCGTGCCGGCCGGGGGTGGATTTGTAACCGTCGAAGCCGCAGGTGATCGTGCCGCTGGCCGTGTAGAGCGAGAACGACATTTTGCCGCGCGATGATGATGACGGGCTGAACTGGTGCGAGGCGTTCTGGTTCTTGAGGGCGGGTTTCAGGTTGCCTTTGGCGCCTGGGGCGAAGTCCTGGTAGGTGCCGGTGTGGCCGCTGTTGTAGTAGACGCGGACGGTCTTGCTGCTGCGGTTCCAGACGGAGGCGGCGGCGTTCTTGATGCACTTGCCCTTGCCGGCGCCGGGTCCCTTGTAGTCGTAGCAGGAGGGCTGCGTGGTGTCGTAGTCGTCGATCGATCCGATGAAGTCGGAGACCGATCCTTGGTTGTTGCTGTTGAAGTAGTAGCAGAACTCGCCGCTCTGGCAGATGCCGTCGCGGTTCGCGGCTGAAGCGGGTGTTGCGGCGGCAAGTACGGTCCCGCCGAGCGTCATCGCGGCGGTCGCCGCGGTGAGGATCCTGGTGAGCGTTGTCATGCTGTTCTCCTTCTGTCTGCGGAGCCTGCGTTTCGGATGGTCAGCGGAGCCTGGGTTGGGTGGAGTCAGCGGCGCTGGTACTCCTCCCAGGTGCGGATGGTCACCCTCGGGCCGTCGTCCGGGCCACGGCCGGCGAGCCCATTCAGGCCGAGGTAGTAGTCACCGATCTGATGCTGGGCCTGGCGGGAGAGGCCGGTGTCGCTGATGGCAGTGGCGTGGATGTGCCACGGCCAGTCGTCTTGCTGGGGGTTGCGCACCCATGCCGCGAAGCCGACAAGGCGCAACGCGCGGACGACCGCTGTCCGGGTGGCGGAATTCATCCCCTCTACCGAGATGTCGACGACGCCGCCGCCGTCGTGGGTGCCAGCGGACGTGGGGTCGCCGTCGGGGTTGTACGAACCTTGATCCAGCTTGAGGTCGCGGCCGAGCAGTCGCTTCGCCTCGGCCAGCATGCTCCGCGTGCGGGTGTTGATGACGAAACCGCCGGTGGACACCCGGGTGCCCGGGTCGATGACGTTGGTGACCTTGAAACGGCCGGCACCGAGCCTGGTGAGCGACGTCTTGCCCGGCAGGCCGTTGGCGTCGAGACCAGTGAAACCGAGCGACTTCTGGTAATTCGCGTAGGCGGCGACCGTTGTGGTGCCGAAGTAGCCGTCCACCCACTTCCCGTCGAGGAAGCGCCGGTCGCGCAGCGCCCGCTCAATGAGGAGCACGCTGGCCTTGGCACCCGGGGTCAGCGTGTCGTCAGGCCGCCGCGGGTCGATCTGGGCCGCCTTGACAGTGGCTTCCATGTTCACGCTCGGAAGGGCCCCAACATCGGCCGCCTGTGCCGCCGACGCCCCGAACGCTCCAGTCAGCGAAGCGAACAGGACGGCTGGCATGAGGACAGCGGCACATGAGGGCAGCTTCATCGTTTCTCCTGGTTCAGGGGCCGGCGGCGATTCCTGCGCGGCGGAATCCAACGTTTCGGCTTGCTCACGTGTCCGCTAGAAGATCGGTGTTGTCAATTTGTCCGAACAGGCTCTTCCGTACGGGCGTACGCGCCATCTGACAGGTGATCCGATGGCGAGTGAGACGCACCGCCCGCGACCGAATGTCGGTCTCTGCGGCGGCCTTCCGGGCGCACACCACGGAGATCCGCATCTTCATCGCCGAGGCCGGACCGCCGGGCTGTCCAAGAAGTCGATGACCTCGGGTGTACGACACCACGATCATCAAGCTGTACGTCGCGTTCGAGAGCTTGATGATCGACTTCTCGCCGGTCTCCTCACCCGCGACCCCACGACGCTCACGATCAACATGGGATGTCGCGCTCCCGGCATATGTGCGAATACCTGTACCGCGTCAGGTCGCCCAGCCGAAGCCGGACTGGCTGATCGGGAGCTCCTGGCGGCGTTGGCCCGCTTCCTGCCGAGGGCGCTGTGTGCTCATCGGCTGTTCACCCCGGGCACATCGATGGCTTTGGCATCGCCGGTCAGCTCATGGCGACGCACAACTCAGCGAGCACGAAAGACCTGCCCTTAGCCGCCAAGGCGGATGATCCCCCGCGTGGCCGCCACGGTCACGGCGGCGGTGCGGTCGTCGACGTCGAGCTTGGCGAAGATGTGCAGCAGGTGGGTCTTGACCGTGGCCTCGCTGATGCACAGGTGGGCGGCAATGGCCTTGTTGCTCATCCCTTGGGCGACCGCACCCAGGACCTCGATCTCCCGGCCGCTGAGAGCGCCGGGCGCGTCGGCGCGCGCCCACGACAACACCCGGGTCGCGATCGCCGGCGACAGGGCGCTCTCCCCTCGGGCCGCCGCCCTGATGGCGTCGAACAGCTGCTCACGGTGGGTGTCCTTGAGCAGGTAGCCGATTGCTCCAGCGTCGATGGCACGGGAGATGTCGCTGTCGGTGTCATAGGTGGTCAGGACGATCACCCTGGCGCCGGGGTCGTTCTCGCGGATCCGGCTGATCGCTGTCGTGCCGTCGAGCTCGGGCATCTGCAGGTCCATCAGCGTGACATCCGGCCGCAGGTCACGCGCCAGCCGTACCGCATCCGAGCCTGAGACCGCCTCGCCGACCACCTCCAGATCGTCCTGGGTGCCGAGTATCGCCCGGATGCCGTCACGGACCACCGGGTGGTCGTCGGCGATCAAAACCCGGATCGCGACCCGCGCGGTCATCGAGCCACCGCCGGGAGGCTGGCCACGACCGTGGTGCCCTCCCCGGACGTGCTTTCCACGAGGAGCGTGCCACCGAGCTGCTCCATCCGCTCAAGCATGATCAGCAGGCCGTGGCCGGCGGCGGCCCGCTCGGGATCGAAGCCGTCGCCGTCGTCGTGGACATCCAGCACGATCAGGTCCTCCATGTACGACAGGGTCAGGGTGACCTGCTCGGCATGGGCGTGGCGGCGGGCGTTGGCGACCGCCTCCTGCGCCACCCGCAGCAGTTCCACCTGGATGTGCGCGTCCAGGGGCCGCAGCGCCCCGGTGATCACGGTGTGCGCGTCGATGCCGGTCTCGTCGGACAGCCGGCCCGACAGCCGCCGCAGCGCCTCCGGCAGGCCGCCGTCGTCGAGCTCGCCGGGCCGCAGCGCCCGCACCACGCGGCGGCTTTCCGCGAGGTTCTCCCTGGCCGCCCGCAACGCCTGGGTCAAGTGCCGGTCGTCCGGCAACCGCTCCTGCGCCGCCTCCAGCAGCATCACCACGCTGGCGAACCCCTGGGTCAGGCTGTCGTGGATGTCGCGAGCCAGCCGCTGCCGCTCGGCGGCCACGCCCGCCTGCCGTTCGGCCGCGGCCCGCGCCTCCTGGGCGGCCTGCAACTGGTCGATCAGCTCCTTGCGCTCGGCGCTCTGCCGGGCCACCGAATAGAAGTACCCGACCGAGGTGGCCGCGCTGATCGCGATCAGCGCGGTGATGGCGATCTCGGTCCAGGTGATCGTCCCGCCTTCGTGGTAGCTGTGCCACAACCAGCCCCCGGCGCACGACAGCACCGCGACCAGCCCGACGCGCACGGCGTCCATGCAGTACGGCACGAGCACGCTCAGACAGACCACCAGGAAGGACGAGTCGATCGCGAATAGCCCCAGCCAGAGCAACCCGCCGCCGACAACGTACGGCAGGGGCACCTCACCCGCGGGAGGCGTGCGCAGCACGAACCACACCGCATACCAGGCGGCCAGCCCGGCCACGAGCGCCACCGGCAGGACCTGGCCCACCTCCATCAGCGGCCCGGCCGAGGTCAGCACCAGCCACGAGGCGAAGAAGGCGTGCTGCCACCGGCGCCGAGACCGCTCCCAGGACTCCACAGCACCGACGATAGTCAGCCACCCGACGGTGCGGCATCAACCAGTCGACTGACCCGGGGATCGGTGTCCCGCTCGATGTGGGCGCAGCCGCACCGGAGCCAGACTCGACGGTGTGACAGCCATCCCCAGCCCGTCCCAGGCCGTCTGGCACCTCGGCCCGCTGCCCATCCGCGCCTACTCCCTGCTCATGGTGCTCGCCGTCGCCGTCGGCATCTGGGTCACCCAGCGCCGCTGGACCGCGCGAGGCGGCGAGCGTGGCGCGGTCGGGGACATCGCCACCTGGGCCGTGCCGTTCGGCCTGATCGGCGCGCGGATCTACCACCTGGCCACCGACTGGCAGCAGTACTTCGGCCCCGGCAAAAACCCCCTGCGCGCCTTCGCGATCTGGGAAGGCGGGATCAGCATCTGGGGCGCCGTCGCCGGCGGCGCGCTGGGCGCGTGGCTGGCCTGCCGCCGGCGCGGCATTCCGCTGCGCGACTTCGCCGACGCCGTCGCGCCCGGGATCGCCTTCGGGCAGGCGATCGCCCGCTGGGGCAATTGGTTCAACCAGGAGTTGTACGGCAGGCCGACCACCCTGCCCTGGGCGCTGGAGATCGACCCCGCCCACCGACCGCCGGGCATGGAATCCACGGCCACCTACCACCCGGCCTTCCTTTACGAGTCGCTGTGGAACCTAGGTGTGGCCGGGCTCGTCCTCTGGGCCGAGCGGCGCTTCCGGCTGGGCCGCGGCCGGGCGTTCGCCCTGTACGCCGCGGCCTACACCGCCGGCCGCGCCTGGATCGAGTGGCTGCGCATGGATCCCGCCCCTCTCATTCTCGGGCTGCGCTTCAACGTCTGGACGGCGCTGCTGGTCTTCGGGGCGGCGGTCGCCTACCTGACCGCCACCCGCCGGACGTCGCCCACTGACCCCCGGCCTGTGGGGCGAGGTTGAACAGGCTCTCGGCGCCCGCCGCCCAGGGTTGATGCCCTGGCCCTCGTCACGCACCTCGACCAGCGCCGCCTCGGCGTTCGGGCCGGGCAGGTCAGTGGGACGCCAGCTCAGACCGCCGTTCGATACGAAGGCGCCCCGCCGGTGGAGGGCGCCTTCGTCCATAGTCATCGCTGCCAGACGTCGTAGTTTCTGTTCTGGTACAGATACGCCGGCGTGAACGAGCACCGGTAGCTGTCACCGGACTTGCGGATCAGGCCTTGGTGGATGCCCACGGCGGTGCCGCCGGAGTACCACGGGCCGCCGCTGTCGCCGCTGGCGCAGTTGGTGGTGTTCGAGATGACCATGTGCTTCAGGCCGTTGACGGAGACGTTGCGGTAGCGCACGCTGGTGCAGACGCGTCCGCTGATCTTGCCGAACTTGCATACCGAGTCCCCGACCGCGGGCATGCCGGAGCGCGCGTCGGCGTAACGCTTCTTGCTGAAGTCGTAGTAGAAGGTGCGTGTGGGCGTCATGCCGCCGTGCTCGTAGTACCCGATGTCGCCCCACTTGCCCTGGTGGGACCAGATTTCCATGACGGTCGTCGATCCGCCGTCGGCGCTGTGATTGCTATACGTGCTGAACTCCGTGGACCCGCAGTGTCCGGCCGTGCCGATCCGTTTGGTGCTGGTGGTGGCGTATTTGAGGTTGAATCCCGCGGTGCACCCGGTCAGGTAGCCGCCGCCGCGGATGTAGTCGTCCTGCGAGACCGTTGCCGGCTTGGAAGACACCTCGACCTCGACCTTGATGCCCGAGCTCAGAGTCTGCACGGACGAGAGCCGGTCGCGGACGGCGTTCTGCTCGGCCGACGACATCTCCGCCTCGCGCAGTTGCGCCGAGACGTGGATCACGCCGGTCTGGATCTCGTAGTACGAGCTCGCCCCGGCCACCGCCGGGTCCGCCATCGCGGCGTCGTGCGCGATGTCCTTGGCCGCCGCCAGTTCGGCCTCGGAGAAGCCGCGCCCGCCGACCAGTTGCACCGCTGCGGGAAGCGTCTTGACGAGCGCGACCGCCTGCGCGGGGATCGCGTTCTTGAAGCCGAACCAGGCGCTGGAGCCGTCCTCGGACCGGACAGCGCCGGAGAATTCCTGCGGGAACACCGCCTCCAATTCGGCCGCGACCTTCCGGTAGGCCGACGTCCAGCCATGCCGATCGATCGTCTCGGCGAAGCTCGTCCCGGTGTCCTGGGCGAGGGCCGCGAGGTCATCCAGCTCGACCGCCGACAGGTCGTCGATCATGACGTCGGGGATGCTCGCTCTGCCGTCGGGCTGGTTCGCCCAGGCCGTGGGTGAGGTCGCGGCGATCTCGGCCACGTACGCGTCGACGGCCGCTTCGAGCGTACTGCGCTGATTGGAGGCAGCGCGTTTGATGCCGTCCAGGGTGGGGCGGTCGATCCGGGGCTGGGTTTCCACGGGCAGGATGATCGTGTCGTCGGCCGCCGCCGCGGGGGCGTAAGCTCCGGCCAGGGAGGTAGTCACCAGGGCGGCCACTGCCGTGACTCGGATCCACTGATGACCACGTGATAACTGCACGGTTATTTTCCTTAGTTAAGGATGATCAAAACGTGCCCAGCATCGGGTCCCGGTCAAGCTCATGTCAAGATCGAAAGCTGGGTGAACGACCCTTGCCAGGAAAGGGCCTGCTAGATCTCAGAGTGAGCTGGCATCCTGCTGGTTGGCTTCCAGGGTCCAGGAATGACGCGCGCTGAATGAGCCTGATGGGCAGAGTCGGCAGTTGCTGAAGGTCCGCCGCCCTGCCGCGTGCAGCAGTTGCCAGAACACGATGAGCACCACGGAGCAGTTCACGACGGCCGCTTGGGCGTGTCCGGGAAAGCTCAGCCCGCTGGTCAGCGCCATGGGGTCGGGGAGTCTCGGCCTCGCCCGGTTGAACATCAGCTTGGCCATCGTGTTGAGGAGGCTGCCGCCCATCATGGTGATCGCGACGAACAGGGCGATGCGGGGTTGCCCGCGCCGCCACCACCAACCGGCCACCGCTGTTTCACCAGCGGCGCCAGCACACTGAACAGACCGGCGGCCATGGTGAGCGCCAGGGCACCCCATGTCATGCCACTGCGCGACATGACCCAGAGCTTGGGAAAGCCCGGAGCGGAGCCACTGAAGTGGCATCGGCCATGGGACCCGGCAGGGTCTGTGCAGTCTGGGGTGGACGGCAGGCCGAGGCGCCTCGACCTCCGGCGGGCAGGCGAACAAGACGCTGGAAGCCTGACGGATGTCTTCCGTCTTGAACACCTCCTCTGATCGCAGCCGCGCTGAAGAAGTGACGGGCAAGCTCCTGGTCTGCGCGGAGCAGACCAGGAGATGCTCGGTCCAAGCCTTAGGCGGCGACCCGGTCTCGCCGGCGCTTGGCGAAGCGTAGGTAGAGCGACGGGGTGACGAAGAGGTTGAGCAGGGTGGAGGTGAACAATCCGCCCAGCACGACGACGGCCAGCGGGTGTTCGATCTCGTGCCCGGGGATGTCACCCATGATGACGAGCGGCAGCACCGCCAGCCCGGCGGCGAGCGCGGTCATGAGGATCGGCGACAGCCGCTCGCGTGCTCCCCGCAGCACGAGGGCGACCCCGAAGGGTTCGTGTTCGTGCTCTTCCAGATGCTGGAAGTGGTTGATCATGAGGATGCCGTTACGGGCCGCGATGCCCATGACAGTGAAGAACCCGACGAGCGCGCCCAGCGAGACGATGCCGTCGCCGAGGTAGGCGGCCAGGACACCACCGACCAGGGCCACGGGCAGGGTGGCCAGGCTGAGGACGGCCAGCCGCCAGCTGCGGAAGGACAGGTTGAGCAGGATAAGCACGACGATGAGCGCGATGGCGGCGTATCCGAACAGGCGTTGCTGGGCGGCCTGCCGCTCGGCGTACTCGCCCAGCACCTCGGCGTGGAAGCCCAGCGGCATCTCGACCTCGGCCAGTGCCGCTTCGACGTCGCGGGCCACCGCGCCCAGGTCGCGGTCGCGGACGTTGGCGCCGACGTCGATGCGGCGGGAGCCGCCTTCGCGTTCGATGACGTTCGGGGTGGGCTTGATCTGCACCGAGGCGACGTCGGAGAGTTTGACCTGTTCTCCGCCGGGGGTGTCGATGGGCAGGTTCTTGATCGCCTCGGGGCTGGTGCGGGCGGCCGGGACGCTCCAGACCCGGACGTCGTAGACGCGGCCCTCCCAGTAGGTGTCGCTGACTTCTTCGGTGGCCAGGAGCGCGGCGGCGGCCCGCCGTACGTCGCCTGGTTTGAGGCCGTGCTTTTGTGCCTTGGCCAGGTCGACCTGGACCTCGATCTGCGGGATGTCCTTCTGGAGCGAGGCTTTGGCCTCGACGATGCCGGGAATGCCGGCGATGCGTTCCTGGACCTTCGCGGCGGTCTCGCGCAGGCCGACGAGGTCGTCGCCGAAGATGCGCACGACGATTGTCTCGCTGGCGCCGGTCAGCACCTCCTTGATGCGTTCCTTCAGGTACGTCTGGACGTCGCGTTGCAGGCCGGGGTAGCCGTCGACGACCTCCTGGACGGCGGCGAGGGTCTTGTCGTAGTCGGCGGAGGGATCGATGCTGATCCAGTTCTCGCCGAAGTACATGCCGACCACTTCGTCGGCGTTGGCGGCCTGGCCGATGTGCGCGCCGAAATTGCGCACGCCCGGGATCGAGCGCAGTTCCTTGCTGGCCGCGGTGCTGATCCGGATCATCTCGGGGTGCGAGGTGCCGGGCTGGGTCAGCCAGTGCATGAGGAAGTCGCGTTCCTTGAAGGAAGGCAGCAGCGACTGGCCCAGGAACGGCAGCACGGCCAGGCCCGCCGCCATCACGACGCCGACGGAGGCGTAGGCCACGCCGGGACGTTTGACGGTACGCGTCAGCGCGCGCTGGTAGCCGTTCTGCAGCCAGATGACCAGCGGTGACTGCCTGCGTTCGACGGCGGCCCTGCGCAGCATGATGAGGGCCAGCGCCGGGGTCACGGTGAGGGCGACGAGTAGCGAGGCGCCTACCGCGAGGGCGTAGGAGATGGTCAGCGGGTTGAAGAAGGCTCCGGCCAGGCCGTCCAGGAAAAGCACTGGAACGGCTGCCGCAATGATGATCAATGTGGCGTAGATGATCGGCGAGCGGACTTCCATCGAGGCGTCCAGGATCACCCGTGCGGTCGAGATGTCGGAGCCGGTCAGGCGATGCTGGCGCAGCCGCCGCATGATGTTCTCGACGTCGATGATTGCGTCGTCGACGACCACGCCGAGCGCGATCACCAGCCCCGCCAGGATCATCGTGTTGACCGTGTCCCCTCGCCACTGGAGCACCAGGACGGCGGCCATGAGCGAGATCGGGATGGTGACCAGGCTGATCACCGCGGCGCGCCACTCGAACAGAAACGCGACGATGATCAGCACCACCAGCAGGAAGCCCAGCAGCAGCGAGAGGATCAGGTTGTCGAGCGCGACCTGCACGAAGGTGGCCGGGCGGAAGATGGTGGTGTCAATATCGATGCCCGGCAGGCCCGGCTTGAGCGACTCGATGGCGGCTTCGACGCCCTTGGTCACTTCCAGCGTGTTGCCCCAGGGCAGCTTCTCGACGATGAGCATCAGCCCTTCGCCGTCGTTGATCACTGCGTCGCCGATGAGCGGCTGGTGGCCCTCGATGACGTCGGCCACCTCACTGAGCGCCACGATCTCGCCGTCGCTGCTGATGATCGGGATCTTGGTGATGTCCTGACCGGTGGTGATGGGCAGCACATGCCTGACGGGCAGGCGCTGATCGGCCGTCTCGACCCAGCCGCCGGTGCCGACCATGGTGCCGTTGGTGTGTTTGAGCAGTCCGGCGTCGAGCGCGTCGCCGGAGGCGGCCATGACCTGGTCGAGCGTGACGTCCTTGGCCGCCATCTTGTCCGGGTCCACCTGCACCAGCGTCATCTGCTTGCGCTGGCCCCAGATGGGGGCGTTGGCCACCCCTGGCACCTGCAGGAGCCGGTTGCGGATGGTCCAGAAGGAGATCATCGACAGGTCGGTGATCGAGTGGTTCTTGGAGGAGACGCCGATCTTCATGACCCGGCTGGTCGAGGAGAGCGGCTGCAGGATGACCGGTGGGGTGGCCCAGCTCGGAATCGTGGGCGTGATGGTGGCCAGCCGTTCCTGGACGAGCTGGCGGGCCCTGATCAGATCGGTGCCCGGTTTGAAGATCATGAGTACCGACGACAGCTGCGGCACCGACTTGGAGCGCAGAACGTCCAGGCCCTCGATGCCGTTGAGCGTTTCCTCCAGCGGCACGGTGATCAGGCTCTCCACCTCGGAGGCGGCCAGGCCGAGGCACGCGGTCTGCACCTCGACCCGGGGCGGGGCGAACTCCGGGAAGACGTCCACCGGCATGTCACGCAGTTGCCCCGCCCCGAAGAACATCATTCCGGCGGCGATGGCGAGCACGATGTAGCGGAAGCGCAGGCTGCTGCGCACGATCCAGCGCATCATGACCGGCCCCTACTTCCCGATACCGAGTTCGGCGCCGTAGAGCTCGGCGGAGCCCACGGTCACGACGGCCGTGCCGTTGGCCGGTCCGGCGCTGAGGAGGGCGGTCGCATCCCGCACCGAGTCGACGGTCACCTTGTGGCGCAGGTAGACCCCCTTCTGGGGGTTGGTGAACGTCCACGCCTGACCCTTGGTGTCATAGACCACCGCGGAGTACGGCACGACCAGCAGGTTGCCCGGCGCGGCCTGCACGGTACCGAGCTGAATGCCGAGCCGCTGGGCCGCCTTGTCGGTGATGGTGACCTTGCTCTGCTCGGCGCCGGCCAGTTTCTCCACCTTCGCGGGCCCCTGGGCGGTGCTGCTGGCCGTGACCGCCTCTGTGGCGCAGCCGGTCAGCAGAGCCAGGGCGGCGAGCATGAGGGCTGCCGGAATCCATCGCCTGCTCATGCGCTTCCCACCCCTACGAGTTCCTTCACTTCGGAGTCCGGATCCGGGCGTGGTTGCCGGGGCGCGAGGCTGAGATAGAGCCCAGGCAGAATCAGTAGTCCGCACAGCACCGTGGTGACCAGGCCGCCGAGCACGCCGATCGCCAGTGGGCGGGCTACTTCGTGGCCGGGTACGCTGCCCAGGATCACGAGTGGCCCTACGGCTGCCGCCACCGCTACGGCGGTGGCCACGACGGGCACCAGGCTTTCCACAGCGCCGCGGGTGACGTGCTCGGCCGTGGTGACACCGCCATCCTCCTCCGCGAGTTTGCGGAACCGGCCGATCATCAGTAGCGACATCCGGACGGCCAGCGCCAGCACGGCCACCAGCCCGGCCAGCACGGTCAGCGAGAGCCGTCCCTGACCCAGCAGGGCGACGACCATGCCGCCGGACAGCGTGACCGGCAGCGTGAGCAGCACCAGCAGGGCCATGCGCCAGCTCGACAGAGCGGCCTGCAGCAGGAGCGCGATCGCCACCAGAGCGGCCAGTCCGGGCGCCAGGATCGAGGCCCAGTGCACGTCGCCCTGCTCGCCCGGAGCCAGGACCTCGGCGTGGTACTCCAGCGGGAAGGTCAGCGCGCCGACCTTGGTCTCGACGTCGGCGACGACGGCCGCGCGGTCACGTCCCGCCAGATCGGCGACCACGTCGTAGTAGCGGGCGGTCGCCTCGTGCCTGAAGCTGTTCTGGTTGGGCTTGACCCGGACCTCGGCCACGTCCGACAGGCGCACCTGGCGGCCGCCGGGGGTGTCGACCATGACCTGGCCGACGCTGTCGAGGTTCTGCCGGGTGTTCGGCGCGCCCACCACCACGACTTCGAAGACCTTCTGGTTCTCAAAAAGGCTGCCGACCTCGATGCCCTGCAGGTAGGTGGCGGCGGCCCGGCGTACGTCGCCCGGCTTGAGCCCTTGCTGCTGTGCGGCGGTGACGTTCACCTCCACCTCGATCGTGGGTTCCACCGGCTGCAGTCTGACCTGCGGATTCTTAACTCCGTTGACGGTGGCGATCGCCTGCCGTACCTCATCGGCCTTGGCCGCCAGCTGGGTGAGGTCCTGGCCGTAGACGCGCACGGCCAGGTCACCGGCGGCGGGCGCGAGCACGTCGGCGACGCTCTCGTCGTGGTAGGTGCGCACCTGCCGGTCGAAGCCAGGGTAGCGGCCCACCACGTCACGGATCGCGGCCAGCGTCGCGTCATAGGGGGCCTCAGGGGTGAGCCCGACCCACAGCATGCCGGAGTTGATGCCCACGACCTGGTCGGAGGCGACGGCGCGGCCCATATGCGCAGCCACACCGCGCACGCCCGGCACCGCCTTCAACTCCGTCCGGACCTGCTTGGCCGCCTCGACCATCGCCGGCTGTGAGGTGCCGGGCGGCGCCTCCCAGCGGATCAGTAGGTCGCGGTCCTGGAAGGCGGGCAGCACGTTGTCACCGACCCGCGGCGCCACGGTGAAGATCGCGGTGGCCAGGCCGGCGACCAGGAGCACACCCGCGACCACGTAGGCCAGGACGGGACGGGCGAGGCTCCTGACGAGCACCGACCGGTAGGCCCGGTGCGCCCGGCCCTCACGCGGCTCGGTCCCGCGCTTGAGCAGGAAGGAGGCCAGCGCCGGCGTGACGATCAGCGCGGTGAGCAGCGAGGCGGTGATCGCGAACAGGTAGGAGATCAGCAGCGGGCCGAAGAACTGGCCCGCCAGGCCCGGCAGGAGCAGCGCGGGCACCGCGGCGACGACGGCGACCAGCGTCGCGTACAGCAGCGGGGAGCGGACCTCCATCAACGCCTCGACGATCGATTCGCCCGGCACCCGGTGCGCCACCCGGTGCACGTCGGCCAAGGCGTCGTGGACGACCACCACCAGAGCGATGATCAGCCCCGCCAGTACCAGCGTGTTGATCGGCTGGCCCCGCCACTGCAGCACCAGCAGCGCTCCGATGAGCGCGGTCGGTACGGTGACCAAGGTGATCACCGCGGCCCGCCAGCTCAGCAGGACGGCCCCGGCGATCAGCACGAGCAGCCCGAGGCCCACCGACACCGACAGGGCCAGGTTGCCGCGGGCGGCCTCGACGAATGTGGCGGGCCGGTAGATGGACGAGTCGAGCTCCATCCCGGACAGGCCCGGCTTGAGCGCGGCGAGGGCTTCCTCGATGCCTCTGGTGACCTGGAGGGTGTCGGTTCCGGGGAACTTCTCCACCACGAGCATGAGGCTCTCGCCATCGCCGGCGACGCTGTCACCGATCAGCGGCTGATGATCCTCGACCACCTGACCGACGTCACCCAAGGTGACGGTCTTGGCAGACTCGTCATCAGCGCCCTCGACCGGCTCGACCGGCACCAGGGCCAGATCCTGCGCGGTCTTGATGGGGGAGATGTGCTGAATGCCCAGGCGCTGCTGCGGCGTGTCGATGAAGCCGCCGGAGCCGGGAGTGGAGGCCTTGACGAAGCTCAGCGGTGAGGACCACAGCGCGTTGCCGGTGGTGGAGATGACCTGGTTGAGCGTCACCCCGTGCTGGGCCAGCCGGGCGGGATCGACCTGTACCTGGAGCTGGCGCTCACGCTGTCCCCAGATGGCCACGTTCGCCACGCCGGGCACGCCCATCAGCCGGGGTTTGATGTTCCACCGGGCCAGCACGGACATCTCGATCAGCGACAGATCCTCGGCCGACAGCCCGATGATCGCCACGCGGTTGGTGGACGACAGCGGCTGCAGCATCGTCGGCGGCTTGGAGACGTTGGGCAAGATGCCCGCCTGGCCGAGACGCTCCTGGACCATCTGCCGGGCCTGAAGCAGATCAGTGCCCGGCTCGAAGATCATTTCGACCGAGGACAGGCCGGCCACGGAGTTGGATCGGATTTCTTCCAGCCAGGCCACGCCATTGAGCAGATTTACCTCGAGAGGGACGGTGATGAGTTGCTCGACTTCGTTGGCGGACAGGCCCAAAGCCTCGGTCTGCACCTCCACATAGGGTGGCGAGAATTCCGGTAAGGCCTCTATTGAAGAATTGCGTAACTGAAAAACTCCGGTGACTATGACGGCCAGTGCCGCCACGACCACCAGACCTCGAAACCGCGTGCTCAGGCCAATGATCCAGCGCATCATCCGGTGTTCCCCTTTCACGTGAACCTTGACTGATAATGGTTGCGAAATGTGGGAACGCCAATCAAAATGGCCCGGGCGCAGATCCCCTCCGCAAAAAAGCCCGCAATTTACTTCCTGTCGCAATTCTGCGCTAATGCGGTCGGGTGTCAAGGCCCAATAAATTAGGGTGGGAGAGGAGCAATATTCGGTTTCGCTCAAGGGAATCCGTCGTGGCAGCTCGACGTCCGGCGAGTTCGTTGAAAGAGGTCGTTCACCAGCCCACGAGAGCTCGGTGACCAGGTCCGGCCATCACGAAGAGCGTTGAAAGTGTGAGATGAACGACCGTCCACCGCACCGTCGCGGCGAAAGGGCACCGGCCGACGGCGTCTACCACAGGCTGGACTGCATATCCCGCACTGGCCGGCCCGGTGGGGTGCCAGTGCCGCCGCGCCCGGATCAGAAGATGAGCCCGTACTCGATGGCCGTCGCGGCCGAAGCGGTGGCGGTCATCGAAGCAACGATGATCAGCCCGACGAGCACGATGACAAACCTGATGGCGGTACGCATGTGGAGTCCCTCCGTCGGTCCGATGTGTCCTTCTATGCTTCGCCGCCGCAGGCCGTATGGATGACGTGTTGCCGCGTGGAGACGGAGAGATGTTGCGCCGGGCCCTCTACCGATCTCGACCTGGTTGGAGATGGGCGGTGCCGCGCCCGACGATCACGATGTGCGCGACGTCGTCGTCGGGCAGTTGGATTCCCCAGGGCGCTCCTAGCTGATCGGTCGGACCGTGCAGGGCGGGTTCCAGGAACGAGAGGTTAGATTAGACCCCAAAGCGCTGACCCGATGATCGCCCGCGGCCCCCCGGCCGGCCAGGGGGCGCGAGCAGAGGGCCGGGAACGGGAGGCTTGTGGTGGGCGATCCCCATCCGGTGCACATGTGGGCGGCATTGCGGCCGACGCTGGTTCAGGCCGCCATCGACGGGGCCTGGGAAACGCCTATCGTCCTGACCGGGGAAGAAGATCTCAGTGACTGGCTGGGGGAACCCGACGACCTGGCCGTCGAGGTGTTCTTCACCACCAAGATCTTCCTCGGGGTGCGCCTGACCGGCATCACCGCCCCCGTACGCACCCGCTTCATTCGCGATCTCCAGACCGCACTCGCCCGCACAGGGGCCGAGCTGGGAGATGCCGCCGCCTTCTGGAAGCTCCCCGACGGGACGTCCCTGCTGCCCGGCACCCCTCCCCAGACGCTGGAGGTCGGCGTGGTGAACGCCTGGAGAAGCGCCGGTGCGGTGACCGTCTGGCGACAGGGCGAGCCCGCGCCTGCACCGAGCCGCCTCAGCCAGGTTCTACGAGCTCCCCACCCGACCCCGGTCGCTGTGGAAGCGACCTACCCCGGACCGGTCCCGACGTGGATCGGCTGGAACGTCTCCCAGCCCGTCGGCCCGGACCGCTTCCGCCTCGACCTGGCCGAACTCGATCGCGCCACAGTGGCGTTCCTCGCCTAGGGTCCCTGGGCTCGGGCAAGACGGTGGTCTGGTCGAGATCACGCGGAAACAGTTGCTCGTCGAGCCCGGAGGGACGCTCGCATGACTGTCGACCACGCGATGGGTAGAAGGCTTGCCCAGCGGGAGGTCCAGCGATCAGAGACGGTCTTCCGCATCGCCTTGTTCGCGAACGTGCCGCTGCCGGCGGGTGACGTCCCGCAGAGCGGTGTAGTTGCTCACCCGCTCAGGGTTGTTGGCTCGAGTAGGCCGCACGGCGAGATCGTTGATCCACCACTCGGTGGGACACCATCCGTGGGGGGGTGCGTGTCATGCGGTGAGGTGGTCCGCTCCCTAAGATCCAAGATGTGGCCAAGTACTTCGATCTACACCCGGACAATCCCCAGCCTCGCCTGATCAGTCAGGTCGTCGAGCTCTTGCGTTCGGACGGGCTGATCGCATACCCGACCGACTCGTGCTACGCCCTGGGGTGCCGGCTGGGCAACAAGGAGGGCATCGACCGGATCAGGGAGATCCGCAGCCTAGGCAGCGACCACCACTTCACTCTGATCTGTAGAGATTTCGCCCAATTCGGCCAGTTCGTTCATGTGAGCAATGCGGTGTTCCGGCTGGTCAAGGCGGCGACTCCCGGCGGTTACACGTTCATCCTGCCCGCAACCAAGGAGGTGCCGCGACGGTTGCTGCACCCCAGGAAGAAGACGGTCGGCGTCCGGATCCCTGATCACGTTGTCACCCAAGCGCTGCTGAACGAGTTCGGCGAGCCGCTGCTGTCGAGCACCCTGCTGCTGCCCGACGAGACCGAACCGATGACCCAGGGCTGGGAGATCAAGGAAAGGCTCGACTACGTGGTGGACGCCGTCATCGACTCCGGCGAATGCGGCGCCACCCCGACGACCGTCATCGATCTCTCGCAGGAGGAGCCCGAGATCCTTCGCCGAGGCACGGGAGACCCATCCCTCTTCGAGTAGGCGTCACCCGATCCGGACCCAGGTTCCGGGCGTGCCGCTCACCTTGCACATGGCTGTCGATGTCCGTGGTGATCAGAGTCTTCACGCCCAGGAACACGACCATCACGCGGGTTGAGCCGACCTGCTGCAGAGCGCGCTGGTCAAGGCCGCCGGTCGCTGGCGGAGCATCAAGGGCGACCCGGAGGTCTACGTCCGGCGGGTGATCTACCACGCGCAGATCGACAGGTGGCGTAGCCCCGGGCGGGGCCGCGAGTTTCCTGGTCGAGCGCCCGCCGGAGCAGGTCGCCCGCGACCGGACGCATCAGGTGGACGAGCGGCTCGGGCTGGAAGAGGCCCTGTGGGCCAGTCTGCAGGTCAGCACCGAATCCTTCGGGGTGATGCCGTGGGACAGCCTGCAGTACATGTTCCGGGCTGCGGACTCCTTACAAGGTCCGCAGCACGAAAAATGGAAGGTTTCTCAGGCCGTGGGGTACTGCGCTCCGATGCCGGCCGTTCTCCTGATCCAGCCCTTGTAGGCTGCGGCGTCGGTCCACACCCCGGGTCCGACGCAGTTCGGGTTGGTCTTCTCGTCACCGTCGCGGCTGGTGACGCCGACCAGCTCCCAGCGTGCCCTGATCTTGCGCACCATGGGGCCGCCGGAGTCGAGCATGCAGCTCTGGGCCTTTTGGGCGGGGTGTTCAGAGCAGATGTCGCCCGCAGCGTCGATGCCCGTGCACCGGTTGTCGGGGACGATCTCGCTGTCCAGCTCCTGCAGGGTGACCGGCGGCTCCGGGCACTCGTTTCCGTCTTCGCAGGTCATGCCCCAGCCCAGGAGACGGACTTGGGTTCTCGGAGCGCCGGACCCGGCGGCGATCCTGATCGGCGTCTCCCGGACCGGCCGGTCCAGCTTGAGGAGTGCGATGTCGTGCCGCAGGTCGTTCGGGTCGGCGGTGTAGTCGGGGTGCCTGACGATCTTCGTGATGCGGCGCACGCTGCCGCCCTTTTCGACGTCGGTGCCGCCGACCTTGGCGCTGACCTGGCCGACCGGGACGTGCGAGCAGTGTCCCGCCGTCACCACCCACTGCGGAGCGACGAGCGTGCCCCCGCAGTAGTGCACGCCCTTGCCGTCGCGCAGGGTCACGGTGAAGGAATAGTTCTCGGTGGCGTCGCGCCCACCGATGATCGCGCTCGCCGGTGGCGCCATCGCCGCAGCGAGGACCGCCGCGCCCCCGACCACCCCCGCGAGTGTCAGGCCCCGCGCCCGGCCGCGCCCGGCCCGGTCGCCGCGCTTGTTGAAGATGCTGGTGAGTCCGCGTAGTTCGATCATGCCGTCAACGGTCGCGAATCTGGCGGCCGGGAACATCGGAGCACGGTCTGGTATGGGTCTCATACCGTGGTCTGAGCCGGAGCCGGGCAGGCACGGGCTAGCGTTCCGTCATGACCCATGATCTCCGGCCGCCGCTGCTGTTGAGGATGCGGCCCGTGTTCCAGCTCCTCGGCGACCTGGCGATCGCCGTGTTCCTGACGTTCTTCGCCGTGGTGGACACCATCGAACAGATGCCGCCGGACGAGGGAGTCGAGCCGTTGCCCATCCTCGCCGGAGTTCTCATGGGGCTGCCGTTGGCGGTCCGCCGCCACCGGCCCGTTCCGGTGCTGGCGGTCGTGGCCGGAACCAGCATGCTGGTAGTGGCCTTGCAGTGGGTGCCACCCCACGCGGCCTTCGTGCCCGACCTGCTCCTCGTCTTCGCGATCTATCCGGTGGCCGTGACGGCGCCGTCCCGCCGTGCCGTGGCCGCGCTCGTCCTGTCCGTGGGTGGCATCTCCGCGGCGGTCCTCTTCGCGGTGGCGCTGGAGCCGCGGCCGGATTGGGGCAGATCGCTACCCATGCTTGTCACCCAGATGATCATTCCGGTTGCGGTGTGGGTGGTGGGACGCGCGGTGCGCGCCCGCCGGGACCACGAGGCTCGGGCCGCCCAGCAGGTGCTGACCGACGAGCGGCTGCGCATCGCGCGCGACCTGCACGACGGCGTCGCGCACAGCCTGAGCCTGATCACCGTGCAGGCGTCCGTGGCCCTCCACGTCGGCGACGAGCGGCCTGAGGAGGCCCGCTCCGCCCTGACCGTCATCGAGGCCAGCAGCCGCGAGGCCGCCCGGGAGCTGCGGCGCATGCTCGGCCTGCTGCGCGCCGTTGACGAGGATCCGCAGGGAGCCGCGCAGCTGGAGCCGGCGCCGACCGCCGACCGGCTGGCCGAGCTCGCGGACCACACGACCTCCGCCGGGGCCCTGGTCGACCTGCGGATCGGTGACGGGCTCGACACCATTCCGGCTACCATCGGGCTCGCGGTCTACCGCATCGTGCAGGAGTCCCTGACCAACGTGATCAAGCATGCCGCTCCGGCGCGCTGCGTGGTGCGGGTCGACAGGACGGACAATGCCATGGAGATCGAAGTGACCGACGACGGCCGCCGGGCTCCGACCGGCCGCCCCCCGGGCCACGGGCTGATCGGCATGCGCGAACGCGTCACCGTCTACGGGGGCGAGTTCACCGCCGGGCCACTGGCAGGCCGCGGGTTCCGGGTCCACGCGAGGCTCCCGCTGGAGGGGGTGCCCACGTGACCGGCGTCCGGGTGCTGATCGCCGACGACCAGCAATTGCTCAGGGCGAGCTTCGCGCTGCTGATCGGCACCACCCCCGGGTTGGAGGTCGTCGGCGAGGCCGGGGACGGGCTGCAGGCCGTCAAGCAGGCCACCGCGCTACGGCCGGACGTCGTGCTGATGGACATCCGGATGCCTGAACTCGACGGGATCGAAGCGACCCGGCGGATCTGCGGGGAACCGGCGACCGCGGGCGTGAAGGTGCTGATTCTGACCACCTTCGACCTGGACGCCTACGTCTTCTCAGCGCTGCGCGCGGGCGCCAGCGGGTTCCTGCTCAAGGACACCCCGCCCGGCGACCTGCTCTCCGCGATCCGGATCGTGGCAGGCGGCGAGGCGCTGCTCGCGCCCTCCGTGACCCGGCGCCTCATCGGGGAGTTCGCCCGGCAGCCGCAATCTCGGCAACGGGCGGCCCGCTCCCTGAACGGCATCACGGCACGGGAACGCGAGGTGCTCAAGCTCATCGGCCAGGGGCTGTCCAACACCGAGATCACCGAACACCTCATCGTCAGCATGGCCACCGTGAAGACCCACATCGGCCAGTTGCTGGCCAAGTTACACGCCCGCGACCGCGCCCAGCTGGTGATCGCCGCCTACGAGAGCGGCCTGGTCACCGTCGGCTAGCTGTACTGACCACAGAGGTTAGATACAGGGCGACCGGCAAGCGCAAGGGTCACAACCCCTCCCTCGCCAGGGTCTACCGCGCCCTCGCACAATACGAGAAGCCCCAACGCCACCCCGACGCTGTCCAACAGGCCCGCCGTCGCCGCGGTCGAGGCCGGGCAGCGCGCCCAGGCATCGCCTCGCGTCATGGCCTTTCTGCACCTGCGTCATGCCCGCGCCTTCGCTGTGGCCGCCGACACCGCTAACGGCTCCGAACCAGACGCCCACGCTAGACGACAGGCAGAAGAGCTGTCGGCCAGGCCGAGGACACCTATACGCCCAGAGCCCGCGACGACGATCCCACCTGGATCCCCACCTTCGGCCCTGCCGAACTGGCCGCCGACGGCTTCTGCTGCCGGCGCATCGGCCAACATCAGCGCGCTGCCAACTACGCCGGCCAGGCCCTGCCGGCTTCGCCAGCGGCTATCAGCGCTCCATCCAGTTCGACCAGGTCCACGCCGCCCAAGCCCGCCTCGCCCTAGCCGAACCCCTTCCGGGACGGGTGATGCCGCTCAGGTGAAAGTGACCAGACCTGCTCTCTGAATTTTTCCAGGTGAGCGACTCGCCGGGAGAGATCGTTCTCGTCTCGGTGGGGCT